>JAPLHB010000091.1 GCA_026389845.1 Chloroflexota bacterium
TGATTGCCCGCGTTCGAGTACGTCAGCGTGTAGGTGATGACCCCGCCCGGCGTCGAGCTGATGCCGCCGTCGCTCTTGACGATCCGCAGGTCTGGTGCAGCCGTCACCGGCGTGGTGTCGGTGCTCTGGTTGTTGGCCGGGGTCGGATCGGCGCCGTTCGCGCCGTTGTCCTGCACCCAGGCGGTGTTGGTGATCAGCGTCACGCCCGCAGGCAGCGGGTTGACGACCGTCAGCGCGAACTTGACCGCGCCGCCCGCACCATCACCGGCCACCGCGCCGACGGTGTAGGTGCACAGGCTGCCCGCATTGTTGTTCGGCAGACAGGCCCAGCCGACCGTGCTGGCGCCGGGGTTGAAGGTGCTGTTGGCCGGCACCGTGTCGGTAATGGTCACACCGGCCGCGCCCTGGTTGCCCACGTTGGCGTAGGTCAGCGTGTAGACCACCGTCCCGCCCGGTACCGTGCCGACGCCGCCGTCGCTCTTGATGATCGTCATGTCCGGCGTCGCGTTTATTGGTGTGTTATCGGTTGCCGTGTTGTCGGCCGGGTTGCGGTCGGGGCCGCTGGTCCCGTCGTCGCCGATAACCGCGACGTTGTCAATCTGGATCACGCCTGCGGGCAGGGGGTTGTTCACCGTGACGGCGAACGTAACTGAGCCGGCGCCGCCGCCCGCGGGGATGTTAGCGAAGCTACGGGTGCAGGTGCTGCCGACGCAGGTCCAGCCCGACCCGGCGTAGGCGGCGCTGTTGGGGGGAACCGTCTCGGTGATGACCACGCCGGTCGCCGTCGTCGTGCCGACGTTGGTGTAGTTCAGCGTGTAGGTGACGATGCCGCCCGGCACGCTGCTGACGCCGCCGTCGCTCTTGGTGATGACCAGGTCAACGTAGGCCTCCAGGTAGCCGAAGTCCGCCGTCGTGTTGATCCCATTGACCGGCAGGACGACGGTGTACGGCTGCGCCTGGTTGTTGTTGTCTTGGCCGGGGTTGGGCCCCAGGGCCGTGACGACGTAATTGGTCAGGATCCCGAAGGTGTCGCTGACGGCCACGCGATAGGTGCCTGCCGGCAGGCCGGTGAAGACGTAGTCGCCGGAAGCGCCGGTCGTGGTCGTGCTGATGACCTGGCCCAGCGCGTTCTGCAAGTCTACGGTCACGCCGGGGATGCCGATCTCGCCGTTCTGCGGCTCGAACAGGCCGTCGCGGTCGGTCTCGAACCAGACCTGGTTGCCGATGATGCCCATCTGGTTCGTCGTGCCGTTCTGGATGTAGCCGAAGTCGGCCGTGGTGTTCAGGCCGCCGGCAGGCAGGACGACGCGATAGGGCTGCGCTTTGCTGTTGTTATCCAAGAGCGGGTTGCCGAGCGGGCCGACCGTGTAGTCGGCCAGCGCGTTCTGCGTGTCCGAGACCTTGACCAGGTAGTTGCCGGCCGGCACGCCGTCGAAGCTGTAGTCGCCGTTCTGATCGGTCGTGGCGGTCGCGATGATCGGCTCGCCCGCGTCCCAGACGCCGTTGTTGTTTGTGTCCCGGATCAGGTCCACGCTGACACTGGGGATGCGCGGCTCGTTGACGTTTAGCACACCGTTCTGAAGCAGCGTGTCGTCCCAGATCGTGCCGCCGATCTGGCCGAGCAGGTTGTTCGTGCCGTCAAAATAACCGAAGTCCGCGTCGAGGTACTGCTGGCCCGCGGCCACCGTCACTGTCTGCGGGTTCGTGTTCGACGGAGACAGGCCGCCGGGCACGCCGGCCGTCGGCGCGACGGTGTAGGTGCCTGGGGGCACATCCAGCAGGTAATGGCCGTTGGCGTCGGTCGTCGTGCAGATCGGCGCGCCAACCAGAGGCGTTGCGCAGACGGTGACGCCTGGCATGCCCGGCTCGCCCGGATCCTGCATTCCATCGCCGTCGCCATCGTACCAGACGAAGTCGCCGATGATCGCGTTGCCGGAGGTCGGCGTCTTGTAGTAGCCAAAGTCCGCGTCGCGATAGACCTGGCCGGTCGCGAGTACGATCGCCGCCGTCGGGTCGGGCTTGCTCTCGGGGCCGATCGTGTGGGTCAGACCCGTCAAGATGCCGTTGGCGTCGGTGACGTCCACGAAGTAGGTGGCGGCCCGGAGGCCGTTGAACAGGTAGCCGCCGTCTGCGTCGGTCGTGGTAGTGGCGACCAGGGTATCGGTGATCGGGTTGAAGACGCCGTTGCCATCCGCGTCGCGGTAGAGGGACAACGTGACGTTGCCGATCCCCGGCTCGCCCACGTCTTGTAGGCTGTTGCCGTTGGTGTCGTACCAGAGGTAGTCGCCGATGGCGCCGTCGGGTACGACGTTGATCATGTAGTCTTCCACTTCGCCGTCGGGTGCGAAGCCGGTAGGCGCAAGGCCCCCCGCCGTGCTCAGGCGGAAGCGCGCGAAGGTAACGCCTAGCTTGGCCGTGGCCGGCACGTTGATGTTGGCGACCGCCAGGCCGCCTAACAGGTTGGCGCTGGCGAGGATCTGCTCGCCCGCGTCGTTCCAGTCGCCGTCGGCGTTCCAGTCAATCCAGGCGTCAAGCTTGCCGGCCTGCGACGAGATGATTTGGATCGTGGCTTGTTTGCCCTGCACGAGCGGCGTCAGGAAGGTGATGCCGTCTTCGTCCGGCAGGTTGGCGAGGTTGTCGCCGGTCGCGGTCGCATTGGGCTGGCCGTTCAGCTCGCCGTCAATCAACGCGCCCAGGAAGAAGCCGGGGATGATCATGTGGCGCGCGCCGTTACTGGCGAGCAACGTCGGGTAGGCCGGGTCGGGCGCGTCGCCGAAGTCCAGGTCATAGATAGTCACAGCGGCGGGCGCCGGGCCGGCGTCTACCGGGGTCGAGACGCCCTGGAAGTAAGCCCCCCGGATGCTCGCCGTGTTCGTGGTCACGCCCGAGGCCTGGGCCGTGAAGGTCACAATCACGGTCATGGAATCGCCGGGGTCGAGCAGAGTGCCGCCCCGAGGATCCGTGATCAGATCTTCCCATTCCAACAGACCGGCCGTCACGGTCTGCGGCGTCGGGCTGGCGCTCACGTAGGTGAGACGCGTCGGGCTGTACACGTCGCGTAACGGCAGGTACTCGATCGGGACAAACAGGTCTTCGTTGCGGATCGTGATGGTGAAGACCACCGTATCGCCCACCAGGCGATAGCCGTCCGGGTCGGGCGCGGCCACCTTGGTGAGACCGATGGTGACGTTGTTGACCGACTCGGGGCCTGGCGAGGAAGCCAGGTGGTCGGCCGAACCGGCGACGCCCAGATCGGCCGCGGGCGCCTCGGATGGGCTAAGCGCGGCTACCGAGGCTGGGCTGCCGGCGACCACGAATGCGATCGCCAGCGCCAGCACCAGGGCGCCGGTCAAGACTGTCGCCGCTGCCAGGAGCAAGCGGCGGGCTGCGGTCTGGTTGGATCGTTTATCTCTATCCCACCAGACATGGGGGGTACGGACCTGCATGGGGGGCCTCCTCTGGGCGTTTACGCCCGCGTTAGTAGCGCCCGCCTGGCACAGGGCGGGCCAGTGACCAAAAACGTTACTTTAGTAGACGAGATATCTTTCTAAAGGTAACGCGCCGATAGCGAATTTTATTTGTGACCTGCTTTACGAACCAGGGGCAAGAAGACCTGGCTCGTCCACTGGGGCGTAATCGGCCCGGCGAATACGGATAGCTCCGGCTGGGCGATTTCCAGCCAGTAGTAGGCGACCTGGCCGGGCAGAGTGCCCGTGTCGCGCAAGGAATAGTCGCCGCTGCCGTCCGGCGGCGCGGTGGCAGGGATCAACTCGGGGTTGAGCTGGACGCCGTGCTCGCCATCCGTGCGCGACCGGTAGAGGTTGAAACCGTTGATGCCGGTCTCGTTGCGGGTGGTCCATTCGATTCGCGCGCCCTTCAGCGCCCACTTTGCGGTGAAGGACTCCAGCGCAAAGCCGGTCGGCTGGACGGCCGCGTTCTCCACCTGGCTCGTGTTGTTCGCCAGCTTCTGCGGCGGCTCCCACGTCGTCGTGCGGATGTTTGTTGTGTTGGTAACCACTGTGTTGAGCGGCAGGCCCGGCGTGACGGTTCCCGTCACCGTGATGACGCCGCTGGCGTTGGGGGCTAAATCCGGCAATTGCCAGGCGAAGGTCTGGCCGGGCAGGGCGGTCACGAGGGGATCGCCGGCGCTCCAGGTTGAGGCGATGATCTCGGCCGGCAGAGTATCGGTTAACACGACGCCTGCGGCCGGCGCGTCGCCGATGTTCCGATAGGTGAGGAGATAGGTCACTTGCTGGCCCGGCAGCAGGTAGCCGGACGGCTGGGCGTGCTTCTGCACCAGGAGGTCCGGCGCGGCCAGGTTGAAGCTCATGGCCGGATCGCCGAACAGGATGTAGGTGTCAATCAGATCCTTGAAAGTGCTGGTACCGTTGAACAGGACCTGCTTGGCGTAGGTCGTGGCGGGGCCGATTTCGGTGATCCCTTGTTTGAAAATCGCGTCGTAGAACGCGGGGAAGATCACGTCGTGGCCGGCCGCGACCCCCTTGCCGGTGGGAGACCAACTGGCGACCGCGCCCGCGTTCGTCATGCGGACGATGCTCTCCCCCATGCTCACGGTCCCCGAGCCTGGATTGGGGTTGATGAAGTAGCCTTCCAGGCAGGTCATGGGCAGCATGATGGGATACCGGCCCGCGTTGGTCAGCCGCGGCAGCGCGTCGGTGGGCCAGAGGCTCTCGGAGGCCCAAGCGCGTGGCGAGGCGTGGCCGTTGTAGCTCACCAGGAAGGCGCCGCTGTTGTTGGCATCAATGCCATTGATGGCATTGACGATGCCGTCCGTAACGTCAGACGCTAGGCCGCCGGCGTAGTAGAGCGTCTCAGTGATGCGGCTGTACTCGGCTGGCAGGTGCGCCGTTCCAACCGCAACCACGTCTGAGCTGGCCCAAAAATCGCCGGCCAGGGGATCGAAATTGTCCGCGACGAAGACAGTCTTGAGTTTCCACGCGGGATCGGGCGGCGTGGTCTCATAGGCGATGATCTTGTCCACCATTGCCTGGGCTTCGGTAAGCGTGTTGGCGGGCAGCCGGCCCAGGTGCATGAACGGCGCCGGATTGGTGGCCGGCGGCGTCGGGTCGTAGGCCACGTAGCGGTTGTCGCCATCTGTCATGCCGTTCAGATTGTCTACGGGCGCCAGGAAGGGTGGGATGTAGCTCGTCGTATGGTAGTTCAGGTAGTCTCGCGGGTCGTAGTGCCCATCGCCGAGCAGAACGACGTAGGCCGGGGCCGGGCGCGGCCAATTCTCATAGGCGTAGCGGATGAAGGCGCGGATGGCCTCCTGGTCGGGCAACCCGCCGTTGAACTCATCGTAGATGTCCTGCACGTCCACGACCGCGGTGCGGAAATTCGGCCGCGAGCGACGGTGCTCGGCCAACCGCTCGGCCGCGGTCAGAAAATTCTGGTGGCTGATGACGATCCAGTCGGCGCCCTGGGTCGGGTTGCGCAGGTGCGACGGGGCGTCGAGCGTGATTGCGCCCGGCGTCAGGAGTTGGCCTGGCGCGGCGGCGATGTAGCGCGCCGCCGCGGTGAGCTGGTGGGCGAACGACAGGGCGAACGGCCCGCTCCCATCCACTGCCACGCCGCCGATCGGCCGCGGGTTGAGCGGATCGGTGATGTCGTAGATCGCGGTCGTGCTGCTGAGCACACCGGCCAGGGTCACGCTGACGGGGCTGGCAGCATCCACGCCGAAGGCGAACTGGCCGCTGGCCGGCGCGGTGTAGGTGCGCGAATACGTGATATTGAACCAGTTGATGAAGCCCGTGTCGCGCGTGGACTGCCCATCGAGCGGCACGGTGAAGGTCAAGATGTTGCTGCCGTTGACGAGCGGCGTCTGGCTGAAGCTCAGGCTGCCCAGAAACTCATCCTGCCAGTTGAAGGTCGCCTGACCGGCGCTAGTGCCGTTCACATAGAACAATGCCAGGTGGCCGCGGGTGCTGTAGCCGCGCAGTCGCGGGGTCAGCGTGGCGGTGTAGACGCCCGTGGCCGGGTTCGGCAGGCTGAAGACGTTGGTGAAGGTGAACGGGACGCAGGTCGGCCGGCACGTGGCATCGTAGAACTGCCAGTACCAGCGGTCGGCGTAGCCGGTCAGCGGCACGTCCCCGCGCCAGGTCTTGTTTTGCTCCAGATGCACGGTGTCGCGAAACGCTGAGACGGCGGGCAGGCCGGAGTCGGGTGTGCCGTCACGGGCGACCATATCGCGGCCGGGCGCGACGCCGTAGGTGAGCCAATAGACGTTCGTGCCGGTGAAGAGCGTGTTGACGCCGCGGCCGTAGAAGAGCACGTAATCCCCGGCGTTGAAGGTGCCGCTGCTGTCCGCGTCCACGATCCGGCGGGCGACCTCCGTGCCCTGCTCGTAAATCTGAAAGGTGGTCGGATCGAGAGTCATCACCGGCAGGCCGGCCGTGTCCATCGCCTCATACGTCACCTTGACCATGCCGGTCTGGTTGATCGTCAGCTTGTAGAAGTTGGGATCAACGCCGGGGACGGCCTGCGGCGCAGCGTGTGCGACCTGCGACGGCAGGCCGGTCAGCACGCTGGCGAGCACGGCCACCAGGGCCACCATGCCCCGGAGCGCACGCGTCTTTTCGGAAGACATCTTGAACATCTCGCGACCTCACGCTGGAAAAATGCCGATGCTGCGACCCGATGCAGCACCGGGCGGATTCTGCTCCATTGCGATCTTTCTCAATTATACCACACTATTATACCTTTACTGGATGACGCAATCAACAGCGGGCGCTTGCATTTATCTTACAGTTTTGCCGATCGTGAGTTGGCTTCAGCAATTCCAAAAGCGGCGCCGCAGGATTGTCATTCTGAGCGGGTCTACGACTGAACTTTCGTTGCGGCGTGACTCTAGCGAAGAATCTTCGTGCGACAAGCGAGACCCTTCGCTGGAATCGCGCCGCAACGAGCCTCACGGGGCAAACCCGCTCAGGGTGACAGTTCCACATTTGGAACCGTTGAGCTGGCTTACGACGCGTTGTCCACCCTACACCTGTGTGGTATACTCTGCCCAGCGTCCTATTATCTGGAATTATTCGCCCAATGGATTTCATTCCACATTTCAAGACGGCATTTCCGACTTTGAGTCGCGATATCTCCCGCGAGAGGAACGTATCATGGTTGCCTTCAGTCTTACCGACCATCCCCATCGCCGCCTCAATCCCTTGACCGGGGAATGGGTGCTGGTGTCGCCGCATCGCACCAGGCGCCCCTGGCAGGGACAGGTGGAGAAGTTGCCTCCGGAGATCCGGCCTCGCTACGATCCCGGCTGCTATTTGTGTCCCGGCAACAGCCGGGCAGGCGATCTGACCAACCCACCGTACGAGCACACCTTCGTCTTCGACAACGACTTCGCCGCGCTGATGCCGCAGCCGATGGAGGGCGCGGTGAACCAGGCCGGCCTGCTTCGCGCCGAGCCGGTGCAGGGCCTCTGCCGGGTGCTCTGCTTTTCGCCCCGCCACGATCTGACCCTGGCCGAGATGGCGTTGCCCGACATCCGGCGGGTGGTGGATGCCTGGGCGCAGCAGACGACCGAGTTGGGCGCGCTGCCGTTTATCGGCTACGTCCAGGTTTTCGAGAACCGCGGTGCGATGATGGGCGCCTCGAACCCCCATCCCCACGGCCAGATTTGGGCCACCGAAGCGATCCCGAACGAGCCGGCGAAGGAGATGCAACAGCAAGCCGCCTACTTCACCGCGCACGGCCGGCCGTTGCTGCTGGACTACCTCGACCTGGAGTTGACGGCCGGCGAGCGCATCGTCTGCGCCAACGACCATTGGGTCGCGCTGACGCCGTTCTGGGCCGTGTGGCCGTTCGAGACCATTCTGCTGCCCCGTCGTCCGGTCGCCGCCCTGCCCGCCCTGGCTGACGCCGAGCGCGATGCGCTGGCCGACGTTCTCAAGCGGCTGACTACGCGCTACGACAACCTGTTCGAAATTTCGTTTCCATACAGTATGGGCTGGCACCAGCGGCCGACGGACGGGAAAGAGTATCCGGGTTGGATGCTACACGCCCATTTCTACCCGCCGCTCCTGCGCTCGGCCACGGTGCGCAAGTTCATGGTAGGCTTCGAGATGCTGGGCGAGCCGCAGCGCGACATTCCCGCCGAAGCAGCGGCCGCGCGGTTGCGGGAGTGCTCGGAAGTGCATTACCGGGATTAGAGATTGGAGCTTGGAGAGAGGAAAGCCATGCCTGGCCCGCTGACAACCAACGAACTCATAGATCGCTTCAACCAAACGTATGGCCGGCCGGCCGTGCTGATCGCCCGCGCGCCGGGGCGGGTGAACATCATCGGCGAGCACACCGACTACAACGACGGCTTCGTGCTGCCCGCCGCCATCGAGCGGGAGACGCGTATCGTCGCCGCGCCGCGGGATGATGGCGTCGTGCGATTGGTCGCGCTCGACCTGGGGCGTGAGACTGCCTTTCGTTTTGCCGGCGTACAGCCATCGCACGAACAGGCGTGGAGTAACTACGTGCGCGGGGTTGCGGCCGGGCTGCTGGCCGCAGGTTATCCCGTGCGTGGGCTGGACGCGGTGATGAGCGGCGACGTGCCCATCGGCGCGGGGCTGTCGTCATCGGCCGCGGTGGAGATGGCCGCGGTGCAGGCGTTCAGCGCGGCCGGCGGCTTCACCGTGCCACCCGCCCAGGCCGCGGCCATCGGTCAGAAGGCAGAGCACCTGTTCGTCGGCACGCAATGCGGCATGATGGATCAGCTCGCGTCGGCGTTGGGGCAAGAGGGTCACGTGTTGCTGATTGATTGCCGCGACCTGAGCTACCAGCCCGTCCCCACGCCGGCAGATACCGCCATCTTGATCGCCGATACGGCCGTGCGCCGGCAGTTAGCGTCGTCCGCGTACAACGAGCGGCGGGCGCAGTGCGAGGCCGCGGCGCGGGCGCTCGGCGTGGCGGCGTTGCGCGATGCCACGCTGGCGATGCTGGCGCAGGTGGATCTGCCCGACGTGGTGGCCCGACGGGCGCGGCACGTCATCGCCGAGAACGACCGCGTGCTGGAGACCGTGGCGGCCCTGCAAAGGGGTGATCTGCACAAAGTCGGCAGCCTGATGGCTGCCTCGCACGCCAGCCTGCGCGATCTGTACGAGGTCAGCAGCCTGGAGCTGGACGCGATGGTCGAGTTATTGACCGCGCAGCCCGGTTGCTACGGCGCGCGGCTCACCGGCGCGGGATTCGGCGGCTGCGCGGTGGCGCTGATGGCCGCGGGCGCGGTGGCCGCGGCGATTCCTGCCGTGAGCGAGGCGTATCGGGTCCGCATCGGCTTGAATCCGGCGCTCTACCCCACGCGCGCGGCCGCGGGAGCGAGTGTAGCGCGCATCTGAGAAG
Organism: Chloroflexota bacterium; assembly: GCA_026389845.1. Classification (GTDB taxonomy): domain Bacteria; phylum Chloroflexota; class Anaerolineae; order CG2-30-64-16; family CG2-30-64-16; genus JAPLHB01. The sequence goes on from JAPLHB010000091.1 coordinate 9,358, forward strand.
GTGGAGATCCGAGAAGCGCGCATCACGTAGCACGCAACACGTCCCACGCCATCATAATCCCCGCCACCGACGCCATCGAAGTGATTTCCCCGCGCAGCACCATGTCGCGCAACTCGGCCGGCGTGTGATAGCTCACTTCGATCGCCTCGCCCGGATCGAGCTCCTGGGGGCCGTCCAGGTGCGCGTCCAATGCCAGGTAGATGTGCGCCTGGTCGGGGCCGCGATTGGTGTCAATGACCAGGTGGCCCAACTCCTGCCAGCGATCGGCGACCAGCCCCGTCTCTTCGCGCAGCTCGCGCTGGGCCGCGGCCAGGGGTGCCTCGTCGGGCGAATCCAGGTAGCCGGCGGGCAGATCGTAGAGCGGCTCGCCGACGCCATGCTTGTACTGGCGGACGAGCGGCCCGGTACCGTTGGTCTGGACGGCGAAGACCATCGAGTAATCGCGACCACGGCTGCGTGTGTAGCCTTCGATCACCAGCCCGTTCGCCAGGCGGACGTCTTCTTCCCAGACGATCAGCCACGGGGCACGATCGAGCAGGGGGCGGGAAGTCAGAGTTTGCCAGGGTTGCATGATACCTCTTGACAGAATGTCCGTTTGCGAGTATTCTTTGTCTGTCAGTCGAATCAGAATCCATTCTACCACCGCTCGCGGAGGAACGCCATGCAGACGGGGGATGCACGCGTGAAGACAATCGGCCGATGTGGCCTGCTGCGATGGGGCACTGTGGGTTTGTTAGTATTGTTGCTGTGGGCGCTGGCGGGGGGCGTCGTAACCGCCCAGGGCGTCACCTACGTCGTTCGGTCAGGCGACAGCCTCAGCATGATTGCCCTTTCCAACGGCGTCACGGTGGACGCCATTGTCCAGGCCAACGGTCTGCCGGGAGTTGATTTTATCTGGGTCGGCCAGAAACTCATCATTCCGGGGCAGGCCGCGACGCCAGGTCGCATCCGGGCCGGCGAGACGGGGGTCTACATCGTCAAGCTGGGCGACACGCTGGCGAGCATCGCCCACAACCTGGGCGTCAGCCAGACGGCGTTGGTCGGGGTCAACAACATGTCTGACCCGGATTTGCTCTGGGTCGGCCAGAAGCTAGTCGTCCCCGGCCCGCCCGACGCGTCGTCGCTGCCCCCGCAGGCTGGGACGCAGATCCAGTACACCGTGGTCGCGGGCGATACCCTGGGCCGCATCGCTCAACGATACAGCGTCACCGCGGCCGCGATCGCGCGAGCCAACAACCTGACCAGCCCCGATTTGATCCGGCTGGGCATGAAACTGGTCATTCCTGGCCCGGAGAGCGCGCCGATCGCGTACACGGGCCAGGCGTCCCGCTTCGTCGTCAGCATCACACAGCAACGATGCTGGCTCTATGCCGGCACCACGATCATCGCGGATTGGCCCTGCTCCACCGGCCAGCGCGGCGCGGGCACGAATCCGGGAACTTACACCATCCAGTCGAAGATAGATAAGGCCTATGGCTCCACCTGGAACATCTGGATGCCATACTGGCTGGGCATTTATTGGGCCGGCGCCAGCGAGAACGGCATCCACGGCATCCCCTACGATGCCTCGCGCGGCTGGCGGCTGTGGGAAGGCTACGTCGGCACACCCGTCACCTTCGGCTGCGTCCTCCTCAGCGATGAAAACGCCAAGACCCTTTATGATCTGGCCTATATCGGGATGCCGGTGATTATTCAGCCGTAACATCGCAGGAGTGACAGGGTGGCTACCATCCGCGGTTGGAACTTCCCGGAAGACCTCTACTACCTTATCGAAAAGCACGTCTGGGTGAGACCACTGCCCGGCGGGCTGGCGCGCCTGGGACTGACGCCTGCAGCGTATCACCTTCTCAACAACTCGCTGACGGCCATCAGCATCCAGGCGCGGAGCGTGGGTCAACTCGTGTCAAAGGGTAAGAGCCTCGCCATGGTGGAAAGCCTCAAGTACATCGGCCCGTTGGCCGCGCCGTTGGCGGGCGTCTTCGTGCGCGGCAACGCCGACCTGGCCGCCGATCCCGACCTGGCCGTCGCTGACCCCTATGGCGTGGGCTGGATCGCCGAGATGCAACCGACCGATTGGTTCGCCGACCAAGCGGACTTGCTCACAGGGCCTGCGGCCATGGCGGCTTACGAGAAGCTGCTCGACGCCAACAAGATCGCGTGGGTATAAGTCACGATCGCTGTGGCCGGTCTCCTGACCGAGCCACCATTACAAAAGACCTCAGAGGTCTCCCAAGATCTCCGAGGTCTTTTGTGTTCAATAGGCTTTATCGGGAACAACGGTCATTCTGAGCGGGTCTGCCGCGAACCTCTCGTTGCGGCGTGAAACCAGCGAAGAATCTCCGATCATGTCTAATGGTACGGGATCAGCAACACCTGCCCGGCAAAGATGAAGTTGGGATTGCCCAAGTGGTTGACTTGGGCCAGGTAGGCGACGCTCCACCCGTATCGCAGGCCGATGGAGTAGAGGGTGTCGCCCCACTTGACGGTGTAGAGGAACCCGAACGGAATCGGCGCACCGGCCTTGACGCACAACGTCTGGCCGGCGTAAATCCGATTCGGGTTACCGATGCCGTTGAGCGACGACAAGGCCGAGACGGTCGTGCCGAAACGCAAGGCGATCCGGTAGAGGGTGTCACCGGGTCGCACCTGATAGAACTGGGCGCAGCCGGAGCCGCCGGGGGTTGCGAGCGGCGCGGCGCCGGCGGTCAGTGGCGCGATGAGCAGCGCCAGGAGCACGAGGATCGAAAGGGCAGCAACGAACACACGGGATTGACGCATCGGATGACCTCCTTTGGGAATGTAGGGCCACAACAAGCTGTTGTTACTATCAAGAAGGACGTTGATTTCCGACAAAGGTCGCGCGCTTTATTGGACGATATGAACAGTTACTGCTACAGGCCGGCAGAGCCCAGGAGCAGACGCGCAATGGCCGGCGCAATGCCCGTCAGATCGTGTAAGCCCGCGGTGAAGCGCCGCCGCAATTCCGATGCGCCGATCACCAACGCGGGTACAGGGTTCGTCGTGTGACCGCGGGTGCTCAGGTCTTCCAGGTTGCCGTGGTCCGAGGTGACCAGGATCAGGCCGGCATCATCATCCCACGCGGCCAGCAACCCGCCGAGCACCTGATCGAACGTCGTCAGCAGATTGCAGGCCCCCACCATGTCTTGATAATGTCCCGCGTAGTCGCTGAGCCAATACTCGAAGAAGGAAAAATCGTAGGCGGTCGCCAGGGTCGCCAGCCGGCCACCGGCTTCGACGGAGGTCAGCACAGGGGTATCGAGCCGCTTCAACCGCTCGCGCCAGCCCCAGCCGGTAAAGTCGGCCGAGAGCGCCTGTCCGGCGTACAGGTCGGCGGCGGTCTTGAGCGGGATGCCGGCGCTGGCAACGGCCAGGGGAATGGCCGAGTAGAGCCGCCGCCCCGATTCGACAGCGGCGAAGTACGACGGCGGATAGGCGTTGAGCAGGACCGCCCCCCGTCCGGCCTGCGCCAGATGCCGGAACAGGTTGCCGTTTTGGAGGATGTCTGCGACCGGCAGATCGGGCTTGGGGCCGTAGTGATAGCCGATCTCGGCCGGCACGTTCCGGCCGGTGAGCAGCGCCGCCTGCCCCGTAGCCGATTGCGGCACACCTTCGACGCCCAGGCAGGCATCCAGGCCGACCAGCGTGGCCCGCGGTGTTTCCAGCGGCGCCGCGTTCGCGAGCATTCGTTGCCCGGCCAGCAGGTTCACCAGGTTCGGCATGGAGGCAGAGACCAGCGGGTTGATGCTCGGATCGTCTGCGCCCAGGCCAACGCCGTCGAGGAAGATGAAGAGCAGTCGCATCGGATCAAGAGTATACCACAAAGGCGCTCGTTTCCGCAGTCATCCTTCCTTTCGTTTGACAGGCTGCACGCGGGATGTTATGCTCTCGCCGCTGGAGGTGTGGCCATGAATGCAGGAGCTATTCTTCCCATGCTGTTGATTCATCACGCCACTCACCGCGGCTTCCGCTATCCACCCAGCTCGTTGAGTGGGCTGGCTGATTGCCTGGCCGCGGGCGCGCAGATCGTCGAAATGGATATCACGCCGCTGGCCGATGGCGATTTTGCCCTGGTGCATGACAGCACGTTGGAAGCAGCCTCGGACGGACAGGGATCGGTGGCCGCGGCGACGGCCGCGCAGGTGCGCGGGCTGCACCTGCGCTGGCGCGGGGCGCTCACCAGCGAGCCGGCGGGGCTGCTCAGCCAGGCCGTCGAGCTGCTCGCCGGCTGCGCCGCCACGCAGGAGCTTCAGCTCGACCTCAAGCCGCACGCGCCACTGACTGATGCCGTGCTGGAACGGCTGCTGCGATGGGTCGAGCCGGTGAAGCGTCGGGTGCGCGTGACCAGCACGGCCGATTGGGCGATCCGCCGGCTGGCCGCGTTGGACCCCGAGCTGGCCGTCGGGTTCGATCCGCTGCTGTACCTGGACGTGGAACGCGGGGACGGGGGTGACGGGGGCACGCCGCCGCTGCGGATGGGCGCTTACGACTACCTGGACGAGCACCCGCTCGGCACGCAGCGGTGGGGGCCGCCGGCCGACTACCTCGCGGCCCGCGCCGAGGCTTTGTGGGCGCAAGCGCCAGCCGGCATGTGGTACATTCGCGGCGCGCTGCTCGCCCGCGCGCTCGACGATGGCTTCGATTGGATCGCCTGGTTGCACGGCCGCGGCGCGCAGGTGGCCGCGTGGACGCTGGATGCCGACAAGCCCCACCAACTCGACCTGGCCCAACGGCTGGCGGAGTTAGGCGTAGATCGCATCACCACGAACGACGCGCCACGGCTGGCGGAGGCGTTGGGAATCTAAAGAACCCCGATCGCACATCCGCTCACAAAAGACGGGAAGCTCTGCGTCTGCCCGATCCCGTCCCCCCCAAGCGCCTCACCGCGTACGGGACGGCCCTCGCGCCCGCCCCCCCGGCTGTGCGGGCGGGGTCTCCCTTTCAGGAGAGGGGGACGGGGTGAGATCACACCGCCGGCCGCATATCCTTCAGAATCGGCCCCAGGTGCTTGCGCAGATCCACGAAGATCTCCTGTACGGGGCGGTTGGCGTCAATCCAGGTGAACTTGTACTCCTTGCCGATGGCCCGGAACTGCTCCAGGAGTTGCGACTGGTAGGCGCGGTAGTTCTCGTAGATGTCATCGCCGGCGCAAATGTCCATGCCCGATTCCCAGTAGTCGAATCCCTCGCCGGAGAGGACGCGCGGGACCAGGCGATCCAGGTCGGCTTCCAGGTAGAAGACTGCATCGGGCACGAGCGCAAACCCGAAGAGATTCTTGAGCCATTCGTAATCCACCCCACGCACGCGGGCGCGGGCGATGACGGAGTAGATGTAGCGGTCCGTCAGGCAGACGAAGCCGGCGCGCAGCGCGGGGATGATTTCCTTCTCCAGTCGGTCGGCGAAGTCGGTGGCGTAGAACAGGTTCAAGGTCGTATTGCCCAGGATATGGCCTTGCTTAGCACGGTTAAGGCCCGGCCCCACCAGCGAGGAACGCGCCAGCCCGGTCTGCGTGACCGCGTAGCCGTTGGCCTCCAGCCATTCGTGGAGCAACGCCACCTGTGTCGAGCGCCCTACGCCGTCGGTGCCCTCGATGACCACCAGCCGGCCAGGCAGCTCAGCCGCATCGAAGCCGGGGATGTTGCCGGCGCCGTAGTTACGGATTTTGGTCATGCGCTATTGCTCCTGTCGTGGTTCCGGCGCCGTCTGCAAGTACCGGCCGAACAACCCCTCGCGCGTCAGCACTTCGCGCCACGGCGACGGGTTGGCTTTCAACAGTCCGTGCAGGTGCGGCGAGAGGAGTGCGCGCACCTGTTGCTGCTGGTGCACCAGCGGCCTGGTGGCATCAATGACCGTCAGGCCGAACTCTTCGATCATTGTCTCGTATTGTCCCAGGATGCGCTTCTGGAATAGCCGGAAACACTCGTACGGGTCGGGGCTGAGGCCCAGGTCCATGCCGGCCTCGTACCACTTCAGCTCCGGCCGGCCCACCAGGATGCGTTTCAGCGCCTCGTCCAGCGGCACTTTGAAGTAGAAGGCCACCGTGGGCTGCACCGCGAAGTTATAGAGCTGGCGCACCCATTTGGCATTGAGGCCGCGCGCACCATCCCGCGCGAACGCGGTGTAGATGTAGCGGTCGGCCAGAACGATGGCGCCGGCCTTGAGCGCGGGGATCACCTGCCGCTCCATGCGGTCGGCCAGGTCCGCGGCGTGAATCAGGCTGAAGGTGAGCGGGGTGAGCAGCCGCCCCTTCTTGCCGCGCTGGGTGGTGCGTCGCACCAGCGGCGACGAATTCCACTCGGTAAAGACGACCAGGTAGCCTTCGCTGACCAGCCACTTGTGCAGCAGATCGAGCTGGGTGCTTTTGCCCGAGCCATCAATTCCTTCGACGATGAAAAGCTTGCCGGGCAGCGACGTGCCGTCGGGCAGGGAAGCCATGAGCTGCTCCTTGTGCGAGAGTTGTGCGGGGGTAGTTTAGCATCGGCGGGCGAGAGATGCAAATATGCCAGATTGACAGCAAGCGGGCGCCATGCTACAATCGGCCTATCTGGGGGCGGTGGCGGAACAGGCATACGCGTCGGTCTTAAAAACCGATGGTCGGAAGACCTTGTGGGTTCGACCCCCACCCGCCCTATCGTAAGGAGAGGACCTCCGAGGCCGCGGCTTCGGAGGTCTTCTTATGTAGAGTGTGCGCTTGGTTCGTACTGACCGATCTCAGTCGCACAGCACGACCACAAAAACGTATATTCGACCATGCGAAGGTTTCCCAAAACCCTCGCTCTGTTATATAATGCGCCTGGTTTGCCGGAGAGAATTCCTTCGAGGTCGGCAGTGGCTCAATACTCCCGTGCGCTCTTGGCTTACGTGATCGCTGTTGCCGTGTTGGGCATCGGCATCCTGGCGTATTGCCTCTGGCGTTATCCCATCAGCGGCGACCTGACGACCTGGGCGCTTTTCGGCGGTTTCGCGATTCTGATGACCCTCAGCGACCGATACGGGTTGCAGTTTCGCCGCGGCACCCGCATACACGTGGATACGATTCCCCTGTTTGCCAGCATTCTGCTGTTCAATCCCACCATGGCGCTGTTGATCGGAGGCTTGGGGCGGGTGTTAGGGCGGGTGCGGCGGAACGCCAACCCGGTCGAGTGGGGCTTCAACATCGGCCAGACGCTGGTCTACACCGGCGCCGCTGCGCTGCTCCTCCGGTTGTTCACCGCGGAAACGCCCTGGATGCCGGGCCATTGGCACGCGTGGGTAGGGTTGCTCGTGGCGGCCATTGTGATGTTCATGTTGAATAGCTGTATGGTCGCCGGGGTGGTGGCTGTCCAGACGAGCGCGCCGCTTGGGGCGGTTTGGCTCGCTGAAACACCCCAGATGCTGCTCGAATACGGCGTCATGTATGGTTATGGGCTGATGACGGTTCTGGTCGTCGGGGCGCACGCGTGGGGGTTGCTCCTGGTAACGGTGCCCTCGGTTGTGGTGTTCCTGACACTGGATCGCACCCTGCGCATGGAGGCCAAACAGAAGCAACTCGCAGACGAGAACGCCGCGTTGGCGACCGATCTGAGCAAGCAGGCGGATCAGTTGCGGGAAGCCTACGCGGTTCTGGAAGATGCATTGGACGCCAAAAACCAGATGGTGCAGAACGTCTCGCACGAACTGCGTACGCCGCTTGTTTCGATCCTGGGGTACAGCGAGGCGTTGCAGGATGGCATCTACGGCGATCTGACGGCCGACCAACTGACGGGGCTGGAGGTGATCGTTCGCAACGCGAAGGGCATCTCCTATCAGATTGACGACCTGCTCTCTCTACAGGCGCTCGACCGACGCCAACTGCAAATGGGTGCAGTTGGCCTGGGCGAAATGCTGGGGAACGTTGCCGCGAGCTTTGCCCAACGGGCGACGGCAGCGAAGATCCGCCTGGCGGTAGTGTGCGATGAGGACGTGCCGGCCATCCAGGCTGACGCCTCCAAATTGGAGCAGGCGTTTACGCACTTACTGGACAACGCGATCAAATTCAGCCCGAATGGCGGCGACGTCACCGTGCGCGCTGCACGTCTCAACGACACGGCCGTACAGGTTACGATCAGCGACCCGGGGATCGGCATCCCGGCAGAAGCATTGCCGTTGATCTACCGCCGCTTCTACCAGGTGGATGGCTCTCGTACGCGCCGGTTCAGCGGGCAGGGCCTGGGCCTGGCAATTGTCAAGCGGATCGTGGAGTTGCACGGCGGCAATATCCGGGCCGAAAGCCAGGTGGGAATCGGGACGCACTTCTACGTAACGTTCCCGCTGCGGGTGGCGGTCGTCGAAAAACCGGACGGCAGCCTGGACTAAAAGTCTATCCGAATAACCGGCAGAAGCGGCTCCCACGCCGCCGGTCGCGGGCATGGGAGCCCGCTCTGCTATTATGTGAATAGGCACCGAGCCGACCGGTTGCCGGAGATGGGGCGGAAAAAACAGGGTGGGCCGGTGTCACAAAGATACCAGCCCACCCTCCAGAGGCGACGGTGGGATTTGAACCCACGATCGAGGTTTTGCAGACCTCTGCCTTGCCGCTTGGCTACGTCGCCGTACTGAGCCGATTCTATCGCAACCCATTCATCTTGTCAAAACCAAGTCAGCCATGTCCCAAGATACCTTGATCCTCTGCGCCGAGTGCGGCGTGACGTTCGTATGGACGGCAGCCTCGCGGGCAACCGGGCCGCGACCGGCGCTTTGTCCGGCGTGTCGCCTGGTGGCTCCGGCGCCCGGTCGCCAGCGCGGCATCGTTAAGTGGTTCAACCACGGCAAGGGCTATGGTTTCATCACCCCCACCGCCGGCGGCGATTTGTTTGTGCACAAGTCGGGCCTGGCGCCCGATCAGCCGCTTCCCCGCGCCGGCCAACTGGTGGAGTTTTCTATCGTGACTGCCGTGCGCGGGATGCAGGCGGAGGAAGTGCGCGCGTTGGACGCAGAAAGTTCACCGTGATCACTTACGGCGCTAACCAGGCAGCAAGTTTCACGCAGCGCGTTTCACGCAACACGTCTTCCATCAACGCGTCATATACCGGCGCTTGAGCCGACCAGTCGAACCGAGCGATGGCCTGGCATAATTCTGGCGGCACACTCGACCCGGAGAGCGCCGTTCTGAGCCGCGTCAGCAACTCAGCGAAGTCATCGTAGAGACAGCGACCGTGCAGCTCGGGCGGAATCAGCTCCGGGTAGCTGAGGCGGTTGGGCAGCACCGGCAGGCAGCCGCAATAGATCGCCTCGACGATGCTCACGCCGAAGAATTCGTGGATGGCCGTGCTCAGGACCACATCGGCGTCCCACAGCAGCCTCGCGTAGTCGGTCTCGCTCGCCGCGTAGCCGTAGTGGATCAGCCGGTCGCCCAGCCGGTCGCGTGCCTCCTCGAACTCGGCTGGCTGCACGCGGAAATTTTCGCCCGCCAAGGCCACCCGAAACCGCATCCCTTCGTCGGCCAGCGCGTATAACGCCCGCAGCATCGTTTGCGGATCCTTGTCGTACTCCCACCGCTGGTTCCATAGGATCAGCGGCGGCTCCCCGCCTTGTCTACGTGTTTCCTTGTCTGCCCTGAAAAATGCTCGGCGGCTCCGGATTAGAGGCTTCAGCCGGTTTCTGCCGCCGACCAACAGACCGGCTAAAGCCTCTAGTCCAGGCGGTCGCTTTTCATGCGCCGTGGCGTCGCCCCCGGCATGGGTAATTTCTCTGTACTTGTCGTACCGCCTCAGATCGCACCCCACCGCCAACACCTGCGCCTTCGCCTGTGCCGCTGCGACCGTTTCCAGGTGCGTGTAATCGGGAAAATGCTTGAGCAGTCGCGGCAATTCGGTGAACCAGCTTGCCATGTGATACGCCGAATTAAAGCAAACCCGGTCGGCCGAGAGCATGGCAAGGTGCTGGATCATACCATAGGTCAGATCGCGCTTTGTGCCGGGCGGAGGCGGGTAGGTGAGTTGATTCTCGTGCATGTAGAGCACGACCGGTGCGCCGGCCAGCCCGCGACGGGTCAACGCGAGGAACGCTGGCAGGTTGACCATGCTAGTCGCCAGCAGGAGATCGGGGCGCTCGCCGGCCGCCAGCAACGCGCGCGCCTGCCCGGCCAGCTCCAACGCGCCGCCCTGCATCCGCCATTTCCAGAAGTAGCCCGGCAGCGCCAGAATGTGCACGCGATGGCGACTGGCCGCGGCATACCCCTCGGCCCAGGCGCGGTGCGAGCCGGTGTGATAAGGCGTGAGCAGCCAGATAGTCAGTGAGGTGGTCATCGGACCGCTATTTTACCATCTTTCGGCTTTCCCCGAAAGTCGCGATTTGACAGCCGTGAGAAGCTATGCTAGACTCCCCTCAATCTCGTAAAAGGGTTTACATCGTGAACCACCGAACCGGCCTGATCGTTCTGTCGCTTATTGCGCTCCTTGTTATTAGCAAGGAGCCAAACTCGCTTGGGGGGCAGTAGGCGCAGGATCTAGCCAGCGTAGACCAGGTACTTATCACCAAGGGCCTCCTCATCAGGATGGCCCTTTTTGTTTGCCAATCGTCTGCTATCAAGGGAGGTTTCCTATGTCACCCGTAGATACCCAGACCCCAGCCACGGCCAAGGGACAACCGCGTGCTCAGGTCAGCCAGGCGCCGACCTACGAGCCGGGCGTCACGCCCAAGGGGCATCAGCATGCCTCGCCGGCGCGACCGACCAGCCAGGCCGAACGCGCGGTGATGCACCCCGAACATCACGACCCGGACTGGCGCTACTATCACGCCGCTGGGGTGGGATGAGTTTGTGGAGCGAAGATCACATCATGGTTTACGACACTGGCCTGATTGTCCTGGTGCTTGTTGCGCTCCTTGCGATCGTCATTAGCAAGGAGCCAAAGGCATTTGGGAGGCAATCGACCAGGGACTAAGCCAGCGCAGACACAGTGCTTGCAACCAGGGCCTTCCAAACAGGAGGCCCTTTTGTTTGTCTGCGCACGGTCGGTCGCACGTGCGCAGATCGGTCTACGAGCGCCATGCAGGCGCTCATGGGGCAATGATGCCTCTCGCGGTCGCCCGATGGACGATAACGAGAGGCTTTTTCATGCGCTGCATTCTTTGGGAGGAGATCATGAAACGTACTGGTGCTCAGATTATCTGGGAAAGCCTGATGTGCGAGGGCGTGGGGGTAGTCTTCGGCTACCCTGGCGGTCAGATCATGCCCGCGTACGACGCGCTCCTGGACTACCCGAGCGTCCACCACGTGCTGGTGCGACACGAGGAGAACGCTGTCTTTGCGGCAGGCGGATACGCACGAGCCAGCGGTCGGGTGGGCGTGTGCGTGGCAACCTCTGGCCCAGGCGCGACGAACCTGATCACCGGCCTGGCCGATGCCATGCTGGACTCGGTGCCGCTGGTAGCGGTCACAGGCCAGGTCAGCTCCGCCCTCGTGGGGTCGGACGCCTTCCAAGAGACCGACGTGACCGGCGTGACGCTGCCGGTGACGAAGCACAACTACCTGGTGACCAGGGTGGGTGATCTGCCCCAGGTGATGAAGGAGGCGTTCTACATCGCCCGCAGCGGCCGGCCTGGCCCCGTGCTGGTGGACATCTGCAAGGATGTTCAGATTGCCTCAACGGACTTTGACTACGACGCCATCAAAGTGCGGCTCCCAGGCTATCATCCCAAACTGCGCGGCGCCGACCAGCTCGTCCGGCAAGCCGCCGCGTACATCAATGAGGCCAAACGCCCCGTCATCCTGGCCGGTCACGGCATCATTCTCAGCGGCGCGCACGACGAGCTACGCCGGTTCGCTGAACAGGGCAACATCCCCATTACCACGACGCTGCTCGGCATCGGCTGCATCCCCGAATCCCACCCGCTCAACCTGCGGATGATGGGAATGCACGGCGAAGCCTGGGTCAACCACGCGATTCAGACGGCCGATCTCCTGATTGCCCTCGGTATGCGCTTCGATGACCGCGTCACCGGGAACCTGAGCGCCTATGCCAAGCACGCCGACATCATCCACGTGGACATTGACCCGGCCGAGATCAACAAGAACGTGTTGGTTGACGTCGGAATCGCCGGAGACGTCAAGAACGTGCTGGCGCAACTCCTGCCGTTGATCGAGCACCGCGGCCGCGCGGACTGGTTCACCCAGATCACCGAGTGGCAGCGGGAAGCCAAAACCCGCGACATCATGGGGCAGGACGATGACACCTTGCACGTGCCGTTCATCCTCAGCGAAATCCAGCGCCAGATGAACGGCAAGAGCGTCACCGTCGTGACCGACGTGGGCCAGCACCAGATGTGGACGGCACAGTATTTCCGCCAGGAGCGCAAGAACGGCTTGCTGACCTCCGGGGGCCTGGGTGCGATGGGCTTCGGCATCCCGACGGCCATCGGCGCCAGCTTTGCGCGGCCTGACGATGAAATCTGGGTCATCGTCGGCGATGGCGGCTTCCAGATGAGCCTGCCCGAGTTGGCGACGATCATGCAGGAGCGGCGGCCGATCAAGATCGCGGTGATGCGTAATGGCTATCTGGGCATGGTGCGCCAGTGGCAAGAGTTGATCCACGACCACCGCTATTCCGAGGTCAACATCAGTTGCCCCGATATCCTCAAGCTCGGGGCCGCGTACGACATCCTGGCGATGCGCGCCGAGACCAAAGAACAGGTCGGTGAGGTCATCGCAGAGGCGCGGTCGCATGGCGGGCCGGTGCTGCTGGATTTCGTGGTGGAGCAGGAAGTCAACGTCTACCCGATGGTGGCCCCCGGCAAGGCGCTGAACGAAATGTTGCGGCGGCCGGTAAACGAGCGGATCGCGAGCGGGTTGTGAAGAAAGGGAATCCAATATGACACTCATAGACCACTCCAACGGCAACGCCAAAAAGGCCCCTCACATCCTGATGGCGCTGGTGGAGAACAAGCCGGGCGTATTGACCCGTGTGGCAAGCCTGTTTCGCCGCCGCGGATTCAACATCGAGAGCCTGACTGTCGGTCACACCGATAACCCGGACATCTCCCGCATGACCATCGTGGTGGATGCCAGCAAGACGAACGCGACGATGGTCGCGAACAATCTGTTCAAGTTGGTCAACGTCATTGACGTGCAAGACGTGAGCCACGAGCCGGCCGTCACGCGAGACCTGGCGCTGATTAAGGTCAAGTCCACCGCGCAGACGCTTTTTGAGCTGAACCAGATGGTAGACATTTACAGGGCGAAGGTGGTGGACATTTGCGCCGAGTCGGTCATCGTCGAAGTTACCGGTCCGGAGTCGAAGATTGATTCCATGGTCGGGATGCTGGAGCCTTATGGCATCCTGGAAATGGTGCGCACGGGCCTGGTTGCGATGGTACGCGGATCAGGCTATTTCTCGGGCCTGCCTCAGGTGGAGGAAAACGGCGACACGGTCGGCCTGATGCCCGGAACAGAAGGTCAGACGATCGAGGATGCCCGCGTGGGCTGACCTCTCAGATTTCGATCTCATCATTCATTCCCAAGGAGACAATTTCCTCATGGCAAACATCTACTACGACAAGGACGCGGACCTGGGCCTGCTCCAGGGCAAGACGATCGCGATCATCGGCTTCGGCAGCCAGGGCCATGCACATGCCTTGAACCTGCACGATTCCGGGGTGAAGGTGGTGGTGGGCCTCTACCCGGGCAGCAAGTCGTGGGCCAAGGCGCAGGTGGCGGGCCTGGCGGTGATGGCCGTGGCGGATGCGGCCCAGGCCGCCGACACCGTCATGATCCTGACGCCGGACGTGGGCCAGGGTCAACTCTACCGCGAGCAGATCGCGCCGGCCATGACCGCGGGCAAGACCCTGATGTTCGCGCACGGGTTCGCCATCCGCTTCGGCCAGGTGCAGCCGCCGGCCGACGTGGACGTGAGCATGATCGCGCCCAAGGGACCCGGTCACCGCGTCCGCGAGACCTACCTGGCGGGCCAGGGCGTGCCCGCGTTGGTCGCCGTGCATCAAAACCCCTCCGGCCACGCCAAAGAGAATGCGCTGGCCTATGCCAAGGCGCTCGGCGCGGCCCGCGCGGGCGTGCTGGAGACCACCTTTGCCGAGGAGACCGAGAGTGACCTGTTCGGCGAGCAGGCGGTGCTCTGCGGTGGCGTTTCCAACCTGATGAAGGCCGGTTTCGAGACGCTGGTGGAAGCAGGCTACCAGCCGGAGATCGCCTACTTCGAGTGCATCCACGAGATGAAGCTGATCGTGGATCTGATCTACCAGGGGGGCCTGTCCTATATGCGCTATTCGGTCAGCGACACCGCGGAGCACGGCGATTACCGCTCCGGCCCGCGCATCGTGGACGACCGGACGCGCGCCGAGATGAAGAAAATCCTGGCCGAAATCCAGAGCGGCGCGTACGCCGAGGAATGGATGGACGAGAACGCCCAGGGCCGGCCGAACTTCAACCAGTGGCGGCAAGAAGGCATGACCTCCCAGGTCGAGGAAGTCGGCCGCAGCCTGCGCCGCATGATGCCGTGGCTGAATCCGAAGGAAGTGAAGCCGGGGCAAGGCGGGGCGTGAGATTGGATGCTGGAAGCTGGAAACTGGAAGCTATAGGTGTTCAGGTAGTGTTTTGGGGTAGTGGAACACCCCAGCCTAAACGCAGGGGCCTGAAAGCCGCCTCAAGCTACGACGTTTAGGTTGCAGTATCTCATCACCCCCAAATCTTTATCTGGCGCACTACAGCTTCCAGCTTCTAGCTTCCAGCTTCAAGCATCAGGAGACTAATACTATGGATGAGCCTGCTGTCGTTCGTATCTTCGACACCACGCTGCGCGACGGCGAGCAATCGCCGGGCGCGACGTTGAACATTGATGAAAAGCTGGACATCGCCCGGAACCTGGCGAAGCTGGGCGTGGACGTGATAGAGGCCGGCTTCCCGATTGCGTCGCCGGGCGATTTCGAGGCGGTGCGCCGCATCGCCGTTGAGGTGGGCCAGGGCGAGGACGCGCCGATCATCGCTGGGCTGGCGCGTGCCAACAAGGCCGACATTGATCGGGCCTGGGACGCGGTTCGTCCGGCCCAGCGACCTCGCATCCACACCTTCCTCGCCACCTCCGACATTCACCTCCAGTACAAGCTCAAAATCAGCCGCGAGGAGTGCCTGGCGCGGGTCGGCGAGATGGTGGCCTATGCGCGGAGCCTGTGCCCCGACATCGAGTTCTCGCCGGAGGACGGCGGCCGCTCCGACCCGGAGTTCCTCTACCAGGTGCTGGAGGTCGCGATCAAAGCCGGTGCGACCACGTTGAACATCCCCGACACCGTCGGATACACCACGCCGGGCGAGTTCGGCGGGTTGATTGCGGGCATCCTCAAGCACGTGCCCGGCGCCGCTGGCGTGATCATCTCGGCCCACTGCCACGACGACCTGGGGCTGGCGACGGCCAACACGCTGGCAGCCATCCAGGCGGGTGCGCGGCAGGTCGAAGTAACGGTCAACGGCATCGGCGAGCGGGCGGGCAACACCTCGCTGGAAGAGATCGTGATGACGCTCCACACCCGTCCGACGGTGTACGGTCTGCGCACGCGCGTGGATACCACCCAGATCGCCCGCATCAGCCGGCTGGTCAGCGCGTACACCGGCATCCCGGTACAGCCGAACAAGGCCATCGTCGGCGCGAACGCGGTCGCGCACGAGGCGGGCATCCACCAGGACGGCGTCCTCAAGAACCCGCTGACCTACGAGATCATGCGGCCCGAGACCATCGGCCTGGCCGACAACCGGCTGGTGCTGGGCAAGCACAGCGGCCGCCACGCCTTCCAGCAGAAGCTCGTCGCCCTGGGCTACGATCTCGCCGGCCCCGATCTGAACCGGGTCTTCGAGCGGTTCAAAGACCTGTGCGACAAGAAGAAAATCGTGGCCGATCCCGACATCGAGGCTATCGTCAGCGACGAGATCTACCAACCGGTCGAATGGTGGCGGCTGCTGCACGTCCAGGTATCCAACGGCACGGGGATGCGGCCGACCGCGGCGGTGAGCCTGCGCGGGCCGGACGGTGTGATGCGCATGGACGCGGCCATCGGCACGGGGCCGGTGGACGCGATCTACAAGGCGATCAACCGCATCGTCCAGGCGCCCAACGTCCTCACCGAGTTCAGCATCAAGGCCGTGACCGAGGGCATTGATGCGGTGGGCGAGGTGACGATTCGGGTGGAGCCATCGGATGACGAATACCCCAACAGCAATGGCTTCGCCGCGCTCAACCCGCAGACCGAGGTTCACCTTCGACGCCGCACCTACAGCGGCCACGGCGCGGACACCGACATCATCGTGGCGGCTGCCAAGGCATACATGAGCGCGTTGAACAAGATGCTGAGCGCGAAGAAAGAGGGAGCAAATGGCTCGCACCCTTCTTGACAAAATTTGGGACGATCACGTCGTCGCCCAAGCATCGGGCAGCCCGGCTTTGCTCTACGTTGACCTACACCTGGTTCACGAGGTCACTTCGCCCCAGGCGTTTACCGGGCTGCGCGAGCGCGGGCTGAAGGTGCGCCGGCCCGACAAGACCGTGGCGACGATAGATCACAGCATCCCCACGCACGACCGCAGCCTGCCCATTATGGACGCGTTGGCGGCCAAACAGATCGCCCAGATGGAGGCGAATTGTCGCGATTTCGGCGTGCCGCTCTACGGCATCGGCAGCGCGTACCAGGGGGTCGTGCACGTCATCGGCCCGGAGCTGGGGCTGACCCAGCCGGGCATGACCATCGTCTGCGGCGACAGCCACACCGCCACGCACGGCGCGTTCGGCGCCCTGGCCTTTGGCATCGGCACCAGCGAGGTGGAGCACGTCCTTGCCTCGCAATGTCTGCTCCAAAATAAGCCGCGGAATGTTGAAGTGCGAGTCGAAGGGCGTCTGGGGCCTGGGGTTACGGCGAAAGACATCATCCTGGCACTGATTGCCAAGATCGGCATCGGCGGCGGAACGGGCGGGGTCTTCGAGTACACCGGCTCCGCCATCCGCGGCCTCTCGATGGAAGGGCGAATGACGCTCTGCAACATGAGCATCGAGGGCGGCGCGCGGGCCGGGCTGGTCGCGCCGGACGAGACGACCTTTGAGTATCTGGCGGGCCGGCCCACCGCGCCGAGCGGCGCGGCCTGGGACGCGGCGGTCGCGCGCTGGCGGCAGCTTCCCACCGACGCGGGCGCGACCTACGACAAGACGGTCACGCTGGACGCGGCTAGTCTCGAACCGATGATCACCTACGGCACGAACCCCGGCATGGGCGCGCCGATCACCGGCCGCGTGCCCGATCCCGCGGCCACGAGCGACCCGGCCGATCGCCGCGCGCTGGAAAAGGCGCTGACCTACATGGGCCTGACCCCCGGCGAGCCGCTGCTGGGCCATCCCGTGGACGTCGTCTTCATCGGCAGTTGCACCAACGGCCGCCTCTCCGATCTGCGGCAGGCGGCACAGGTGTTGCGCGGGCGGCAGGTTCACCCGAACGTGCGCGTCTTGGTGGTGCCCGGGTCTCAGGAGGTTAAGGTTAAGGCTGAGGCCGAGGGGTTGGATGCGATCTTCCGGGACGCGGGCTGCGAGTGGCGCGAGCCGGGGTGCAGCATGTGCATCGCGATGAACGGCGACCAGCTCCAGCCCGGCCAATACGCGGTCAGCACCAGCAACCGCAACTTCGAGGGCCGGCAGGGGCCGGGCGGTCGCACCTTCCTGGCAAGCCCGTTGACCGCCGCGGCGAGTGCGCTTCGCGGGGCGATTACGGATCCGCGGACGATGATTTAGCGTGGTACGTGGTACGTGGTACGTGGTACGTGGTACGTGATACGTGGTACGTGGTACGTGGTACGTGGTACGTGGTACGTGGTACGTGGTACGTTTCCGCCGACACGCAACACGCAACACGCAACACGCAACACGCAACACGCAACACGCAGTACGCAACACGCAACACGCAACACGCAACACGCAACACGCAACACGCAGTACGCAGTACGCAACACGCAACACGAAAGGCAAAACATGGAACCATTCACCACACTTACCAGCCGCGTCGTCGTACTGCCGGCTGAAAACGTAGATACCGACCAGATCATCCCGGCGCGGTTTCTGAAGGCGACCGACAAGGTCGGCATGGGCGATCACCTGTTTGCCGACTGGCGTTATGATAACCAGGGCCGCCCCAAACCCGATTTCGTGCTGAATCGGCCCGAGAGCCGGGGCAGCCAGGTGTTGCTGGCCGGCGACAACTTCGGCTGCGGCAGCTCGCGCGAGCATGCGCCCTGGGCGCTGGCCGGCTTCGGCTTCCGGGCGGTCATCAGCACCTCGTTCGCCGATATCTTCCGCAACAACGCGCTAAAAAACGGCCTCTTGCCCGTGATCGTGGACGCAGCCACGCACCACCGGTTGCTGGGCCTGCTGGCGGCCGATCCTGCAGGTCGGGTGACAGTGGATCTGGCCGCGCAAACGCTCCGCCTGCCCGACGGCGGCGCCGTGACCTTCCCGCTCGACGGCTTCAGCAAAGATTGTCTGCTGGAAGGCGTTGACCAGTTGGGCTATCTGCTGAAACACGACGCGCGGATCAGCGCGTATGAAGCAACGCATGACTCACATTGACATCTACGACACCACGCTGCGCGACGGCAGCCAGGGGGAAGGGGTTTCATTCTCCCTCGAAGATAAGCTCAAAGTGGCCCTGCGGCTCGACGCAATGGGCATCCCCTACATCGAGGGCGGGTGGCCCGGCTCCAACGCTAAGGACGCCCATTTCTTCCAGCGCGCCCGCAACCTCCCCTTCAAGCAGGCGCGGCTGGCCGCATTCGGCGCGACCCGGAGGGCCAACACGACGTGCGAGGCCGACCCCCAGATCGCGATGCTGCTCGATGCCGAGACGCCGGTCGTGACCATCGTGGGCAAGACGTGGGATCTGCACGTGCATCGCGTCATCGAGACCACGCTGGAAGAGAATCTGGCGATGATCGTGGAGAGCGTGCGCTACCTCAAGGCGCACGGCCGCCAGGTCTTCTACGACGCCGAGCATTTCTTCGATGGCTACAAGGCCAATCCCGACTACGCCTTGGCGACCGTCCGCGCGGCCTATGGCGCGGGCGCGGATGCCGTGATCCTCTGCGACACCAACGGCGGCTCGTTGCCCTGGGAGGTGGGGGAGATCGTGCGGGCCACGGCGGTAGGGGCGGATCTTCTTGGGGAGGACAGTGTTCTTGAATTGCGAGGAGAGACCCGCCCCTACGTATTGGGCATCCACACCCACGATGACGGCGGCGTGGCCGTGGCGAATGCCCTGGCCGCGGTGCAGGCCGGCGCGACACAGGTGCAGGGCACGATCAACGGCTACGGCGAGCGGGTGGGCAACTGCGACCTCTGCACCGTGATTCCCAACCTGCAACTCAAGATGGGCTTCACCTGCCTGACCCCGGCCGACCTGGGTCGGCTGACCGAGCTATCCCGCTTCGTCAGCGAGACCGCGAACATGGCGCCCGACAATCGCCAACCCTTCGTGGGCGCCAGCGCATTCGCGCACAAGGGCGGCATCCACGTGGCCGCGATTATGAAGGCCGAAGCGAGCTATCAGCACATTGACCCGACCCTGGTCGGCAACGCAAAGCGGGTGCTGGTCAGCGAGCTTTCGGGCCGCGGCAACCTGGTCTACAAGGCGCAAGAGCTGGGCGTGGACGCCAGCAAGGAGGACGCGCAGCGCGTGCTGGCCCAGATCAAGGAGCTGGAGAGCCGCGGGTTCTACTTCGAGGGTGCGGAGGCGTCGGTGGCGCTGATGCTGCGGCGCTTGCAGCCCGGCTACCGGCCGCCCTTCGAATTGGTGGACTTCATGGCCGTCGTCGAGCATCGCCAGGGCCGCGGCATCTTCGCGGAAGCCACGGTCAAGGTGAGGATCGGCGACGAGATCGCCCACACGGTGGCCGAGGGCAACGGCCCGGTCAACGCGCTCGACCGCGCGCTGCGCAAGGCGCTCCTGCCGCACTACCCCCAGCTTGCCGACATCCAGTTGGCCGATTACAAGGTGCGCATCCTGGATGGCGATGCGGCGACCGGCTCCACGACGCGCGTCATCATTGACACGCGCAACGGCCACAGCGCATGGAGCA
Source organism: Chloroflexota bacterium (assembly GCA_026389845.1). Taxonomy (GTDB): domain Bacteria; phylum Chloroflexota; class Anaerolineae; order CG2-30-64-16; family CG2-30-64-16; genus JAPLHB01. The sequence goes on from JAPLHB010000091.1 coordinate 29,444, forward strand.
CCGTCGGCGCGTCCACCAACATCATCGAATCATCCTGGCAGGCGTTGGCGGATAGCATGGAGTACGCGTTGTTGAGTGCGTGATCCGTGGTGCGTGATCCGTGGTGCGTGATCCGTGGTGCGTGATCCGTGGTGCGTGATCCGTGATCGGCGATCCGTGATCTATTTGCTCCGCACCGAACCGATGACTGCTTAAGCGCAACACGCAGCACGCAGCACGCAGTACGCAGCACACGACTTTCGCAAAGGAATCTCATGCACGCAAAAATAACTCTCCTTCCCGGCGACGGCATCGGCTCGGAGGTGGTGGCCGAAGGGGTGAAAGTCCTGCGGGCCATCGCCGCGCAATTCGGGCACACGTTCGAGTTTACTGAGGCGCTGATCGGCGGGATCGCCATTGACCGGACGGGCAATCCGCTGCCGCCGGAGACCCTGGCGGCCTGCCAGGCGAGCGACGCGGTGCTGCTGGGCGCGGTCGGTGGGCCGAAATGGAGCGATCCGAAGGCGACCGTCCGCCCCGAACAAGGGCTGCTGGACCTGCGCGCCGGGCTGGGTCTCTTCGCCAACCTGCGGCCGGTGAAGATTTACCCCGCGCTGATCGGCGCCTCGACGCTGAAGCCGGAGGTCGTGGCAAACGTGGACATGGTCATCGTCCGCGAGCTGACCGGCGGCCTTTACTTCGGCAAGCCGCAGGGGCAGAGCGGCCAGGCGCCGAATCGCGAGGCGGTGGACACCCTCCGCTACACCGAGGCCGAGATCGCCCGGCTGATGCGCGTTTCCTTCGACCTGGCCCGCAGCCGGCGGAAGAAGCTCACCTCGGTGGACAAAGCCAACGTCCTCGCCTCCTCGCGGCTGTGGCGCACGGTGGCGCACGAGGTCGCCAAGGATTATCCCGACGTGGAGATCGAGGACATCCTGGTGGATGCCTGCTCGATGTATCTGATCCGCCGGCCCGGCGATTTCGACGTGATCGCCACCGAGAATATGTTCGGCGACATCCTCTCGGACGAGGCCGCGATGCTGGCGGGCAGCATGGGGATGTTGCCGTCCGCGTCGTTGGGGACCGGTATCGTAGGGGCGGGTCTTCCACCACAATCCGAGAACGCCGATCTCCCAGAGAAGACCCGCCCCTACGGTTCGCAATCCGAGAGCGCCGATCTCCCCGAGAAGACCCGCCCCTACGGGTTGTACGAGCCGATCCACGGCAGCGCACCCGACATCGCGGGGCAGGGGATCGCGAACCCGCTGGCGACGATCCTCAGCGCGGCCATGATGCTGCGCTGGTCGTTCGGGCTGGAACGCGAGGCGGATGCTGTCGAAGCGGCCGTAGATGCCGTCCTCGCCGCCGGCTACCGCTGCCGCGACATCCAGACGCCCGGCTGCACGCTGCTCGGCACGCAAGCAATGGGCGATCGCGTGGCAGAACAACTGTACGTATGAAAGGACATTCCATGCGCTCCGACATGATCAAGAAGGGCTTCGAGCGTGCGCCGCACCGCTCGCTGCTGCGTGCCACCGGCGTGATCCAGAGCGAGGACGATTTCCGCAAGCCGTTCATCGCCATCGCCAACTCGTACACCGACATCGTGCCCGGCCACGCGCACCTGAACGCGTTCGGTGAAGTGGTGCGCCAGGCCGTGCGCGAGGCGGGCGGCGTGCCGTTCATGTTCCACACCATCGGCGTGGACGACGGGATCGCGATGGGGCACGCGGGCATGAAGTACAGCCTGGCAAGCCGCGAGCTGATCGCGGACGCGGTGGAGACGATGATCGCCGCGCACTGCTTCGACGGCATGATCTGCATCCCCAACTGCGACAAAATCGTGCCGGGGATGCTCAACGCGTCCATGCGGCTGAACATCCCGACGATTTTCGTCAGCGGCGGGCCGATGCGGGCGGGCGTGACGCCTTCGGGCAAAGTAGTTGATCTGAATTCGGTGTTCGAGGGGGTGGGCGCGTATCGGGCCGGGGTGATTGACGACGCGGGCTTGGCCGAACTGGAGCAGTTCGGCTGCCCGACGTGCGGCTCATGCGCCGGCATGTTCACGGCCAACTCGATGAACTGCCTGTGCGAGGCGCTGGGCATGGCGCTGCCCGGCAACGGGACGATCCTGGCGGTTGATCCGCGCCGCGAGGCGTTAGCCCAGGCGGCCGCGGCCCAACTGCTGCGCCTGATCGAGCTGGATCTCAAGCCGCGCGACATCGTCACCGCGGACGCGATTGACAACGCGTTTGCGCTGGACATGGCGATGGGCGGCTCGACCAACACCGTGCTGCACACCCTGGCGCTGGCGCACGAGGTCGGCGTGGACTATCCCCTGGCGCGGCTGAACGAGGTCGCCGAGCGCGTCCCGAACATCTGCAAGGTCTCGCCTTCCTCCAGCTATCACGTCGAGGATGTGGATGCCGCGGGCGGTGTGTCGGCCATCCTGTGGGAGCTGTTCAAGCGGCCGGGCATCCTCCACGCCGATGCGAAGACCGTCACCGGCAAGACGCTCTACGAGAACGTGCAGGGCGCGGAGAGTCGCGATCTCGCCTGCATCCGCCCCCTGGCGACTCCCTACAGCGCGCGCGGCGGGCTGGCGATCCTCTTCGGCAACCTGGCGCCCGAGGGCGGGGTGGTGAAGAGCGCAGGCATCCGGCCGGAGATGATGCTGCATCGCGGTCCCGCGGTCGTCTTCGATTCGCACGACGAGGCCAACGCGGGCATCCTCGCCGGCAAGGTGAAGGCGGGCGATGTGGTGGTGATCCGCTACGAGGGGCCGAAGGGTGGGCCGGGGATGCAGGAGATGCTGGCGCCCACGTCGAACATCATGGGCATGGGGCTGGGCAATTCGGTCGCGCTCATCACCGATGGTCGGTTCAGCGGGGCCACGCGCGGCGCGTGCATCGGCCACGTCTCGCCCGAAGCCGCGGCCGGCGGCCCGATCGGCCTGCTCCGCAACGGCGACATCGTCACCGTGGACATCCAGGGGCACCGGTTGGAAGTGGCGCTCTCCGACGCGGAGCTGGCACAGCGCCGGGCCGAATGGCGGCCCGTGCGGCGGGAGCTGACCGGTTGGCTGAAGCGGTATGCCGCGATGGTCACGTCGGGGAGCCGGGGGGCGGTGTTGCAGGTGTGATTTGCCAACCACGGAGACGAGGTTGAGATCGAGGCTGAGGTTGAGCCTTAACCTCAGCCTCAGCCTCAGCCTTACTTGGACACCGGTTTGTTGGCCACGGGCATTTGCCTCTGGAAACCTGTGCGGGGCGCGAGTCGGCTGCACGCGCTTGTCAGGCGCGCCACTTACCTGAAACTGCAGACAACATTAGCCACGGTTCGATAACAATATTAATCAGTACGTGGGCAAATATACAGGGCCCCAAATTACGTCCGCCCGCGAGATAGATGATAGCCAGAAAGATCCCTAGAATTGACGTTGATATGATTGCCGGAAGCGTAGCCTTGAAGTCGCGCTTTACGAGTAGTGTCCAACTGGTATGGGCCAAACCAAATGCGACGCCGGAAATGATGACCTGGAGGATGGGATTAAAACCACCCGACATGAAATGATCCATGATCCAACGTCGAAAGAAGACCTCTTCTACGATGCCACCGACCACTGCCGAGAGAATCCCCAGGAGTTTAAACAGTGAGATTTCGCTCTGCCTCTCTACAACCAAAGGGATGGCTTTCATTGTGTAGAAAACATATACGATTCCTATAATCGTCGCGAGTATCCACGCTAACGGAGGAGCTATTGTCTCTCTCTCAAAGCCGAGGTTTTGAAACATGGGGATTGGATACCCTGCCAGGACCATCGCCAGCGGGCTGAACATAATTAATGTTGCCGCACCTAAGATCCACGCAGTTTTGCTTCGATCAGTCATTGTTTTTTCCTCTCACTTCCTTCATTCTTCTATGAGGTAATACACCTAACGGTTTGTGGTAGTGGCGTAAAGACCGAGATGATCAGACCACACTTATGACGACTTTTCCCTTGGGATGTACTTTCTCAAAATACCAGAAAGCTTCAGGAGTTTTACTTAACGGGTAACATCCATCGATAACCGGCATGATTTTCCCGGATTCAAGGAGTTCTTTTATAAAGACCAGATCCTTCTTGTTGTGTTCCTGCGATACGACATATGTTTTCTGGCCCCCGGTCTTGGAAATTCTTTTCCTATTGCTCGCCACCTGGAAGAGTTGAAACATCGAGCCACCAGCAACGACATAGGTTCCTGCAGGTTTTAATGCATGCAGATAATCTGAAATCGGATGATATCCGTTCACAGCCAGGATCAGGTCGTACTGCTGCCCGTTTTGGGTGAAATCTTCTTTCTTGTAATCGATGACATGGTCTGCCCCAAGTGACCGCACCATCTCCAGATTCCTCGTGCTGCACACACCCGTGACTTCAGCCCCGAACGATTTGGCAATCTGCACGGCAAACGTTCCGACACCACCAGACGCGCCATTGATTAAAACCTTTTGTCCTGGCTGAATGTTTCCTTTGTCGCGTATACCCTGCAGGGCGGTGATCGCCGCCAATGGTACAGCCGCAGCCTGTTCGAACGTTAGGTTGGCCGGTTTCAGCGCTATTTCATCTTCCCCGGCACATACATACTCGGCAAAAGTACGCCCGCCATACCGGGATAAGTATCCGAACACCTCATCGCCCGGCTGAAACTGCCTGACGTTGCTGCCAACCGCCTCGACCCGCCCGGCTAGATCAGCCCCGAGGATCTTGTTTTTGGGTCGCAGAAGGCCTCCCGGCATCAGGCGGATAAAGAACGGTTTTGCTCTCATGAAACGCCAGTCGCGCGCATTGACGGATGCCGCATGAATTTTGATCAGCGCTTCATCATCCTTGGGAGCAGGTGTTGCTACCTCTTTGAGCTGAAGAACATCCGGCGAACCGTATTTTGTGCAGATGATGGCTTTCATTTTCTCACACTCCCGTTGAGTTTGTCGTATAGATGGCCAATAACTACTCCAAGAAAGAGATACCTCGGTATGTTAAGCATTGCTCCGATGAGGAAGACATGCAAGGCATCACTCGTACGACTTGCGGCAACTCCGAGCAAGATAAAGTTAATGCCTAGGGCGACGAAGCTTAATATCACGGATTTTAGAATTGGATTCTTTGTAGGAATCTTGTCAAAAAAACGAAGCAAGAAATAGCTGACGCAGCAGCTGATAATCAGACCACCAAACAAAGGATCAACAATAGCGCCTGAAATATAAGGAATTGAAAAGGCAGCTCTGAACTCCGCCATCATGGGAAGCAGGGAAAATGCGACGGTAAAAGCCCAGAATGCTAATCCTCCCCCAATAGTCAGTTTGAACAGATTCTTTGAGAGGATGGTAGAACCTTTTTTTAACATTTTGCTTTCTCCTTATGATGTTTTGTGTCCGCTTTTTACAAATTGGACTTTGGACAACAGCGATTAGCCTGAACTGCCCAAAGCAGTCAGGCGCACCTTGATTGATGCGTCCGCAAGCGCCGTTCAGCCGGTTTGCGGCTGGTTTGGCGGCTTTTTTGCCGCCGGTGGTGTCTTTTTGACCACCGCATACCGGGGCCGCGGCTCTGGATGGGCGCCCTTTGGGCGGCCGGGAGGAATACCCCGGCGTTTGGGTGCCGCGGCTGGTGTGCCGATCGGCCGAATAATCTCGGCAAAGGCCCGCTGCGTCGCCGAAGGTGTTGCGGGTGCAGCAGGCTGGCTCGGCAAGTAGCGTTCCCACGGGCGGGGGTTCGCCTCGGCCAGCGACCGGGCCAGGTACAGTTGCACATAGGCCAATTGGACCAGTTGCAGCCAGTTGGTCTCCCGTTCGATCTCTGGCGTTTGAAAGCCGGTCAGCAACAGCCGTTGTTTGCCGAAGCGGAAGAAATGCTCCAGATCGAACCGCTGGGCATACGCCTGCTGGATTTCGAGTAACGTCAGCTCTTGGCGGCGGGCGCCAAGCACGACCAGCCAGAGGTCGCGTTTGAAGGCTGGCTGACCGGCGGCATCGAGCAGCCGCACGCGAACCAACGTAAACAAATGGGCGTGCATGGCGTGCTTCCGAGTGCCGCGCATCAGCAGGTCATGCCAGGCCTGGATCTGCACCGTGTAGGTCCGGCCGCGCCGACTCGTGTGGGTGGTCTCGACGGTCTGCGCCGGTGGGCCCCAGGTCGTGGGCTTGTGCAAGGCGAACGGCTCGCCATACCACTTGGGATGACCCGCCTGCCGGTCGTCTTCAGCGACCGGCGCCGCTTGGCGATACAGTGTGCGGGTGCCGCGCAGCCGGGCGATCGTCACCAGATTGGCGTGTTGCGCCACCGGGTGCAAGAACGCCGACGTGCTGTAGCGGCTATCGTCGACCTGGACGCACAGATCGTTGTGAAAAGGCAAGCGCTCGTCGGCCAGCAGCGTCGCCACCTGCGCCACACCCACCGCCAGTTCGCTCTCTTGGGTGCTGATGCGCCGCCAGATCAGCGGTACGATCCAAGCCGGTTCGACACCAGGTAGCTTGTCTGGCAGGTACGCCAGCAGCGAGTACTGGTGGCCGAGCGTGATCGGTTTGTTACCGCCGATGGGGTTGGCGCAATGCACATATCCCCGATCCGGCAGGGTTGGAGCAAAGATGCGCGACACGCTGGTGGCATCGATGCCGAACAACCAGAACTTGCGCCGCTGCGGCCGCGCTAAACGTGCGGCAATCAGTCTCAACAGCGTCTCTTCACACCGGCGGCGGTGTTCCGCCTTTGTGATCGTGAAACATTTGCCGACCGCCGCATACACGCTGCTGTACGTACGGCGAAAGCCCGGCGCCAAACTCAGTTCGACGACCGAGCGGGCCTGTTGATTGCCCGTCAGCGCATCCAGTAACTCCATGGCTGCATCTGCACGGCGGGCAAAACTGTGGTACACTGCCAGCCGAAACTGTTCCAACTGCGTGGAGGTGTTTGTGTTCATCCCCCCACTTTGGAGCAGTTTCGCAAATTACGCCAATTCTGGCTATGCGCCTGTCAGAGCATCTATTGTCCAAAGTCCAA
>JAPLHB010000223.1 GCA_026389845.1 Chloroflexota bacterium
GCGAAGGGTCTCGTCGCTGCAAGGAGAACTTGTCCTGAACGCAGTGAAGGATTCTTCGCTGGATTCATGCCGTAACGGTAGTTGAGGGGCCAACCCGCTCAGAATGACATTTGCGCCCGATCCACATTTGGAACTGCTGCTTACGATGGCAGGGCTTCTGATCGCCAGGCTCAACAGGATAAACACCGGGGTCGGATGGGAGTCGCGGCGGGAAGCGTCCCGATCTGTCAGGTCTGGTGATACCGCTCCATGAAGTAGGGGTACAACTGGCAGGCGTTGACCACCGTGCTGAGATCGAGTGGCACGCCCGGCGGCGTGAGGAAAAACGGGTACTCTTGCGGTCCACCGATCCCCCCGTGCGCGGCCGCCTGATCCTCGAAGGTGACGATCCGCCCCTCCGCGTTCCAGGCGCCCAGCAGCACCAGATCGCCGGAGTGGGGGAAGCTGACCAGGCGCGCTAGATCGGCCGCGACCTGTTCCGGCTCGGCCAGGCCGCGGGGCAACCGGTCGGCCATCATGTCGCCGGTACCGTTGGAGGTTACGACGACCGGCCGGCCGTTCTCCCGGCCCAGCACCAGGCCGATGTCGGGGTGGTGCGCCAGCGCATCCAACAGGTCGCCGTAGAGGATGGCGATTTCGCTCACATCCATCGGTTCCGGGGTGACGTTGAAGTAGACGTGCGCCAGACTGCCGGAGCCGCGCACGATCACGTCGCCGCCGCGGTCGAAATCCCAGGGTGTTTCCGGCTCGACCGGGGCGCGGCGGAGGAGCCAGCGGCGCAGCGCCTGCACGAGCCGTTGCCCGCGCCGTGAAAGATGCGACTCGATGCCGTCCAACTCGTCCAGCAGGAAGTTCAGCTCTTGGCTCCCCCGGTCGGGTTCGGCGTTCGGCTCGTCGGTCAGGACCGACGCCTGGGCATGGGTCGCCACGAACTCGCCGAGGGTCTGGCCGTTGCGCACCGTAAACGGCGTGGCCCGGCTCATGCCGTGATCGGAGCAGACGTAGAGTTCGGTATCGGGCCAGTAGATGCGCCGCATGCGTTCGATCGCCCGCAGGTGCCGGTCAATGCGCCTCAGCGACCGCAATGCCTCCGGGCCGGTCGGATCCTCGCCGTGCGCTATCTCGTCGTAGCCATAGAAGTTGGCGTAGATGGCCGGCAGCCCGCGGTAGACGTCCAGCCGCAGCCCGAAGGTCTGGATTTCGCCGAAGATGATGTTGGTGAGGACCTGCAGGAAGGGCCGAATCAAGCGGAGCCGTTCGCGGAAACCGCCGCGCACCCACCGGGCGAACGTTCGAGCGAAATCGCGCAGCAACTCCCAGAGCGCCACTGCGATCGTGCGGAGCGTGCTCCAGGGGTTGAGGAGGAAGAGCAACGCCCAGCCCAGGCCGCGCAACTGCTCGAAAAAGCGGTGGCGTCCCATTGCGGAGAGGGTAAAGAGCGCCAGCCGCGCGTCGCCATCGAACATATTGGTGTAGCTGGCGCCGCCGGCCAGGATGCCGCGGCGGTTGGCCGCAACGCGAGCCTGGATACGCTCGACGTGCGGCGGAAACTTGCACATGGGCGCGAAGCGCTCCGCCTTCTCGTACCAGCGGAAAGCGGGGATGTCCCAGTTGTTGCCGTACAGCAGCCCGGCCTGGACCGCGGGCGTGCTGCTGGGCAGCCCGCACCGCCACCGTTGCAGCCGGTAGCCCTGGCCAATCAGCCGTTGCAGCGTGGGGGTGTGGCCGAGGGCCAGCGCCTGCACCAGGAAGTCGTAGGCCAGGCCGTCAATCTGGATCAGGATGAAGCGGCGCTGGGCGACCGCGGCCTCGCCGGCCGGCGTCAGCCCGATGCTCCGCGCCAGCACGTCGTAGCGCCGGCCCGAAACCCAGGCGACCAGCCAGAGGAGGAAGTCTACGAGGCGTCGCAGCCAGCGGGGCATGAGTTCTCGCAATCCACTTTTGGAAATGACGGACGAATGACGAATGACGAACGATAGACCGCCGTCCTTCGTCGTCCGTCCTTCGTCGTTCGTCAACCCCGCGGCAGCGCCTCGGCGTGTACGGCCAGCAGCTCGGCCAGATGCACGAGGTCGCCCTGGGTGATGACGCCGATCACCTGGCCGGCCTCGACCACCACGGCCGCCGGGCTGTCGTCGAGGCGCTCCTGGAGCCGCTCCAGCGGCTCGTCGGGAGCGAGTTGCGCCACGTTCCGGCGGACGTGTTGCCCCACCCGCGCCGCTGGGCCGGCGCGTCGCAAGGCCGCCAGCAGGTCGCTGCGGAGCAGCGCGCCGGCCAGCCGGCCGCCGTCCACCACCAGGTAGGCCGCCTGGGGCGAGGTCGCCGCCAGGCTGGCCGCCTCGCCGAGCGTCTGCAACGGGTGCAGCCGGGGGCCGATGGACTGCATGGCCTGGCGCACCCGCAGTCCCTGGAAGTTGGCGTGGATCGTGGCCTGCCGGCGCTCGCCCAACGCGGCGATGAAGACGAATGCGCCGACCAGGGCCAGGGTGAAGTTGCCGGTCAGCAGCGCCAATGTTGTCATAATGACCGCGATCACCTGGCCCACGACCGACGCGATCGCGGTGGCCCGGCCGAACGGTATCAGCGCGGCCAGGAACGAGCGCAGCAGCCGGCCGCCGTCCATCGGGAACGCCGGAATCAGGTTGAAGAGCGCCAGAATGACGTTGTTCACCAGCAACAGCAGGAGCAACGACAGCCCGCTCATCTCTGCCAGGGTCACGTTCAGCAGCCAGGGCGAAAGCAGCACGTCGAGCAGTTGTTGCGGGCCGATGATTACCAGCGCTAATATGCCCAGGAAGATCGCCAGCAGCACGTTAGTCGCCGGGCCGGCCGCGGTCATCAGGAACTCCTGGTAGGGCCGCTCCGGCAGCCGTGTCATGCGCGCCACCCCGCCGATGGGCCAGAGGGTGATATCCTGCACCTTGACACCGAAGAGCTGCGCCACCAGGCTGTGTCCCAGCTCGTGCATGACCACGCAGAGGAAAAGCAGCAGGATGAACGCGACCATGAAGATCACGCCGCGCGACCAGCCCGCGCCGGTTCGGCTGCTGAAGCCGATATAGGCGGCGTAGAACAGCACCAGCAGAAAACTGGCGTGTACGCGGATCGGAATGCCGCGGACGGTGAGAAGTTTTAGTGACCAGAACATGAATTTGCCTCGTGCTGCGTGCTACGTGCTGCGTGATGCGTGCTACGTGAGAACCCATCCGCTTATCCGTTGCCATCCGTTGCTTTATCCGTTCCCTCGTCCCATCGGAACTGTAATGCAACCATCCGCCGATACAGCCCGCCTTCGCGCGCCAGCAGATCGGCGTGCGTGCCTTGCTCCACCACCCGGCCGCGGTCGAGAACGGCGATCCAATCGGCGCGGGTGATGGTGCTGAGGCGGTGGGCGATGACAAAGGTCGTGCGATCAGCCATCAGCCGCTCCAGCGCCTCCTGCACCGCCTGCTCCGACTCGCTGTCGAGCGAAGACGTGGCTTCGTCCAGGATCAGGATGCGCGGGTTCTTGAGGAGTGCGCGGGCGATGGCGACGCGCTGGCGTTGGCCGCCGCTCAGCTTCACCCCGCGCTCGCCGACCAGGGTATCGTAGCCCTGGGGCAGCTCCGTGATGAAATCGTGCGCGTTGGCCGCGCGCGCGGCCGCTTCGATCTCGGCCGGCGTTGCATCCAGCTTGCCGTAGGCGATGTTCTCCCGCACGCTGCCGCTGAAGAGCGCGGTCTCCTGCGGCACGATGCCGATCTGCTCGCGCAGGCTGCGTATCTGCACCTGGCGGATGTCGCAGCCGTCAATCAGCACGCGGCCGGCCGTGGGATCGTAGAAGCGGGGGATCAGGTTGACCAGCGTCGTCTTGCCCGCGCCGCTCGGCCCCACCAGCGCCATCAGTTGGCCCGGCCGCGCTTCCAGATTCACCTCTTGCAGCACCTCGCGCGCTGCGTCGCTGTCCGCGTAGTCGAAGCTGACCCCCTCGAACCGCACCGCGCCGCGGATCCGCGGCAGGGGGACAGCGCCGGGCGCGTCCTGCATCTCCGGCGGCGTGTCCAACAGATCGAAGACCCGCTCGCTCGCGCCCAATGCCTGCTGGAACTGGCTGTAGAGCCCGGTGAACGCGCCGATGGGCGAGGCGATCATCATCGTGTAGAGCAGGAAGGACACGAGCTGGCCCGGCGTCAAGTGTCCCGCGATCACCTCGCGGCTGCCGAACCAGAGCACGAGCGCGATGGTGCTGAATGCCAGCAGCCCGATCACCGGCCCGATGATGGCCCGGACGCGGGCGCGGCGGATGGCGATGCCGAAAAGCCGTTCCACGCCGTCGCCGTAGCGGGCAACCTCGTAAGGCTCCCGCGCGAAGGACTTGACGATCCGCACGCCGGTCAGCGCCTCTTCCGCGATGGCCGAGACGTTCGCCAGCGCATCCTGCGCCTCCTTGCTGATCTGCCGGACGAAGCGGCCCAGAAGGATGATGCCGAAGACCGCCAGCGGCACCACGGCCAACATCACCAGCGTCAGCCGCCAGGCCATGGCGAAGATGATGACGATGCCGCCGACGAGCATGATGATCTGCGAGAGCAGACTCAGCAGCGTGCCGGTGACGGCATCCTGGATGGTCGTCACGTCGCTGCCCAGCCGCGAGAGCAGCTCTCCGACCCGGCTGGCCGCGAAGAAGCGCAGCGGCATGGCATGCAGGCGCGCGTAGACCGTCTGCCGCAGGTTCGCCACCACCCGCTCGCCCACCCACGAGATCAGGAAGCTCTGGCCGAAGCCCAGGAACGCCTGGGCGACGAAGATCAGCACCAGCAGCCCGGTGACGCGGTTGAGCAGCGCCAGGTCCAACTGCACGAACGCCGTATCCACGATGTTGCGGATCACCCACGGCAGCGCCAGGCCGAGCAGGCTGTTGACGGTCAGGATGGCCCCGGCCGCGGCCAGCCGTCGCCAGTAGGGCCGGACGAACACCAACAGCCGGCGGTACTGCGTGAACATCCCGCGCCAGAAGCGCCGGTCGGGCAGCGGCACGCCGAGCAGCCCGCGTATGGGTAAATTGGCGGGACGAGACGATTCGATCATCGAGGGCCAGTATACCCTAGAGAGGGGAGCCAGCCAAGTTTCGTGCCGTCTGGGATCGGCCGAGTCGCGCGATGCGTTCCGGAAAGCAGTTGGCTTAACCCGTCACCGACAGAAAAACCCTGCGTCTTGACTGATGCCGTGTTGCCAAGATCTGGATTTGGGAGTAGAATAGCAGTCAGAACTTCCCCCAGATGGCCCGGTTTCGGGGTGATGGGTCACACTCCGAAATAATCTTGTCAAACCGGCAGTCTTGACAGACAAACGGCGGTCGTGCGATTCCGGCCCCGAAAGGAGGTGACAAACATGGATGCGGCTATGACGATCCAGGGCTTCAACGCGCTTTTGACGTCGGAGCAAGACGAAAACCCCCTGCTGAAGGTCCTGCGCCAACTCACCACCCTCAAGAAGCCTGAGGATGTGCGGGTGCTCAAGGAGGACACGCTGATTACATCATGGATGGGCTGGGGCTACTAGCCCCGCAGAGGCAGTTAATCCGGTGAGCGAATGAGCGAGATAGAAACTCACGTCCGGGCCGCAGTTCTCGCGTTGCCCGAGATGGAGGCCTGGCCCCAGGTGGCCGACCTGTTCACCCCCACAGAGGGCCGTGCGCGTTTTGACTGGCAGTTGCCGGTCCTGGCCTGTCGGGCGGCCGGCGGGGATCCAAGCCTGGCCCTGCCGGCCGCGGCGGCGATCGCCTGCCTGCAAGTCAGCATCATCCTGACCGACGACATGCTGGACGAGGATCCGCGCGGCGAGCATCACCGCCTGGGCAGCGGCCGGACCGCCAACCTGGCGTTGGCCCTCCAGGCCGCTGCCCTGGTTTTGGTCGGCCAGGCTCCGGTGCCCGCGGAGCGCCGGACGGCCGCCGGCGCGGCTTTGGCCAGGGCTGCGCTGGCGACCGCCGCCGGCCAGGAGTTGGATGTCCAGAACCTGCGGGGGGAAGAGAGCTACTGGCGGGTGGTGCGGGCCAAGAGCACGCCTTTCTACGCCGCGGCGCTGCAGATCGGCGCTTTGCTGGCCGGGGCTGATCCGGCTGTGGCGCAGGGCGTGTACGACCTGGGCGTCCTGATCGGAGAGGTGATTCAGGTCTACGACGATTTGGTGGATGCGTTCCAGGCGCCGGCCAGCCCCGACTGGCTGGAGCGGCGCAACAACCTGGCCCTCCTGTACGCTGCGACCGCCGCGCACCCCCAGCGGGACCGTTTCCTCTACCTCCTGGCCCGGGCGGCCGATCCGCCGGTCCTTGAGGAGGCCCAGCAGATCTTGATCGCCTCCGGTGCAGTCAGCTACTGCGTCTATCACCTGGTCCAGCGCCACCGGACTGCCTGCCGGCTGCTGGCCCGGCTTCCCCTGGCGGACCCTGCCCCTCTGTCCGATTTATTGGCCAGCCAGGTGCAACCCCTGGCCAATTGGTTACAAAATATCGGAGTGGAGGTTCCTCTGGAACTGAGAGGAGAGACGGCGTGAACGCAAGCGGCAGGCTCTCCCCTGCCCGCCGGGTGGATGGTCCGCCGGCCTTGGTGGCGGCAGGGGTGCTTCTTTTCGGCCTCGTGTATGTCTTTGCCTACGTTTTCCTGGTCCCTTCCCCCGGCCTTGACTACGACAGCCGGTGGGCTGTTTTGGCTCTTGAGGACGCCTGCGACATACAACCGGCCTGGTGTGCGGCCAGACGGGAAAGCCTGCAGGTGGGCGATCAGTTGACCGTCATCGGCGACCTGACCCACCAGGAGTACCGGAGCGATCGCACGCGAGTTCCCTTCGCAGGCTACGCGGCGGGCGATCTCGTCCCCATTACCTTTGTCAGGCACGGCGTTGTACTGCGCACCGACTGGCCCATGCTGGGACCTACCGATTCGGCCCGCCTGGCTCGCTTGGGCGGTCTTTTCTTCTTCCTGCCGTTCTGGCTGGCCGGTACGATCGTCCTGCTCTTCCTGCGGCCCCGGGATGTCCGCTGGTATCTGTTGATCGCGTTCAACTACGCCACCGCCGTCTGGCTGGCGACCGGTGTGTTCTCGCCATCCCACGTGGCCGGATCCCTGCTGATATTGACGACCCTGACGTGGCTGCAGGTGCCCGTCTATCTTCACCTGCATCTGCTGGTGCCCACTCCGCTTTCCTTCTTGCAGCGCCAGCGTTACCTCCTGCCTGCTCTTTACGCGCCGGCTGTTCTGCTGGCTCTTTTACAACTCCTGTGGCCGCTGCCGAGCGAGCTCTACTACCTGGGCAACTTTCTTGCGATAGGAGGCAGCCTCGCCCTGCTGATCTTTCGGCTGGCAACCGCCACATCGCCCCCCGCGCGGCTGGCGGTGCGCCTGATGTTGCTCGGGGTGAGCCTGGCCTTCGGTCCTGGCCTGGTACTGTGGGTCATCCCTACCCTGCTGCACTTCGACACCGGAAAGTTGATAACCGACATCGCGACGGCAGCCATCCCGCTGCTGCCATTCTTCTACGTCTACGCCCTGTACAAACACCGCCTGGGCGGTCTGGAGTTCCGGGCCAATCGGGTGCTGAGCCTGTACAGCTTTTTGGTTCTGCTCATCACCGCCTTTATCCTGGTCTTCATGGTCGGCAGCCGGTGGGTGGAGCTCACGAGCGGAGTGCTGGCGCTCGCGCTCATCGTGTCCGCGCTCTTCGTAGTCGCAGCTTTGTTCCTGCGGACGCCCTATCAACGCTTCATTGACCGGCTGGCCTACGGCACCGAGCACAACCCGGAAGACATCCTCCGGACCTTTGTCAACGAAATCCCCCGGGCGCTCAGTCGAGAAGCCCTGGTGCAGTTGTTGACTCGCGAGGTGACCCCCAGCCTGTTGATCTGGCAATCTGCACTCTACCTGGTTGCAGACGGAATCGCCTCCCTGTTTTACGCCGACCGGGTTGCCCTCGCAGAAGGCATGGACGTATCTCAGCAGATCCAGCGACTGGTGGCCGAAGCCGGGCGGTATCACCCGCCAGAGCCTGATGACCAAGGCCAGTTCGGTTGGGTACGGCTGGCAATCCCGGTCGTAGTGAGGAAAAAACTCATCGGGGTATGGCTGTTGGGCAAACGAGACCCCGACGACTACTACCCCCAGCCCGATGTCGAGTTGCTGAACACGCTGGGCAACCAGATCGGGGTGGCTCTGGAGAACGCTCGTCTTTTCGAAGACCTGCGGCGCCGGACCACCGAGCTCGAGACGGCCTATCGCGAACTCCAGCAACTGGATCGTCTCAAGGACGAGTTCGTTCAGAACGTCTCCCACGAGCTGCGCACCCCTCTGACCCTGGTGAAGGGATTTGCGGAGCTTCTGCTGGAAGAGAGCCTGGGAGCTTTGACGCCCGAACAACAAGATGCCCTGACAACCATTGCCGATCGCACGGCCGGAACCATCCGCCTGGTCAACGATGTGCTCACTCTGCAACAGGCAGCATCCGAAGGGGGCGAGTATGAGAATGTCAACCTTGCGGCCCTGGCCCGTTCTTGTGTTCAGGCCATGGAGGTTGTCACCCGCCAGCAGGAGAAAGGCCGGCCGGTCCACACATTCGCTCTCGAAGCTCTGGAAGATGTGCCGGCGGTGCGGGGGGATCGCCAGCGGTTGTGCCAGGTATTCGACAATCTTCTGCAAAACGCCGTGAAGTTCAGCCCTGCCGGGGGTACGATCGCTGTACGGGTGCACTCCTGCTTCTATCGGTTTGACACCGATGCAGACGGACAGCCCAGGCCGGCCGTCGATGTCAGCGTCAGCGATCAGGGCATCGGCATCCCCGCGGATCAGCTCGACCGCATCTGGGAGCGCTTCTACCAGGTGGACGGCTCCACGACGCGCCGGTTCGGCGGCGTCGGGCTGGGGTTAGCCATCGCGCGAGGTATCGTGAAAGCTCACGGCGGCGCGGTGCAGGCCGAGAGCAAGGTGGGGGTCGGCAGTGAGTTCCATGTCATATTGCCCGCTATCCAAGCCCCGATCCAGTCCTGAAAAGCCTCACGAATCACGGATCACGTGCCACTTGCACGGATGCGAGAAGGTGAGAAACTGAAACCCATGCTTCTCGACGATGGGCCGGCTCATGGGGCTGGCGTCAATGGTGAGGAAGCGGAAGCCGCGGCGCCGCGCCTCTTGGGCGCGAACCGCGAGCATGGCGCTGTAGATGCCGCGTTTGCGATAAGCGGGCAGCGTCGAGCCGCCCCACAAGCTGGCGAACTGCGTCCCCGTATGGAAGCGGATCCACGCGGAGCAGACCGGCGCACCGTCGGCATAGGCGACGTAGATGTAAATCGCCTCGCCATCGTGCGCCATCTCCTGGGCCAGGAGTTGGGCGAGCGGCCCGGCGTTTTCGGGCCAGACCGCGTCGTGCACCGCGGCCACGTCGGCCAGTTGTGCGGAATCGGTGATGCGCCGGATGTCGTGGGCGGCCACGGGCTGCCAGTAGAACGCGGGCGCATCGGCCAGGTCGAGCACGCACACCGCCTCGGCCTCCTCGATCTCGAAGCCGCGATCCGCCAGCCGTTGCAGCAGATCGGCCGGCGTGTCGTGGTCGTAGTGCTTCCACTCGAAATCGCAGCCCAGGCGCTCGAAGTATGCGATCTGCTCCTCGATGGCGACGGCGGCGGTCGTCTCGTCCAGGCGGGAGTGGAGCACAAAGCTCCCGCCAGCCATCCCCGCCAGCGGGACGTGCCGGATCACGTGCGGCGTAACCTCGCGGCGGACGTTGGGAAACTCGATATCGCGGCGCTGCTCGCGGTCGAAGATCGCCAGAAGTTCAGCGCGAGACAAGGTGGTGCTCAAGACCTCTCACTCATTCTTTCAGGTTTTTGGGTAACGAGGCCAGACTGCCGCGGATGCACATGGATGAACGCGGATACAAAGAGAAAAACGATCCGCGTTCATCCGCGCCGATCCGCGGCTCGTTTTTATGTGCGATGGCGGCGGGCGTGACGCTGATCACATCTGCACCTCTGCGCCACATCATACACGCGATCAGTATGATGCGCAAGCCCTCTGGTCTTGGAGAAACGCGAATCCCTCTCGCACAAACGCGGCCCCATCCGGGCACACGTCGTGGAACATGCCGCGGCGCCGGGCGAAGTCGCCCAGGGAGGAGTTGTAGGTTTCCAGGATCAGGTAGCCGTCGAACGCGACCTCGTTCAGCGCCGCGAAGACCTGACCCCACGGGATCAGTCCGCCGCCGGGGATGCCGCGGTCGTTTTCGCACGCGTGGAGGCCCCACAGCCGGCCGCCGACCGTGCGAATCGCTTGTCCGTAGTCGCGCACTTCGGTGATGAGGTGGTAGGTGTCGAGCAGGACGCGGAGGTTGGGGTGATCGGCCAGGGCGATCAACTGCATGACCTGGGCGGGGGTGTTGACCAGGTGGGTGCGAAAGTGGCTCATCGGCTCGAGCGCGAGGGCGACGCCGATCGCCGCGGCGTGCTCGGCCAGGCGGTGCAGTCCCTCGGCGGTGCGAGAGAACTCGTCGGCGGGCGGGACGCGGCGCTTGACCGTACCGGGGTGGCCGTAAAGCGCGCCGGTGTAGGCCACTGCGCCCAACTCAGCCGCCAGGTCAAGCTGCCGCTGGTGCCACGCCAGCCCCCGCGTCCGCTCGGCCGGATCGTCGGCTGAGAGATCGCACTCGACCGGCCACGCGCCGCCGGGGCTGACGATCAGCTCCAGCCCCAACACCTCGGCTCGTCGGCGGGTCAGCGCAGGGGTGAAGCGCACGTCGTCGCCGCCTGAGATCTCCACGCTGTCAGCGCCCAGTTCCTTCGCTGTTTCCAGGATGCCCAGGCTGGCGTCCGACCAGCGGTCGGTGAAGAGGAAGCAGTGGAAGCCGTATTTGATCAAACCAATTCCCCCGCATACGCGAACAGCGCCGGGCTGCCGCCGGTGTGCCAGAAGATGATAGACCGGACCGGTTTGCCGAACCTGTTGGGTCTGTGGCGGAGAATGTCGAGCAGCCCGCCGAACGCGCGGCCCGTGTAGACCGGGTCGAGCAGGACGCCTTCGGTGCGTGCCAGCAGGCCAATCGCCTCTCGCTCCAGGTCGCCCACCACGCTGTAGCCTGCGCCCAGGTAATCCGCGCTGACCTGGATATCGGCCGGCGCGAAGGTGTGGGGCTTGCCAAGCCGCGCGACGGTGAGGCTTGCCAGCTCGGCGACCATCGTCTGCAATTCCGCCTCCGATTCATCAATGCTGATGCCCAGGATCGGCACGTTCCACCCCAACGCCCACGCGCCCGCGACCAGTCCCGCCTGCGTTCCCCCCGAGCTGGAGGGGAAGACGATCGCGTCCGGGACGACGCCAAGCGCCGCGGTTTGCTCCCGTAACTCCTCCAAAGCGGCCGCATAGCCGCACGCGCCCACGGGATCGGAGCCGCCGTAAGTAATGAAGTAGGGGCGGCGTCCCGCCGCCCGCAGCTCGTTAGCCAGCTCGTGCAGGCGGTTCAGCCGGTTTTCCCGTGTCGTCCAGTGGAATTTCGCGCCGCAGAGCATATCCAACAGGTAGTTCCCATTGGGTTGCGCGGGCGGTTGGCCGCCCAGTACTAACTCGCACGCCAGGCCGGCCCTGGCTGCCGCGGCCGCGGTTTGCCGGCAGTGGTTCGACTGCACCGCGCCGGTGGTAATCAGCGTGTCACATCCCTGCGCCAGCGCGTCCGCGACGAGGAATTCCAGCTTGCGCGTTTTATTGCCGCCGGTGGCGAGGCCGGTTTGGTCGTCGCGTTTGACTAGAAGCTGGAAGTTGGAAGCTGGAGGTTGGAAGCTGGAAGCTAGAAGCTCACTCAGGCGCGGGAGCGGATGCAAGGGCGTCGGCAGGAAGGCGAGCGGGTAACGGGGGAGGTGGGTGGTGATGGGCATGTCAGTCTTCTTCCTGTTGATTTTGGTCAGTCGAAACATCGTACAGAGGAAGGGTTTCCCTGACGACGTTGTGTTTCCACGTGTCACTCAAGCCGATGAAGTCTTCCAGAGGAACCTGCGTTAGCTCGTGTCGGAGAAAGTCGCTGATGAGCTCCTGTTTCATGTCAACCAGCGCGTGCTTGAGGCCCAGTGTCTGATTCAGGACGCGGGCCACTTGCTGGGGCCAGTAACTGGCGCTCATCTGGATGATCGTGCCTTCGGCCCTCTTTGCAAGACTCTCAATGCCGCTGTTGCGGCCGATGCGATCAATAAGGATGATGGTCGCCATGTAGAAACGGGAACGGCCTAGCTCAATCTCGCGTTCGAACCGCGTCACTTTGTCCAACGAGATTTCAGGATTGCCCCTCCCGATGAACCCGATGTCAAACCTGACGCCCTTGCCAGGCTCATAAAGCAGCGTGGCGTCACTCTCTCGCTTCTCGCCCTGTGAAGAAAGCCAGAAGACCCGATCGAATCGCGGCGGCGGTGGCACAACATGCGCGAATCCAAGGATGTGCAGCAGCGAACCCAGGATCAGCCGCTCGAAGAGCTTGCCATAGGCGGATTTCTCCGAGCCGCGGATAGCCAGTGTTTGTGCGCCCACTGTGTTGAGCAAGTACGTCAAGAATAGCCAATTGACCTCGGCTTTGACGCCAGAGTCCAACTCTAAGATGCCCCGGATCTCCCCATAATCCTTGGCATAGTTGGCAATGACGGTGCGGCATGACTCGATGTACTGGTCTCGGTATTCGGCAATCGCCTCGGGGTTGTCCCGCAGAACGTTTTGGAAAGCTTTATCGGTCAGGCCGAGCACCCACTGGGCAAGCCAACGGTCAGCCTTGTTCAGATGTCCCGCCGCGAGGATACGCGTTGCCAGATGGGGCAGTTGGGCGGCAAAGTCGTCCGAGAGCGTCGCTCCTTGCATGAATAGCCGAATCATCGCCAGATTGAGCGCCACGATACGCCGTCTCGTCAAGACTTCCGTGGAGTCACGGAGGTTTTTGCCGGTGAGTACGTCGAGCACGATGCCCCGCACAACGTCCATGCCGATCTGCCGTGCTAGATCTGTGCCACTTGCGGAGAGCAACTGCAAAGCCTGGGGTGACATCAACTCACTCAGCGCGGCGATTTTGAGGGTCGTTTCTGGCATCGTGGCTTTCCTTTTAGAACAGCATATCCGTGGCTTCAATTGGCGCGCAATTGATCGTCAATACTTGTGTGGCGTCCTTGCCCAGCCACGCCTTGGCTTCTTCGCGGATGATCGCAACGTACTTGGGGTCTCGCTCGATCAGCACGAAACGCCGCCCCAGCTTGCTGGCGGCCTTGCCCACCGTGCCGGCGCCGGCGAAGGGATCAAGAACGACGTCGCCTTTGAAAGAGTAGTAGCTGATGACCCTCTCGGCTAATTCGACCGGGAAGATGGCCGGGTGGCGGGGATCGTGTGCGGGAGTGATGCGCCAGATGTTGGTGCGCTCGTAGTCATCGCCAATGTGCGACGCTTCGACGAGTTCTTGATTCGGGTGCGCTCGGATGTTCCAGTCAATCAGCTTCGACGTGTTCTTGCGATAGACCAGCACGTATTCTGTCACCGGCACAGGCTTGTATTGCAGCGGATTCCGGTCGGCGGCGAAACGCCGGCCGCGTCCAGTGGCCCACCCTGCGCCTTCCGGCTTTTCCCAGATGATGTCGTCAATGAAGTCGTAACCTTCTTCGACAAAGAGCCGGTGCATGTCGAACGGGACCGCGATCCGCTTCGATGCCTCGCTCCGGCTAGCGCGGCGCACCAGCACCGGCGAGATGTTCATCACGAAGAAACGGCCTTCCGCCAGCACGCGGTGGGCGCTCTGAATGACCTTGCGGATCTTCAGCAGGTATTCTTCGTAGGTAACGTAATCGGTGTATTCGGGACGCGCGTTGTAGTAAGGCGGGGAGGTGAACACCAGGTCCGCACTGCTCGCCGGCAGATCCTGGAGGACATGCTCACAATCGCCCTGGGCGATCGTGTTGCGCAACGACGACAATGCGTAGGTCCCGTTCGAACGGGACTTCGCCGCGGGGGCTGCGCTTTCGTTTCGTCCCAACAAACGCGCCTCGAGCACCGTTGGGGTAGTGGACTTGTCTTCCAGGAGCAGCGACGTGTAGGCGTCAATAACGACTTCGCCGATCCGTTCTTGGGTGGCCGCGTTTAGGAGCGGGACGCGCCAAATGTGATAGCGGTCGTCCACTTCGGGCAGGCCGAATGAGATCGCGCGCTCAAGCTGGACCCGTTCCAGCCAGACCAGGGCAATTTCCTTCGCCGCCTGGACGTCGAGCACGCGATAGTTGCGTTGTTGACTGACTGTGCCGTTTCTGGGCATGGGCTTTGGGTCGGACAGACTTCCGAAGTCTCCAGAGACCTCGGAAGTCTGTCTTGCGGAGTTGTTACTCAGACCAGGGATTGGTCCAGGTGCGATCCACGTTCTCGACGTCCGGGTCCGGCACGTCCGGCGAGACGGTGATGGAGAGAGGCCACGTGGCCTCAGTTTCCTCCGCCGGCGTGTTGGTCACGGCCGCAACCTCGGCCGCCGCAGTCGCCGCGGCTACGTTGGTGGTGTTGAACTGCAATCGGCCTTCGATCGCAGGCGAGATCGGCGCAGTCTGCGCCTTCATGTAGTCAATCACCGCATCGCGCACGTAGTACTGCGTGTCGTTGACGGTCTGGCTCAGCGGCCAGAGGCTCACGCCGCCGTTGTTGAAGTTGCACGATCCGGCCGCCAGGTAGTTGACGGTCGAGACGTTGTAGTACTTCGCCGCGTCGGCGAAGTCAACCGGCACGCCGTTGATGTTCAGCGAGATCACGTTGTTGCCGTCTGGCAGCACCGGATAGGCGTCCCGATACGTGATCTGGTTGTTCTTGTTGGTGTCCAACATGCAGGTGGTGTAGTACGAGTAGCCGCCGTAGCCGGAGACGTACTTGTAGTAGTAGTAGTTGCGGTACCCGCGTTCGAGAACGGCCTTGAGCTGCGGGCCGTTCATGCTCAGCATGAGCAGCGAATTCTCGTACGGCATGAGGGTGAACATATCCTGCACTGCCAGCGTGGTCGGGTTCGCCGGGGTCGCGTTGCTGGCGACCTTTTGGTTGGTCATAGCGCCCGACAGATGGAAGTCGGGCACGATCCCGTGCTGCTTCAACTCGAAGACCGAGGCATCGGCTTGGAGGTTCGCGCCGTTGGTCTCCTGGGTAAAGGCCTTCAAGGCGTCAATCGGCGCGGTTGTCTGGCCGATGACGGTCTGCGTGTAGGTGGTCAGGGCGGCGATGTACGGATCCACGATCGCCTTGATCGCGGGGTCTTCCGGTATGGTCGTGGTGACAGGCACGTAACGCCCGGCGCGCGACACGACCTGCCAGCCGCCGCCCGCGGTGGGCAGCATGCCCAGAACCATCTCACCCAGGTAGTTGTTGTAACGGTAGGCCTGGCTGATCAACACCGGGGTGCCGTCCGGCGCACCCACGAAGGCCGGCAGATATAGGTAGTCGCCGGAGGAGTCGGTCTGCTTGCTGGGATCCGTGTGGCTGTGGCTGCCCACGATCACGTCAATGCCGGTGGTCTGCGCGGCCAGGTTGGTGTCCACCTTGGTGTCCACCTCGACGCTCTTCGGATTGGAGGTGAACCCGATGTGGGTCAGCGCGATCACTGCGTCGTTGGCGGCCGCCAGTTGAGGCGCCAGCCTTTGCGCCGTTGCGATAGGATCGGTGAAGGTCAGGCCGGGGATGTTACTCGGCAGCTCGTAGTTCGGCACACGATGGTTGCCGATGCCCAGGATCGCCACCTTGATCTGTTTGTTGAAGGATGGCGCGGGCAGCGTCACGCTGACGGAGGGCTTGACCGGCACCGCCGCGATGCCGTACCGTCCGTCATCCGTCAGGTTGGCCTGCAGCACCGGGGCCTGCGATTGCTTCATCACGCTCTGGAAGACCTGGCTGCCGAAGTTGAACTCGTGGTTGCCCAGGGTCCAGGCATCGTACTTCAGGGCGTTCATCACGGCCATCATCGGATGGGTCTGGAGCGCGGCTGGCAGCGCAGTGCCGTCGGCCCCGAAGCCCGTGGGCGCCGTCTTGTAGTAGTACATCATGGCGTCGCCCTGGATCTGATCGCCGCCGTTGAGCAGCAGGGTACGGGTAGGGTTGTGCGCCCGTTCCTGTTTGATCAGGGTAGCCAGTTGGGTGAAACCGACGTACCGGCCCAAGTACAGATTGCCGTGGGAGTCGTTGTGGTGCAAGATGTTGATTGGGACGATGGGCCCGGCGGTCGCCGTGCCGTTGCGGGCGATGCGCCGGTCGAGGGTGCCGCTGTAGGGGGTGTCGGCGGTGTAAGCCCGCATCACCCAGCGCTCGACACTGTCCAACATGTCGCCCCAGTACGAAGTGTTCTTGATGTACTTGAACCCATTGAATCCGTCCCCACCAGCCGGGGCCAGGAACTCGTTGGTGGCGATGCGGTAGGTCCGGCTGACGTTCAGCTCTTCCCAGTGGCCGTTGATCCGGTTCTTGACCTGGACGTTATAGGCGCCCCAGGCCCAGGGTTGCGGGCCGGGCTTCGCGTCGGTGTAGTTGTAGAAGATGTAGCGCACGCCCGATACCTGCAGTGCGCCCTTGTAGAGCGTGGCGCTCTGATTCAGCAGATCCAGGATCTGGGCGCCGGTCAGATCGCCGACGATCGTGGCATTCCCGAACGGCAGGACGCCGTACAACAGTCCATGGGTCAGCGTGAAGGGATTCGTCGTGGCGGTGATGTCCGCGCGCAGACCGCCGGCGTTGTTGAACACCATGTCCACGTCGTTAATCGCCGTGGCATCGCTGTTCAGGTCGTTGTAGATGGCGTCGTTGACGAAGGAGCCCATCAGCGAGTCGCCGTTATAGTCGCGGGCGATGCTCACCGCGGTGTAGCCGACGATGCGGCTGATCTCGCTCTGGTACCAGGTGTTGCTGGCCCAGGTGGCGATGCGCGCCTTGATGACGGGATCTTCGGCTCCGGTGGTGGGAACGTTGAGCGACTGCCACGCGATCGTGACCTGGCCGGTGGCCTTGTCAACGGTCACATCGGCGCGACCGACCTTGCGCCCAGCGTAGTATGCCTGGCCGATCGTCGTGTTGCCGACCTTGGTCGCGGCGGTCAGGTTGGTATGGCTGTGGCCGCCGATGATCAGATCGGCCGGCTTGCCCGCGGTGTTCAGCTTCGCGGCCAACGTCTTGTCGCCGTACGTTGCGATGCCGTAGCCGTAGCCGCCGTCCTCGAAGCCCAGGTGGCTCAGCACGACGATGACCTCGGCGCCGGCGGCCTTCATGGCAGCGTAGTAGTGCGCGATCGAATCGGCCGCGTCCTTGAAGCAGAGGCCCTCGGTGGCCGCCGCAATGGTGATAATCGGCGTTTCCAGGGTCGTCACGCCGATGATGCCCAACTTTACTTCATTGCCCGCCGCGCCCACCGTCAGCGTGGTCCACGGCTGGGCGAACGTCGGGGCCGTCCAGCCGGCGGTCGCGCAGTTGCCGGTGTCGTTGACGACGATGTTGGCCGTCACGAAAGGATACTGGGCCTGCTGCGTGCGGGCGGTCAGGGTCGGCTTGCCCCAGTCGAACTCGTGGTTGCCGAAGGTCGCGGCCTGGTAGCCCAGCGTGTTGAAGACGTCAATGGTGGATTCACCCTTGAACAGGTTCGACAGCAGGGTGCCCTGCATTTCATCGCCCGCATCGAAGAGCGCGACGTTGGCAGCGCCTTCTGCGGCGCGCACGTCGTTGATCACCTTGGCGGCGCGGGCCATGCCGGGATTGCTGCCGGCCAGCTCCAGGTTGCCGTGAAAGTCATTCGTGTGCAGAATGACGATCTTCGCGGTACCGCTGGGTGTGGCTTGTGTTCCCTGTGCTGCCGCGGGGATGACGAACCAGCTTGTGAGCAGCACGAGGATCAATGCAAACGTCAGAACTCTGTTGGAAACGCGAGACATAGCTTCCTCCTTGAAGATGTGGCCATGACGGATGTGATGACGAATGGCAGGAAAGTACATTGTATGTAAGTGTAGGGTTTCAGTTCACCTCCTAATCGCGGCAAATTGCAAACAGCAAACTGCAAATTGCAAATTGCACTACCGCACTATCGCACCCTCGTACTACTGCACTACCGCACTACCGCACAATCCGCCGCGCTTCCATGTAGAAGCGTTTCTCCTTCGCCTCGCCCATGGAAAAGGTCTTGCGCGGCAGGGCGCCGTCCACGATCACGGTCTTGAAGAAGGCGCTCTTGGCGATGGCCGGCAGGTAGCAGCCCTGGTTGCCCGCCTGCGAGCCGAGGCACACGGTGACCTCTTCGCCGTGAACGTAGTCAATCCTGGTAAAGCC
This sequence comes from Chloroflexota bacterium, assembly GCA_026389845.1. GTDB lineage: Bacteria > Chloroflexota > Anaerolineae > CG2-30-64-16 > CG2-30-64-16 > JAPLHB01. Next base: position 18,303 of record JAPLHB010000223.1, read on the forward strand.
GCCCGCCTTCCCCCACGCATCCAGGAAGGTTTGCAGCGTCCCCACCGGCAGGTTGCTCGGGGGGTCGGGGACGTAGGCCACGCTGAAGCCCTGGGACGTCACCACGCCAAACGCATGCGCCCCTCCGCGTTCGGCCTGGCTGTCCACCAGGGCCACCATCGCCTGGGCCGTGGCGCACGGGACGAAGTAGCTGCGGCCGCCGTAGAATTCCTCCAGCGCCCGCACGAAATCCGCTTTGACGTCGAACAGGACGCGGTGGATCGGCTCGAATTCCAGCCCTTCGTCGTGGATGTTTTCGATCTCCACCAGGGCGTAGCGCGCGGGATGCGCCATGCCCAGTTGTGGCTGAAGAGCATCAGCAGCGGCGGCTCCCACGCCGCCTGCGGGCATGGGAGCCTGCCCTGCTGCGTCGCTTTTGAGTTGCTCCCAGATCGCCTTGGCGGTCGCCAGCGAGTGGTTGCCGTCGCCCATGGCGAAGAGCATCACCGGGCTATCGGCCGGCAAGGCGTACCTGGCGGCGAACGCGGCCGGCTCGGCCAGCCTGCCCAGGGCGGCGAGCGCCTGCCCTTCCAAGCCTTTGTCGTTGACATAATAGCCACTCAAGTGGCCGCTGCCCAGCATCAGGTCGAAGTCGTAGAGCCGGGGGAGGGTGCCGCGCGTCGCCACCAGCGGCTCGATGACGGTGCGGTCGGGGTCGTCAATCAGCACCAGGATGTGGGGCAGTTCCAGCGGCGCGCCCGATCGGATGCGGACGCGCGGGGGGATGCGTTCCAGGATGGTGCCTTCGCTGGCGCGGATCAGGCTGGTGGAGCCTCGGTTGTAATCGTACTGTTCCAGATCGAGCGCCAGCATGAGGCCATGCCGCATCTTACCGCCCGCGGTCCGCTCCACCAGGACGAAACCGTCATGTTCGACGAAGAGGTCAGCCTGAAGGTAGTCCTGCATCGTCCGGCGGATGGATTGGACCCGCTGGGCTTCTTCGGGCGTTTCGAGATAAACCTCCGGCAGGGTGATGTGATAGGTGGACGGCGCGTCGCCGACCAGATCGGCCACTGCCTGCCAGTATTCCGGCTCGGAGGTGAACTGGTCGCAGGCGATCACGGCCCATTTGGCGAGGTCAACGCCGGGCCGGGGCAGCAGAATTCTGGGTATCTGGACGCCGATGGGGGATGTCGTCATCATGAGTATGCTTCGCTCGGAGTTAGGTCAAGGTTGAGGCTGAGGTCAAGGTCATGACTCAACCTCAACCTCAACCTCAACCTCAACCTCAGCCTTAGCCTCAGCTACACCCTTCCTGGTTCACCGCGATCAAAATATCCGCCACCTCGTCGCCGATGCGCGATGTGGCTTCGTGGGTGCTGGCGCCGATGTGGGGCGAGCCGATCACCTGCGGCAACTCGAACAGCTTGCGATCGCTCAGCGGCTCATTCTCGAAGACGTCGAGCGCCGCGCCGGCCACCTTGCCGGCCCGGATCGCCTCGTACAACGCCTCTTCGTCAATCACGCCGCCGCGCGCGCAGTCCACGATCCGCACCTTGTCCTTCATCTTGCCGATCATCTCGGCGTTGATCAGGTGGTGCGACGACTCGGTGAGCGGGATATGCAGGCTGATGAAGTCGGCCTTGGCGATCAGCTCGTCCAGCTCGACCATCTGCATGAACGGCGCAGGGCCGACCGTGCGGCTGTCGTAGCCGAGCACGATCATGCCCAGCGCCGCCGCGCGGTTCGCCACGGCCAGACCGATCCGCCCCATGCCGATGATCCCCAAGACCTTGCCCTGAATCTCGATTCCCTCGAACTTGGCCTTTTCCCATTGCCCCTCGCGCATGGATGCGGTGGCCTGGACGATGGGCCGCGCCAGGGCGAACAGATAGGCGATGGTCAGCTCGGCCACCGAGTGGGTGCTGGCGCCGGGGGTGTTCATGATCTTGACGCCTTTGGCCTGGGCGTAGTCCACGTCAATGTTATCCACCCCCACGCCGCCGCGCACGACAACTTTCAGCTTCTTCGCCGCATCAATCACCGGCTTGCGCACCTTGGTCCGGCTGCGCACGACCATCGCATCGTAATTCCCGATGACCTGAAGCAGCTCCTCAGGGGTGATCTTGTCTTGCACGTCCACTTCGAGACATGCCTTCCGCATCCGCTCCACCGCGCGGGGGGAGATGGAATCGCAAACGAGTACCTTCATTGGAATCTCCTTGTGGAAGAGATACGAGGTATTGGGTATTAGGTATTGGAGATTTGCCTGTAACGCCAGACTCTTCCGATATGCGAACCCCAATACCCAATATCTAATACCCAATCTACAGCTTGAGAATGTCGTCTATCTGCCCGGTCAGCCACTTTACGTCGGCCAGCGTCAAATCCCCCATGTGCCCGATGCGGAAGGTCTTGCCCTTGAAGGGGCCGTAGCCGTCGGAGACCTGGGCGCCGCGCTTGCCGAGTTCCTTGTTCATGGCGCTGAAGTCGAAGCCGGTGGTGTTGGTGATGTGCGTGACGGTGGGGGAGGCGTAGGCCTCATCGCCGTAAAGAGCGAAATGCTGCTTGGCCCACGCGCGGCAGTGTTCGGCCATGGCCAGATGGCGGGCGTAGCGGTTCGCCAGCCCTTCGGCGAACATGGCGTCCATCTGCTTGTCGAGCGCGTAGAGGAAGCTGATACCGGGCGTGGCCGGGGTGTTGTATTTGACCGCGTACTTCTCGTTCTCGATGAAGTCGAAGTAGTAGCCGCGATTGGACACGGTCTTGGCGCGCGCCAGCGCGCGGGCGCTCACGGTGCAGACCGCGAAGCCCGGCGGCAGCGCAAAGCACTTCTGCGTGCCCGCGAGGATCACGTCTAGGCCCCATTCGTCGTTCTTGATCTCGACGCCGGCCATGCAGCTCACCGCGTCCACCAGGATGATGATGTCGGGGTACTTCGCCCGCACCAGCCTGGCAATGTCGGCGATCGGGCTGATGATGCCGGTTGAGGTTTCGTTCATGGTCAGACAGAGCGTGTCGTAGGGGCGACCCTCGCGGTCGCCCTCCGCCAGCCTGGCATCCACCAGCTCAGGAGTGATCGCTTTGCCGGGCGCGACTTCCAGCGTGTCGGTCGGCAGACCGTTGGCCTTGGAGATTTCGAACCAGCGCCGCGAGAACTCGCCGTTGAGCGTGTGCAACACCTTCACCGCGACGCAGTTGCGCACCGCGCCTTCCATCACGCCGGTGGAGGAGGAGGTGAAGAGCATCACGCGGCCTTCGGTGTTGAGCAGCTTTTTGACCTTTTCTTCGACCGACTTGTGCAGATCGGCATAGGCAGTCGAGCGGTGGCCGATCATGGGGGTGGCCATGGCCTGCAGGATTTCCTCCCGCACTTCGGTTGGGCCAGGGATAAAGAGTTTCTTGTGCATTGCCACGTCTCCTTCGATGTGGTGATCTGATTCCGGCAGGACCGTCGCCGGGGATTTACGCCCCCCTATCTTACACCAATCTGGTCTAGCTGGCAAGATGAACGGGGGAAGTAACTGTTCACCGTTGGGGTAACGGACTTGTAGCATAGCCCCTTGTGGGCGCACCGCGGGCGTCAAAACGACTGTAAAAGGGGCGCGGAACGGGCACAAGGCCCTATGCTACGGCGTTCGCGGAGTAACGGTGAACAGTTATCGGGGGAAAGCCGCTGCCCGTAGATGGCTTCAGGGGAGATGGCGCTCCTGGGACTTACGGGCTATTCTCTCTTGGCGATCGGTAGTGTAGAATTGCCGCACATTATGATGGAGAACCGGACGCGCGGGGCAGGAGGCAGCCGACCGTTAGCCGCTGTCGTAGTTCGACAAGTCGTGGTAGAATGGCGTCGCGTAGGACGCCAGACAAGCGGTGTACAGAACGCGCTCGAAGCCGGGCCCAACGCATTTTCGCAATGGAGCAAAACTCGCTATCTGTTCGTTGTCATTCTGAGCGGGTTAACCCCTAACCTTCGACAACGGCGAGCATCCAGCGAAGAATCCGTTCGCGGCGCTCAGACAGGTGTACGTGCGGCCACGGATTCTTCGCTGGTGTCATGTCGTAACGCGAATTCAGGGACAGAGCTCGGTAGCGACTTTTGCGCTATTGCGCATTTTCATTCATCTGAAAGGTGATTTATGGTTCCCGTTGATGTCACACAGGCAACGTCAGATCTGCTGGCGTTGTTTGCGGGGAAAACGACTCGCCAGGCGTATCTCGACGCAGTGGTCGAGCACCTGGCTGCGTGGACTGGCTGTCGCTGCGTCGGCATCCGGCTGCTCAATCCGCATAGCGAGATCCCCTACGAGTCCTACATCGGCTTCAGCCGCGAGTTCTGGCTATCGGAAAGCCGGCTCTCGGTGGTACACGATACCTGCGCATGCATTCGGGTCGTGCAGGGTCAGCCCTGGCCTCAAGACCTGCCTGTGATGACGGCCGGCGGTTCCTTCTGCTGCCTGGATGTGCCCCGTTTCGTGGCTGGCCTGACGCCCGCCGAACTGACCGCCTACCGCGGCGCCTGCGTGCGCGCCGGTTTCGAGTCGGTCTCGATAGTCCCACTGCAACGCGCCGATCAGAAGATCGGCGCGATTCACCTGGCTGACGAGCGGCCGGACACGCCGCCGGCCGCCACGGTGGCGCTGATTGAGGCTATCGGCCCGCTGATCGGCGAGGCGGTTCGGCGCTTCGACCTGGAAGAGGATCTGCGGCGCAACCACGACACGCAGCGCGTGGTCAACCAGGTGCTGCGCCTGGCGCTCGAAACTGTTCCCCTGGAACAGGTGTTGGCGCAGGCGCTCGATCTCATGTTGGGCATCCCATGGTTGGCCTTCGAAGCGCGCGGCTGCATTTTCCTTGTCGAAGAGGGCAAGCTGGCGTTGAAGGCCGCGCGCGACCTGGAACCGGCCATCCGCGAGGCGTGTACGCTCGTGCCGTTTGGTCGCTGTCTGTGCGGGTTGGCGGCTGCAACCCAGGAGATCCAATTTGCCGAACACCTGGATGCGCGGCACGTGACGCAGTGTCAGGGTATGACGCCGCATGGCCACTACTGCGTGCCCATCGTTTCGGCGGGAGCGCTGTTGGGGGTCATCACTATCTACCTGACCGACGGGCATCAGCGCTATGCCGCCGAGGAGGCCTTCCTGACCACCGTCGCTAACGCGTTGGCTGGGGTGATCGAGCGGGCCAGAACCACGGAGGCCGTGCGCGTCGGCGAAGAACGCTATCGCTCGGTCGTTGCCGCCATGAGCGAGGGGATTGTGGTGCAGGATGCCGGCGGCAAGATTCTGGCCTGCAACGCCAGCGCCGAGCACATTCTGGGGCTGACTGCCGACCAGATGCAGGGGCGGACATCGCTGGACCCCCGCTGGCGGGCGATCCACGAAGATGGAACTCCCTTCCCCGGTGAAGCGCATCCGGCGATGGTGACGCTGCGCACCGGCCAGTCCTGCTCCGCTGTCATCATGGGCGTCTATCGGGCGGATGGCTCGCTGGTCTGGGTCTCGGTCAATTCGCAATCGCTGCTGCACCCCGGTGCCGCGACGCCCCACGCCGTCGTCGCGACCTTCGCCGACATCACCGAACACCGGCGCGCTGAGTTGGCGCTGCGCGAAAATGAAGAACGCTTCCGCGTGGCGCTCAAGGGGTCACCGATCATCGTCTGGAACCAGGATCGCGACCTGCGCTACACGTGGATCCATAACCCGGCGTGGGACTACGCCGCGGAGCAGATGGTCGGCAAGACCGACGATGACCTGGCGTCGCCGGAGGGTGCCGTCCGCCTGACCAAGATCAAGCGCCGCGTCTTGGAGACCGGTATGGGCTGTCGCGAGGAGGTGGCGCTTAGCAACCAGGGACAGGTTTACTATTACGATCTGACGGTGGAGCCGCTGCGCGATGCGGCCGGCGCCGTTGTCGGCGTCACCTGTGCCACGATGGACATTTCCGAACGTAAGCGTGCCGAGGCCGCACAACGCGAGTCGGAGGCGCGCTACCAGGGACTTTTCGAGTCGGCGCGCGAGGCGGTGCTGGCGTCCAGCCCAGATGGCAAGATCATCGAGGCGAATCCGGCTGCGGCGAGGTTATTTGGCTATGACGAGCCAGGCCAGATGGTCGGCCTGCCCGCGGTCAGCTTCTACGCGGACGTTCAGCAGCGCAGGGAGGTGTATGAGCTGCTGAAGGCGCAGGGGTACGCCGAGAACCTGGAGCTGACGCTGGCCCGGCGGGATGGTGCGCCGATGTACGTGTTGGGCAGCGCAACCCTGCGGCGGGACGCGCAAGGCCGGATCGTGCGCACCGAAGGTGTTTTTCTGGATATCACCGAGCGTAAGCGGGCCGAGGAGCAATTGCGGTTTCAGGCGCACCTGCTGGACGCAGTCGGCCAGGCCATCATCGCCACCGATCTGGCCGGTACGATCATCTACTGGAACCAGGGCGCGGTGCAGTTGTACGGCTGGGCCGCCGGCGAGGCGATCGGCCGCGACGTCGTTGACGTCACGCCGGCCAGCACGTCGCAGGCTCAGGCGGCCGAGATCATGGCCCGCCTGGCCGCCGGAGAGAGCTGGAGTGGCGAGTTTGCGGTGCAGCGGCGTGATGGCACGGCCTTTCCGGCATTAGTGACCGATACGCCGGTCTACGATGCCGCCGGCAAGCTGATCGGGGTCATCGGCGTTTCGACCGACATCTCTGACCTGAAGCAGATGCAGCAGGCCGAGCATGCGCAACGTCTGCTGGCCGAGGCGCTGCTCGATTCGGCCGAACTGTTGGGCAGCACTTTGGAGCTGGATGCGCTGCTCGATCAGATCCTGGAGCACGTCGGTCGCGTGGCTGACTCCGACCTGGCTGCGATCACCCTGTTCCGCGACGGGGCAGGCGCGATCGAGCGGGTGCGCGGCCAGGTCAACCTGGCGCGCGTCCGTTCGCACGTCGGCGCGCCCATCGTGGCCCGTGGCAAGATCATCGGCTCGCTCAGTCTGGACAGCCTGATGCCGGAATACTACACCACCACACACGCCGATCATCTGCGCGCATTTGCCAACCAGGCGGGCCTGGCCATCGAAAACGCGCGGCTCTACGAACAGGTGCGGCGCCATGCGGCCGAACTGGAGCAGCGCGTGGCCGAGCGCACGGCCGAGTTGCGGGACGCCAACGAGAAGCTCAAAGAATTGGATCAGTTCAAGAGCCAGTTCGTCTCCAACGTTTCGCACGAGCTACGCACGCCGTTGGCGAATGTCAAGCTGCTGCTGGGCCTGTTGGAGCGGGGCAAGTTGGAGAAGCGTGACTACTACCGAACCACCGCGCTGCGCGAGGCCGATCTGCTGGCCGCGCTGATCGAGGACCTGCTCTATCTCTCGCGCATGGATCTGGGCAAAGTGCAGCCCCAGTTAGCCCCGTTGGACGTGAGCGAACTGGTCGTCGAGTTGGCGGCCGACCGCACCGAGCTGCTGACCAGCCGCGGGCTGGCCTTGCGCACCGATCTGGCGGCCGATCTGCCGCCCGTCTTGGCCGACCGTCGCATGATCACCCAGGTGGTTACGAACCTGATGGCGAACGCCATGAACTACACGCCTGCAGGCGGAACGATCACCGTGAGCACGAGATTGCCGATTGCCGATTGCGGATTGCCGATTGCCGATTTGCCCGCTGCCACGCCCGAGACGGTGAAGAACGCGGTTCCCAATCTGCAATCTCAAATCTCAAATCTGCAATGGGTCACGCTTTCCATCTCCGACACCGGTCCCGGCATCTCGGCCGAGGAGCAGGCGCAGTTGTTCGAGCGTTTCTTTCGCGGCGAGGCCGGGCGGCGCGGGGGCGTGGCCGGCACCGGCCTGGGGCTGGCGATCTGTCAGGAGCTGGTTCAGCGGCACGGCGGCAAGATCACCCTGGCGAGCGAACTGGGTCACGGCAGCACCTTCACGGTCTGGTTGCCCGCGGCGCAAGCCGCGGATCACGCATAGCGCACGCAACACGCAACACGCAACACGAGAGGCTGACCCCATGGAGCAGACGACCCATCGCAAACGCCCGATCCTGGTGGTGGACGACGAGCCGTCGGTGCTGAGTTCCCTGGAACGCTCGCTGCGCCGTCAGTACGAGGTGTTGACGGCGGCCAGCGGTGAGGCAGCGTTGCGCTTGTTGCGCGAACGCGAGATTTCGATCATCATCACCGATCAGCGGATGCCCGAGATGACCGGCGTGGAGTTGCTGGCGCGGGCGCATGAGCAGTCGCCGCTGACCATCGGCATTATCCTCACGGGCTATGCCGACATCCAGGCGGTCATTGATGCCATCAACGTGGGCCAGGCCTTCCGCTATCACGCCAAGCCGTGGCAGAGCGACGACCTGGAACAGAGCCTCACGACAGCCCTGGCGCGCTACGACACCGAGCGCCAGCGCGTCGAGGCGTTGGAGCGCCTCAATCAGAACCTGGAGCAGGAGGTCGCGGCCCGTACCACGGAAATTCGCGCCCAGGGCCTGCGGATTGTGGAGCTTGAGCGGCTGAGAGGCCGCTTCGTCGCGAACGTCTCGCACGAATTGCGTACGCCATTGACCATCCTGAAAAGCTCGCTCGATCTGCTCCGCCGCGGCAAGCCGGAGAAGCGCGACTACTACCTGCAAAACGCGATCACGGCCGAGGAGCAGTTGGAAGCCATCGTGCTCGCGATCCTGGATTTCTCCAGGCTCAACGTGGTCGAGGATCAACTCGACCTGAAGCGGCTGGCACTCAATCGGTTGGTGGGGGGACAGGTGCAGGCCAGGCAGGCGATGGCGGCCGAGCGCCAGCTCCGGCTGACCTGGACGCCGCTGCCCCAGGACGCAGTGGTGCAGGCCGACGAGGCGTTGCTGGGCCGGGCGTTGGACAACGTGTTAGTCAACGCCCTCAAATACACGCCGGCCGGCGGCGAGGTCCAACTCTGGGCCGAACTGGTCGCCGCGCAGGAAGATGCCTCCCGGCGCGCGGCGGTACATGTGCGCGACACCGGGCCGGGGATCCCGCCGGAAGATCAACCGTATCTGTTCGATCCGTTCATCCGTGGGAGCGAGCAGCGATCGGGCCACATCTCGGGCATCGGCATCGGTTTGCCTCTGGCGGCTAAGATTCTCCAGTGGCACGGCGGCCGCATCACGACGGATAGCGCGCCGGGACGCGGTAGCACGTTTACTCTGTGGCTGCCGGTGGTGGAATGACGAATGACGAACGACGAATGGGCGTTCCGCAAGCACGCAATACGCAGTACGCACCACGCAACACGCCCTTGTGAGGCCAATTGGCCCTACAGCCAACTTGAAGCCCAGGAGGAATGAGCCGTGAACACACCCCTCGAACCCTACTACAGCGATTATCTGGCGGCGCTGCGCGAAGGCAGCGGCCGGATGGCATCGCAGGTTGTGGAGCGCGCCCTGACAGCCAACACACCGGCGGATGAGCTTTACATGCGCGTCTTTCAGCTGGCGCAATGGGAAGTCGGCCGGATGTGGCAGCGCAACGAGTTCACGGTAGCGCAGGAGCACCTGGCGACCGCCATCACCGAGCGGCTGATGAGCGAGCTGAGACCCTACTTCAAGCCCAAACACGACCGCGGTCGGACGCTGATGCTGGGTTGCGCGGCGCGGGAGCTGCACATGGTCGGCGCCAAGATGCTGGTAGACTTCTTCGAGGCCGATGGCTGGACCGTTTATTATCTTGGCGTCGCCACGCCGAGCGCCGACTTTCTCGATCTGGCCGGTCGCTATCACGTGGACATGATGGGCGTCTCGAGCGCCATGTATTACCATGTCCCGATCATCCGCGATCTGATCGCCCAATCCCGCGCGGCCGGTCTGGCCGATGAAATCCCGATCATGGTCGGCGGCTTCCCGTTCAACCTGAAACCGGAGATGGCCGAGCAGGTGGGCGCCACCTTCACCGCCCCGAACGCGGCCGAAGCGCTGGCCGCGGCGAACGCGTGGTTGGATCGCTAATGGCGGTTGCCTGGGCTTGTCATGCTGAGCGGGTCGGCCCCGTGTCGTGGTTGCAGCGAGCCTCTAGCGAAGCATCTTGCGTGGCAGTGAGACCCTTCACCAGAATCGCGCCGCGAATGCTGTTCGTGATAGACCCACTCAGGGTGACAGGTTTCTGAGCAGTCGGAGTGAAATCGAGGGACATTGCCCGTGGAAGAAGCAACAGCCACCGCCCTCATCGCCGGCGCGCCGGACGTAACCCTGCTGCTCGATCGCGCCGGCAGGATCGTCCACGCCAATCCGGCCGCCCGGCGTTTGCTGGGCGAGGGTATCGCGGGCCAGGCGTGGCTTGACCTGCTGGACGACTTCAGCCGCGAGAAGGGCGCGACCCTGCTGGCGCGCAGTTGGGTTGCGGGCGGCGTGGCCGATTGGGAGTTGGATCACCTGGGGCCGGCCGGCGCGCCGGTGCTGATCAGCTACACCACCTATCTGCTGCCCGGCGTCGAGCCGCCCCTGCTGGCGGCCATCGGGCGGGATCAGACGGTCAAGCTGGAGCTGACCGCCCAATTGGCCGCGACGAATCAGCAACTCGAGGGCGCACTGCTGGCCCTGGAACGGGCGCACGCCGAGTTGAAGCAGACCCAGTCGCAACTGGTGCAATCGGAGAAGATGCGCGCCCTGGGCCAACTGGTGGCTGGTGTGGCCCACGAGATCAACAACCCCGCGGCGTTTATTGCCAACAACCTGGCCCACCTGGCGACACTGTTGCCAGGCATGTCCGCCCTGTTTGAGGCCTATCAACCGCTGCGCGCGCTGACCGGGGCGTCCGTGCGCGCCGAAATCGAGGCTGCCGAGGGCGTAGTCGAAGTCGAATACCTATGGAGCGACCTGGCCGACCTGGTGACTGAGAGCCAGGATGGCATCGAGCGGATTCGCAACATCGTGTTGTCGTTGCGCAACTTCGCGCGGCTGGACGAGGCCGAGCTGAAGGAGGCCGACATCAACGAGGGCTTGCGCAGCACGTTAGCGCTGATCCGGCCGCAGTGCAAGAACCGCATCCAAATCACCGAGAGCTACGGCATCCTGCCCACGACCGTGTGCCATCCCGGTCAACTCAACCAGGTCTTCCTGAATTTGCTGACCAACGCGGTCCAGGCCATCGAAGGCGAGGGCCAAATCTGGGTGACGAGCGCGTGTCGAGATGACCGCATTAACGTCATCATTCGTGATAGCGGCAAAGGCATGGATAGCGCCACGCTGGCGCGGCTCGGCGAGCCTTTCTTTACGACCAAGCCGGTCGGCGCCGGCACGGGCCTGGGACTGGCCGTCAGCGTGGGGATCATTAACCGACATCAGGGCCAGCTCCGGTTCGCCAGCCAGCCGGGAAATGGGACGACCGTCACCGTTGAGCTACCGGTGACGCGCTAGACACAACACTGTAACACCAGCCAGGAGGCTCACATGTCGAACATCGTGCCCATCTCGCCGGAGACGCTGAAGGCTTTTCAGGCCAGGCGCGCGGAGATCAACCGCCTGGTGGTCGCCCGCGCTCTCGAACGTCGAGATGAAGTCGCGCAACACGGCGAGCAAGCCGAGGAACTGATCACTGCCGGGATCGAGTTCACGACGCAAATGCTGGAAACGGCCATGCAGTTTGGAGATATCACGACGCTGGACTATCAACTGGCCTGGGCGTGGGATCGCCTGCCCCATGACGGGGTCGCGCCGGCCCATCTGCTCAGTCGTTTTCAGATTTATGCCGACGTCGTCGCCAGTCTTCTGCCAGCCCATCAGGCCAGCGAAGTCACTCCATACCTTGACTGGATGATTGCCCGCCAACAAGAACTGATGGGCGGCGCGGTCGCGCCCGCAAAGTGAGCAGCGCATGAAACCGCCTGTTTTGGTCATAGACGACGAACCGGACATGCTCTCATCGTTGCGCCGTTTGTTGCGCCGCGAGTTCGAGGTGCTCACGGCCAACAGCGGCGCCGAGGGCCTGGCCCTGATGGAGCAAGAGGATGTCCACGTCATCTTGACCGATCAGCGCATGCCTATGATGACCGGCGTGGATTTTCTAAACCGGGTCAAGACCCGCTATCCCGACGCGATCCGCATGTTGTTCACCGGCTATGCCGATCTGGACAACGTCATCCGAGCCGTCAACGACGGCCAAATCTACCGCTACCTGGTCAAGCCCTGGAACCCAGAGGAGCTGCTGGTCATCGTGCGCGAGGCCAGCGAGCGGTATGACCTGATCGCTTCCCGCCGACAGTTGACCGAAGAACTCCAGCAGATCAACGCCGAGTTGGAGCAGCGGGTGACCCAGCGCACGGCCGAGTTGGCGAATGCCAACCAGCGCCTGGAGGAACTCAACCGGCTCAAGGACGAGTTCCTGGCGATCGTCTCACACGATCTCCGCACGCCGCTGGCGGGCATTTTGGGCGCGGTGGATCTGCTCAAGACCGACGGCCTTGCTGATCCGGCCAACGTGAGCGACCTGGTGGAGATGATCGGCCGGTCGGGGCGGCGGATGCTGGCGCTCGTCAACAATCTGCTCGATCTGGCGCGGATCGAGGCCGGTCGAGCCACACTTGATCTGCGGCCAGTGTCCATGCCGGCCCTGCTCCGCGAGTGCCTCGAAGCGATGGCGCCGGCTGCCCAGGTTAAGAACATCACTTGCCGCCTGGAATGCGCCGCTGATCTGCCCGACATCGCCGGCGATAGCGCCAAGCTCTATCAGGTCTTCAACAACCTGATCAGCAACGCGATCAAGTTTACGCCGGCGGGCGGCGTCGTGACGATCCACTGCGTTTGCGGCGGCAAGAATGCCGTCCAGGTGAGCATCCAGGACACCGGGCGGGGCATCCCTGCCGATGAGCTGCCGCGTTTGTTTGCCAAGTTCGAACAGACGCGCACCCAGGCCACGCGAGGCGAGCGCGGCACCGGATTGGGCCTTTATATCGTCAAGCAACTTGTAACCCTGCATGGAGGCCAGGTGAGCGCCTCCAGCGCAGTCGGTGTTGGTTCAACTTTTACTGTGACCCTGCCGGCCGCGCCGGATGTGCCCGCTGGGGGAGAGTGTGACGGTGACCCTTCGTAATAGAGCTTTACTGGTGAGCAGTGTGACCACCGCGCTCGCGATGCTGGTACTGGGCATGATCGCGTCTCGCATCCTCCAGCGGAGCTATGCCAGCCTGGAGGAGCGCAGTACGCGCGAGCATATCGAGCAGACCATGAATCTGCTGGAGAGCCAGTTGCGGGGTCTGGACGAGCTCAATGCGAGTTACGCGATCTGGGATGATACTTATGCCTTTGTCGAGGACAACAACCCGGCCTATATCGCCTCCAACTTCACCGATTCTACCTTCACTCAGTCCAGGCTCAACCTGATAACCGTGGTGCATAGCTCCAGCCGCGTGATTTATCAACAGGCGTTCGATGTAGAAAACACTCACGAGGTCCCGATTCCGACCGATTGGTGGCTGCTGTTGGTCGCCCCAGGCAGCCCCTTGCTGCACGGCCCCGACAGCACGCAGAGCGTGTTGGGCATTGCCTCCCTGGCGGAAGGCCCTATGCTGGTTGTGTCGCGGCCGATCTTGACGAGCAACAACACCGGGCCCGCACGGGGCAGCTTTATCATCGGCCGTTACTTGAACGAGACAGAGCTGCACGGTTTGGCGACGATTACTGGAGACCAGATTGCCATTCGCCGGCTAGCTGCAACCGATCTGGAACCGGATTTCCTGGCCGCACGCGAACAACTGTCCTTGAATGCTTCGCGGCTGGTGCGCGTTCTGAACGAGGAACAGGTGGCCGGCTACGTCTTGTTGAAGGACGTCAACGGCCGGCCCGGATTTATCGTGCGGGTGATCATGCTGCGCACGATAAATCAACAAGGGCAGGTCAGTACGCGGTATCTGGTGTTTGCGCTGTTGCTCGCCCTCTTTCTCGCCGGCATGGTCAACTTGGTGGTGTTGGAACGCTCCGTGCTGAGGCGGGTGGCCCGACTGAACTCGGAAATGGACGCCATCGCGCAGAGCGGCGACTCCGCGGGCCGCGTGACCGTGAGCGGTCAGGACGAGCTATCGGCCCTGGCCCAAGAGACCAACCAGATGTTGGCCGCCCTGGCCGAGCAGGCGGCCGAGAATACCCGCCTCTACCAGTCGGTGCAGGCGGAACTGGTCGAGCGTGAACGCGCCGAACGCGCGTTGGCGGCGGCCAAAGACCGCGCGGAACTACTTTATCGCGTGGTACCGAGCGCCATTTTCACCGTGGACCTGCAAGGTGTCGTTACCTCCGTCAATGCCAAAGCTGCTGAAATCCTGGGATACCAGGACTCGGAGTTGGTCGGACAACCCTGCACTATTTTCGCATACGAACCATGCAGGCACGGGTGCGGGCTGTACAACGCCGCCGTGTCGAAACCCATCTCCGGCCGCGAATGTGTGGTGCAGACGAAAGACGGCGACCTGCGCACCGTCCTAAAGAATGCCGATCTGATTCGTGACGGCGACGGCCAAGTGATCGGTGGCATTGAAAGCTTCACCGATATCACCGAGCGCAAGCGTGTGGAAGCAGTGCTGGCGGAAGAGCGCAATTTGCTACGCATGCTCACAGACAACATTCCGGACTCTATTTACTTCAAGGATACGGAGAGCCGCTTCACCCTGATTAATCCGACTCAAGCTCGCAGGTTTGGCTTGAGCGATCCTGCGCAAGCGGTTGGCAAAACGGACTTTGACTTTTTCACGGAAGAACACGCCCGACCAGCCTACGAGGATGAACAAGCCATCATGCGCTCCGGCCAATCTCTGATAGACATGGAGGAGAAAGAAACGTGGCCCGATGGGCGAGTGGGATGGGTCTCCACCACCAAGATGCCACTCCGTGACCAGAAAGGGCAGAGCATCGGAACGCTTGGCCTTTCCCGCGACATCACCGAGCGCAAACGCGCCGAGGAAGCCCTGAGGGAAAGCAACGCTCAGTTTCGTACCCTGTTCGAAGCCTCGCCGGATGCGATCGTGCTGATTGATCCGCACGACCGCTGGCCTATCCTGGACTGCAATCCAGCGGCCTGTCAGATGAACGGGTACACCCGCGACGAACTGGTGGGGCAATCCATTGACGTGCTCAACCTGACTCCTGGAGGCCCGACCGAACGCGCGGAGTACATGGAGAGCATCCGACAGAGC
>JAPLHB010000082.1 GCA_026389845.1 Chloroflexota bacterium
AGGGATCACCGACCTGCGGGATGAGTCCGACCGCACGGGGATGCGCATCTGCATTGAGCTGACCCGCACGGTAGACCCCCGCCAGGTGCTCGCCGACCTGTTCAAGCTGACCCCGTTGCAGCAGACCTTCGGCGTCTCGCTGCTGGCGCTGGTCGCCGATGAAACCGGCCGCCTGGAGCCGCGGCTGCTCAGCCTCAAACGAATGCTGATGCACTACATCGAGCATCGCCAGGAGGTGATCGTCCGTCGCAGCAAATACGACCTGGAACGCGCCAGGCAGCGCGCCCACATCCTGGAGGGGTTGCTGCGTGCGCTCGACGTGCTGGACGAGATCATCGCGCTCATCCGCGGCTCCAAGACCGCCGATGTCGCCCGGCAAGGGTTGATCCAGCAATTCAAGTTCAGCGAGCTTCAGGCGCAGGCCATCCTGGATATGCAATTGCGCCGGCTGGCGGCCCTCGAACGACAGAAGCTCAAAGACGAATACAAGCAAATCTTGGCGCTCATCAAGGAATTGGAGGCGCTCCTCAAATCGCCCCGGAAACTGCTGGCGCTCATCCAGGACAACCTGGCCGATCTGAAGGCTCGCTACGCCGATCCCCGCCGCACCCAGATCGCCGACCGCGTCCAGGGCATCCTGACCACCCACGATCTGCTGCCGGATGAGGAGGTATGGGTCACGCTTGGCGCGGATGGGCTGCTGGTAGCTCAGCGCCGGGGAGCAGCAGAGCAGAGGAGCAGGGGAACAGGGGAGACTCTCGTTCCCCTGCCCCCCAGCGCCCCTGCCCCCTTGCTCATCGTGGCGGCCAACACGCGCGACGACCTCTACCTTTTCAGCGCAAAAGGCCAGGCCACGCGCGTCTCCGTCCACCAGATCCCCGAAGTCCCCGGCATTCACTTCGCCGACCTCTCCGGCTTCGGCCGGCGTGATCGCGTGGTCGCCATGTGTGCTCTGCCCAAAAGCGACAACGTGCCAGGCACTTCCGAAGTGCCTGGCACGTCAATGCTCCTTTTCGGCACGACCCAGGGCAAGGTCAAGCGCGTGGCCCTGGCCGACCTGCTCGATCAGGCTTCGACGAATCCGCAGGTCATCGGCTTGGAGGAAAGGGATGAGCTGCTTTGGGCCGGCCTCAGCCAGGGCGGGGGCGAGATGCTGCTCGTTACGATCCAGGGCCAGGCCATCCGCTTCCCGGAGGATGACGTGCGCGCCATGGGGCTGCCCGCGGGCGGCATCGGCGGCATCAAGCTGGGCGCGAAAGATCGCGTGATCGCGGGAATGGCGCTCGGGGAGCAAGGGAGCAGGGGAGCGGGGGGGCAGGGGAGCCTGGCAATCGTGACAACCGCGTGTTACGCCAAACGCGTGCCGTTGGCTGATTTTCCGGCGCAGGGCCGCGCCGGGCAAGGCGTCATTGCGCTCAAGACGACGCCGCGGCTCGGCCAGATCGCGGGCGCGGCGCTCTGCTCACCGCGGGATCAGTTGATCTTCCGCATGGTGGGCGGCAAAACGCGCGCGGTGAACGCTGCCGACGTGCCCGAACAGGGTCGTCCGGCCCAGGGCAAGTTCCTTTCCGAGTTGGCGGTGGGGACGCCGGTGGAGGGGATGGT
>JAPLHB010000171.1 GCA_026389845.1 Chloroflexota bacterium
CTGATCATCCTTTCCTCCGTTAGCATAGGTCTCGTCCGCCCATGATAACGGATCTTGGCTCAGGTGGTTCCCTTTTCGATTGTCAAAGTGCAGCCAACTGGTTCCCTTTTAGTATATCGAAAACAGATAACAGTAGCCCCAGGCAATCCAGTTAAGAAGGTTGTTCGCCAAGTGATGCTGAGGGTATCTTTCGATGAGCTTGCGAGCTTGCTCTTGCATCGCAATGATGTCCGGCTCCGAGTAGTGTCGGATTGTGGCATACTCCGACCCCGGTTCCCCCAGGTGGAGCAAGGCCAACCATTCAATCACGCAATCTTGGGTGACATTGTACCTGGATGGATAGTTGGGGCGGTTCTGATAGAGGCGGTAGTAGCGGCAGAATTCGAGAGGTATGTCTTGCCGGCCATAGTACGACTCCAAATAGCGCAGCAGGGCTTTGGAAGCTAATTCTCGCAGTATTAGTTTGTACTCGTCTTCTGAGTTTGGCGCCAACATCCCACGCGGGCGATCAGACAAAGAATCGTAGAGCCATGCGGCCTGTAGCAGGCTAGCCGGAATTCTGACGTCAGTACTTGCGTACTCCGCGAATCGCCCCGCATACTCCTCTAACGATCTAGCGTAGGTGATCCACGGATTGACCTTGAGCGAAACATCCATAGGCCAGTTAGAAGTCAACTCCACGGCACGCGCAAGAAACCAAGCTTTTGGTAGTGGAACCGGGCCTTTGTAGTTCCAGGTCCAGGATTGGTCCATCGTTGTGAAATATCGCCGGTAGTTTTCCTGTGTGGGAGATTTCGCAATGTCTTCCAGGAGAGAGACAACTCTCAGATAGTCAGAAGCATCTCGGTCAGGGTAGCGCGCCTCACATTGTTCTGCCAGCCTTCGGAAAGTGGCTTTGGTGCCCTCATATTGCCCATCCGCGAGTTGCCTGAGTCCTATCAGGTCCAACAAATATGGTTCATCACACGCGGCTTTGCCAAAGATCGAATCTTGGCGCTCCATGAGTTTACCCAAGTCTGCGGTTGACATGCCAAGTCCGATGACTGCACCCGGGGTACAGAACTGACATAGCACTTGATGTTTATTCATAGACAGAAGCTTGCGTGACTCAGGGTTTGCGCGCTGTAGGAGTTTTGCATAGTACTCGAGAGCTCGGTTTTGATCGCCCTGCTGATTCCATAGGTACATCATCAGTGCATATATATCGTCCAGCCAGGGAGAATCGCTGCTCAACAGGTACTTCCTATAGGGATTACTCGGATCTAGATAAGCGTTCAAGCGGGCAATTCCTTCGGCAGGATCGTCGCTCAAGCCTTGAACGGCCAGACCCAATGCGGCCGCCTCGACCAGGGGTATTGCCTTGTTTGGCGGCCATATTATCCATCCCCATGAATTACGCAAAGCCGGGTGAGTATAATCGCCGACCAAAAAAGCTCCCCATGCTGCGTATTTGTCGGGACCATGCCAGATACCTTGGTCATCGCGGTAGTTATGCCCGTAGGGAGGACTAGTCAGAAGCATAGTAAGTACATGGCGATCATCGTCGTTGACCACTGCGCCTTCGGGTGGCTGGTATAAGTCCGGTCTGCCGGACAATACACCTAAGTACGTATAGAGAGGTGGGGGGGCGTATTTGTCTGCCAGTTCGATGATAAACGCCCGGCTGGTAGGTGAAATACCCAGGAAGAAGGGGGAAAGCTCACCTTCCACGACACAGCGAGATGTCGGATGCGACTCTTTCAGTTCTTTAAGAAGCCCTTCCCTGAGTTCAAGGGCTTCGTCGAACGTCCTGTTATAACCCAGTTGGTATATACTCCAGTGCACGGTCGTGATCAGGTTGAGTGCGGTTTCTTCGTAACTCGGTGTTACAGAACGATCGTAAGCCAACCAAGTGCAGGCTTCTCGGATCGCCTGAGCATAATTGCCTTCCAGATAACTAACCCCAGCCAACCAGGCCTCAGCTAAAACTCGCTCTTTTGAATATGGCCGCACCTCCGCGAAAAGTCGTCGCGCCATCGCCAGGTCCCCGGCAACAGTCAACTCATACTCAGCGCGATTGTAAAACTGTTCCGGCTGCGCTTGCGCTATGAGGCCTTCGAAAGGCTGATACATGAAGTTCGCGCCCCCGGCCATCAGTACAAGCCCAAACAACGCAAACGCTGGAGTTCGCTTGATAGCACGAAACCAGAAGTGCGCCATCACGATGACTAGAACGGCCGCCAGAGCCAGCAGGGCCAATGGCCACTGTAACCGATACGATAAGAGAATTGGGTTACGCAACACAGCCAGTCGCAACGGCGACGTGAGCCAGGCGGTTCCTGTTCCAAGCCAGGTAATAACCAGGTAATGCAGTCCCACCAGCAAACCAAGCGCGGTGGTTAGAAAGACAGCCACATCGCTGAGGAGTGTGTCGCGGTTTCGTAGCCATAACCAACGAAAAGAGAAGCCCATGCGGAGTCTATTCAGCGCGCTGATGGCAGCGCATCGTCGCAACGCATCACGCCCGGCGGCTACCGCCATGAGTAAGGACACATCGTCGGCGGAAGCTGAGTATCCAAGCGCCTCCAAGGCGCAAATACCTTCTGCACCAGCGTCCGTTTGAGCTTTGAGCCGTAAATGGGTTTTGCTTTGTGGAGAGCAGCCAGACAGACTCCTGGCGGCTGTACGACGTACAAGTGCTGCCTCATCATGCAAGGCCGCTGTCAATAGGACATTTTCGACGTCTGAGTCCAGGATCGCTCCCAGTAAAGTAGCAGATCTTGCCTTGGAGACATGGTCTTTACAGCTTTGTAACGTATCGAGAAGAACCTCTTTCTTTGCGGGGGTCTCTATCTGGTTCAACCAGTAGTCAATATCGCAACTATACTCCAACGCACAACGCAACAACAGTGATCGAGCACGCGGCCGTTCCTCCAGGTGAGGACGGAGATACTCGCGCTCGGCATTGATGATTCTGAACTGGTCTTCGCTAAGGAGCGCCCCGCGATGTTGGAACCATTCATCGGCGCCTTGTTGCAGCCAGTACTGGGCACGCTTGCGGTTGAGAACCTCCGGTGTCAATTCGATCTCACCGACCAGGTACTCGTGAGCTAACTCGTAGTAGACTTTGTGTTCCCGCACGTCAGGTCGCACCAATCGGTCCTGCACCAACCTGGCTAAGACCCGTTCAGCGGCGGCCGGCTCAGTGACTTCGAGTTGAATCTGCTCAGAAGTGCGCGCCTCCTTGGTGTTATTGGGGCCGATCAGGGCTATTAGAGCGCGTTCGGCGAACTCCTGGTCTGGCCCATAAGTCGCCAATTTGCGATGAAGGTATCTTTTCAGAATCCCTCGGGCTCCGTCCCTCGCTTTGTATGTTTGAGAATCTAAACCCGTGAGCGAACCAGGCTCGTAGAGGGCATCGCAAACCAGTTGGAGTTGAGGAGGGTCTATCACATCTTGAAGCGTAGTATCCCCTTGCATGCGCGGGTCATCCCGCGCCGTTTGCACCAGGTCATCGATGATCCTATCGACGAGTTGTTCCTCATAGGGTATCCCGAGCGACTCCAGGGGGCTAATGATGGCCTGGCGCGCTTGGTTGCGGTTGAGCCGCTCGATTGGCACCTGGTAGCTTGAAAACTCAGGCAACCAGCGGGCGAGCACATGCAGGTGATGAACCCAGTCCGAGCGCAGGCTCAGCACGACATGGACCGGCAGCAGGCGGTTCCGCACGATCGCCATTAGTTGGTCAAGAAAGTCTTCGCGCGTCTGGTTTGTCAAAGGACGCGCAAACAATTCCTCAAACTGGTCGATGATGAGGACTATTTCCTGGCCAAGCAGCTTGCAGGCATTATCGAGATAGTCGGGCAGGCGCTCATCGGTCGGCCCGGGCAATATGTCTGGCGCCAATTCGTAAACGCTGCGGTTTACTGACAGATGTAGCGGTTCACCGAAGAGGCGCGACTTGGCTACCTTCAGTCCATCCTGTTTGAGGTAAGGTACAACACCCGCATAGAGCAGCGAGCTCTTGCCAGCGCCGCTCGGGCCGGTAAGGATTGTGAGGCGGTTTCCACGGACCTGATTCAGAAGATAGTACGTGTCGGCATCGCGGCCGAAAAACAGGGCCGCATCGTCATCTTCATAATAGCGCAGTCCCTTGTAAGGCAATCGAGGCGGCGGCTGGAAGATGGGTGCAATGACCTTCACAGCGGGCGCCTCAGCTAGGCGGCTTTCGGCCTGTCGCCTGGCTCTGAGATCGAGTTGTCTGATCAGCTCATCCAGAAAAACACTCAGGTCTGTCGCCAGCACCTGCATCTTTTGCCGGGACCAGCGGAGGCGGCTCAACTCATCTCGGAGGACTCCGCACGCATACGGGGGCTGAGGTGCGCCATTAGCTGACAGGACCACTGTTCTGTACAGGCTCTGAAACCATTCGTCGTCCAGGTCGACTCCCAGGCAAAGCCACGTGTTGCCGAACAACTCGCCACGGATCTGTTCCAGGAGGCCATCACTTTTGTGCACAAGCAACTCGCCCCGGCGCTCGTCGGTAACCACCAGGGATTCGGCGCTATCGTGCTTTCCCCACAGATGCACTATTTGGGTCTTCTCTTCTTCACGGAATGGGAAGTCTGCCACCTTAACCATCGGCACAGGTTGAACACCATGTTCTCTCAACGCGCGTTCCAGGAGATCATCGTAGCACAGCGTGACAACCCTTTTTATGAGTGGGCCGCCAATATCGGCACTACCGCCGATGAGCTTTGCTATTTGGTGGTGCAGTCCGCTCGGTTGGGAAGAAGCGATGGCTTCAATCAGTACCTGGATCAGATCGAAGGGAGATAGCTGTTGTTCCACATAACAATCTACCAGGTAGTTCAGCGGGCGTGTCTCCCCGTCTGCAATCCCAAGGCGTTCACCGAGGATAGTGGCGAGTGCTTTTGGAGATGCCGGCGTGCCTTCATTGATGCCCGGCCCGAGCAAGAGTACAACCTTGCGCTTCTCAATGTGTTCCAGTAATTCGACAGGTATTCTCATAGGGAATTGCTCCATCTAATGCCTCTGCGCGCTTCTTTCGAGAAAACACCTGATCCCTTCCACAACACCGCTTGCAGTCTTCCCCGGATGTTTGTTCAGCAACTCCCTATCCTCAGCCAAATAGCCCAGTTCGATGATCGCGGACGGTGTTTTAGGGTTAATAGTCTGAAAAGCATGATATTCTTGCATATCTATTGTAACGTGAAGGGGATCTCTCTCCAAATGAGTCGCGTTCTCGTAGTGGTCCCATATGCAATCCACCAGGGCATCGTCAGCTGCCGGGATGATGCTGTGAACGCCGCGAGCGACTTTGAATCCTGTATAACCTGGAAGGCACGAATCCGCATGTAGCGAAACGAGAGCCAGGGCGTGGTATCCATGAAGTTTTGTATCGAACTCACTCAATAGATCCACTCGATAGCCGACATTTTTGAGACGGCTGGCGACGGCCTGCGCAATCTCCATGTTGATATCTACTTCGCGCAGTCCATCTTCGCAGGTTGCACCGGAGTCATTTCGCCAATGTCCCACAACGATACCGACCTTCGGTACTTGTACGAAAAAGAACTCATAAGCAAGCATTCCCGTGCCTGTCAACAACACAATTGTCGCAAACAGGAAGACTCTTGATGTGCGAGATTTCATCGTTTCTATTCCCTGGGCTGAGAGTTCAGAAGAACAAAGACCGAACTGCGCACTTCGCCCCTTTGGCCTGTTGCTGTGTCGTCTGCCTCAGCGATTGCGCGAATCCAATCAATGTAAGGCCGGAACTGCTCATCGAACATCTTGCGCTGAGAAACAGGTATCTGCAAATAGAGAGCTTCCATTAAACGATCTACATTCAGATAAGCATAGCCTGTGTTACTGGTCGGCAGTTGTGTTGCCAAGGCGCTAAAAGTCGCACTCCTGGCCAACGGAGACTTGGCGGCTTCAGCAACTACTTCAAGTGCTTCTTTCGAACTACCGATCACGACGAAACCTTCAACAGAACCATAGCCGAACGTGAGACGGCCAGAAGTATCGTTTGATACTCGGAATAGTTCCCCGCCGATGATGACATCTACTGACTTCGTTCCGGCCTGGGTAGCCACCGCATCGGTAATATGCTGCAGTCCTTGCCTGGCGGCATCGAGATTGTGCGTCTCAATGATGGCAATCAGGTCAAATGGGATAGCAGCATCCCCGAATAATCCCGCTGGGTTCTCCAAGAGCCCCAACGCATATTCACCATCTGCCCATTGGAAAAGATCACGTTGCAGGTCAATGTCGAGACTCGATTCCATATCTCGAATCCTCCATAGGATATTTTCGCCAGAAGCATCAGATGCCGCAAGAAGCTGATCAAACCGGGAGCCGAACTGCTGGCCGTTGGCAAAGAAAACCGCATTACTCGGAACTACCGATAGAATCCTATTGGGATTAGTTGGTAGTTGCATGGCCTGGTCTTGAGCGATGGTCAGCGCGTCCGGGTCATACATCAAAAGTGAATTGAACCTGATACCAAGTCCATTCAAAGTAATGGACGCGCCTGCACTCTGGAGTCCATTTGTAGCAATCCGTGCAAGAGCTTCCCACGAAGTGAACGGAGCAGTCAAACTGGCCCCATCCACATAGATGTAGCCGATCCGGTCACCCTGCAACTGACTCAGGATTTTCCGATACTGGACGTTTCTTCCTAGTGACTTATGCCGGCCTTGGGCTGTGTCCACTGCGCGGTGTAAGGCATTCACTGATGAGCCAATCACGAGGAAGTGGTTTATCTGTGCAAAAGCCAATGTGCTGTCAGAGAAACGCGTTCTTTGGTACACCACTCGCACATTGTGGTAGTCTTCTTCTTCAAAATACCTGCCCTTCGATTCGAGTTGGTCTCTGACTTTCTGGGTGAAACCGGATGCACCTGCGCTGTTGCGAACGGCCAGCGCGATCAATACCTCGGTCCCCGATCTATCATTCTCGAGAATGGCTGCAACTGCCTCAAATCCGAGCCACGGCAGAATGTCCTTCTCTACATTAAGATTTAACTCTCTGGCCATCCCTTCTAACAATGTGGTCTTGATATGCTGTGCAGTAACGCCGAATGCACTTGATGTCGCTTGGATCCCATACAGCTTGCCTAACTGCAACGGCGGGGGACTTATGCTCAGCAGAACCCTCGTATTATCTGGCATTATCTGGACGGCTTCGTTTGTGCCGAGGTGCAGCCATTGGCAAACCAGTACAGCGATGCAGGAAACTGCCAGAAAGATGAGGAGAATTCTGGCTGACACACTCATCCAGCGATGTCGCCGTGCAAATGCCTGTATCGCGTCACGGGATACAAGTGGCGTAGGTGACTTAGCACAGTCGAGTCCATCATGATCAGAGGAGACTTGCATGCCCCGGTTGTCTTTTGCGGTGTTCGGTCCATCCTTCCGCAGCCGGTTTAGCAAGTCGTGGAGTGGTTTTTTGGTTTCCGCAGGCATGGCGCACCCCTCGACTTTATGAGATCGAAGACGGGCGACTACAACAATGCCTAGTTTAGCACATGTGAGAACAAAGCACAACTGCTATTTCGCCTCCGGGTGCGGTTCAAGGTTTTGCATCAGTGGAGTTGATCGACGGTTGGAAACGTGCTCGGCCGATGGGCATGTGCCGCCATGGGTGATTGGCCGGCGGGCGCCAGGGTTGGCCGGGTTGCACCTGGGCGGGTGGTGCGCTCGGTTGGGGTGCTGGCGCCACACGAGAGTCTCAGCTGTGGCTGCGGGTGCTGGCGGTGGTGGCGCAGCAGCATTCTGTACGGGCGCAGTTGGCTGGTCTGTGGCGCTGCTGCGTGGCGTGCGGCGCTGGTGACGGCGCTCAGAGCGGCACTGCTGCGCCTGTTGGCGCAACGTGCGCACGATCTGAGGCCAGGCCGCGTCCCAGCGATCACTACAGACGATGTTGCGCAGCGCCAACAGCGGATCGACATGCGGCCGCGCCCAATGCATGCCGCTGCCTTTCAGCCGCGCCTCAACGACCAGTTTGTTACCGCTTTCGACCGCGCCATCACCAATCGGCCAGCCGGCCGCCAGGAATGTCGGGTACTGCATATGGGCGGTACGTTTCTCCAGGTAGGCTAAATGGCTGGCCGAGTCAGCCGACTCAGGCTGGGTGGCGGCCACGCGCCGCACTTCGGCCACGACCTCGGCCGGGCCGCTGTGTTTGAGTTCGTGCAATTGCGCCTTCAGCCAATTTTGCGCCTCGCTACTGCCTTCACCCCACCTGGCTTGGCCCACGGCCGCAATGTGCTCTCCAGCGCCTTAGGATGCTGCAAACGCCACTCCTTCATACCACTCAATACTTCCTCGGCTAACTCATCCCAATGGCTGGCAAAATCAGTCTGCATCGTGTCCCTCCTCCCTTGACTTTTCCCCTATTCTACCAGACCCCTGTCACCCGAGTGCAAAACTCTGTACCGCACCCTTCGCCTCCAACCCACAGGCGAGTACTTCGATGACGACATCGCCCAGTGGCTGAACCGCGAGATCTTCACCTTGGAGGATGGCACTGAGATACGCTTTCACACACATCTGGTGTACTTTCCCGTCCAGGTGCGCGAGGTCACCGGCAAAACGAAGGGATAGAGCCGCACGCCCTGTCCCCTACACCGTCCTCAGCGGCGCGCGGGAGGCTCGCCAGCGTTGCCCTGTGCGAAGCCTCCGCGCAAATCGGTGCAGTGCGGCGCGTCGTGTTATAATGCGCGAAATCTGCACCTGCCGAGCGTTGCCATGTTCCGTTCTACTAGAATTCGTCCCTGGTTGGCCCGCGGCCTGATCGCCGCGGTCTTCCTTTGGAACGTGCAGTGCGCGGTCGCATTCCTGGCCGCGCCTGCGACGTACGCGCCCGGCTTCGAGCTGACCGGGCCGGCCGGCGCGGCGACCGTGCGCGGGCTGGGGGTGCTGTTCCTGATGTGGAACGTGCCCTACTTCTCCGCGCTGCTCGACCCGGCGCGGTGCCGCGTCTCGCTCTACGAGGCGATCGCGATGCAGGCGATCGGCTTTGTGGGGGAGAGCGTGATCCTGTGGACGTTGCCGGTCGCGCATCCGGTCGCACGGGCTGCGGTCACGCGCTTCATCGCCTTCGACGGGAGCGGGCTGATCCTGCTGCTGGTAGCCGCGTGGGTCACGCGGGGGACAAGAAACCTGGTTTCTTCTGACTGACCCTGGCCCGCGGCCGCGAAGCGAAACTCCGGATTGGGGACACGTCTCTTACGGCCCCGTCAATGCCCGCACGCGCAGGTTGTCGAAAGCGATCGTCACGCCCTCTTTTTCCCCCGAGCTGGCGAGCAGGCCGATGTTGCCGGCGTGAAAGCTGGCGTCTTCCGCTTGCGCCAGCAACTCGCCGTTGGCAAAGAAGCGCAGCGTGCTGCCCTGGCATATCACCCGCAGGCGATTGACCGCCTCCCCCTGTTTCACCGCCTCCGCCTCGGTCCACTTCACCAGGTCATGCCACTGGCCGCCCTGGTACTTTTCTATCGTGTAGAACCCATCGCTGCTGATCGCGAAGAGGTAGAACTCATCACTGGCGTCTTGATAGCGTGTCAACAGACCATACTCGTTGTCCAGGGGGCCGCTCACCCACCGGGCATCCACCTCCACGGCGAAGTCGGCCAGGTCGCGCGACGGGTGGGGAAAGGTCCACGACGAGAAATTGCGCTGGTACACGCTGATCCGGAACTCGCCGCCTTCGTAGCCCTTCTCCACTTCGGGTGAGACTTCGGTCAGCCAATCGTTGCGTTGCGCGCTGAAGTCGTCTTCGAAAAGGACGCCGGCGGGAGAGGGCGTGGCGGTGGGCGCTGACTGCGTCGCCGGAGGCGCAGGAGTCGGCGATGGAACGACGCCGGCCGTGGCAACGGGCGCCGGCGTTGAGGGGGCGGTGACAGCAGCGACCGGTGTGGCAGTCGGGACGACAGTCGGAGTCGGTTTGTTCGCGCCCAACACGCCGGCCGCGACGAGCGCTGTGATCAGCGTGCCGATGGCGGCGACTATCCCGCCCACGGCGGTTAGCAGACCGGGCAGGGTGGCCCAGAAGGACTTATGTTCAGGGGGTTTCGTTGCGGACTTCGTGTCGGACGGCGTTTCGAGCATGCTTTTACCTCGGTCCAGGGTGGATCGCGCGTTGAGACAGGTGAAAGATACCACCAAAAACCGGGTTGGACAAGAACCGGGACAGGAGCCGGAGTGCGTGGCGCCTTCAGACCGATGGCGTTGAGTCGTGGGGTATCGGCCTGCGCCGCCCGAGTTGCGCCACCCGCTTCTTGACCCACGGCAGCCGGGCCAACAGCAGCAGAACGACGATCCCCCCGTAAAGCAGCGGCACGCGAATGTCTGACTTCACGAGCCAGACGTAGTGGATGATCACGAGCAGCGCGGCCGGGTAGACCAGCGCGTGCAGCCGTCGCCACCGTTTGCCCAGCCGGCGCATCCACCCCTTCGTGGAGGTGATCGCCAGCGGCGCCAGCAGCAAGAAGGCCGCAAAGCCCACCAAGGCGTAGCGTTTCGCGAAGATCGCCTCGCGGAGCAGAACCGGATCGAGGCCGTAATCCAGCACCGTGAAGGTGAGGAAGTGCAGGGCCGCGTACAGGAACGCGTAGAGACCGAGCGGTCGGCGGAGCCTGAGCGCCGGCCGGAACCCGAGCAGAGTGTTGACCGGCGTGCAGGCCAACGACAGCACCAGCAGCACCAACGCCGTCTTGCCGGTGCGCAGAGTGATCGCCTGGATGGGGTTGACGGTCAGTCCGCCGTGCAGCCCATCCCAGATCAGGAAGGCCAGCGGGATCAGCGCGCCGACGTGGACGGCGACGCGCCAGGCACTTCTGGAAGAGCCTGGCGCGTGACGTGATTCTTTCAGTAATACTTTCGTAGGTCCATCCCCGTGTACAGACCCGCCACCTCGTCGGCGTAGCCATTGAACGGCAGCGTCTTGCGCCGATTCAACTCACCGATGCGCCGTTCGCTGGCCTGCGACCAGCGCGGGTGCGACACGTCGGGGTTGACGTTGGCGTAGAAGCCGTACTCGTCCGGCGCGGCAGCCATCCACAGTGAGGTCGGCTGCTCGGCTACCAGCTCGATCTTGACGATGGACTTGATGCTCTTGAAGCCATATTTCCACGGAACGACCAGGCGCAACGGCGCGCCGTTCTGCGGCAGCAGCAGCTTGCCGTAGAGGCCGGCAGAGAGGATCGCCAGATCGTGCATCGCCTCGTCAAGGCGCAGCCCCTCGGCGTAGGGCCACTGATACCATCCCGCCTGTTGTCCCGGCATCTGTTTGTGGTCTAACAACGTCTCGAAGCGAACGTATTTGGCCTGCGACGTCGGCTCGACCTCCTGGAGCAATGCCGCCAGGGGGAAGCCGAGCCAGGGGATCACCATGGACCAGGCCTCCACGCAGCGCAGCCGGTAGATGCGTTCCTGTTGGACGTACCGTTTCAACAGGTCTTCGACATCGAAGGTCTTGGGCTTGTTGACCAGCCCGCCGACCGTTACCGTCCACGGCGTGGTCCTGAAGTTCTTCGCCAGACCAGCAACCGCCTGCTTGTCGGTCGAAAACTCGTAGAAGTTGTTGTAGGTCGTCACCGATTGGAAGGGGGTCAACTTATCACCCAACTCGTCGGTGTCTTTGCTGGCCGACGGTTCACCATCACCGGGTGCGGCGAGA
Organism: Chloroflexota bacterium; assembly: GCA_026389845.1. Lineage (GTDB taxonomy): Bacteria > Chloroflexota > Anaerolineae > CG2-30-64-16 > CG2-30-64-16 > JAPLHB01. Next base: position 11,686 of record JAPLHB010000171.1, read on the forward strand.
GGCGCGGGCGCACCCGGCGCGGCCGGCGTCGTGGCCTGACCGGTCTGGACCGGCTGCGCGGCCGGCGCGGCGCACGCGGTCACGAGCAGCGAGCCGGCGACCGCGCCGATGCCGGCCATGAACTGCCGGCGGGAAAGATAGACGTGTTCGGGGGTAATCTCAGAAGATCGGATCTTGACCATCGCGCTTCACCACCTTTCGATACGGTGGCGTCAGTCTACAGCACGACGGCCGCGGTGTATGTAGGAAAACACACGTAACGGCGGCCGGCTTCTGGTGGTGGGCGTATAGTCCAAAGGCTTCTTGCGCGCTAGATGGCAATCCCAAGTTCTTTCAGCAGCTCTTCAGTGGTAGTGATCCGACTGCCCAGTTGTCTGAAAATTCCGGCCAGGGCATCTGAAACCTGTTCGCTAACAGAGGATATGGCAACAGCGTTCTCGTCACCCATGACCCAGATGGCAAACCAATTGTCACCCACGGCGATTGGCCCGGAGAATCTTGTCAAGGTGGAAGAGAACCGCACGCGATGCCCAGACTGATTCTCCTGCCTCTTGAGCGCGTTCATGTTGACCTTGACTCGGTCTTGAAGCTGATGCTTTTCGGCTTCGATCTTGCTGCTCTGTGCGTTGTAGAGACAGATGCATTCCCGGTCCTTGTCATCAACGGCTGCAGCTACCCACTGCCTCAATGCTCTGTAGAAGGCCAACTCGTAGGAGACCTTCTCTGTCTCTGGCATCAGGTAGTCGCGCGGGCCAAAGAGAAGCGACGGTGTCTGCTGTGCCACGTATAGCCGTTTTCGAGCGGCCAGAGTGATGCTGACGCCAAGCTCGTACATGTCTTGTCTGGTAGAAGTAGTTATCATCATTCTGGCCAGCTTGCGGTTGACCTCGCCCACGATACCGTCTCGCAGAGATTCCTCCAAGTCCGCAAGGCTCCGATAATGCTTGTAGAATCGAACAAGGCCGGCGTCTGACGCGGTCTCACTTTTGTCTTTCAGGTTCCCCAGGAATGCTTGGAGCCTGTCACTTCTTTGTTCTCCCTCCTTTAGCATCTTCACGAAGATCAGGATGGACTTGTTGCCGCGCATGGCTTCCATGTACTCGCGCTCTACAGCGGGCCGCAAGTCTTTCCACAGGATCAGCACAAACACGTCACAGGCTCTGACCTCGTCAACGTAAGCATCTTCGAGAGATTTGCTCATCGCCGGGAAACCCTCGAAGACCAGCGGCTCAAAGCCCAGGCTTCGAATCACTCGCGTCGCAATCTCGCGTTCATACTCGAGCTCGTCGAGTGCAGAACTGATGAACACCTTGATCTTGCCCATGGGGCTACCTCCTCGGATTGGGCGCCTCAGAATTCCCGCTCAATCATGTACTCCGCCCATGTAGATAGCAGCGACTTGTATTTCGAAGCCGGAACATGATCCAGATAGGTCATGGCTTCGTTGACATAAGATCTGGCTAAGTTCCCTGTTCTCTCAATTCCGCCGAGATCCCTGAGCAAACTGATGGTCTGACGAATATCTTCTTCGGCGGCCCTTTCATTGCCTAGAACATCCAGCAACTTGGCCCTTTGGGCTTCACTCGCGTTTTTCAGTGCGTAGTAGACGATGGTGGTGCGTTTTCCTTCTCGAATATCCGAGCCGACCGGCTTGCCCAGGCGCTCTTCATCTCCCACAACTCCCAGGATGTCGTCCTGAAGCTGAAATGCCGTGCCACACTTGCTCGTAAACGTGGATAGAGCCTTTACCATCGGATGATCGGAATTAGATGTCTCCAATCCGATCATCGCGCCAGCGCGACCGGCGAACTCATAGAGGGCACCCGTCTTTTTCCAGAGCATCTCGACAATCAAAGATTCACTGAGCGATTCGATGTCTTGCTTGGTGTACCAGATATCCAGCATTTCGCCTTCAATCAGGGTACCTTGAACATTCATCTTCAAGTCGCTGATCAGATACAACGCCACCGTGGGGTTCAAGCCGTGCTTCGGATGCAACTCACACAGGAGTTGGGTCGCCCAGCCCTGCTGCAGATCACCCGCAAGTATGGCCACCGACAGGCCGTAGTGCTGTGCCTCCTTTTCTTCATAATGGTACTCTTGAGCGGCCTTGCGACGAAACTGTTCGTGAACTGTCGGATTGCCTCGCCGCTTATCGTCCCGATCAATGATGTCGTCATGCACCAAAGTCCAGGTATGATACACTTCGACTGCCGCGGCGGCCGGGAGAGCAGTCATTGCATTTCCGCCGACAGCGCCGCAAGAGAACAGTAGCACAGCGGGGCGCAGCGATTTGCCGCCTGCGTCTATGTAGCTGTAGACGGCTTCATAGACATCGCGTGGCAAGAAGCGCCTGCCGTACTCGGGCGCTTTCAGATACTCATAAACTGATTTTCTCACGTCGAGAAGCGCGTTTTCGAAGAGTTCCTTGCTGCCTGAAACCAGGTTCATATATTCCTCCAAACGATTCTTTCGATTTAAGTTGATCGTGGGCTAGCCATGGAACATCCTTGATCGGCCTGGAGAATCTGCCACCTCAATCCGCCCCGGCTCGCGCAACGCGGCCACGGTCTCCGCGCCGGTGCAGAACATGGCGATGCGTAGCTCGGCGGTGAATTGGTCAATGGTCGCCACCACCTCGTCGGCCGAGGCTGCGGCGGCCTTGAGGAATGGGGAGGCGATGCCGACGGCCGTCGCGCCCAGGGCCAGCGCGGTGGCCGCCTCGATGCCGGTGCGCAGCCCGCCGCTGGCGATCAGGGGCAGACCGGGCGCGCCGCGGCCGGCCGCCAGGAGCGCGTCGGCCGTGGGGATGCCCCAATCGGCGAACGCCTCGGCCAGCCGGCGGAGTGACCCGGTGGCCGCGCGATGGCTCTCGACCTCGCTCCACGAGGTGCCGCCCGCGCCGGCCACGTCCAGCGCGGCCACGCCCGCGCTGGCCAACTGCCGGGCCGCGTGCTCGCCGATGCCCCAGCCGACCTCCTTCGCGATCACTGGCACGCCGACCTGCTTGCAGACCGCCTCGATTTTGCCCAGCAGCCCCGCCCAGTTCCAATCGCCGTCGGCCTGGAGCGCCTCTTGCAGCGGGTTCAGATGGAGGATCAGCGCGTCGGCGCCGATCATCTCGACGGCGCGGCGGCATTGATCCACGCCGTAGCCGTAGTTGAGTTGCACCGCGCCCAGGTTGGCGAAGAGTAAAATGTCGGGCGCCACGTCGCGCACGCGGAAGGTGCCCGCGGTCTCGGCCTGTTCGAGGCCGGTGCGTTGCGAACCCAGCCCCATCGCGATCCCGCGCGCCTGCGCGGCCTGTGCCAGGTTGCGGTTGATCATGCCCGCGGCTTCGACGCCGCCGGTCATGGAGGAGATGAGAAGCGGGACAGCCAGGCGCTTGCCCAGCAACTCGACGCGGGTGTCAATCGCGGCCAGGTCAAGCTCGGGCAACGCCTGGTGCATCAGCCTGTAATGCTCGAAGCCGGTGGTCAGGCGCGGGAACTGGACGTCTTCTTCCAGGTTGATGCGGATGTGGTCGGCCTTGCGGCGGTCGTGGGTCATGGTGGCTCCGTGTTCCGTGTTGCGTGAGCAATCATCCGTGGGTTTCACGCAGCATGCACACGTTTCGCATCTTACCAGCCGGAGCGAGGGATGTCAAAAGGACTACTGGCTCTTTGTGCATCATCTCTTCCACTGCCGCCCGCGTCGGCAACGACGGCTGCGCGCCGAGCACAGTGCATGCCAGCGCGCCGGCCGCGCAGCCCCAACGCGCGGCTTCGGCCGGAGGCTTGCCCTCGGTCAGCGCGACGGCGAACGCGGCCAGGAAGGCGTCGCCCGCGGCGGTGGTATCAACAGCCTGGACAGGGAACGACGCCACGTGCCAGGCACTTTCGGACGTGCCTGGCACGTCGTAGACCAGCGCGCCGCGTTCGCCCAGGGTGACGACTACCTGCCCTACGCCCATTTCCCGTAACGCGGCCGCCGCCCGCGTCGCTTCTTCGCCCGCGCCCGTTGGCAGCCCGGCCAACAGCGCGGCCTCGTGCTCGTTGGGGATCAGGTAGCTCACGTGGTGCAGCAGTTCGACGGGCAAGGGGCGTGCGGGCGCGGGGTTCAGGATGACGGGGACGCGGTGGCGGCCGGCGATCTGCACCGCGGCCAGCACGGCCGAGAGGGGTACTTCGAGTTGCAGCAGCAGCGCGTCGGCCGCGGCGATCACGTCTTCGTTTTCCCATGCAGTCCTGGCCGACACGGTGCCGTTGGCGCCCGGTGCCAGAACGATGGTGTTCTCGCCGGATTCGCTCACGGTAATCAGCGCCAGGCCGGTGGCTTCGGGGGAGCGGTCAATTCGGCTCGTGTCCACGCCGGCCGCGGCCAGGTTGGCGATCAGCTCGTCGCCGAAGCCGTCAGCGCCCACCGCGCCGATCATCGTGACCTGACCGCCCATGCGCGCTGCGGCGACGGCCTGGTTGGCCCCCTTGCCGCCCGGAATCGTGCGGAACGGCCCGCCGGTGAGCGTCTCCCCCGGCCGCGGGTGCCGGGGGGCTTGGATCACCAGGTCCATGTTCAGGCTGCCGAAGACGACGATATGGGGAGGCATGGCGGCTCCTGTGCGTGCTGCGTGTTGCGTGCTGTGTGCTGCGTGCTGCGTACTGCGTGTTGCGTGCCGCGTGAAACGTGAAGATCGAGTGATTCTCGCCGGTGAATCGCGCGTCACTCAGCATGTAGCAACGAACGGATGATTTTACGGTCGGTCACCGGGAACGTGTAGTCTTCCAGGTCAACGGGCGATACCCAGCGGCAGGCGGTGTAACGCCCCCCCTGCGGTGCGCCGCCGAGAAGCTGGCAGCGAAACGGGTGCAGGGTGATGCGGAAGTGCGTGTAGGCGTGCTGGATGGGCAGCAACGCCGCGCCGACCGCGACTTCGATGCTGAGGCTGTCTCGTAACGCGGCCGCCAGGCAGTCGGCCAGCGGTGAGGACGCACCGGACAAGTCCGGCACTCCGGAATCTCCGACTTGTCGGGGCGTGATCGCGTGATCCGCGGCCGTCTCGTCTGAACCACACTCGCCCGCCGCGCTGCCCGGAAAGCCCCACAGCCCGCCCAGCAAGCCCTCGGGCGGGCGTTGAACGATCAAGTACCGTCCGGCTTCGTCGGCGATGACGGCCGCGGTGACGTCGTAGTGCGGCGTGCGGGCTTTGACGACCTTGACAGGCCGCTCGCGCTCGACGCCGCGGACGTGCGCCAGGCAGAGATCGGCCAGGGGACAAACCGGACAGTCGGGCGCGGCGGGGACGCACACCAGCGCGCCGAGTTCCATCAGCGCCTCGTTGAGATCGCCGGCTGCGCCATCGGGCGCGTCGCGCACCAGGGCCGTCGCCCACTCCCACAGGCGTTTTTCCGTTCCTGCTTCTCGCGGGTCGTCGGCGATGTCAAAGAGGCGGCACAGCACCCGTTTGACGTTGCCGTCGAGTACCGGCTCAGCCTGCCCGAATGCCAGGCTGAGGATCGCGCCGGCGGTGTAGCGACCGATGCCGGGCAGGGCGAGCAGCGCGTTTCGGACGGAAGGAATCTGCCCGCCGTGTTGCGCCACGATCTGCTGCGCGGCCCGCTGCAGGTTGCGGCCACGGGCGTAATACCCCAACCCTTCCCATGCCTTGAGTACATCATCCAGCGGCGCGGCAGCCAACGTGGTCACGTCAGGGAAGCGCGCCAGCCACCGCTCGAAGTAGGGGACGACCGTGGCGACCTGCGTTTGCTGGAGCATCACCTCCGAGATCCAGACGGCGTAGGGATCGCGTCGTCGTCGCCAGGGCAGATCGCGGCGGCCGCGGGCGATCCAGGCAAGGAGGGCGGGGACGATGGCAGATGGGGGCGGCATGGGGTTGCAGGTGATAGGTGGCTGGTTGCAGGTTGAAAGTCGAAGGTTGGTTGGAGCCTGCAGCCAACCTGGAACCCTCAACTTTCAACCGGCGATCATCGGCCGATGAGCGAAGGCCCGACGCACTGCGCGGCGATCCAGACGACCATCAGCACGACCAGCATGGCCCACGCCCACACGGGCAGACCCAGGAAAATGGTGGGTTTGCGAGGCTTCTTCTCGACGGGTTTAGGCATTTCTGTCTGACAGCGCCAGCAGACCTGCTTGTCATCGGGGTTCCACGTGCCGCATTTCGGACAATCCATGTTGGGACCTCCAGCTTGGATATGGGGTATTAGATATTGAGTATTGGCCTTCCGACAGGCGGCATCTTAGCACAAAACCGACGGTGTGGCAAAAGGTAGCGGATGGGCAACGGATGAATACGGATAAGCGGATGGGCAACGGATGAGCGGATGCGCGCAGTGGGCTATCCGCTTATCCGTTCCCTATCCGTTTTCTCCAGGTCGCTCTTCACCGTGAACAGAAACAGCACCGCAGCCAGCCACCGGCCGGCCGCGGACACTACGAAAACGGTGCGGATGGGGAAGGCGTCTACCATGAGGCCGCCGAGCAGCGGGCCGACGAAGGCCGCGCCGAAGACGGCGAACTGGTAGAAGGCGATGAAGCGCGCCCGTTGGGCTTGGGGCGCCAGCCCCAGCATCAGGTTGAAGTTGGCAAGGCTGTAACCCGACCAGAGCAGCCCGGAGAAGGCTTCGACCGGCAAGAGCAGCCACGCGTTGGGCATCAGCGCCCACAACAGCGGCAAGCACGGAATCAGCAGGCCGGTACATCGCATCACCCAGGCCGCGCCGCGCCGATCGTTCAGGCGGCCCCACACGCGCTGTCCGATGATGTTTGTAGCGGCGTTGATGGCTGCCAGAAGGCCGATCTGCGTCGGGCTGGCGCCCAGGTGGCGCACCAGCAGGACGCTGAAAAACGGCCCGGCAATCGCCAGGCTCAGATTCCAAATGAAAGCCACGGCCGTGAAGGCCAGAAACCGTGGATGTGCGCGCAAGCTCGCCAGACTGATGCTCCCTCCGGCCGCGCCAGATGGAGCCGCTGCGCGCAGCGGCTCGGGGATGCGGGCGAAGATGGCGGTGGCAACGAATCCAACCAGGCCCGCAATGACAAAGCTGACCTGGTAGCCCTGCGGCAGGCCGATGAGATCAGCCATGCGTCCGGCCAACGGCGTGAAGACGAGCGCAGCGACCGCTAACGCGATGTTGCGGGAGGAGAAATAGCGGCCTCGCATGGCCGGCGGCACCAGATCGGCCACCAGCGCGGACCAGGCAGGGTAGCCCAATTGGCCGATGAAGGCGCGCAGAGCGATCAGCCCGATGAACGCATAGATGGCGGTCGGCGGCGGGAGCAGCAGCGGGGCCAGGGCCATGGCGATCAACAGCAGGCGTGCGCCGCCGCCGGTCAAGACCACGAGTAGTTTGCGGCTGCGGAACCGCTCGTCGAGCCGCGCGCCAGGCAGCAGGCCCAAAGCGGCCCCCAGGTTCGCCAGCGCGCTCAGGAGGCCGATCTGGGCATTGGTCGCGCCCAGCGCCAACGCCAGCGGATTGACATAACTTGAAACGAAAGAATCCGAGATGTTGGAGACCAGGCCATCGAACCACAGCAGCCGGCGGCCGGTCGGGGCTTGGGGATGGCTCTCAGCTTCGAGGGCCGGCGGTCCGGCCGTGAAGTCCGCGGCGCGGTGCGATAAGGCAGACAGGCTGCGGCGGGCCGAGCGAAATAGGAGGCTGGAGGCGGAAACAGGCATCGGACAACAGATCGCAGACATGAATCGGCGGCCGAACTCGGCCGCCGGAGGAGAGTATACCGTGTTGCAGATGATCCGTCAAAGCTGTACGAGCCGAATCGCTATTGCCCTACTCCATCACGTCGGAGCATTTGCCGTCAATCAGAGCGTGTTTTGAAAGTAAAATAGAGATCGCCTTGTAGATTTGACATTTTGACGATTTTCCGGTGTCATGCTCCGTACATGATGTACCCATCTCCCCCTTTGGAGCAAGGTCACCGATGAACCGCCAAGCCTATGAGACCGATCTCAGCGATATCAGCTGGGAACTCGTGGCCCCCCTCATTCCGCCGGAGAAACGCGGGGGCCGGCATCGCCGCGTCGAGATGCGCGAAGTTCTCAACGCGAGCTTCTAT
>JAPLHB010000149.1 GCA_026389845.1 Chloroflexota bacterium
TCTCGACGAGCGGAAGGACGGCCGGGTTGCCGCCGAACCACATCGCGATACCCTTGATGTCGGGGCGGGCGAGGGTCTGGTCCACCATGGCGACGAGGGCTTCGAGCGTGTTCTCATCCGTGGTCGCCAGCTCGCACTGCAGGCCCAGCGTCTTGCAGCCTTCCATGAAGCTTTGCTGGGTCAACTGATGCACCGGGTGCCAGGCCGAGCTCTGCACGTAGTAGAACTTGCCTTTGACCGTGTACTTTGCCCTCACCTCGTCCGGGTTCTGGGCCGTTCGGAAACTGGGTTCCAGTTTGTCGAGGATGGCGTAGAACGCAGCCTCGTTGTCCTTGGTGACCAGCGGCGCCTCAAGGATGGTCCAGTAGGGGACCTTCTCGCCGTTAGCCATCTTGAACAGCAGCTCGGCCGAGCCCTTGCACTCCTCGTAGAGCGGCTGGGCCACGAGACCCCAGACCTCGCCGTTCTTGACCAGGTCGAGGTTGACGCGGGTGGCATCCATGCCGACGGAGACGAGCTTCTTGCCGGTTTCCTTCTGTGCGCCGGCCCAGGTGGTGGGGCCGCCGCCGGTGGTGGAGAAGCCGCCGACGATGTCGGGGTTGGCCTGGATGATCGAGGTCGCCACCGCGATGGCCTGGGTCGGCTCAGCGCCTTCCAGTTGCACGTCGAGGACCTTGAACTGCGGGCAGTACTTCTTGATGCCCTCAGTGAAGACCTTAGCGACCATGTCCTCGGTGGCGTTGTGGCCGTTCTCGGTCAGGCCGATGGAGCCCTTGGTGATGCCGCGGGCCGCGAGCTCAGCGCAGAAAGCCTTGGCCGTGGGGTCCGGGTACTTGGTGGTATCGGCCGCGATCTGCACCACGTTGGCGGCGTTCTTGTAGAAGCTCTGATCCACGGGGAAGTGCGGGAAGACCACCGGGATCTTCTTGGCCACGGCCTTCTCGACGAGCGGAAGGACGGCCGGGTTGCCGCCGAACCACATCGCGATACCCTTGATGTCGGGGCGGGCGAGGGTCTGGTCCACCATGGCGACGAGGGCTTCGAGCGTGTTCTCATCCGTGGTCGCCAGCTCGCACTGCAGCCGGCGCGGTGGTGGCCGCCGGGGCCGCTGGCGCGGGCGTAGGCGTGTTGCCAAAGCCCATGGGGGTCGGCGTCGCTGAGTTACACCCCGCGATCAGGGCGACCAGCATGATCACCGACACGATCTTGAACAGGGACTTCCGTGACATTTCATCCTCCTTCGGATGCACTTGAGTGAACGACTCCTTCGGATGTTTGGAGCTGACAGATGCAACTGCGTATACACCAATTGAGCTCAGTAACCCTCCTTTCCGTTCTGCACCTTGCGGCAGAACCGCCATCGTACATCGAAGCGGAAGCATGCGCCTGGCAGCTAGATCTCATCTTCCGACGCGATCGCCAGGTCCTGACGTGCACCGAAACGCAGCCGCCCACTGCGCGTTCGGGCGCCTGATCTGCACGAAAAGCGCTCAATCATCCGGGGTAGGGGCACAGCCTTGCGCATGCCCGCTGCGGCGACCGCAAGGGTGCGCCCCTACAAATCGAGAAGATTATATGCAGTACCGCAAAACTCGCTATTGTCACCCTGAGCGGGTGGGTCCCGTGACGTGCGTTGCGGCGAGAATCCAGCGAAGGGTCTCGTTGCCACACCGGATTCTTCGCTGGACGCTCGTCGTCGCGCGAAGTCAGGGGCAGACCCGCTCAGAATGACAGACGGCGCGTAGCGACTTTTGCGGTATTGCGATTATATGCACCGTGGTATCAGTGCTCCGACCTTTGATACCGGAGTATGTCCACAGACGCGGCGAGCGTCATCAGGATACCGAGCGACGGGGTGGCCAGGTAAGGGTTGAAGTGACCGATGATCAGCCCACTCCGCACCAGTTGGATGAACATCACGCCCAGGAGGGTGCCTAGTGCGGATCCCCGCCCCCCCTGGAGGCTCACACCGCCGATGATGATGCCGGCCAAAGTGTCGAACTCAAGGTTCCTGCCGATGATGGGATCCCCCGGAGTCCCGGGGATCTGGCTCATGGTCAACATTCCGGCCATCCCCGCCAGGAGCGCGGTCAACATGAAGCAGATAGTCTTGACCCGGAAGGTGTTGATGCCGCAGATCTCGGCCGCCGACTTGTTGGCGCCGGTGGCGAATAGCGCGGAGCCCCAGCGCGTCCGGTTCAACAGGATCTGCACTACCACCACCAACCCCAACATCAGGAAGAACGTTACCGAGATGCCGAACGGCTTCAGCGAGCCGAGGTAGCCCACCTCTTTCGGCAGGGGGTAGATGGGGAGCCCGTTGGTGAACGAATAGCTGACCCCTCGCACCATGAACTGCGTGCCGATAGTCGTGATCACCGCCGGGATGCCCACCTTGACCGTCAGCACGGCGTTCAGCAGGCCGACCAGCAGCGACACGATCATCGTACAGACCACCGCCTGCGGTATCGTCAGCCCGGTATCCCGGATCAGCTTGGCCGTGAGGACCGCGGCCAGGCTCATCATAGCCCCGGTGGACAGATCAATCTCGCCGGCGATCATGAGCTGGACCATCCCCATGCTGATCAGCCCCGGGAACGCCATGGTGCGCAAGATGGAGTTGAGCGTATTCGGGTTGACCATGGCGTCGTTGCGGGACCAGAACCAAAGGAACAGCGCGACGAACGGGATGATGATGGCCGTTTCCTGCTGCGCAAACATTCCTCGCCCGAGCCGCGCCAACCTCTGGCCTATGCTTATCTTGCCGCGATCATTGTTTGTCAGTTCCATCTCTGTTCTCCTCAAAGATGTGGCCGGCCGCTAGTATTGGATCGCCCTGCGGCGATAGGCGTCCAGGGCCGCGGCGCCGATCAGGATAGCGCCAACTACGATGCCCTGGGCATTGGTCTTCACCTGGGCTGCCGTCAGGCCGACTCGGATGACCTCGATCAGCAGCGTGCCTAACAAACCGCCGATGATGCTGCCGACCCCGCCCCTCAGGCTGCCGCCGCCGATGATTGCGATCGCGATGACCCAGAGCAGCCAGCCGCTGCCGATACCGGGGTCTGTCGTCTTACCGTAGCCTGTGACGAGCAGGCCGGCAAACCCGCATACCAGGGCGACAAAGATGAAACACGCGGCCTTGACCGCCTTCACGTTGATTCCGACAATCTCGGCCGCGCGCCGGTTGCCGCCGACCGCCGACAGAATCGGGCCGAGTTTCGTGGTCCGCATGATCACGTCACCGATGATGACCAGGGCAACGTAGATCACAAATCCCCAGGGCAGGCCCTCGATCGGGCCGGTGAGGGCGAGCTTTTCCAGCAGCGGGATCCGGCCTTCCTGGTAGATGAAGTTGCCGTTCAAGAGCCAGATGAGCAGGCCGGCAATCGAAAAGCTCGAAGCCAGCGTGGCAAAGAAGGAAGGCATGCCGATCTTGAGCACGACGAAGGCATTGATCCCGCCTGCCACCAATGCCGCCAGGATGGCGGCCAGGTAACTGGACCATTCCGGCCAGCCGGCGTTCGCCAGCAGCATCCCGGCCACCACAGCCGCGAGGCCGGCGATCGAACCGGCCGACAGATCAATCTCGCCCGCGATCATCAGAAAGCTCATGCCCAACGACGCCAGGCCAATGAAGGTGCCCTCGTTGACTATGCGCGTGAAAGAAGAGGCGTCCCCCATGCTCTTATTGGCGATGTAAAAGATGACGAAGAACACGATCACCGCACCGAGCGCCCCGATCTCGGGGACGTTCAACAACCGGCGGCCAAATGACCGGTGGAATGCCTTATCCGGTGCCGCCGGTTTGCTTGTTGAGCTTGTTTCCATGTTCAACTCCTTGGTCGAACCCAGGTTCGCCGGGCAATGCCCACGGCGCCGACGGAACTAATGCTCAATGGTATCTTCTCAATTCGTAGGGGCGCACCCTTGCGGTCGCCCTGGCGGGCAGGCGGGCAGGCGGGCAGGCGCAAGGCCGTGCCCCTACCATAGATGCGATCAGGACTCCGCGACCACCGGGTTCTCCAGCACGCCGACCTTCTCGATCTCGATCCGCACCACGTCGCCCGGGCGCAGCCAGCGCGGCGGTGTGCGGGCCGCGCCGATGCCGGCGGGCGTGCCCGTGGCGATCACGTCGCCCGGCTCCAGCGTCATTACCCGCGCCATGTCCCAGATCAGGCGCGCGACAGGGAAGATCATCAGGCTCGTGTGCCCGTCCTGGAGTACCTCGTCGCCGATGAGGGTGCGGACGCGCAGGTTCTGCACGTCGGGGACTTCATCGGCCGTGACGAGCGCCGGCCCCATCGGGCAAAAGGTATCGGGCGTCTTGCCGATCACCCACTGGCTGGTGCGACCCTGCCAGTCGCGGGCGCTGACGTCGTTGAGCGGCATGTAGCCGGCCACGTAGTCGAGCGCCTCGGCCTCGGGGATGTTCCGCCCGCGCCGGCCGATGACCACGGCCAACTCGCCTTCGTAATCCGGTTTTTCGACCGCGGCGGGGATCACGATCGGCTCGCCGTGGGCGATGACGGAATTGTTGTACTTGGCGAAGATGATCGGGAAAGGCGGCGCCGACGCGCCGCCCTCCTGGGCGTGCGCCAGGTAGTTCTGGCCGATGCAGATGATCTTGCCGGGCTGCGGGATCGGCGCTTTGAGGGTCACATCGGCCAGGGCCAGGCTCCGATTAGGTGAGGCAGTTGCCAACGCCTGTTGGGCGAGGGCGTGCGCCGGCTTGCCGGCGGCGAGGAAGCCGAGCATGTCGGCGGGTAGGCGTGGGTCCAGGCGGTTGAGATCGTACACTCGCTCGCCGCCTGCGTCGGCAATCAATGCCCCCAGGCGGGTCTGGCCCTTGTGGACAAACGTGATGAGCTTCATTGATGGTATGCTCCGTTGCAGAGATGTGGTCGGGCTGAATCAACGGGAAAGCAGACCGTATGGATCAACCCTGGTTGTCAGCGACCTGGCGGTAGCTGCCGATCACCCGGTCGTAAGCGAAGTTGAGATGTCCCTCGATCAAGGCTTGCGCCCGAGCCTCATCGCGAGCCTTGATCGCATCCAGGATTACCTGGTGTCCCTCGACCGCCGAATCGCGAAAATCAGAACTGGCGACGTTGCGGCTCAACAAGAAGACGTAAATCTGCGGTCGGAGAGTTGTCCAATAGCCCAGCAACCGCTGATGTCCGGCGGCCCGGTAGAGGATGTCGTGAAAGCGCAGATCCAGCTCGGCCGCTTCCTGTTCGGTGATGCCCTGCGCGATGCGTGCGGTCATCTCATCCACCACCGCCTGCATCTCGGCCCACTCCGCCGGGCCTGCCTTCTGGCAGACGTACCCAACCGCCAATCGTTCGAGCACCTGGCGCAGGCTGTAGACCTCTTCTACGTCCTGGCGGGACAGCCGAGCGACGAACGACCGGCCGTTGGGACGGTTGATGACCAAGCCCTCGCGTTCCAGCCGGCTCAACGCCTCCCGGATCGGCCCGCGGCTGACCCCCATGGATTCGGCGAGCAGGTTCTCGCGCAATTGCTCATCCGGCGCGAGGTGTCCACCTATAATGGCCCTTCGGAGACGCTCGACGACCTCGTCCGAGAGGGTACGCTTGATAGGTGGCGACAGGATCTGGGCCAGGTGTTCAGCGGACACGAGTTGCCTCTCCTGACCGGCTGAAGGGGCGCAACTTCTCGTTACCCGACACGCGCAGCATAGCCCCTTGTGGGCGTCCTGGCGGGCAGAGCAGCGTTATCGGCGGGCACAAGGCCCGATGCTATGGCGCTATGTCGGGTAGTGAGGCGTAACTTCTGCGAATGCTGTGGTGGACGACAAGCCTGCACAGCTCAGGCCGATTGTTCTGTAAGCCACAAACTGTAAACAGAAGATTGTTAACAATTCGCTGATTACGGTGGCATTCTAGCAGAGTTCTCGCCGCCTGTCAAATGGCATTCTGTCGCTTGTCAGACAAACTGACGACCGGCAAACCGGTCGAGTTACGGTTGACTGTATTCCTGTCCGCTCCTTATAAACTGCCGGTAGTTCTCTAGTGTGTGCGCGGTAAGCTCCTCCTCATAGGGTGAGGCCGTGATCGAGAGGATGAAGCCTCCGCCAGGCGCGCCATCCCGCACCGCCTCCCGCACGCGCGCGTCCACGATCTCCCGCTCGCTGCTGATCACGTCGCCGATCTGCACGTTGCCGATGAGACACATCCGGCGCCCCACCCGGAGCTTGACCTCGGCCAGCGGCACGTCCCCCATCGGCGGGGCCTCGCAGGGGTGCAAGGCATCGGCTCCCAGGTCAGCGATGCGCTCCAGCACGCCGTTCAGCCGGCCGTGACAGTGGATGGCCGCCCAACTGCCGTGCTGGTGGATCATCTCTACCAGCCGCCCATCGAACGGCATCACGAATTCATCGAAGTAACGGGGCGCCAGCAGGGGGGCGGTGGCAAGCTCCGGGCCACCGATGATGTAGAGCGATTGCGGGCCGTGGTCGAGCAGATACTCGAGGTAGTCGTAGAGTTGCTCGGATACCTTCTCGATCATCCCGCGGATGGTGCGCTTCTGCGTGACACAGCGGATGGCGAACTCCTCCGGCGTAAAGAGGTCGGCCACCACCCCCAACCCGTCCAGAAAAGCCGTGCAGAGAAGCGCCCGCTCGCCGGCCGTTTTCTCCAGCTCACGCACCGGCCGCAGGTCGGGCCGTACCGGCTCGTAGGGGATCGAGAAGAAGCGCTGGACATCGTCATCGTCCTGCAGGTAGAACTTCCTGATCCACTGCGTGGCGGGGCTAGTGTTCGTGACGCAGGTGAGCGGGCCGAGCGGCGTCTCGATCGTGCGTTCGACAAACTCGCCATCCTCCAGCGGCCTGACGGCCGCCGGCACACGGCCATAGAATGTGCCTTGGTCGCTATTCCATTGGCAGAAGGGGTCGGTTTGCTCGGCCGCCAGATCAAGCAGAGGGCGGTAGCTCGGCCGCGACGCGCGCCAGTCGCCGACGCTGGAGGGGTAGACGCCGTAAAGTGTGATCGGCATCCGGTCGGGTTCACCGCCGGCGATAGCCGTCAGCAGGCGTTCGCGGACGTTCATGGTTTCCTCCGGATCACCAGGCGGCATCTGGCCTGGTCGGTCTCCGACATATCGTAGGTGTACTCGTAGCCGAGCGGCTCCAGCACGCGGCGGTAGAGCACGTCGCAATGGCCGCAATAGTCGTGATAAGGCTGGAAGCCCGGAATACCGGGGCGCGCCGCGTGCTGGAGATTGAGCAGCATCCCCTTGGAGGGGCAGCGGTGCATGGTGATCGCAAACTTGCCGGCTTCTTCATCGAGTTCCATGGTGAAGTCCGCGGCTTCTTCGTTCAAGGTGTGATTCCAGTACAGCCAGCAGCCGCGAATCCCGTTCGCCGCAACCTGATCTCTCAGGTTGTGCAGAAAGTTGTCCGAGAGGTAGTTCCAGAAGTCGAGCACCGCCTCCCGTCCGCCGCGCGCCTCGAGGTACTTGAACAATTCGCTGTAGGCGGGGATGAACTCGGTACACGGGATCATGACTGCCTCCTGGCGAAACGCACGGCGCTCCGCCCGCTTTGTTCATCGTAGCGCAGCCATTCCGCAACGAAGGGCGTGCCCGCGCAGATCGCGGCGTAGACGGTCTTACTCGTTTCAGAGAAGAGAGGCGCTACCGCATATCCATGCTGCCGCATGTGCGTGACGGCCGGGCATGTCTCCACTTCGAGGACCATCTGGTCTTCAGAGAAGGCGATGTGGATCGTCCCCCCCTCGATTGCATAGATGTGTTCCAGGTGCTCGCGCAGCGCGATCAGGCCGCGCTCCTTGATTGCCTGGGTGAGCGTTGCGTAGAACGTCGCAGCGAACTGCCGCAGATAGTCACGCACCGCCTCTGCCCCGTAGCACTGTTCCAGATAGGCGATGCCCGTGCTCAGCGCGCCGTGAAAGTCCTTGTGCAGATAGACGTTGTCGGTCGCGCTGCGCCTGATGCTCTCTTGGGCCATGTCCGGTTCCTCTCAGGGAAACAGAACCTCCCGATCTTCAACCAATACCCGCTCGATTGCCCGGATGCACTCGTCGGTCAAGGGATAGCCGGGGATGTTCTTCCAGGTCTGGAAGATGCCCATTTCCACCAGCAGTTTTTTCAACCCGGACAGCCAGCAGGCGATGGTCTTCCCGCCGTAGACATCCCACATCACGCGGTTCATGCGGTCCTGGAGCTGTTCCGCCTGTGCGACGTCGCCGGCGGCCACCGCCGCTATGATCTTTCCGGCCAGGTAGCCGTTGAAGACCCCACCGCCTAACAGCAGGCCGTCATACCCCGCCTGCAGGTACTCGGCGCAACGGAATTCATCGCCGTCCAGCAGTCGCAGCTCGGGACGCTTGGCCCTGGCTGCCAAGGCCACGTCCCGGCGGTTGAGCTGCCCGGAGCTATCCTTCACCAATATCACGTTCTTCTCGGCGTAGGCCGCCGCGAGGACGCTCTCCGGGATCAAGATGGAACTGTAAGCGCCTCGGTCGTAGATGCCCACCGGCAGCGGGCTTTCGCGGATCGCCTGCAAGTACAGATCCAGGAGGGTTTGGGGGTTCACGTTGGACATGAAGTAGGGGGGCGCGATAATCGCGATGTCTGCCCCATCGTCCCTGGCGCCCTCGATGTTGTCCAGGATGCGCAGCGCCGAATTGTCGGTCACTTGAACGGCGATCACCAGCCGGCCTTGCGCTTGTTCGACCACGGTCTGCACCAGGCGGTGCCGCTCGCGGTCCGGCAGTAACGGCCCTTCGCCACACGTACCCCCCAGAAACAGCCCCCGGACCCCCAGCCGCAGATGGTGCTCGACCATCCGCTTGACTGATCCCGTGTCCACTTTCCAGTCGTCGGCAAATGGCGTCGGTGCAGCCGACCATACTCCCCCAATGCCCGCTCCTGCGGGGCCTGCTACGTCCTTGATTGTCACGTTTGTCTCCTCATCGTGTTTGGGATTGGGTCTGGATCATCTCCATGTCACCTGGCCGCCCAGCACATTGCCGTAGGGGCGGGGTCACCCCGCCCCTACGTGCGGTTTTTCCTGTCGCTTGACGTCGGCCATGCGCTTGGACCACTGATTGGGCATCAGAATCTTGTCGGGGAGTTCGGGTACCGCGGCTTCCACGGCCTGACGTAGTTCGGCATCCAACGGACCTTTGGCGAACATGATGAGGTTCTGCCGCATCTGTTCTACTGTCTCGATCCCCACTACCCCACAGGTCACACCATCCAGGCTCAGCACGTAGCGCACGGCCAACTCGCCTAGGCTCATACCCGCTTCGGCCGCCAACGCCTGGAGCCGCCCGCGTGGAGGAATCACGCCGGCCAGCTCCGGTAAGACGTCTTCTTCCGGCAGGAGCAGCAACCCCTGCAGGTAGATGCTGCGCACGAAGACCGCCATGCCCCGTTCGGCCGCCTTTCGGATGATACCCCCTTCTGGGTGGGAATAGCGGCGGTCGAGGACGCTGGTGGGAATCTGCAGCGCTTCCGCCTGGCCGGTCTCAACGATCGCCGCCGTTGCCGCTGGTGTCATCACCGAGGAGCCTATGTGGCGCACCAGGCCCCGCTCCTTGAGCCGCAGCAGGGCTTCGGCATAGCAGAAATTGTCCTCGACGTGAAAGAGGCAAATCGGCAGCGCCTCCAGGCCCAGACGTTTCAACGACTGGACCACCGACTCTTCCACGATAGCGGCCGCGGTCGCGGCATCCAGTCCTGGGGCAAGATAGCGCACCTTGGACACCACCGTCATCTTGTCGGCAATGCCCAGCTCAGCCAGCGCACGGCCCAGCACCTCCTCGCTCGTGCCGTAGATCGCCGCGGTATCCAGGCAGTTGACGCCGCCCTCATAGGCGCACGCCAGAATATCGCGCGCCTCCTGGTACGACGGCTGTCCGGTCCTGTTGGCGATGCCATAGGGCAGCCCGAGCTGCACTGTGCCGAGCATCAGCCGCGAGAGCGCGAATTCGGCAAACTGTATCCTCTCCATTTCGCCCCACCTTCTGCTACTGTGTAGTGACCCCGCCCCTACTTCGTATCTTCTCAATATTTCGGGGCTTGCAGGTCGGGCTCCCACGCCCGACGCCGGCGGCATGGGAGCCGCCCCCGCTTTATTGAGAAGATACCCTACTTCGCCGTATACCCTCCGTCCACCGGGATGTTGGTCCCGGTGACGTAGAGCGAGGCATCCGACGCGAGAAAAACGATGATGCCCATCAGATCGGTCGAGTTCGCCAGGCGGCCCAGGAAGGTGCGGTCGCTGTACTGGCGGACGAACGGCTCCGGGTGGTCGTCGGTGCGGAAGCCGCCCGGACTAAGACAGTTGCAGCGCACGCCCTTGGCGCCGTAGTAGCTGGCGATGAACCGGGTGAAGTTGATGATGGCTCCCTTGTGGAAGAAGTAGTCGGGATACCAGCCGCTCATGCTCGTGCCGCGGTAGATGGTCGGATCGGGGCCGATCATCCCCTGGATCGAGCCGATGTTGATGATCGAGCCGCTGCCTTGCTCGGCCATCACGTCGCCGAAGGCGCGCGTGATCACAAAGAGACCGGTGGCGTTTACGCGCATGCTCTCCGCAAAGTTCGTCGCGTCATCCCGGAAGCCCTTCTTCATCGGCCGCAGCACTGCGTTGTTCACCAGGACATCTAAGCGGCCGCTTTCCTTCAAGATCGCGTCGCGCAGGCCGAGGACCGATGCCTCGTCGCCCTGGTCGAACTGCATGGCTCGCACGTCAAGTCCTTGTGCCCGGTGTTCGGCCGCCAGCTTTTCCAGCGGCTCCAGGTGGCGCGCTGCCATGTAGGTGCGAGCGCCGGCTTCGGCCAATGCCGCCACGATCTGGCGGCCGTACAACCCGGCGCCGCCGGTTACCAGGGCCACCTTGCCCGTCAGCGAGAATTTGTCCAGAATCCCCATGGCTTTACCTTTCCTTGCAGGCACGGAAACCGTGCCCCTAGAGCTACCCGGTATCTTCTCGATTTGTAGGGGCGCACCCTTGCGGTCGCCCAAGCGGACAGGCGCAAGGCCATGCCCCTACCACGAATTATTGAGAGGATACGTTACCCGTTCGGGAGCATCACAGCTTTGACGATTGGCTGGCTGCCGTCAATGATCGCCTGCATGATCCCTTTGGCCTCGTCAAAGCCAAAGGTGTGCGTCACCAACGCCCGGCCATCTATCAGCCCGTCGCGCAGCAGGCGATTGGAGATGGGGAAGTTGATTGCCGGCTCGGCGAAGGTGGGTCGCAGGGTGATCTTACGGAAGATCAGGTCGTTCACGTCGAGCTGGATGACGTTCTTGCCCCCGAAGTGAAGGCCGAAGGGGGTGATGATGCCGCCGAAGCGGATGACCTTGAAGGCGTCGTACAGGCTTTGCGGCGGCGAGCTGACGATGACCCGGTCAACGCCGTCGGGGAAGCGCGTCTTGATCTCATCTTCGACGCTTTGCCTGCCGACCTGGATCACCAGATCGCAGCCGAACCGTTCCGCCAGCTCTAACCGCGCTTTTTCGCGTGGATTGTCGGCCGGCAGCCCGGTGATAGCTACGAACCCCGCGCCTTGCAGCTTGGCCAGGCGGGCGGCCATCAGCCCCAGCGGCCCGGGTCCCAGGACGACCACGCTGCCGCCCAGCGGAATCTCGGCATTCAGCACTGCGGTCAACGACACGGCCAGCGGCTCGGTCAGGCAGGCGATGGGGTAGTCCAGCCCCTCGAACTTGTCCAGGCAGTTGAAGCGGACCGACAGGTACTGCCCCATGCCCGGTTGACCTTCCATGTTGTACATGTTGCGGCAGAATTGCGGCTGGCCGCTCTTGCACGCCGCACAGATGCCGCACATGGTACAGTCCTCGACGATCACGCGATCGCCCGGCTTCACGCTGGTGACGTTTTTGCCGACCTCGATCACCTCGGCCGCGATTTCGTGGCCCAGGGGCATCTGCTCCGCGGTCCACTCGCCCACGAAATGGAGATCGGTGCCGCAAACACCGCAAGCGTGCACCTTGACGATCACGTGATCTTCGTCGGCCACGCCGATTTCGATGTTCCGTTCCTCGATGTCAAGGAACTTCTTGCCGTAGAGTCCTCTGCTTTTCACGGTACCTCCCTGTCTGGAACTGCGGGGCATGCTATACTCGGCACGGTCGCAAAGTGCGCTTTGAGGCGTCTGTCATTCTGAGCGGTCGGAGATGCCCCTAACTCCTCGCGACGGCGAGCATCCAGCGAAGAATCTCACCTCGCAACGAGACCCTTCGCTGGATTTTCGTCGCAGCGCACTTCACGGGACCAACCCGCTCAGAGCTTGCCCTGAGTGCAACGAAGGTGTGACACAGCCAATGTTACAGGACTCGAAGAAACACAGTTTATGCTCGCGGGCAGTATAGCATCGGCGTCACCAAGTCACCCCTTCACCTTGTCACCTTGTCACCTTGTCAGGTCTCACCCGGTACCCAGCAGCTTGCCGTCGGCGCCGGGATAGATTGCATCGTCGGCATGGGCGATGGCTTCATCGAGCCGCGCCCACACTTTTTGGAAGGCGGCGACGATCTTTTCCATGAGCGCCTGGCCGTTGGGCGGATGGATCCCGTAGACGATGGTGTAGCTGTCGCACAACGCCTGGGCAACGGGGAACTGGTCGGGGTTATAATCGTAGCGGATCCCTTTCGCCTCGTTGACCGCCCAGGGATAGTGCGAGCTGCCATAGCCGAGCCTGCTCTGGAAGAGATCCTGCGCCGGCACGGGCAGCGTCTGCCATTGCCCGATGAGCAGGCCTTCACGGTAGAGCGCCTTCTCAACCGCAATCCGGAAGCGTCGCGTCGGACAGTCAACCCCTGCCGCCTTGGGATCGAAGCGGATATTGTACATCCAGTAGACGTGTTTGTAGTCCGGCGGGCAGTAGGGCGGGATGACGCCGGGAATCTTGCCCAACTCGCGGGTCAGAGTGTTGGCGTTGGCGATCCGCACCGCGTTATTTTCGTCGAGGTGCATGAGCTGAGCACGGGCCAGGGCGGCCGGTAGTTCCTGGTTCCGGTACATATAACCCAGGATCGAGGCATTGTAGACCCGCCGGTGGCTGACCTCGTCAACCTCATCGCCGAAGCAGCGGATGAGCGTCCCCTTCTGCAGCAGGGCCTCATCGTCGGTGTTGAAGAGGCCGCCCTCGCCGCCGCACAGGTTTTTCGTGTTGTTCAAGCTGAAGGTCCCGATGGGGCCGATCGAGCCGACCTTGCGCCCCTTGTACTCCGCGCCGTGGGCCTGGCAGGCATCCTCGATCACAAACAGCTTGTGCTTCCTGGCGATTGCCATGATGGCGTCCATGTCGGCCGGCAGCCCCTGGATATGGACGGGAATGATCACCTTGGTCCGTTCGTTGATAGCCGCTTCTAGCTTGGCGGGATCCATGCAGTAGGTGCGCGGGTCAATATCCACGAACACGGGGATGGCGTTCTGGTGCAGGGCACAAGAGGCGGACGCGAGGAAGGTAAACGCCGAGGTGATCACCTCGTCACCCGGCCCGACGCCGGCCGCGGCCAGCGCCATGTGCAGGGCGGAGGTTCCACTGACCGTCGTCAGGCAGTATTTCGTGCCGATGTACGCTGCCCACTCTCTTTCCAGCGCCGCTGCCTGGGGGGCCGTGCCGCCAGCAACGATACCGCTATCAAGCACTGCGTTTACCAGCCGGCGGTCATCATTCGTGATCACCGGCCAGTTGCCGTAGTCGCTGCGCCGGAGGAGCGGTTGGCCCCCGGCGATCGCGAGCGTCTGAGAACTTGCACCCATGATATTCCCCCTCCTCAATGCGGGCACGGTGGCCGTGTCCCTACAGTTGATGTCGCATAAACGCTTCGGAGCAAAGCCAGGCTATGCTCCACGACAAGCTCCTCGGCGGCGGCGTCAACCCAACGGGCATCCTCCGCATAGCCGCCTTCTTCGATTGCTTTCCTGGTGGGTATATACCCCACGTAGCCGTTCGCCAGCCCGATGATGTAGGTCCGCCGGAATGGGCTGTGCGCTTTGATGTATTGGCCGATCTCCGTATACAACTCGCCGGGAAACGTCAGCAGAGCGCAGTCATCGCCAGCGGGCGCGCTTACACGATTCTGCGAATCGAGTGTACTTTCCTGCGCATCGCCGAATCGTGTGAGCGCCAGGCAGATCTGTTCCACGGGCAGGTCGGCAGGGTCTGTCTCGCGCAATTGCCGATAGAACACTGCTTTGTAGTCATCGCCCATGCCGTCGGCCAAAGCTTGAACCTTGCCGCCGGTCGCCGCGAGGATCCCCTGCGCCCACCGCCACTCTTTGTCCGTGATCCGGCGTCCGGGGATCGTATACGTCGTGCTGGCCCCGCGGATCGTGACCGGGCTACAGGCCGCGGGGCATGTTATCGTGCGCGCCGTTTCGGCCACGCTGCGCGCCAGAGCGCGACCTGCCCGGTCCAGCCCCTTCCAAACGCGATCACGCAAACCGTCAATGTCTACTGAGCCGTTGGCTCCGTTGAAGAAGAGCGCATTTCCGCCAAGCTCGCCTTCCAACAGCCGCGCTGCCAGGCCCGGATACTCGGCGCTCAACAGGTAGTTGTCTCCCGACAGGATGTTCGGGTGCCCGGCGTGGTTGAACAGCACCCCCACCACGCTGCCTGTATCGCCAGCAGCGACAACCTTCACCACTCCGACCTCGCTATCGGCGATCCCCAAAGGGCCGACGATATGCTCAGAAGGATAAGGCTCCCAGTTCATCACGACATGCCCATCGTCGGCCATGAGCCGCCGATAGTGGCTGATCGTATCTTCCCACCCCGAGGCCACGCCGATCTCGACAGGCTGCAAGTTTCGGGCGGCCTGCGCGATCAACGCGATCAGCTTGTCCGTGAGATCCTGGAGATACGCGGTTTCGCGGGGTGTGAAGATTCCCACGGCGGCCGGCCCGGAATGGGTATGGGTGGCCGCGACAATGATGTGACCAGCCGGGATGCCCGTCTGGGCCTCGGCGCCCTGGCGCACGGCCCGCGTCGTCTCCTCGTCCAGGACGCACACGTCAACCGAGACCAGCACAAACGTCTGGTTCGTGTCCTGCCCATTGCTCAACACGAGGGCTTGGGCGAACAGGTTGTCGTGAACTCCGACCGAGGGGTGGGCGCGGATCATGCCGTCCATCCAGACGTTGCCCTTTGGAGTGATATCGGTCTTTCCTGTTCCTGCGAGCACGGCTTCAAGCCTTAGTTTCGGGCAGAGCGTAGCTACCATGCAGTCGGGTACGATCACTCCGATAACGGGTGACGATCCACACGGCTGGCCTGCCTTCGCGGTCAAAGAACAACTCACCGGTGACCAGGAGGGGCGTATCCGGCCCGACCTGCAGCGCCTCCTGGTCCGCTTGCCCCGCCATTTGCACGCTGACCTCGTACTCCGTGCGCGTCAGAACCAGGCCCGATTTATCCTGCCACAGAAACAGAAATGAGGGTGAGGCGGCGATTTCGGACAATGTGGCAGTCGCGAGCGCCGGAGGGATGAAGACCTCATCAACCGAGAGCGGGGAGCCGCCCTCGCTATCCAGCCGTACCAGATGGCGCACTCCCGAGCCTGTCTGCACGTCCAGCTTGACAGCTACCTCCGGCGATGCTGACGTCGTGTCATCCTGCAGCAGCGTCCGGACCAGCCGCAGCCGCCCGGCA
This sequence comes from Chloroflexota bacterium, assembly GCA_026389845.1. Classification (GTDB taxonomy): domain Bacteria; phylum Chloroflexota; class Anaerolineae; order CG2-30-64-16; family CG2-30-64-16; genus JAPLHB01. Next base: position 15,678 of record JAPLHB010000149.1, read on the forward strand.
AGCACATCGGACGTGAAGCTGGACATGCCGACCCCCACGTTCCGCGCCTGATCTCGAACGAAGCTGCCGATGCCGTGGCGCCGCTCGATCAGCCCATCCAGAACCAGCTCGTCCAGGGCGCGCCGGATCGTGATCAGGCTGACGCCGAATTCCTCACCGAGCCTGCGCTCAGAGGGCAGGCCGCCGCCGGGCAGGTAGGTTGCCGAGACGATCCGTCGCTTGAGTTCGTGGTAGACGGTGTGATACAGAGGTGGAGTCACATTTTGCCTCTCGATAGAGATCATCGGGAATAACTGTCATTCTGAGCGGGTCTGCCCCTGAATTTTCGTCGCGGCGTGGAACTAGCGAAGAATCCCGCCTGGATTCTCCGCGGGCACGGCGACCGTGTCCCTACTGGCCAGGGTCTACCCCGCCAGGATGTCGTCGAGACTGACCTGCCGTTCCGCGGCAGCGGCAGCGATCCTTTCCCAAATGGCGCCCTCGACGGTGATTCCCGTGTGCCTGCGTTTCTCCCGCTGGGCGTTTTCGGGGGCGCCTGGGATCATCACCTGGGCAAAACCCGGGGCCGGCTTCACCGTCTCCAGCCGGTTGAAGAGTCCGTCCACATTAGCATAGAACTGATCTACGTCGGTGAAATGCGCGATGTCCAGGACGACCATGAACGCGGAGTTGCCGCCGAAACCGAGGCCGCGCGGCTTACTCACCTGCGGTGGCTGCTTCGGCACTCCGGCCCCGGTCAACGCGCCGCAAATCAGCTCCACCAGCAGTGCAAGGGCGTAACCCTTATGCCCTCCGAAAGGAAGCAGCCCGCCACCCTCCAAGAACTTGCGGATCGTTGTGGCGGGGTTGCCTTCGGCATCCACGGCCCAGCCTTTCGGAATCTTCACATCCTTGTCCGGCGCAAGCTCGATCTTGCCGGCCGCGATCACAGTCGTCGCGAAGTCCATGATGAACGGCGGATGCTCGCGGGCCGGCACACCGGCGGCCATGGGGTTAGTCGAGAAGACCCGCTCGGCTCCACCGTAAGGGACGACCACCCCCCCGTTTCCTGAGCTGCTGGCCGCGATCAGGGCAATGACCCCTTCGCGGGCTGCCCTCTCGGCGTACTCTCCCAGCCGGCCGATGTGACCAGTGTGGACGATGGTGGCCGCAGCGATCCCCTGCGCTCGCGCCTTGGGGATGGATACGCCAAGCGCCAGGTGCGCGGCGGGCTGGCCGAACCCGTGGTGCCCATCCACAGCCGTCGTTACGAGCGTCTCGCGCGCAACTTCAGGCCGGCCTTCCGGACGCCACCAGCCCGCTTTCACGTAACCGACGTAGTCGGCCACTCGAAGGACACCGTGCGAGTAGATCCCGGCGAGGTCGGCCTCCACCAGCGACTTCGCCACGCAATCGGCTATGTCTTCGGGCGCTCCCCAGCCCATGAAGACGCGTCGGCTGATCTCTTGCCACTGTTCGGCTCTCAACGTAATGACTTTTACAGACGGTGTGCTTTCCTGCATGGTCGTCACTCCTCTGGTCGGATGTCGGCCAGGCTGACCTGCGACTCCGCCGCGATCTGCACGATCTGCTCCCAGATCACGCCGTCAACGCTGATCCCTTCCCTGGCCCGTTTCGCGCGCTGCTCGGCCTCCGGCTCGCCGGGCACGATCACCTTCTGGAAACCGGGAGCCGGCTTGACTCCGCTCAAGCGTTCGAACAGGCCGTCCACATCGGCGCCAAACTGTTCCACATCGGTGAAGTGGGCTACGTCCAGCACGATGAGGAAAGTTGCGTTGCCCCCAAAGCCCAGACCTCCGGTGGGAACCACCTCTGGCCGATGCGTCACGCCGGCTCCGGTCAGGGCGCCGGCCAGGAGCTCGATGAGCAGCATCAGGGCATAGCCCTTGTGGCCGGCGAACGGGAGCATCGCCCCCCCCTCTTCCAGGTACTGCCGCGCCTCTGTGGCGGGTCGGCCCTCGCGATCTATGGCCCAGCCCTCCGGGATCGGCACATTCTTGTTGGCCGCCAGTTCGAGCTTGCCTGCCGCTACTACTGTTGTCGCAAAATCCATGAGGAACGGTGGGTGCTCCCGCGCCGGCACTGCGGCCGCCATCGGATTCGTGGAGAAGACCCGCTCCGCGCCCCCATAAGGCGCCACGTGGCCTCCGTGCAGGGCGTTGCTGGTTCCCATCAGGGCAATCATCCCAGCGGCCGCGGCCTGCTCGGCATACTCGCCCAGGCGACCGATGTGCCCTGCCCGGATAACGCCAATGCCCGCGATGCCGTACGCTCGCGCCTTCTCAATGCCGACGTCCACAGCCATGCGCATCGCCGGCTGGCCGAACCCCCAATTGCCGTCTACAATGGCCGTACACGGACCTTCGCGCGCGATCTGCGGTCGGCTCGCGGCCAGCCACCAGCCGGGCTTGATGAACCTGTAGTAGTTGCCGATGCGGACGACGCCGTGTGAATTCACCCCGGCGAGGCTGGCTTCGACCAACGAACGTGCGACACAAGCAGCGATGTCATCCGGGGCGCCCCACGCCCGGAATAACCGTTCGCAGACCTCGCGCCACTGCGCGGCGCTCAACCTGATGTCGTTCATGGCTGGGTTGTCCTCCTCTTCCAGATTCAGCAGCAGTCTATATACTCATTATAATGAGTGACGGGACAGATGTCAAGTCCTCGAACTTGCCATTCGATCATAAACAGCGGAGCAGGGGAGAACGTTTGTTGTTGAGGGTGCGGAGAAGCGTCTCCCCCTCCTCACGACGGCGGCTCCAGCCGCACCGGCACCTCGATGAGGGCCGGTCGGTTGGCGCGGAGGGCAGCCGCAAGGGCCGCCCCTACCTCTTCCGGTGTGCTCGCCCGGGTTGCCCAGGCCCCGAACGCCTCCGCCAGCCGCACGAAGTCCGGATTCACCAGGTCGGCGGCAAAGGTCGGTCCGAAATACGTCCGCTGCAAGCGAGCGATGCTGCCGTAGCTGTTGTCGTTGAAGATCATGACCACCACGTTGAGACCGTATTGCACCGCGGTAGCCAGCTCTTGCGCCGTGAAGAGGAACCCCCCATCGCCGCATACGACCACTACCTGCCGTTCCGGGCAGGCGACCTTCGCCCCCAGGGCCGCTGGCAGCCCAAAGCCCAGGGCGGCGAACCCGTTCGGGAAGAGAAAGCTCCGGGGTGTGCAGGTCGGCAGATACCGGGCCGTCCAGGCGTTGACCAGGGCGGCATCGTTGACGACGATGGCGTCTCGCGCCAGGACCGCTTGCATTGCCATCATGAAGTCGAAACCGGGTTCGCCTTGCAATTGTGCGCGCTCTGCGGCCTGCCACCGGGCGATCTCCATCGCCGGCGATGGGCCGGGGTGCAACGCCATGCCCTTCAGGGCCTCAGCGATCTGTTCCAGGGCCTGGCGGGCATCACCGACCACGCCGACGGTCGCCGGGTAATGACGGCCGATGACGGTAGGGTCTATGTCCACGTGGACGAGTGTCTTTGGCAGGGGCAGCGTCCAGTCTCGGGTTTCGATTTGCCCCAGCCGCGCGCCCACGACCAGGAGCAGGTCGGCGCGGGCCAGGTAGTCGGCGATCAGACCGCGCCGCCACGGCCCGCAGCCCAGGGAGAGCGGATGGTCTTCGGGGAAGGCCCCCTTGCCCATGTAGTCGCTAACCACCGGCGCGCCCAGTCGCTCGGCCAGACTCACCAGAGCGGCGCTGGCCCCTGAAAGGACAGCGCCCCCGCCGGCGTAGATGAGCGGGGCGCGGGCGCCGGCCAGGAGTGCGGCGGCCGCGCACACCTGCTTGGGATCGGCGGCGGGGCGCTCGACAGGCTCCAGCGGCGCGATCTCCACCTCACCTGTGGCGGCCAGCAGGTCAATGGGCACGTCCAGGTGCGCCGGACGAGGCCGTCCCGTACGCAGGGAGCGCATGGCCCGCTGTACAGCCCCAGGGATCTCCGCCACGCTGGCGACCCGTTCGTTCCAGGCTGTGACGCCCGCGAAAAGACCAAGTTGGTCTTTGATCTCGTGGAAGACCTCCTTGTCCTGGCCGATGAAACCCGTGGCGACCTCGCTGCTGATACACAGCACCGGCGAAGAATCGCTGTAGGCATTGCCCAGCGCGGTGAGCGTGTTGGTGGCGCCCGGCCCGGTGATGGTCAGGCAGACCCCCGGCTCCCCGGTGGCCCGGGCGTAGCCGTCGGCCATGAAGGCGGCTCCCTGTTCGTGACGCGTCGTGATATGTCGGATAGTGGGGCAGGTTCGCAGGGCTTCGTAGATGTGCAAGGTGTGCAGGCCAGGGATGCCGAAGACCGTACGCACTCCCTCGGCCCGCAACGCCTCCACCACTGCCTGCCCACCGGTCATGGTCGCCATGGGATTACCTCCAATAAGCCCGCGCCACCTTCCGCACAGCGGCCACGATGTCGGTCAGGTCATCGTCGCTCAAAGCCGGATGCAGGGGCAGCAGCAGCAGCTCGCGAGCCACCAGCTCAGCCTGGGGCAGAGAGCCGGGCGCGCAATCGGGCCGCCCGGCAAAGAGGGGTTGAATGTGGCACAACTCGTCTTGAGCAATCGGATAGCAGCCGACGCCCTCGGCAGCCAGGGCGTGGGATATCTCTTCGATATCGGCGCTGAAGCGGCCGGAAAGGAAGCGCACGGGGTAGTAGGCATAGGAAAGCTCGGCCCCCTCCCGCAAATCCTGGCGGACCAGGCCCGCCACGTCTGTCAGGTTGGCGTCCAGGTAGGCCGCGCAGACCCGCCGCCGTTCCCGAAAGCTGGCCTGCCGGGTCAGTTGCACCCGGCCGAAGGCCGCCTGGATCTCGGTCATCCGGTAGTTGTTGCCCAGCGATGTCACCTGGTACGCGTTCACCAGCCTGCCGGCGTCCCCGCCCTGAACCTGAACGGGTGATCGGCCGTGGTTGCGCATGGCGCGCGCGGCCGCCGCAACCGCGTCGTCGTCGGTGGTGAGCATGCCGCCCTCGCCGGCGGACGTGATCATCTTCGACTCCTGCAGGCTCCAGCAGGCGGCCGCGCCGAACGTCCCTGCCGGCCGGCCCCGATAGCGCGTGCCGTTGGCATGGGCGCAGTCCTCGATGATGGCCAGGTTGTGTTCCCTGGCAATACTTGTCAACTCGTCCATCTCTGCCGGGTGGCCGAACCAATGCACGGGGACGATGGCGCGCGTGCGCGGGGTGATCTTGCGCCGCACATCGGCAGGGTCCAGAATGATGATACCAGGATCTACGTCGGCGAAGATGGGCACGGCCCGCTGCAACAGAGGGGTATACGCCGTAGAGATGAAGGTCAGGGGCGGGACGATGACCTCGTCGCCCGGCCCCACACCCACGGCGGCCAGGGCTGCGTGCTGGGCCGTCGTGCCGGAACTGAAGGCCAGCGCGTGTTTGACCCCCAGCCAGCGGGCGAAGTCCTCTTCCAACGCCCGCACCTGGGTCGCCGCCGGGTAGGCGGCGCAGAAGACACCTCGCTGGAAGACCTCCTGTACCGCCGCCAGCTCCTCCTGCCCGCAGACGACCTTGAAGAGCGGGATGGGTAGGCCCGCATGTACCGGCGGGCCGCCGTGGATCGCCAATTGCTCAGACATCAGACCTCCTTTGCATACTGTCAACCTAGAGCCTATCCGAAAAAGGGTAGCGTAGCCCCTCGTGGGCGTCCTGGCGGGCACAAGGCCCGATGCTACGAGTTACTCGGATAGACGCTTACAGCACTTCCCCGGCCGCCGCCCCCGTGTGCCCGCTCTGATTCACCGTCACCTGGCCGTTGACCACGACGCAGGCAATACCCACTGGATACTCGTTGGGATGCAGATAATCGGCGCGCTCAGCCACGGTGTCCGGGTCGAAGATGACCAGATCGGCGGCGAGGCCGGGGCGCAAAAGCCCCCGGTCCCAAAGCCCCAGGCGGGCGGCCGGCAGGGCCGTCATCTTGCGCACTGCCTCTTCCAGGCTCAGCAATCCCTGTTCCCGCACGTGTTGCCGCAGCACCTTGGGGAAAGTGCCGAAGGACTTGGGCAGGTCAGGCTGGGCCAGAGGGCCGTCTCGCGCCAGGGCAAAACCGTCGGAAATCGGTATGCCCAGGGGATGTTTCAGGATCAGGGCGATGTCCTCTTCGCGCTTGACCGTGGGGGCCGTCCAGAGTTGCCCCTCGTCCTCGGCCAGGAGGTCCAGAGCCGTTTCTGCAGGCGACTGCCCGCGCGCCCGCGCCAATTCCCCCATCGTCCGCCCCAGCCAGGCCACGTTGCACGGGCAGCCCACCCGGCTGATGAGGAAATCATCCCAATCGGGCTTCAGCCAGCCCTGCCAGTCGGCGGTGCCGTGCTCCACTTCGTCCGCGATGCGGGCACGCAGTATGGGGTCCCGGAAGCGCGCGATCATGGCCTCCAGACCGCCCTCCCGCGCCCAGGCCGGGATGCTCTGCTGGAACGGCCCTCCGCCGCGCGGCCAGAGGGTGATGTCGAAGGCGGCCTCCACGCCCCGCTGCCGCGCCTCTTCCACCAGACGCACGGCCTGGGCTGTCTTCTCCCCCCAATGCTCCCGTCCGGCCGCATAGAGGTGAGAGAGGTAGACCGGCACGCCAGCCTCCTCGCCGATGCGTAGCGCCTCGCCCACGGCCTCCAGGAGAAAGCGGCTGTAATCCCGCAGGTGGGTGTGGTAAGCCCTCCCACTGTCACGCAGCACACTCGCCAGGGCGATCAGTTCCTCAGTTTTGGCGTAGCAGGACGGCATGTAGGTCAGGCCGCTGGAGAACCCCCGCGCTCCTTCTGCCAGGGCTTGAGCCAGGAGCTGCTGCATCGCCGCCAACTCCTCCGGCGTGGGGGCGCGGTCGGCCTGACCCATGACTGCGGTGCGCAGGGCCGTGTGACCGGTCAGGACGACGACGTTGATGCTGGGATGAGCCTGGCGCAGCCGCGCCAGGTATTCGCCCATGCTCGTCCAATCCCAGGAATAACCCGGAAAAGAAAAGACCAGCCCATCGCGCTGGTAGCGCGGCACGTCCTCGGATCGCACCGGGGCTGCCGAAAAGCCACAGTTGCCGACAACCTGGGTAGTAATCCCCTGGCGCACGGCGCTCTCGGCGCGGGAGTCCACCAGGAGCGTCACGTCCGAATGGGCATGGAAGTCTACGAAACCCGGCGTCACGACCAGGCCGGCCGCATCTATTCGCACGCGGGCCTCGGCCGGCGCCAGTCGCCCCAGGGCGACGATGCGCTGGCCGGCGATAGCCACGTCGCCGGCAAACCACGGCCCGCCGCTGCCATCCACAATGCGCCCACCGGTGATGAGAAGGTCGTACATTGACATCCTCCTGCTATGCTGCTCACGGGCATAAACTGCGTTTCTTCGGGTACAACACCAGTGGCCTTGTCACCCCTTCGTTGCACTCAGGGTAGGCTCTGAGCGGGATGGCCCCGTGAAGTGTGTTGCGGCGAAAATCCAGCGAAGGGTCTTGTTGTGGGATGAGGTTTTTCGCTGGATGCTCGCCGTCGCGAGAAGTCAGGGGCAGCCCCGCTCAGAATGACCGGCGACGGGTAGCGAGGTTTGCGCTACAACAATGAAGTTGTTTAATATATCTAAATTAATATTCATATTTTCACCTTTCAATATTACATGACTAACCTTCACATTAAACAGATGGATATATTTAAAAAATATTACAATATAAAA
>JAPLHB010000093.1 GCA_026389845.1 Chloroflexota bacterium
CCCGTCACGTAGGCGCTGCCCGCCGCATCCACGGCGATGGCCCTGCCCCAGTCATCACCACTGCCGCCCAGGAAGGTGGCGTAGGCCAGTCCGCTGCCGGCGGGGTTCAGCTTGACCACGAAGGCGTCGATGCCGCCGCCGGTGTAGCTGGTGTCGAAGGCGCCCGGCGTGGTGGGCAAGTCGCTGGAGGAGGGGCTGCCCATCACGTAGGCGCTGCCCGCCGCGTCCACGGCGATGGCGTTGCCATAGTCGTCACCACTGCCGCCCAGGAAGATGGCATAGGCCAACGCGCTGCCGGTCGGGTTTAGTTTGACCGCGAAGGCGTCGTCGCCGCCGTTGTAGCTGGTGTCGAAGTCGCCCGGCGTGGTGGGAAAGTCGCTGGAGTTGGTGTCGCCCGTCACGTAGGCGCTGCCCGCCCCGTCCACGGCGATGCTGGAGCCAAAGTCATCGCTACTGCCGCCCAGGAAGGTGGCGTAGGCCAGCCCGCTGCCCGCGGGGTTCAACTTGACCACGAAGGCGTCGTAGCTGCCGCCGTTGAAGCTCGAGTCGAAGGCGCCCGGCGTGGTAGGGAAGTCGCTGGACAGGGTATAGCCCGTCACATAGGCGCTGCCCGCCCCGTCCACGGCGATGCCGCTGCCTTCGTCGTCACTACTGTCGCCCAGGAAGGTGGCGTAGGGGAGGTCGGCGGGGCTGTCGGCTGGGGATTGCAGATTTGCGATTGCCGATTGCCGATTGGAATGCGCCGGGGCGAAGGGCGCGGCCACATCGAACGCCAGAGCGCCGCGGGGCTGCACCGCGGCTGCGCCGCTCGACTTCTCGATTTGCAGCAGCGGTATGGTGAACTCGCCCGCGGCCGTACTCAGGCGCAAGGCGTCTCCGTCCAATGCCACGGCATCGGCGCCCTCCACAAGCAGGCGCACTGCGCTCAGGTCCGCGCCGGGCCGGACGGCCAGCCGTTGCACCATCTGCCCGCCCTCGCCCGTGATCTCCAGATCCACGCCGGGATACAGGTCCACATAGCGGACGCCGCCCCACACGGGCACGTCCGGCCGCCACTGCGCCGGGTCGTTGCCGAGGAAGTAGGAGACGACGGTGTCCAGGCGGTCGAACGCTTCAAGCCGTGGGTGCGCGTTGGCGCCGGGGAAGGAGAGACGGATGTTCACGCCGGTGCGCGGTGTTTCGGGGGCCGCCAACGGCTGAGCCGTGGGCAGGCCGGCGCGGGGATCACGATCCGGGCGGGCTGCCTCGCTCAGCGCCATGATCGTGATCCACAGCGCATCTTCGGCCAGCCACATCGTACCGTCTCCGCCGCGCACCTGGAAGCGCGCGTCCTCGGCGAACTGGCCAACGTTCTCGATGAACATGACCGGCGAACTACGGACGGTTTGGTCGGGCACGGCCGGCGGCTGTTGTGCCACTGCAGGCGGATGGTCTACTGGCAGGAGCAGGCTCAGGATGAGCACCAAGCTAACAAAGAAGAACCGTTGGCAAACAGATCGAGTGGACATGGCAGCACCTCCGCGGGTCAGGGCGGGGTCGCGTGCGCGCCGAGGGGAAGCGATGAGGGAACCGGCGGGCGACGTAGCTTCGCAATTACCTGTACCCAACACTACGGCAGTAGTATACAAGGGGTGAATGTGTGGGGCAAATCGCGCTTTGAGAGCCAGTCAAACCGTGTCCACTAATTCACCTACGCATTGATTCCGGATATCCGCTCCAACACCAGGAAATGACTCAGCCCGAACGCCTGCAGCGGCGTGTGCTCCAGAGCGTAGAGCACCCGGCGCAGCACGCGACCGAGCGCCGGCCGGCGGGCGACCACGTTGTCGAAGCCGGGGTAGATGACGCGGTGATGCACAACCCGCACATCCTGCCCCGCGAACAGCCGGCGCAACCCCGGCCCGGTGTATGCGCGCACGTGAGGCGCGAACCGGTTGCGCAGCGGATCGGGCAGCCAGTTGATCAGCGGCGTGTTGCCGAAGTGATAGCGTCCGCGCCAGTAGTGGCCGTGCGTCTCAAAGGGATAGAGCCGGTTGGGGCAAAAGAGGACGATCCGGCCGCCGGGCGCGGTCACGCGGGCCATCTCGGCCGCGGCCGCGCGATCGTCGCTCACATGCTCTATGACCTCGTGAGAGAATACCACGTCAAAGCTGCCGTCGGCGAAGGGGAGCGCCTCGGCCGGGGCCAGGACGATGCCTGGGATGCGGGAGCGCGCCTGCCGGGCGACGGGCAGGTCCACCTCCACGCCGGCGACGCGGTCGCTGAACCGGCGGAACTGCTCGGTATACATCCCCACGCCGCAGCCGGCGTCGAGGATGGCCGCGCCCTCCAGTCTGGTCCATTGGCTCACCAACGCCAGCCGCCGCTCCTGCCCCGCGCGCCAGACGTAGGATGGGTGGCCCAGGCGGGCCGCATCATCCGAGGTACGACGAAAGTCTTCATTATCGCTCATAGTGCGGCCTCCTGCCGCAACCGAACCCATCACCACAAAGGCACGAAGTTCTCAAGGGCTTGGTGTCTTGGTGTCTTTGTGGTAAGGAAGATTCTCGCGGCCCACAACCGGCTTACCTACCGAAGCACATCCCCAAACCGCCGCGCGCCTTCGGCCAACTCCTCCGCCGACAACAAGCTGAACGCCAGCCGCAAGTACCGCTCCCCGCCCCCACCGGGGAAAAAGCGGCCGCCCGGCACGTAGGAAACGCCCGCTCGCTCGGCCGCGGACAGCAGGGCCGCGCTGTCGCACCCCGCCGGCAGTTGCAGCCAGAGGAAGAAGCCGCCGCCGGGCGCGATCCACCGGCAGCCCGGGGGCAGATGACGCGCCAGCGCGGCGAGCAGCGCAGCGCGGCGCCGCCGGTATGCCGCTTGCAGCCGCTCGACGTGGTCGTCCAGCAGCCCCAGCTCGAGATAGGCAGCGACCACGTGCGCCGCGAAATGGCTCACCCCGCCGCCGCTGTCGAGCAGACCGCTGCCCGCGCACCGCCGCACCAGCTCCGGCGCCGCGGTCAGCCAGCCCAGGCGCAGACCGGGGGCCAGCAGCTTGCTGAACGAGCCGAGCCGAATCACACGGCCGGCCGGCGCCAGGCTGAACAACGACGGCGGCGGGGGCGCGTCGTACCAGAGATGGCGGTAGACGTCGTCCTCGACGATCGTCAGGCCGGCCTCGTTCGCCAGGGAGAGGATGACCTGCCGGCGTTCCAGCGACAGGGTCGCGCCGGTCGGGTTGCCGAAGGTCGGCACGGTGTAGAGAAAACGCGCCGCGCGCCCCTCTCGCCGCAATTCAGCCAACGCCGCGGCCAGCGCATCGGGACGCAGCCCGCCTTCATCGGCGTGAACAGGGATCTGGCACAAGCCGTGATCGTGGAAGATACGCTGCGCCAGGTGATAGGAGGGCGCTTCGACCAGGACCGCATCGCTGGGGCGGGTCAGCAGCGTGCAGAGCAGATCGAGGCCCTGGGAGACGCCGCCGGTGATGAAGAGCTGCTCCGGCGGGAGTTCGCTCCCCTCGCGGCGCGCCAGCCATGCGGCCAACGGCTCGATCAGCCGGCCCGGTCCCTGCTCCGCGCCGTAGGCCAGGGCGGCCGGGCCATCGCGACGCAGGGCAAAGTCGGCGGCGCGGGCCATGTCATCCACGGGCAGCAGCGCCGGGTCGGGATGGCCCCAGCCCATCTCGACGATGCCGGGGCGCAGGATGAGCTGGATATCAGGCAGTCCGGCCATTACGGATCAGCTCCAACAACCCGCTGGGCACGAGCAAGGCGCCGGTCTCGAAGTCGGCCAGCGGTTTCCAGAGCACCTTGATCGGTTCGCCGTTGTCGTTCGCCAACGGAAACGCCTCCCGCACATACAGGGCCGGGTCAGCGAACTCGGCTTCGTAGAGCAGCACCATCTCGTGACCCATCCGTCCGTCGAGCGTAAAGATGTTTTCGAGCATCCCCAGATAACGGGCGTGCGTCACCTCGGCGCCGAGCTCTTCGCGGCTTTCGCGGACAAAGGCCTGGTGGCTCTGCTCCCCGAACTCGATGCCGCCGCCGAGCGGCCGATAGAAGATGCGCCCGGTAGCCGGGTCACCGCCCTCGAACACCAGCAGCCGGCCCTCGTGCAGGAAAATACCCAGAACAATCGTGCGGATTTTGCCTGATTGCATATCCAGCCCTCTCTCACAACACCAACTCTTCTTTGTACCCAAACCGTACCGTGTTATCAATCAACCGGAACCATCGCGGTCGCAGCACCCAAAAGCGGGCACGCGCCAGCGGCCCGGTGAGCACGCCAGGCCCTGTACTCCCTGCCAGCAGTGCCCCGACGAAAGCGAACTTCCGGCCGTAGAGCGCCGCAGCGTGCGGCCATTCCGCCGCCGTCACCGGCCGCGCCGCGCCCTGCACCTGCAGACCGCGGATCGCACGCCAATCCTGCCCATCGGCCTGGATCGTCCCCGCGACCTGCCCATTCGCCAGCAAGTTCTGCCCGTGCTGCGTCCGCTCCTCCGAAAGGAAGTAGAGGGCCAGATCGGCGTCGTGGGCATAGAACACGGCCGCCGCCGCGGGAGAGCCATCCGACCCGACCGTCGCCAGAGTGAGCGTAGTATGAGCCGCAAGAAAATCATCGAGGCGGTCTCGGAGACCGGATGACGGGTATTGGGTATTGGGTATTGACGTTCTGCTATCTACCATTTGCCGATTTGCCGATTCGCCCTTCGCTCATCCATTGCCGTTCCGTTTCAGGCACAGATAGATCCCCGTCAGCACCACCAGCCCTCCGACCACCTGCCGGGCCGTCAACATTTCGCCCAGCAGCGGGATCGAAAGCAGTCCGGTCACGACCGGCTGGCCGAGTAGGACAATTACAGCCGTGGACGCGGGCAGGTAGCCCAGGGCGTAGTTGATCAACAGCCAGCCGCCGGCCTGGGAGAAGATCCCCACCGCGATCAGCGAAGCGTAGGAACGGATGCTGTAGCCGAAGAGCGGCAGGTGCAACACCAGGCTGGCGAGCGTCAGGGCGACCGCCGAAGTCGCCACCACCAGCCAGAGGTAGGAGAGGCTGTCCAGGTTGCGCCGGCCGCGTTGAGTGACCAGCAGATACGTGGCGTAGAAGGTCGCGCCGCCGAAGGCGATGGCGTCCCCGCGATTGGGCACGAAGCCGGCCGCCGGGTTGAAGCCCGTCACCACTGCTGCGCCGGTCAGCGCGAGCGCGAGACCGGCCCAATACCACCCCTTGAGCCGCTCACCGAAGACGAGCATCGCGCCGATGCCGACCCAGATGGGCGCGGTGTTGTCGAGCAGGGTCGCCGTCGCCGCGGAGGTGAGCAGCAGCGCCGTGTTGAGCAGACCCAGGTTCAGCCCGAACGACAGGCCGCCCGCGATGCCCCAGGGTACACCTGATCGCGCGGCCGGCGTCCACCGCCGCGCCTGCCGGATGAAAGGCGCGGCCAGCACGACGGCCGCAATCGTCATGCGCCATGCTGCCGAGACCGGGCCGGGCACGTGTGCCCACTTGGTAAAGATCGCCGTAAAGCTGATGCACAACATGCCCACCACGAGCGCCAGATAGGCGCGGGTGGGTCGTGCGGGTGAGAGCGGGATGGCCTGAGTTGACAAAAAGGGCCTCGGCGGATTGGATATTGATGCAGGGGAAGTTTACACTACGTTGGGGGATGCGTCCAATAGACGGCGATTGTGATTCACGTGCCAGGCACTTTTCGGAAGTGCCTGGCACGTGCGCAACCGAAGACGCGCAAAGGGGAGGTTCGCGCCCACGCGCCGCCTCCCCTCTGTCCAGGATAACTGCCGAACTATTGCACTATCGTACTATCGCACTTACCACCCAAACCGTTCCTCTCGCCACGGATCCCCTTGCATGTGATACCCGTTGCGCTCCCAGAAGCCGGGGCGGTCGCCGGCCATGAACTCGATGCCGCGCAGCCACTTGGCGCTCTTCCAGAAGTACTTCTTGGGCACCAGCAGACGCAGCGGATAGCCATGATCCGGCTCCAGCGGCTTGCCGTCGTACAGGAAGGCCAACATCGTATCGTCGTCATCCAATACTTCCAAGCCGACGTTGGCCGTGAAACCGTGCTCGCAATGGGCCATGGCGTGCGTGGCTTCGGGCTTGACCTTGAGCAACTTCATCAACTCGCGCCAGGGGATGCCCGTCCAGGTCGTATCCAGCTTACTCCAGCGGGTGACGCAGTGGATGTCCACTGTCTGGGTCACCGTCGGCAGCTTCATCAGCTCCTCCCAGGTGAAGCGCAGCGGCTCCTCGACCAGTCCGAAGACGCGGAAATCCCAGTCGGCAAGGCTCCGATAGATGGGAACCGAGCCGTAATGCAGTACCGGAAACTTCTCGGTAAGGAACTGGCCTGGCGGCACTCGATCACCGCCTCCCGGCTTCGGCGTATTAGTCACTCGCTTCAGACGCTCGACTCGTTTGAGAGGATTCTCGAAGAACGGCATACCTGATCTCCCTGGCTTAGTTTGCACGCAGCAAGTGTATCCTAGCACCATTGAGGGGAGACGTAAGTAAGCCGGGCAACGGTTTGGAGCGACGAATGACGAACGACGGACGACCAAAGCCATTCGTCATTCGTCGTTCGTCGTTCGTCCTCCATCGTTCGTCCTCCGAAAGAGATACCAGACCGACGGACGATCTCCATCGGCGCCGTGCTGGGCCTGGAGCAACGTAAACGCAGGGGCAAAGGCGGCCAGATCGCGCGGGGCAAGGCCGCTCGGGGCGGAGGTTGTGTCCAGGCTCGGTGCGAACGCGTAGAGGAGGTAACACGCGCCCGGCAGCAGATGCGCCGCCAGCGACGCGATGTAGTCGGCGCGACGCTCCGGGGGAAGGGAGTGGAAACAGCCGATATCCAGGGCTACGGCCGCTTGGATACGCAGAAAGCCCAGGTCGGCCACGTCGCCGGCGCAAAAGAACGCAGGCGCGCCCACAGCGGCCGCGTTCGCCCGTCGCAACGCCACCAGCGAGAGGTCAACACCGATCACGCGGAAGCCGTGCCGGGCCAGATAGCGACTGCTGACTCCGGGGCCGCACCCCAGGTCGAGCGCCCAACCGGGGATCAACACGCCCGACGCCACCAACGCCACCACTTCCGGCGGCACGATGCCGGTGTCCCAACGCGCATCGCTGGCGCGATAGCGGGCATCCCACCAGGCGGGGCTGGAAGATGAAACCTGGTCACTGATTGAAGTCATGCAATTCCGCCAGCATCGGCAGGTGATCGGACGCCTGGCTCGCCAACGGATGCTCGAACCGCCGGCAGCTTACCAGCGCGCCGGTCCAGAAGTGGGGCAGCAGGATGTAGTCAATCCGTCGCTCGGGCTGCGGGGTGGGCCAGGTCGCCCCGCCGCAGGGCTGCCCGCCGGCCTGGACGAACGCATCCACATAGCCGGCCTTGAGCGCTTGGGGGACGAGATCGAACGCGGGCGGGACCCAACCCTGGGCAGCGTTCTGCCGGGCCACGATGGCCTGGGCATCAGGCGTGGGATAATCGGAGAGGGCCAACGCGTTGAAATCACCCATGACCAGGTGCGGCCGGCCGCGCTCGCGGCCCAGCCAGGTTTGGGTGGCGGCCCACTCGGTCAACCGCACGGCTTCGGCGCGATGATCGAGGTGCATCACGTAGATCGTGAACGACTGACCGGCTGGGAGCATGACCCGCGTTTCCAGCAGACCGCGCGGCTCGTGGCCGGGCGTGGGGGGCAGACGATGCGCGGCGTAGGCCAGGATCGGCCACCGGCTGAGCAGGGCGTTGCCGTAAGGCGAATTGCGGGGCGATTGGCCCTCGACCAGGGTCGGCCCGAACGCATAGGCCATCCCCAACTGCTGCGCCAGGGCTGCCAGGGCTAAGCCGTCGCCAGCCGGCCAGGGATGAAACACCTCGTTCAGCCCCACCAGATCGGCGCCGCTGGCCGCGATGACCTCGGCCACCAGATCGAGGTTGGCCGCGCCATCAGGCGTCAGCCAGCCGTGGACGTTGTAGGTCAGAACCTTCATCCTGCCCCCCTCGCTCGATCACGCGGCCGTCGCCAGCGTTTCGGGCCAGGCCCATTCCACGACCACCGGCCGGTGATCCGAGGCATCGCGCGTCTCGCTCGGATCGAGAGTGCGGGCAGAACGTAGACCGTGCGCCCATCGGCCGGGGAAAAAGAGAAAGTCAATTCGCACCAATGGTGAACGCGCCGGGAAAGTACGCCCGGCGCCGCGGCCCACGACACCGAACGCATCCGCATAGCCGGCCCTGCGCAGCGAGCGCAGTACGGGCGGCAGCAGGCGCCGTGAATACGCGCCGAGAAAGCCGGGCGTGTTGAAGTCGCCGCCCAAAAAATGGGGGCCGTGTGGGGACATCTTGTCGAGTGCGCCGCGCATCTGCCAGAGCCGCGTGCCCTCGAAGGCATGATCCAGGTGCGTCACGAACGCGGTCAATCCACGCACCGGGCCGGATGCCAGCGTGGCCCCCAAGAGCGACCGCTGCTTGCTGCCAGGCAGGCGCGGCAAAAGGGTATTGGCGACGTTTTCGAGCGGATACCGGCTGAGCAGCGCGTTCCCCACCGGGCCGTGCCAGCCGGAGCTGCGATCCACCCAACCGCTCGGCCCAAAGGTGTAGACCATCCCCAGCCGCCGCGCCAGATCGGCCAATGGCTCGGAGGCACACGCACCGGTCATCACCGGATGCAGCACTTCGTTCAATCCCACGACATCGGCGCCAGCAGCCAGGATCACCGCGGCCAGCCGAGTCACGTCCAGCCGGCCATCCTGCCCGGCCCACCGATGGATATTGTACGTCATCAGACGCACGGAAGGTTCTTCATGACGATTTCGCAAGCTGCTACGCACTCCATGACACGTTCATCACGCAAAGCTCAGTTCAGATGCACAAATGCAGAGTATATCACGTTCGCGAGCCGGGGGCCAAAAAGCTTCCGGCTATCCACAGAACGATTGGGGATAAGCCACCGAATCATCCACAGTCACCCACAGGGGCCTCGCCGTCCTCCCCCACAGCTTGCCCGCCTCTCCCGCCGTACGAGCGCTCGCGCCCACGACATAGGGCGTCGCCAACGGCGCCGGCCCCTACACATGGGGGCGCGCCGGGGCGTGCGGGCCGGATGGACGTTATCCGGCTGCGTTCCAGGTTATCCCCGTCGCATCCCCACGCGCGGCAGGTGTTGGACCGCCGCCAATAGCGCCGCCCCAGCTCGCGCACCCCACAGGTTGTAGGCTGGGGACGCGCCGCGAGCAGCTATCCACATATCCGCAATCCCTACGACTACAACCTTAAAATTACGAGAAATCACTTGACAATCAGGGGGTGGACTGCTATACTCAAATCGCCAATGGAAAAGCAACCGTTCAGGTGCGATCAGGGCGGAAGGTAAGTACCGGTAGATTCGGAAGGTGTAAGCCCTGACGGTCAGCCCCGGAAAACCAGAAAGCACAGGTAGCACGGCTCGGTTGTTGGAACTGCGGCAAGGGAGCCCCGAGAAATCGAACGGCCCATCTAGTTCCCGTAAGTTTTCCAGAGATCTGGAACTCGCTAAACCAAGATGCCCTGCAAGCAACGCCGGAGACAAGGCGTGAAGCCCAGGCAAAGAGTTGGAGCGAGAAAGATACCGGGCTAGACTGCAGAAGGCCAGACGGTTGCTTGGGGCCCCTTTCTTTTTAACCCCCGGATTGCATCCGCTCGATCTCCTGATCTACCACCGAAGGCTCCAGCTTCAGGAACAACGCGGCGGGCGAGCGCAGCGGTTGGCCCGGCTGGAGGTCGCTGACCGTCCACCTGCCGGTTGCCCCGCTGTCGTCGTAGCGTAGTACGAGATGCTGGCGTTCGGTCTCCGCCGCTTCTTCCAGGTAGCTCCGGCCGAATAGCTCGCCGTCGTAGCCCAGGTAGCCATGCAGCCGTTGACAGGTGAACGGCAGGTAAGGCGCAAAGAGAGTCTTGAGCGTGTCAATCACCCGCAACGCCACGAAGACCGAGGTCGCGGCGGCCGCCGGGTCGGTTTTGATCTGGTGCCAGGGTTCCTTCAGGTTTAGATAGCGGTTCGCCTCGTGCGCCAGCCCCATCGCCGCTTCGAGAGCCTGCTTCAGCTTGACGGCGTCGAGCAGGGCCGTGACGCGCTGGAAGGTCGGCTCGATCTGATCGAGCAGCGCGCGGTCCGCCGCGTCGAATTCACCCGGCTGCGGCACGCGGCCATCGAACCGCTTGTAGGCGAAGCCGAGCACCCGGTTCGCCAGGTTGCCCCAGGTCGCCACCAACTCCTCGTTGTTCCGCCGCACGAATTCTTCCCAGGTGAAGTTGACGTCCTGGCCCTCCGGCAAGCTGGCGGCCAGGGCGTAGCGCCAGGGGTCGGGATCGTAGCGATCCAACGCGTCGCCCATCGTGATCACCCAGCGCCGGCTCTTGCTGAGCTTGCGGCCCTCGACGTTGAGGTATTCGTTCGCCGGCACGTCGTAAGGCAGGTTCAAGCTGCGGTCGTAGGCGATCAACAGGCCGGGCCAGATGATCGTGTGAAACTCGATGTTGTCCTTGCCGATGAAGTGATAGGTGCGGGCGTCGGGGTCTTGCCACCAGGCCCGCCAGGCCTCCCCCCGGCCGATCAGTTTGGCCCATTCCTTGCTGGCGGACAGGTAGCCGATCACCGCGTCGTACCAGACGTAGATGCGCTTCTTCTCGAAGCCGGGCACGGGGATAGTGACGCCCCACGCGATGTCGCGGGTGATCGGCCGGCCGCGCAGATCGCGACTTTCCAGCCGGGCACGGGTGGCGTTGAGCACGTTGGGCCGCCAGTGGTCTTTGTGCCCGTCGTTCAGCCAGGCCAGCAGCGGGTCGTTGAGCTTTGCCAGATTCAGAAAGAAGTGTTCCGTTTCCCGGGTTTCGATGTTTTTGCCCCCGCAGTATTTGCAGCGCGGCTTGAGCAAGGCCGTGGCATCGTAAGCGCGGCCGCAGTTGTCGCACTGGTCGCCTCGCGCGCCATCATAGTCGCAGAAGGGGCAGACGCCCTCGACGTAGCGGTCGGCCAGCCACTTCTGGCAGTCCGCGCAGTATAACTGGGGCGTGGTATCGCGATACAGGTAGCCGTGCGCCAGGTGCGTCGTGAAAAGCTCCTGCGTAACCGCCCAATGGTTCTCGGTGTCGGTCTCGGTGAACAGATCGAAGCTGATGCCCAGCCGGCGCAGCGTCTCGGTGTTGCGCGGGTGATAGCGATCCACGACCGCGCGCGGGGTGATCCCCTCTTCGTCGGCGCGGACGGTG
>JAPLHB010000168.1 GCA_026389845.1 Chloroflexota bacterium
ATAGAAGCTCGCGTTGAGAACTTCGCGCATCTCGACGCGGCGATGCCGGCCCCCGCGTTTCTCCGGCGGAATGAGGGGGGCCACGAGTTCCCAGCTGATATCGCTGAGATCGGTCTCATAGGCTTGGCGGTTCATCGGTGAGCTTGCTCCTAAGGGGGAGATGGGTACATCATGTACGGAGCATGACACCGGAAAATCGTCAAAATGTCAAATCTACAAGGCGATCTCTATTTTACTTTCAAAACACGCTCTTACAGCGCCTACGAGACCTTCCCATTGATGATCCGCGCGTTCCCCGGCAGCAGCGCGATCAACACCGTCACCATACGGCCGGCAGCCGACGCCAGCGGGCTGAGCATGACCAGCAGCGCGTCGGAGATCATCTACCTGCAAGATGTGAGCAACGTGATCCTCGACGGCCGGCCGGGCGGCGTAGGCAGCAATTCGGAACTGACCATCGGCAACACGAGCGCGAGCGGCAACGCGGTGTACTTCGACGGCTCGACTGGCTCGACGCACAACACCCTCCAATACCTCACGATCACCGGTGTGGGCCAATCGGTCGTAGAATTTTTCCGCGGCAGCAATGACAACGTCATTGACCACTCCGAAGTACGCGGCAGCGCGACGCAAAGTTGCAGCCTCATCTTCGCGTATGATGATATCAGCGGCAATACGATTACCAATAACCGCTTGCACCATTTCTACTGCGGCGGTGACTCGGCTGCTGTTTGGCTTGATAACGGCGTCACCGGCGGCTGGACGATCACCGGCAACAGCATCTACCAGGACGCGCCGCCGACACTCACCCCACGGTACCAATATGGCATCTGGATCAAGAGCGGCGACGGCTACACCATCACCGACAACATCATCGGCGGCAGCCAGCCCGATGGCGGCGGCGCAGCCTGGACCTGCGGCGACCTCAATGGGATCACAACGTTTGATGGCATTTATCTCAATGCCGGGACGACGACTGCCAGCAGCATACAGGGCAACACCATTGCCAACATCACCCTTCTTTCCAAAGCCAATATTGGTTACTGGGCCAGGCTATGGAGTGGCATCACCGTGGCCAGCGGCGCGGTGAATATCAGCAGCAACACCATCGGCAGCGGCACGGGTACCGGCTCGGTGCAGGTGACCGGCTAGAGCTCGGAGGATGTAGGCGTAGTTAGCTACGGCATCTATGCGGCGAGTTCCGCCAACGTGACCATCGCCAACAATACCATCGGCGCGATCTCCGTGGCGGGGACAAAAACCCCCATCGAAGTGTTCAATGTGTCTCATGCCTTCGTGGGCATCGCCACCACCGGGGCCGGGAATGCCACCATCACCGGCAACACGGTGGGCAGCCTGACCACCGCCGACAGTATCCAGGCGGCTTTCGCTAACTCTGCGTCCTATGGACAGTACGTGCGCGGCATCGAATCGAACAGCAGCGGGACGGTCGTCATCACCGGCAACACGGTGGCTAACCTGCGTAACGCTTACGGCGGCGTCGCCTCCGGCGGGCAGACGGCCGGCATCCGCACCACGGCCGGCGCCAACACCATCACCGGCAACACCGTGCGCAACCTGACCTCGAACGGCAACACGCAAGACACCACCCATAATGCCGCGCTGGTCGGCATCGCGCAGGCCGCGACCACGGCCGGCGACCAGATCGTGGCGCAGAACGTGGTGTATGCGCTCTCCAGCGAGCCAGCGACCAGCAACACCATTCATCCCTACGGCATTTATTTCCGTGCGCCGGCGACCGCCACGAACCTGGTCAGCCGCAACTTTGTCCACAGCATCTCCATCGGCGGCAGCAACGCCTACGCCTTCGGCGTCGTCACCGGCATCTATGGCGGCGGAACGGGGACGTACCAGAACAACGTTGTACGGCTGGGGGTGGACGCAACGGGCGCGGCGATCACCCGTAACTACACTTTCTATGGCATCCAGCAGGCCGCGGCGGCCAGCTTCTACTTCAACTCGGTCTACATCGGCGGCGGGCCGGTGGCCCCCAACGCATACTATCATCCCACCTATGCCTTCTACAGCTCCTATGACGCACTGACTTTACAGAATAACCTGCTGGTCAACGCCCGCGTCAACAGCAGCAGCGGGCCTGAGCAGCACAACGCCGCTTTCTTCGCTACGACCACCGGCCTGACCAGCGATTACAACGTCTTCCTAGCCTGCGGCGCGGGTGGGATGCTGATCCGCGAGAGCTATACCGACTACACCCTGGACGCCTGGCAGACCGCCTCGGGGCAGGACGGGCACTCGTTCAGCCCGACCGCGCTGGGGCAGGTCGGCTTCGTCAACGCCACGGGGGATGCAGCCAGCGTAGATCTGCGCGTGCAGAGTCCCACCGTGGCCGAAGCCGCCGGGGTGGATATCCCGACTGTGACCGACGACTACGCCGGCCAGACCCGCGCCGGGCTGACGCCGGTGGACCTCGGCGCCTATGCCGGAAACTGGGGCAGCGTCTCGGCGCCGCCGGCGATCAGCTACACCGCCCTGCCGACCACCACGACCGACCTGACCGGGCCGACGTTGAGCAACGTCTTCGTCAGCGCGGCCGCCGGCGTGGCCAGCGTGCCCGGCACGCGGCCGCGGCTCTACTTCAAGCGCGGTACCGACGCGGACACGTTCAACGACAACACCCCTGCCAGCGACGGCTGGAAGTGGGTAGAGGCGAGCGGGTCCGGCGGCTCCCCCTTCGACTTCACCCTGGATTACGGCCTCCTCTACGGCGGCAGCGTCAGCGGCGGCGTGCAGATCCAATAGACATTATCACGATTTGATCTGGCGCTGATTGGCCACAGGCGGTATCCTTGTGTAATCAAGAGATCGACCAAACAAGGAGACCGCTTCAATGATCGATTATGACCGCCTTTCTGCCAAACCGAAACAGTTTCACGC
>JAPLHB010000021.1 GCA_026389845.1 Chloroflexota bacterium
GTGCCGGAGATCATCACCCAGGTGGGCGGGGGTGGTAGGGGCGATTCCCTGGCGGTCGCCCTGCAGGGCCAGCTCGAAGCCGATCTGGCGCGGCGGCCGAAGGCCTATGGCAGCAACGTCCAGACCGGTGTGAGCGGGCAGCTCAGCCGCGTTTTCCAGGACGCGCAGGGCGAGGCCGCGGCCATGCACGACGTTTACGTCAGCACCGAGCACCTGCTGCTGGCGTTGGCGAGCGACAACGGCGCGGGCGCGGCAAAGCTGCTGGCGCGGCTCGGCATCACCCGCGACCGCATCCTGGCTGCGCTGACCGCGATTCGCGGCAGCCAGCGCGTCACCAGCCAGAATCCCGAGGCCACCTACCAGGCGTTGGAGAAATACGGCCGCGACCTGACCCAGATGGCGCGGCAGGGCAAGCTCGACCCGGTCATCGGCCGCGATGAGGAGATCCGCCGTACCATCCAGATCCTCAGCCGGCGCACCAAGAACAACCCCGTGTTGATCGGCGAGCCGGGCGTGGGCAAGACCGCCATCGTCGAGGGGCTGGCGGCCCGCATCGTCCGCGGGGACGTGCCCGAAGGGTTAAAGGACAAGCGCGTCGTCGCCCTGGACATGGGCAGCCTGATCGCGGGCGCGAAGTACCGCGGCGAGTTCGAGGAGCGGCTCAAGGCCGTGCTCAAGGAAATCACTGACGCGGCCGGCCAGGTCATCCTCTTCATTGACGAGCTGCACACCGTCGTGGGCGCGGGCGCGGCCGAGGGCGCGATGGACGCCAGCAATATGCTCAAGCCGATGCTGGCCCGCGGCGAGCTGCACGCCATCGGCGCCACTACGCTCGACGAGTTCCGCAAACACATCGAGAAGGACCCGGCGTTGGAGCGGCGCTTCCAGCCGGTGCTGGTGGACGAGCCGACCGTGGCGGATACCATCTCGATCCTGCGCGGGCTGAAGGAACGCTACGAGGTGCACCACAACGTCCGCATCACCGACGCGGCCGTCATCGCCGCGGCCACGCTGTCGCACCGCTACATCGCCGACCGCTTCCTGCCCGACAAGGCGATTGACCTGATTGACGAGGCCGCCAGCCGATTGCGCATGGAGATCACCTCCGATCCGGCCGAGTTGGACGAGATCAAGCGGCGGGCCATGCAGTTGGAGATCGAGCGCGAGGCGCTGAAACGGGAAAACGACGAAGCCGCGAAGGCGCGGCTGGCGACCATCGAGCGCGAGCTGGCCGATCTGCAAGAGGAACGGCGCAGCCTGGACGCGCGCCTGGGCCGCGAGCGCGAGGTGATCGCGCACGTGGCGAGCGTGAAGCAGGAGATCGAGCAGACTCGCCACGCGATGGAAGATGCGCAGCGCCGTTATGACTACTCGCGCGCATCCGAGTTACAATACGGCAAGCTAGCCGGGCTGGAGCGTGCGTTGAAGGACGCCGAAGCCCAGTTGGGCGAGATGCAGCGCCGCGGCATGTTGCTGAAAGAAGAGGTCGGCGCCGAGGAGATTGCCGAGGTGGTCTCCACCTGGACGCACGTCCCGGTCAGCAAGCTGCTGGAAGGCGAAATCCAAAAGCTGCTGAAGATGGAAGATCGGCTGCACGAGCGGGTCATCGGCCAGGACGAGGCCATCCGGGCCGTGGCGAACGCGGTCCGCCGCGCCCGCGCCGGCTTGCAAGACCCGAACCGGCCCATCGGCAGCTTCATCTTCCTGGGGCCGACCGGCGTCGGCAAGACCGAGCTGGCCCGCGCGCTGGCCGAGTTCCTGTTCGACGACGAAGCGGCGATGATCCGCATTGACATGAGCGAATACCAGGAGCGCCACACCGTCAGCCGGCTGATCGGCGCGCCGCCCGGTTACGTGGGCTACGACGAGGGTGGGCAGCTCACCGAGGCGGTCCGTCGCAAGCCCTACAGCGTGGTGCTCTTTGACGAGATCGAGAAGGCGCATCGCGAGGTGTTCAACACGCTGCTGCAACTGCTGGACGACGGCCGGCTGACCGATGGGCATGGCCGCACGGTGGACTTCAAGAACACCGTGGTGATCATGACCTCCAACATCGGCAGCCAGTACATCAACGACCCGGCGCTGAGCGACAGCCAGCGGTCGGAGCGGGCGCTGAATGCCCTGCGCGGCGCGTTCCCACCGGAGTTCCTGAACCGGGTGGACGAGATCGTGACGTTCCACTCGCTGACGCGTGAGCACCTGGGCCAGATCGTGGAGATCCAGTTGCGGCGGCTGAGCAAGATGCTGGCCGAGCGCGGACTGACGCTGCGCCTGACCGATCGTGCCCGCGCCTTCGTGGCCGAGGCCGGCTACGATCCGACCTACGGCGCCCGGCCGCTCAAGCGGGCGATCCAGCAACACGTCCAGGATCCGCTGGCGCTGGCGCTGCTGGAAGGCAAGTTCCAGCGTGGGGATGCGGTGGTGGCGGATGTGGAAGGTGGCAGGATCGTGTTTGCGAAAGAGGTAGTCGGGGAGGTCGTGTAAGCGATGATAAGTGACCGGCGTCTCCAAAGCGCCGGTCACTTTGTTCCGGTCATATCGCGCCTCCTTGAAGAGTCGCATGAACTGCCCATGCAGCTTGTTCTTCAGGGCAGGATGTCGTGTCCGCCCACGTTGCGCAAGTAGATGTAGTCTTCGAACTCCTGCAAAGTAATGCGGATGCTCATGGTAATGGAGATTTCCTTGACCGGCGGACGCAGGCGCTTCAGGCTCTGCACCGGCTTGTAACGCAAAGAGGGGTGGCCTTTGTCCTGAAGGAACAGATCCAGCTTGGCATAGACCAACTCGCGGGTCTTGCGATCAAGCCGCCTCATGCTCTTCTCGAACTGCGGCGAAAGCTCCAGTTCCATCGCATTCATCCCGCCGCTTCATCCACGCCAGCTTCGATATACTCGGCCATCTCGCGTACCGAATGGAATCGCGGAAGTCCCCCGCGCGCATGTGCCGCGGTTGCCTCCCGTTCGGCCTCAATCCAGGACGGGGTGTAATAACGCGTTTCATCGGCAGAGAGGAATTTTTCTTTGATAAAGACCACGGCCTGGTAGATTTTTTCCATCTCCAGGGGGGAGAGATCGCTAGTTTCCTCCAACAACCGTTGGCGATAGTCTATCACCATGGACATAATCTCACCTCCACCGCGGGATATCGCCGCGCTTGGGCTCGTTGATCGGCATTCTAACCTCTTTTTCGACATCCGTCAATGATCTCTTTGACACATCAGGACTCACTTGGTACAATTCAATTGGTGAGCCGCTGGGAGTGACCGCAAGTGACCCGCTATAAGAGTGAAGACCATGACCGACTATGAGCTTCTGCTTCGGCAGGGTGGCGACTCGATGCTTCGCGAGGCCAGCGCCTACTTCGGCGGCGCGGGCACACTCCACACCGCATTGCACCGCCTGGTGCGGCAACTGGATGCGGAAGGGATTCCCTACGCCTTATTGGGAGGCCTGGCCCTGGCCGAGCACGGGTATCCCCGCCTGACCGAAGACATTGATCTTCTGATGACCGCGGCAGGATTGGAGCGTTTCCACCAACGCCTGGTCGGCCGCGGCTACCGGCCGGCCTTCAGTGGCGCCAGCAAGACGTTCCGCGACACCGAGACCGGTGCGCGCATCGAGATTGTGACCAGCGGGGAGTTTCCTGGGGATGGCCGGCCCAAGCCAGTGGCCTTTCCCGATCCGGCCGCGCCGGGGGTGGCGGTCGAGGTCGGCGGCATTCGCGTGGTGACGCTCGAAAAGTTGATCGAGCTGAAGCTGGCGTCGGGTATCAGCGTGTCCCACCGGCTGCGCGACCTGGCCGATGTGCAGGACTTGATCGCGCGCCTGGCGCTGCCGATGGAATTCGGCGATCGCCTGGATCCTTCTGTCCACCTGGCCTATTGCGAATTGTGGGAGAAGACGTATCCACGGGCCTGCCCTGAACGCAGTGAAGGGTAAAGAGGCCGGTTATCCACATCGGCGGCAACTGGCGAGGAAATCGCAACACTAACTCTAGGGGGCGCTGCTCCGCTCCCGCCTATCTGGGGGCGTGACGGCGCAGGTTATCCACAATCATCCCTGGTTGTCCACAACAAAGCGGTCAGTTATCCACAGAACCCCCGTAGATCACGTGCCTGGCACTTCCGAAGTGCCAGGCACGTAACCCACAGTTTTGACGCCCGGCGCATCCCGCGGTACACTGGAAGATAGCCTGATCACGGAGCAACATCATGCCCGATCCTAAACAGTCTGGCGAGATCATCGCCCTGATTCCCGCCTACAACGAGGCGCGCTACATCGCCGACGTGGTCAAGGGCGCGCTGAAATTTCTTCCCGTGGTCGTGATTGACGACGGCTCGACCGACGGCACGGGCGCGGCCGCGGCGTTAGCCGGCGCAAAGGTGATCGTCCATAACGCCAACCAGGGCAAAGGCAAGGCTCTAAACACTGGCTTCGACTACGCGGTCGCGCGCAAGGTGGATGCCGCGATCACGCTCGACGCCGACGGCCAGCATGACCCGGACGAGATCCCGAAATTCATCGAAGCGTTCCGCGCCGGGCTGGGTGACGTGATCATCGGGCAGCGCAGTTTTGCGCAGATGCCGGGCAAGAGTCGCTTCGGCAACACCGTCGGCACCTGGCTGCTGACTCGCGCGATGGGCCGACAGATTCCCGACAACCAGAGCGGTTACCGCCTGCTCGGTCGCCGGGTGATGCAGACCGTCCGACCCGACACAGCACGCTTCGAGGCCGAGGTCGAGCTGCTTCTGCGCGCCCAGCTCGCCGGCTTTCGTCTGGCCTGGGTTCCCATCAGAACCATCTATGGCGACAAGGTCAGCCACTTCCGGCCGATCCCCGACAGCGTGCTGTTCCTGAAGATGGTGTGGCGAATTTGGCGGGCGCGGCGGCGGGGAAGGTTTGAGTAAGTGGGGGCCTCGTGCACATCATCATCGGCATACTTCTCCTCATCATAGGCGTCGTTTTCCCGCTTGCCATGTTGTTCTGGCTGAACGGCCGGATGCGCCGTAAGCCGGCGCTTAACCCGCGCCAGGTGGGGCTGACCCTGGCATTCAACGGCGTGCTGCCGGTAGGGCTGATCACGTTGGCGCTGGGCCAGTTGTCACCCAGGGTGTGGGCGTCGGTCGTTGTGCGGACGGTCAGCATCGCCACGCTGGCTGCTTCCGTGGTGCTGCTGATCGCGTGGGCCGTGATGGAAGCGGCGGCGCGAAGGAAGGGAGGCGGGGATGGCTGATGAGCTGTGCGCGATGGTTTTCGAGGTAACGGATCAGGTTTCTCCACAGAAACCTGATCCGTGGTCGCCGGTCGTCACCGGCTGGATCGGGCTGGCCGCCTCGGAGCGTGGGCTGCGCCTGCTGACCCTGCCGGTGCATAGCTACGACACCGCGTTACGCGCTGTCCGCCACGAATATCCCGACGCGGTTCTGGTCGCCGCAGATCCGTTTCTCCTGGATGTGGCGCGGCAGGTGCAGGCTTACTTTGCCGGCGAGCTGCGCGAGTTTTCGGTGGAACTGGATCTACGGGGGCGCACGTCTTTTGAGTTGACCGTGTGGGCCGTGGCGGCGCGCATCCCCTGGGGCCAGACGCGCACCTACGGCTGGATCGCCGGCCAGGTGGGCGGCGGGCCGGGCGCGGCGCAGGCGGTCGGCACGGCTCTTGGCGACAACCCCGTGCCGCTGATCATCCCCTGCCACCGCATCTTCGGCTCCGATGGCAGTCTCCACGGCTTCGCCGGCGGTCTGGACATGAAGGCCAAGCTGCTGGCGTTGGAGAGCGGACAGGGAACACTGAACCTGGAAGAAGGAGAAGCATCCACTTTTTGTTCTTATGCAAAGTTATGGTAGAATGCCGGCCGTCATACGCGACCGCATGGGTCGCCTGCGAGGGGAGGGATCCGCATGAAAGCCGTCATCCAGGATTTCCTGAACTACCTGATCACCGAAGAAGGCTGTTCGGACAACACGACCGCCGCTTACCACAACGACCTGACCCAGCTTCACGCGTTCATCACGCAGCCGGGCCAGATGGGAGAGGAAGCAGACTGGGATGGGGTCACGCGCGACCAACTCATCAGCTATATCCTCTTCCTGAAGGACCGCGAGTACGCGTCGGCCACGGTCGCGCGCAAGGTTGCGGCGATGAAGTCCTTCTTCAACTTCCTGGTGCGCACCGAGGTCATCGCGGACAACCCCGCCGAAGACCTGGACTCGCCGAAGGTCAAGAAACAATTGCCGCAAACCCTCACGCCCGACGAGGTGGAGCAACTGCTGGCGGCGCCCGGCAAACAGGGGCCGACGGCGAAAGGGCTGCGCGATACGGCGCTGCTCGAGGTGCTCTACGCCACGGGGATGCGGGTCAGCGAGGTGGCCGGGCTGACTTTGGACGATATCAACCTGGACGCCGGCGCCGTGCGCTGCGTGGGCAAGGGCAGCAAGGAACGGGTCATGCCGCTTTATGCCGAAGCGGTCAAGGCGGTGCGCGTCTATCTCGACCGCGGCCGGCCGGTCCTCCTGGGCGACAACCAGGGCGAGCGCACCTTGTTTCTCAACCCGCGCGGCGAGCGGCTCACCCGGCAAGGGCTGTGGCTGATCATCAAGAACTATGCCCGCGAGCTGGATCTGGCCGCCCGGGTGACGCCGCACACCTTGCGCCACTCTTTCGCCACGCACATGCTCAACGGCGGCGCCGGTCTGCGCGAGGTGCAGAAGCTCCTCGGTCACGCCAACATCTCTACGACCCAGATCTACACCCACATCTCCCGCGAGCATTTGCGCCAGGTGTATGATGGGGCGCACCCGCGGGCGAAGTGAGCCGTACTGCGTAGTGCGTGGTGCGTGGTGCGTAGTGCGTGAAATCTGCGGACTGCGGATTACGCAACACGCAACACGCAACACGCAACACGCAACACGCAACACGCAACACGCAACACGCAACACGCAACACGCAACACGCAACACGCAACA
>JAPLHB010000187.1 GCA_026389845.1 Chloroflexota bacterium
CCCTCAAGCGACGCTGTTACGGCATCAGTCGCGTCGCCACGCTCTTCCAACGTTTGTATCTTGACCTGGAAGGTTATCGCCGGTTTGCGTAAGCGGAGCCGTCCTATATGTGGCCCTTTCCCGCAAAATCCCAAAGAGCCGCAATAAAAGAAACCCTTCACCTGCAGTTGTATGCCTTCGCAGGTTTGCGCCGACACGTCGAACTCGACTCGTTGTGGGTTCAACGGCACCACCTGTTTCACCCGTTCGAATCTCTCGGTCCACGTTATTCCTGGACCGAGAACCCGTCGAATATCCCCTCCCCACTCTGTCACCACGGCGTTTGCAGGCTTGATGAGCAACAGACCCTTGCCGCCAAGTGCGGTCAGTACACCCGCGGGCTTTGTGGTGACGACCTTGCCGTCTTCCACGATCTGGTATGCCTGACCGATTCCCAGGTACTGGTTGATCAGGAAACCACGAACTTCCGGTGTGTCCTTCTGGATGTACTCATCGAGTCCACACAGGAAGTCTATACTGAACGACGAGAGAAGGCGGAATGCATACCAGACGACGAAGTAGCCAATGCAGTAGCTAGATGCCAGTATCCCGATTACAACCAGAACATGCCAGATTTGCCGTGGTTCTGCCAGGGCGTCTTGGCGTGCCGCGGCCAGCAGAATGGAGGAGATGGCGGTTCCAATTGCGGTGACTAGCAGGACAGCAGTGAAGAGCCGGCGCAGCCCCGGAGTTGCCGCATAGCGTCCAAGCAGGAGAAGAACAACGCATAGAGGTATTGCCAGCCATGGCATCTCTCGGGAGAAGATGAGTATGGCTGCTGGTCCGCCGATCACGACGAGGAACATCAGGGTGAGTACTGGAAATGTGATCTTGGGCAATCCCATCTTTGTCCCGCTCCTCATAAGGGAGGGACTCCTGCCCACCCCTGTGTCTCGCCCCATCCACCTTACTCGCCCGGCGGCTGGCACGTGCTGCATCGGCGCTCGATCCGTCGCACCAAGCTCTCCGTCGAACACATTCTCAGCAGCGCAGTCAACTTGTAACCCGCCTTAGTTTAGATCTGGAAGACCTTCGAACAGACCGCGCGTTCAGGGTGGGCTTCTTCCCCCGGTGCTCGTCCGACAATCAGCGCCTAACAAGTCGCCAGGGATGTTACGTGCCTAACAATCGAGCAAATCTGATGGATGATGGAAGATGGCGTTCCACGGTTGGCGCATTCAGGGTTTCAAGGAAGAGGCCGTCCCAGAAGATGAATCTGGAAAGAAGCCTAGGAGTGTCTCAAACAATCTCAGTCGTTGCTCTCGAGTGAGTCTTCTCTTGTGAGTGCGACTTTCGACTTCGGATACCTTGGAAGTCAACTCCCCTGGTGATAATGATGATTTATCAAAGAAGTATACGGCATCGAAATCCCGGATGGCCTTATTGACTCCCTCCACTGAAGGATAACCTGTCACCACTATGATCGGAACGCCTTTGCCCACCGCGATTCGCGCTAAATCCCACCCCCTGAACTGGCCGTTCAGCTTGACATCAAGCAGGAGAACCAAGGGACTATATTCACCTAGCTTGTTCAATGCCTCATCGTAGGTCCCTGCTTGATCACACCAGTATCCGGCCTCCGTCAGCGTGGTAACCAAGTACTGCCTATACCATACATGGTCTTCGACTATCAGCACGGGCTTCGATGATGATACGGGGAGAATATCTTCCCAGTTGATGTCTGGACGCAGTTGCTTACCAACTTCTATCAGTTCACGAATGCGGTCACGACGATCCAGATAGCTGATTAGTTCTCTCGCCTTGTTCGCTTTTCCACTATCGGGTAAGTCATCGTAGTCTACGTTCAAGCCAAAGCACAGGGTACGCAACTCTCCGTCATTGAAGCGAGTCACCAGTACTTGCAGTAGTGTCATCCGATGTGTCTGACTCGTGCTCCGTAGAGATGTTCCCGCTGCTGCGACACGCAGCACTGGAGCTTCCCGAACTTCGGATGCGGCTTTTCTCTCACCTGTCGTGTGATCTTGCTCGACTGTTGCAGTGAGTTGCTCCAAGAACTCCAGCACATCTCCACACGAGGTCTGCTCGATTTCCCTCGTGATTCTGTCAGGCAGATCCCGGGCACCAGCAAGCTCGCGCTCATCGAGAAGCATCTTGATGCCAGTGCAGCCCAAAGCGATAGCCAATTCTGGCGGGTACTGGTTGATATCGAAGTCCCATCTTTGAGCTTCTTCAATGTGCTCTTCGAACAGTGGCCTGAGGAAGTCGGTGTAGCGAACGGTGCCGATAGCTTTCGCCGGCACTGCGACATACACTATGCACTCCAGGATGGGGTTTCCCCCCTTATTGACCTTGGCTATGAATGGCGCCTGCACGAAGTAGTGCTTAATCCAATGCCCTAGAGACACGGGATCCCTGAGAAGGGCCGCGGCGTTTTTCCTGAAGACCGTTGCCGGCGCCCGATTCTTGTAGAAATCCATTGCGTCAACCAGCCGAAGGAGCGCGGCCAATAGCCCCACGCGGATTTCCTCAGCGTTGTACTGCACGGTTTCATAACATCGGCACCGGCGTTCTTTCAGATTGGCCCTGCCATGTCCTCGACAGATCGCCATCAAGTAGGGCTTGTCGTCTTCTGTCACACCAGCAATCGGTGTCACATCCCGATACAACCAGTAGGCGCTGAGAAGGTTATGCGTCTCCCGAATTTGTCCCCCAGTGTCTCGGCCAAAAAGCTGATAGTTCTCTATTGCGTCGCACCGTGCCTCCGGACAGAGCGGTAGAGACATCTTCGGATCAGGCAGGATCGTCTCCTCGAAGGTCGCCCCATCAAAAAACATGCCGAGGTCATGCAGATAGGCCGCCGCAGCCAGGAGAAAAGCCTCATAGTGGCCCAGCTTGAGGCCAAACCCTGTTCGCAGGCGACCAAGGAGAAGGATGAGGTTATCAGAGTGCTGCTCATTATGCAACGTAAAGTCAGGCAGCAAGGGGGTACCCATACTAGCGATCTCCGCAAGCGATGCCCTAACCCTCCGAATATCGTCAACCCTATCTACACCAAGTTGCCTCAGGCATTTTTCGATCTCGACGGGCACATTCTCTCGATCTGGCATCTGCCTCCTCGTGTTTGGAGCCTCGGGCCGGCGCAATTGCTCACCAATACATCTCAGCTCTCATAGTGCAATGGTGTCTGGATTACCTCAGCCACCTCTCGCTTGAGTTCGGCAGGATCATACTTGTCCTTGGGAATAACATCCCACACGTCATAGTCGCGGAAAGCTCTTCGCGTGCGTTCTTCTTGATGAGTAAAACCGCTCAGAATGATGACTCGATTGCCTGGCAGGATTCCCGCTGCCTGCAATGCATCAATCAGTCGGAATCCTTGCTCGTCTTCACCTGTATCTTTGACTAGATCGAGGTCGGCGATTACCAGATCGAACTCCATCTCCTGAAACAACTTCACAGCTTGTTGCAGAGACGTAGCTGAATAGACTTGATGCTCATCAGAGAGGGCAAGTTGGACTTCCCTAAGCCACTCTGCCTTATTTTCCAAGTGGAGTATCTGAGCGCGTTTGACCGGCTTCATCATCTGCCTCCTTTCTAGTTGTGGATTGCCTCGATGTCAAGAATCCTCTCGAGGTCGAGCAAACTCATTTGCGATGTTTTCCGTGAACGCATAAACTTCTTTGCCCCGCTTAGCCTCTTGGCGAGGAGAAGTTCATCGTGAACCAGTGTTAGCAATCCCTTACTCTCGTATGGCTTATCAGCACAATCAAGGACTCCTGCCTTGAAAAACATGCGCAGCGTCTCATCCTCCTGAAAAACCGGAAACATAACTACAAATCGCCATCCATCAAGAGGAATTCTGGTGAGTTGGGCGATGGCCGGTAGATTACTGGCAGCCACGTCCAGCCCAATAAAGATGAGGTCAAATTCCTTGGATTGTCCTTCTCGCATACAACATTCGTTCGCTTCCTCGAAACTTCTCGCGGTGATCACCTCGTACTGCTCCCTCAGTACCTCCGAAGCAAACCGAAGCCATTCAGGATGTCGGTCAACCAACAGAATCCGTCCTTCGGTGTCCATATCATCACCTCCTTTCCTGCTAAACTGGCAAACGCATGAGAAAGGTGGTTTGGTGGGCATTACTCTCAAGTACGTACACATCCCCACCGTGCAATCGCAGAGCGGTGCGCGCCCCCCACAATCCCAGGCCGTAGCTTTGTGGCTCGCTCTGGCCCTGTGCATCAGCTGAGAAGAGCCTAAAAATCCCTTCCCACCGTTCTCGAGCGATCGCGGGCCCGTGATTTGTGAACGCCAATTCGATCATGCTACCCTGTACGCAAGTACCACTGACCTCTACCTGTCCGCGTTCAAGCCCTTCTTTCTTCAGACGCCTACGTGTGAACTTGATAGCATTATCTAGTATTTCCACGATGTAGCTTTGGATCTTCTGGGCCTGAACCTGAACTCTTGGCAGGTCTGGTGCAAGGTTCACTTGAATGCCGATATCCGGTTGTGCACCTATGACGCTCAGCGCCTCTGCCAAGATAAGTGCTATGCTGACTTCAGCCTTGGGTTCGGGGTTGTAAGGTTTGAAAAGATCATCGGCCGCTTCCATGATGCCTTGCGCATTCTGAAGAATGATGTTCAAATCCTCTACCTGTTGAGTTGTCAGACCAGATAATTGAGTGCTCAACCGCTTATCACACGTCCGTATGATACCTGCCAGATTCTTCACGTGGTGTGCTACTTCTGCCGTAACCATTCCAACACCAGCGCTTACCTCCGCGGCCAACCTCCGTGCCTCAAGTTCTTCCGCCTCTATCTTCTGCTGGATGAGGACAGCGGCTTGATCGGCGATGCGTTCGAGAAGCCCTCTGCTGTACGGCTTGAAAGCATCGGCGACTGGGGACTCGACGTTTAGCACACCGATGAGCCTGCCATCACCGGGTTGATCTCTGCCTATTATCATTGGAACAGCAATCTCAGAGCGTGTGCCCTCGATGTATACCAGGTAATCATCTGCCTGCTCTATGTTGGACGCATAGGCCGTTTGTTTGTCCCGAGCAGCTCTGCCGGTGATGCCCTTGGACAACGGAATACGCTCATATTCGTGCGATTTTTGTGCGAGCTTTCCTGCCCTAGCCCGGATTATAAGCTCATTCGTCGCCTTGTCCAACAACTGGATGGTTCCATCCCGAGCGCCAACTTCCCCCAATGTCAAGTTGAGAATTGACTGCAAGTAGTCTGGCAGCTTAGCGTGTACTTCAACCGCTCTTACTACCTCTTGAACGGTCTCCAGTTGCCTCTTTGCGTCGTACAGCAAGCCAGCCATGTTGATAGCAGTAGCTGCTTGGTCGGCAAAGATACGGATGGCACGTTTATCGCTATCGGTAAAGCGGTGTGGCTCGCGAACGTAGTTGATGAACAGAATACCTACTGGCTCCTTGCCATACTTTAGGGGGATAGCAGCGGAAGACTTCACACCTCGATTGCGGATGAACGAACTATCTTTTAGCAGCGGATGTACGAACGAGTCCTCGGCTATGACCAGTTCTCCTCCCTCAATGACTCTAGCCGCGATGCCATCCTTACTTGGCAATGGCTGCGACTTCGCTCCCACCAGTATTGGCAAGTAGAACTCGTTTGTAGCTCGATCATATAGATAAACGGTTGCCAGATCTGCCTCAAGAACCTCTGCGGCTTTTTCGGTCACTCGAGACAGCAGTTGCTCCAGATCACTTTCAGATGTCAAGGCCATCCCAACTGCCTGCAGACCTTCAAGTTCCTCTATCCTTTCCTGCAAATCGTCGAAGAGCCTGGTGTTATCCAGGGCGATGGCCGCCTGGTTTGCCATAGCCTGCAGTATCTCCCGGTCATCGCGATTGTAGACGTAGTCTCGTGTCAGGTGATAGGTGGCTATTACACCTAGCACCTTGTCTCCTACCATCATCGGCACACCAAGCCATGAGGCAAATGGCCGCCCCACATATTCCTCATGCCCTGGCAAACCATACCAGGCCTCGGATTCCGCCTTTGTGGCACTGAAGAGCGGTTGTTTGCTACGAATGATCTCCTCCGTTCGTCCTTTGCCCGCCTTACGGGGCTGCCACCCTTCTGTCGTTGTTACGTCTATACGGTTGCCGTCCACAAAGGCCAATGGAAACCGAACCGTGTCTGTCGCTTCATCGTACAAAGCGATGTACATGTTATCGGTATCCATCAATTTGCTGGCTTGGCGGTGGATCAGCGCCAAAATTCCACCCTCATGCAGGCGAATGTTGGTCATAGGTTTTCCTCCACATGATTTGCTAGCCCACCCTGTCCTCGCGCAGGCGAATGCTGGAAGTGACCGCCTGTCCAAACTCAACAAGGGCCTCCAGCCTACGGTTAACATCGTAGAACATATACGCGTTGTCTAGCGCAATTGCTGCCTGATTGGCCATCGCCTGCAAGATCGCCAGATCATCGCCACTGTATACGTAGTCCCGCGCTGGGTGATACGTAGCAATTACCCCCAGCACCTTCTCGCCCACCATCATCGGGACACCGAGCCAGGAAGCCCAAATGGGGCCGCCAGTATACTCCTCATGCTCTGGCGAGGCATACCAGGTCTCTGATTCCGCTTTCGTGGCAGTGAAGATCGGTTGCTTGGTACGAATGATCTCCTCCGTCCGGCCCTTGCCCCCCGTGCGGGGCTGCCACCCTTCTGTCGTTCTCACGTCTATGGGCTTGCCGTCCACAAAGGCCAGTCCGAAGCGGACGGTGTCTGTTGCTTCATCGTACAAAGCGATGTACATGTTGTTCGTGTCCATCAACTGGCTGGCTTGCTTATGAATCAGGTCCAGGACCTCGTCCTCATGCAGGCGGATACCAGACGTTAATGCACGCCCGAGTTCATCTACGATATCCATTCGCTTCACCAAGCGAGCGTTTCGGATCGCAATCGCAGCCTGGCCAGCCATAGCTTCCAGCAATTGTTGGTGATCTGGCGAAAGCCCATTGAGAACTGGACTCTCGACACTCAATGTGCCAATGGCTCTATCTTTGTAACGCAATGGCACTGTCAACTGCGATCGGGTATCTGCATACCACTCTTCGTAGTGTTCATCCTTTCCAACGTCACCACATAAGTAGGATTGCCCCGTAATGGCTACCCATCCATTGATGCTATGCTCGTCAAGAATAATAATAGGGAGATCAGAGGTAGGACGCACATCTCCTGCAAGCCCTCCAAATTCCAATCGGTTGCGGGCTCTATCTACCAGCCAGACTCCACCATATTTCGCTTCGGTCAACTCTACGGCTTTCTCAGCGATGAGCCGCATTACGTCCTGCGGCTCATCATGCATTGCCGCGTAGATTTCTCGCAACGCGCCGATGTCATTCAGACGCTCGTCCAGCCTCCTTTGTATTCTGGCGAACAGGTCGGCGTTGTATAGCGCTATCGCTGCCTGGTCGGCAAGGACGACGGCGAGTTCCTCGCTGGCCCCATCGAATGCATCAAGTCGCGTGCTCTCAGCATTCAACACCCCGACGAGTTCTTCACCAATCAGCATGGGCACATCGAGTTCGGATTGAGTTGCCGCCACGTGTTCGATATAGCGGTTATCCTTCTTCACATCCCCCACGCGGACCGGTTCCCCTGTCTCTGCTGCTGTGCCAATCAAGCCCTTGCCAACAGGTACACTTAAATACCTCTCTTTCCCTATTG
The DNA here is from genome assembly GCA_026389845.1 of Chloroflexota bacterium. Lineage (GTDB taxonomy): Bacteria > Chloroflexota > Anaerolineae > CG2-30-64-16 > CG2-30-64-16 > JAPLHB01. Next base: position 7,712 of record JAPLHB010000187.1, read on the forward strand.
CATATTGGAACTCCAGTTGATTTGTGGCTTTGTTCAGCAGGCAAATGGATCCGATCTCACATCCCAGAAGCTCCAGGGAACGGGCCAGGATTTTTTGCAACAGTTCGTCCTTGTCAAGAATGCGCGTGATGTCTCGCGCGATATCCTGAAGGGCTTTGCGTTGCTCAAGCAGCCGGGCGTTATGAATGGCAATCGCAGCCTGGCTGGCGAATAACTCAATCAACTCCTTGTGTGGTTGAGGGAAAGTCTGTGGAGTACGATAGTTCGCAAATAACACACCAACCACTTCGGTACCCACAATTAACGGCACAGCCGCCGTTGCTCTGATCTTCTCGCGAAGGACGAATCGCGCTGGAGGGGCATCCGGACGCACCACTGTAAACGGTTGGATCAGGGTTGACTCTCGTTGGGATTCCGGAACATATTGAGGTTGCCTGCTTCTAACAATCGCGCACACAACGTCGTCCGGATAGATCTTGTCTTTGCGCACCGACGTATCGTACCGCTCGCCTACCAGCACAGGGGGAAGAACGTACTTGTCTCGGCTCTGGATGTACTGATAGAGATCAACCAGGTCGGCGCCCAGAACACCCTGAGCGTTCTGGGCGATCCTCGTGAGGATGTCATCCAGGGTGCCAGGCGTACTGGGAAGCGAAACCAGAGTTGGTGCTATCTCATATAACTTTCTCAGCGCCTCTGCTCTTGCAGCAGCCTGTTGATATAACCTCGAATTGTCAATGGCGATCGCCGCCTGATGTGCAAACAGTCGAACGGTGTCCTTCTCTTCATCGCTGAATTGATGCGGAGTCCGAAAGTCTACATAAAGGATCCCCAAAACCCTGTCAGCAATCTTGAGGGCAACGCCCATGAAGGACTTGATTCCCTCCCGTTCAATGAAGGGACTTGCCAGCATAGCGGGGTCTTCTTCCTCGATATTGGAAACGGCAACTTCTCCCTCCCGTCTTACATAAGCAGCCATTCCCTTCTCAGTCCGCGGCCTTTCCGAGAGTAGAAGGGGTTTACTCAGTCCATGTGCGGCCACGCTTTCTTTGTCGTAGAACTCCTCACGGTCAACATCATAGGGATAGATGACCGCGCAATCGGCTCCTGTCACCTCACAGGCTCCTTTGGCGATCTCCCGCAACACAACCAATGGTTGTTCTGTGATCAAACGCGCGAAAGCATCGCCAATATCAAGCAGCCGGATGAGTGTATGCTGTCTCTTGTCTGCCTCAAGCGTCAACCCGATCTGTGCAGCATAGTCCGTCAATAGCTGTTTCTCCAGATCCGAAAAATCACGCACTACGAAAGTGTAGATGCTAAGGACGCCCGTGACGATATCGCGCGCCTTGATTGGTACACAGAGCGTGGATTTCCAGCCCATCTCACGGCCCATATCCTTGTATTTCCAACGCGGCTCAGAAGGGATATCGCGCACGATCGTGACTTGCCCACTCCGAAATGCTTCCCCCGTGATGCTCTCTTCGCTTAAGAAGAGCGTCGCTTCACGAACGTAGCTAGAAGGCAATCCAACCGACGCCGCGATCCGCAGAGCCTGCTTTTCTTTGTCGAGGACCCACACGCTGGCCGGCAGGTTCATCGTCCGACTGACAGTTTCAACCAACGGTTGGAAAAAGCCACTCTGGTTTTTGTCGTCCAGTTGCTTCGGATGATCGTCCATATCGTCACCTTCTCCAGGCAAAGCTGTACTTGCCCAAGCGTCTATCCTTCTCAAGCCGACGCATACTGATAGGCTGGTTGCTCAAGCTCGATTCCTCTTTGCTGCAATCTTGCTCGGGCGAGCGGCAACGGAACACCAAACCCCTTAACTAAGCTGATCAGTTGCTCCTCGCTTGGAGCCCATTCGCTGACCCAGGCAAGGCGATCCAGTTGCTGGTAACCTCTCTGCAGAGTCTTTGCGAAGCGCAACCGCTCATCGGCGAAGTAGTCGAGCAGAGTCTGCTTGCCACTGACCAGCCCAGGATGCTGTTCACCGTAGATGGCAATGATCGAATCAATCAATCCAGGCAGAAATGCGGGAGAGGCGATCTCCAGTATCTCCTGTTGTGTCAATACACCCCTAACGAGTAGCTTCACAATGCGTGACCGTCCACCTTTACCGGGAGGAGGCGCTCCATCAGCGACAAGGAAAAGCAAAGCTCTCACATAGTCACAGATGATTTCTTGAGACCTCTCGGCCCAGCTATTAGAACCTACACCATTACAGAACTCTCTCACCTTGTCCAAGAGTGGCCTCATGCAATCAATCTCGAAAACCGAGGCCTTGCCTTGCGCGATCATAGCGACTCTTTCTGTACCAATCACAGTTTCATTAAAAGGTCTGTCCATCAATCGCAAAGTGCTGGTTTTCTCGTTCAGTTCAGCAAAGATAAAAAGCGAGTTGGCAAATTCAACAAACCTGCCACAGCGACACCCTGGTCGGCAACTCGCACCACAACCAAAAGCTTCTCCACGGTCAAAAAACACTTCGGTATTAGGCCCGCACTTTCGAATGGATTCGCGACCGTCTATGCCACCACCTTGCAACCAGAAGTTGTCCTCCGGACCCAACGCCACAATTTGCTCTTCCGAAAGACCTATTTGCCTCCAGATTTGACAGGTCTCCATATCCGGTGGGAATTCATGATCTCCTTTGACGCCTCCATTAAAATACGTGATACTTAGACAGTTCGGTGCGATTTTTAGAACACCCGTGATCAAATGCCACATACGCTGTATAGTTTCTGCTTTGCTATTCCTTGCAAACGTAAAGGCGCCAGGCATTTCAAACAGGCTTAAATGAACATTGCTACTGCCAATTCTGTCCAGATCGAAGTGTCTGAAGCACTTCTGTTGCAGTACATAAGAGCCATCCCCAACATCCCCCAACTTGTCCAGAGCTGTCTCGACCTGGACGAGGCCAGCGCTCATAACAAAGGTCATCGGAATAGAAGGATCTAACAATGAAGCAGTCGGCAAAGGCCGATACCCGATGCTCTGATAATAACTGGCGAATCTTGCACTGATGTCGAAGGAGTTCATCCAGTCCCTCGCTGCTATTTGCATGAAACTCACCGTGTTCCTGGAAAAACGACGCAGGCGTTCCGAAAGCCTTCATCGCTGGATCCGCAATGCAGATTTGCCAATTCGAGGCCGCGATTACCGGGTTGAGAAACCGTTGCACGTAGATCAACCGAGAGAAAGGCACCACAGCAACACCAACACAAGGCCATAGCCATGGATTTCAAGAACTGGAGACATGGGAGAAGAAAGCCCACTACTCTGCTCGGCCAATCAAGCAGCAGATAGTGACGCCGAGGAAACAACAAGTACGGGAAGGCAGCAATCGTCATTGATACCTACTCCGATAGACCAAGAAGGCTCCGCTACGATCGGCGTGCGAACAGATGTTCTATACCAAAATCTATTGCCATCTTGATTGCACAAGTATACTAAAGGAATAGCTGATTGGCAAATTCCGAGATAGCGCGCATTTGCCTTTTGTCCAGCAACGAAACGCTGGAACACCGCAGTTCGTGTGCTTGTTTTCCCTTGTCTATTCTGCCCACGAGCTGTAGGGCGCAACTCTCAAGCGATTCGGATTTTGTCCTTGCTCCCTACCCCCTCTTCACCACCACCCCCGTCACGTCATCCCCCCACTCCCGCCCCCCGGCCCACCCCGTCACCGCCTCCACCACCGCGCGGAGCAGATCCTCCGCGCTCGCGCCGCCGTTCGCGGCGACCACGGCCCGCAGCCGCTCGTCGCCAAACGGCTCCCCCGCGGCGTTCTCCGCCTCCGTCACCCCGTCCGTGTAGGACACCAGCGCGTCGCCGTGCTCCAGGTTGAGGCGTTCTTCCTTCAACTGGATCTCTTCGAAAGCGCCCAGGACGATGCCGCGGAGGGCCAGCTCGGTCACTGCGCCGGTCGCGGCGTGATACCAGAGCGGCCGGGTGTGCCCGGCGTTGGCGTAGATCAGGCGGCCGGTCTCCAGCTCCAACGCGGCATAGACCGCGCTGATGAAGGTGTCGGCGTGGCTGTCTTTCAGGATCAGCGTGTTGGAGCGCATCAGGGCCGACGCGGGGCCGCGGCCGGCCAACGCCACGGTGCGAATGATGGTGCGGCTGAGGGCCATGAACAGCGCCGCGCCCACGCCGTGATCGGCCACGTCCGCGATCACCAGACCCAGCCGCGCCGGCTTGCCCGGCAGGTCGTAGAAGTCGTAGAAGTCGCCGCCGACCGAGCGCGCGGGCTGGTAGTACGCGACGACCTGCCAGCCGGGCGCCTCGGGACAGCATTTCGGCAACATGCTGAGCTGAATCTGCCGGCCGACCTCCAGCTCCTGCTCCAATCGCTGCCGGGCGACCTCCTCGCGGTGGAGCCGGGCGTTGTCAATCGCGACGGCTGCGTGCGCGGCAAACGCCTTGAGCAGCTCGGTCTCGGCAGGCCCGATGGGGTGCGTCGCCAAATCAGCAGCGCGGGCTGCCGCGTCCGCCACCGGCGGCGCGGGAGCCGCCTCGGCTGGCTTTCCGGATAGACCGTAGGTGTAGAGGTTGATCGTGCCGAACGCGCGGTCGCGGCTGATGAGCGGCACCGCGACCATGCTGTGCAGCCCCAGGCGGACGATGGGCGCGCCGGCCGCGCCGGGGAGGGCCGTCAGGTCAGGCTCAGTGCGCGGGACGCGGGTCATCACCGCCTGACCCGTGATGCTGTCCATGCCCAGTCGTTGGCCGCGGTAGACGGGATCAGCCAGGCTGCTCTGGAGGACGGTCAGGCTGGCCTGGTCGGGATGGTATTCCCAGATCGTCATCTCGGCGCCGGGGAAGAGAGCCTGCACGTCGGTCAGGATGCGCGCCAGCACCGCATCCAGGTCGAGGGTCGAGCTGACCGCCAGGCTGCTGGAGCGCAGCTTTTCCAGCTCGTCGACGCGGCGGGCCAGCGCCTCGTCGGTGCGCCGGAGCAACTGCATGTTGTACACGGCGATGGCGACCTGGTCGCTGAACGCCGCCAGACTGCGTTTGTGCTCCTCGGTCAGCTTGAGCCTGGAGGCTTCGGCATAGCCAAGCTCCAGGGTGCCCAGCCCGGCGCCGGCCGCCTGCAACGGCAGAAAGACGCGCGCATATTTGTGCAGCGCAAAGCGATCCACCAGGGCCTTGTCCTGCGGATCGTCAATGCCGCGGGCGGCCGTCAGGCGTCTTTCCCGCAGGGCGACGACTGCCGGATGCCGGCCTGCCAGCGCGAAGCGCGCCACCGGCCGCCACTCCTCGCTCCACGGCCGGCCCACGCCCGCGGCCATCTCGATCATCGTGTCGCCTGCCAGGTAGAGCGCCGCGTAGTCGCAGCCGAGCGCCTGGGCCACCGCCTCCAGGACGCGGCCGAGGGTGGGCTGCATCGTGCTGGCGCTCAACACCGCCTGGCCGATCGTCCGGTAGGCCGCGCGTACCATCACGTTCTCCATCGCGTTTGCGGCGTGCTGCAGGAAGTGGAGCAGATCGAGCAGCCCGGCGGGCGATTCGTGCGGATCACGGCCGCGTGCGTAGCGTTCCACGCAGGCAATGCCGATGGGCCTTGCCTGTGCGGTGAGCGCCACGACCAGCCGCGCCTCGTCGGCCGTGCCGCGCAGCGCGTAATTGCCGTAGCGGAAGGTCTGCGCCTCGACGCATTCGGGGTCGTAGAGGTCAACCGATACCGAAGCATCCTGAGCGGAGTCCCGTGTAGTTTGCGAGACGGAGTCGAAGGATGCCGAAGCGCCCGATGGCTGCTCCACAGGCTTCTTCGACTCCGCTGCGGCTCCGCTTTGCGAAGCATCCCTTTGGGACAGAATGCCTGCTCCGCTCGTGGTATTCGGGTAGGTCAACTCCAACCGCCCCTGCGCCGGGTTCGCCAGATAGATGCGCACGTCGGCGTGGCCGAAGCCGAGCCGCAGCCCGCTCGCCACGATTTCGCACGCCTTTTCGAGCGAATCGGTCGCGTAGATAGACTGGACGATGGCTTCGAGCAATTGCGGCCGCGCGCCGGTTGTGGGAGATTGGGTATCAGGTATTGGATATTGGGTATTGGATGGTGGAGGTGGGATGTTGGCAGTCGGGAGTTGGGAGCTGGAAACTGGCTGATCGCTGATAGCTGACGGCTGATTGCTGATAGCAGGCTCCGCACCCTGCGATTTGCGATTTGCGATTTGCTATCTGCTTCCAGCCGCGGCGCGAGATACTCGATCGCCTCATTCCAGCGGCCAGCGATGCGCAGGACGTGGGCCACGCGCTCGGTGGTGAAGTGGCGGGCCAGGGCGTGCCGGTAGGCCTGGTTTTTGAGGGAGTAGACGCCTTCCGCGAGCACGGCCGCGCCGGAAAGCTGCAGGCGGTCGGTGCCGGTGCGGGTGATCGCCTGGCGCGAGCGAGTGCGCGGCAGGCCGCCGTGATCGAGCAGGTGGAGCACGTCCAGCATCGTGTCCGGGTCCTCTTCGATCATACGAATCGCCTCGCGAATCGGCGGCAACTCCTGATCGGCCAGCCACAGGCAATCCGCGACGCGCTCCACGACCGTCTGGGTCACGACCGGGCGGCGATAACCCTGCGCCATCTCCGCGCTCCATGCGCACAGCCGCGCCACCAGATAGCGGTCGCCGCCGGCCCAGGCGACGATTCGTTCTAACGCCTTCGGTGAAACGCCGTAGCCGTGCGCCTCGATTGTCGCCTGCGCCAGCGCGACTGTCTGTTCCGGGGTCAGCGGCAGGGCCACGACGGGTCTGGCGATATTGAAAGGCGACGTAGGCCCGGTCGAGAGGCCCACCAGGTTCATGCTGCCGGTGACCACAGCCACCAGTTGGGCCGGCGCGTCCGCGTCCCGCTCCATATACGCCGAGCGCAACGCCAGCAGCAGGCTGTGGATCAGGTCAGGGGGGAGCGCCTGCAGGTGATCCACCAGCAGCGCCAGGTGGCGATGGCTGACGTTGGCGCAGGCCAACAGAAAGTTCTGGAAGGCGCGCGGGGTGGGGACGCGCTCCAGCACCGCGATGCTCTCGTCGCCGAGCGTCTGGGCGATCTGCACGGCCAGGCTGGTGAAGAAGGTCGCATCGTCGTCCGAGCGGGTCTGCCAGAGGTCCACGTAGAGGGGCCGATAGCGGCCGGTGGCTGCCAGCACGTCCGCCACGTCGCGCAGCACCGCGGTCTTCTCGCTCAACGGCGGCCCCAGCAGGGCGACGCACTCGTGGGCCAGGAGATGCCGCGCCACGGTCTGGATGCGGGTGTCATCCCGCACCCGCACCTTCTTGAAAGGTGAGTCACCCTCGTAAGGAACGATTTGCCAACCGGGGGTACTACTGGTCATCATGCCTCACCCATACGCCCAAGAATCGCACAGGCTGTCACTCTGAGCGGGTCGGTCCCGTGAATTGCGTCGCGGCGTGATACCAGCGAAGAGTCCTGCGACAAGGGGGAGATTCTTCGCTGGGGTCTCGCCGTCGCGAGAGTTCAGGGGTAGACCCGCTCAGAATGACAGGTCTACCAAATTCCTTCCTGCTGGATCTTCTTGAACAAATAATCCAGATCATAATTCTCCCGCAGCATCCGCGGGAACATCGGCGTGGTAAAGCGATAGAGCGGCCCGCGGGCAGTGAAGGTGCCCGCCAGCTCCAGGTTCCGGCAGGCGTGACTCAGATCCGAAAGGGGGAACTGGATGCCCCGCTTCTCCAGGACTTCGTCAATCGCCTGGACGCTGAAGGGGTGGTCGGATTCGTGATCGGTCATCACCGCAAACACCATGGCTTTTTCGAGGTTCGTGGTGTTGTCCATGAAGGTGCTCAGGACGAACGCGCGAAAATCCTCACTGCCGTAGACGTCGAACAGGCTCTCCGGGGAGACGATGCGCGAACCCTGGCGATCCAGCCGCTCCACCAGGATGCTGCAATAAAACTGGATCAGGTTCGGCTGCCCCGCGGTCTCGTCGAAGATGCGGTTGATCACTTCGTTGCCCCGCTCGAAGCGAACGCCGAGCTTCTCCAGCGGGCCGATCACCATCGCGGCGGTCTGTTCGCGGCTGAACTCCTTCAGGCGCACCGGTCGAGCGAAGTTGTAGAGCGGCGAGTCCAGGTCACTGAACGCGGCCATCACCTCGCGGAAACCACCGACAACGTAGCGCGAATGTCCCACGTTGGAAGAAGCGCGCAGCGCGTTGAGCAGAGTGTCGTCCTCGTGGTGCCAGGTCAGCACCTTGTCGAACTCGTCCAGGAAGAAGATCAGCGGGCCGCCGTAACGCTGCGACATGCGATCGAGAAAGTCCGGGAAGAAGATCGGGAACTGTTTGGACGACAGACGGGGCAGCTCCTGTGGACGCAATTTGCGCACGACCTCCTGGACGAAGCATGCGGGTGACGTGATGGCGCTGCAATCCATGAAGATGAGGCGTTGGGCCGCGCAGTCGTCGCCGCCTTCCTGAGCCTGTTCCTTGAGCTGGCGCTCGATTTCACGCATCAGCGAAGTCTTGCCGATGCGCCGGATGCCCATGATGGCAAAGTTGCTGTCGCTGCCTTGCAAGATGCGCCGGATCTCGAACTCGCGGCCGAAGAAGCGCGAGCCGGTCACCGGTTTGCTGGTCTCGTAGGGCGCCAGCAGCGAAAGATCGAGCTGCGCGCTCAGCCGCTCCAACAGTTCGGCCGTGGGCCGCCGCGATTCGCGGACCGCCTGCTGCGCCGTGCCGTCGAAGACGATCACGGGGATAAAAGCCGTCTTGAGGTGCGCCCGCAGCTCGTCGCCCGGGCCCTGGATCAGCACGATGGAGTTGCGCTCGGCCAGGCTGCGCGTCCGCACCACGTCGGCCAGGCTTTGCGCCAGCTCCCGCGGACGCAACGTCGCCAGATCCCCTTCGCCGACCGCGATGACCGGCGTGCGGTCGGTGAAGCGCAGCTTCCATGAGGAGAGATCCACGAAGTAGAGGTGGAAACCGAGCACCTCTTCGTGAAGCCGAACCGGGTAGTTGAGGTCACATTCCAGGTATTGCAGGAAATCGGGCATCTCCTGTCGCCAGGAGGGTTTCGCAGGGTTCATAATGAACGCGCTCCTGTCGTCATCACACGTCGTCATTCTGAGCGGGTCTACCCCTAACATCTCGCGACGGCGAAAAATCAGCGAAGAATCTCTCTGCCACAGACCCTTCGCTGGTGTCGCGCTGCACGCAATTCACGAGACCGATCCGCTCAGGGTGACAAACATCCATCATGCTCGCACCACGCCATACTGGTGCATGATCCAAATCAACGCGGGCAACGTCACCCGCTCCAGCCCGGCCTTTTCTGCATCGGCGAGCAGACAATCCTTGGCGACCATCCCCCCGCCCTCCGGCAGCAGGTCGTACAACCTGGCGGCCAGCCGTGAAGTCGGCTCGACGCCGACCGGGGTGCTATCCCACCGGCCGCGGCCCGCGTTCCACCGGCAAATCAGGCGGTCGTGATCGCGTTCAGCGCGCATGGCGCTGCGGCCGACGCCCGTCACGCCCACCCACCAGGGTTGCGGGACGGCCACCCGGCGCTGATCCAGCCGCCAATCGGCCTCGGCCATGCGCCACTGGCCCGCCTCCAGCAACGGCCGGCCGTCTACGCGGACCGTCGGCCGCTCCACCACCAGATCGCAATGAATGGCCGAATCCACGCTGCCGCCCAAGCTGGCGCTGTGGCCCAGGGCCACGTGCAGCGTATCGGTCTTCTTCGTATCGGCCAATTGGATGCCGGTCAGCTCGCGCACCGCGGGGTTCAGCCCGAAGCCGACCTCGGCCAGGTTGGTCCAGCCGGCGTCGCCGCACTCGCGGGCGTAGACGATCTGCGTCTCGTGGAGGTGCCGGCCGGCCGGGCCGCTTTTCGGTTCTACCCCAGCAAGATACCCTCCGCGGAAAGTCAGGATCAGCTCATCGCCCGGCGCCAGGATACGCCCGGGCAGCGCGCCATTGATCGCGATCTTGCCGTCGCCGCCCTGGGGCACGATGAACGTCTCACCGGGCGGCACATTGGCCCACGCGCCATCGGGGATGATGCCGTCGCTCATCACCGGCGGGTGATCCCAGGCGCCGACCGGAATGACCAGCCGGCACTCGCGGCCCTGGCTGTCGGTCGTGATGATCTCCATCCGCCGGCCCAGGATCAACGCCAGGGCCAACTGCCGGCACCGTTCGCCGATCAGCCCGTAGTCGGTGTCGGCCTTGCGCAGGATGTCCAACGTCAGGCCCGGCGCATGCGCCAGCTTCGTGCGCCGGCTCCAGCCGGTGCGAAGCACGCGCAACCGGTAGGGCAGGTGCTCGGGCCGGTCCGAGAGGCAGCTCAACACGGCGTCGGTCTCGCGAATCGCGGCCTCGACGGGCAACGGCAGACCATCGGCCGCGGCCCCGTCTCCCTGCAGGGCGCGCGGGACGAAGACGATCGAGGTCGCGATCTCGAGGTCGGCCGCGGCCTGCGCCACGAATTCAGCCACGACGATCGAATTGCCGTCGGCGAAGATGAGCAGACTCTGTTTCTCTCGGAGGCCCAGGCTGCGCGTCAGAACGTTGTGGGCGGCTCGCTTCAGGCTATCTGCGTTAGACAATCCGTTTCTCCAAGGGGTGATATGCGCCATTGTACCACAAAACTCACTATTGTCACCCTGAGCGGGTTGGCCCGTGAAGTGCGTTGCAGCGAGCATCCAGCGAAGGGTCTCGTCAAGGCAGGGAGAACCTGTCCTGAGCGCAGCGAACGGATTCTTCGCTGGTGTCACGCCGTAACGAGAGTTTAGGGATAGACCCGCTCAGAATGACAAGCAACAGATAGCGAGTTTTGCGCTATTGCGCCAGATTCGTTGTTGCAAGCCATCGCTTCGAGCACCGGCAGCCCGAACCCCTCGTACTCGCTCGCGAACACCGTGCCCAACGCCATCGAGTAGAGCGCCGGCTTGTCCGTCTCATCCACCCAGCCGGTGAAGTGTACGCGCTCCTCGACGCCCAACGCAGCGGCAACCCGCCTGGGGTCAGGGGCAAAGGCGGTGTCGGCTTCAGGCAGCTTGCCGGCAATGACCAGCTTGAGGCAGGAATCAGGAGTCAGGAGACAGGGGTCAGGAGTCAGTGGTTGGTCGTCCGTGGCGATTTGCGATTTGCGATTTGCGATTTGCCGCTGAGCCAGCTTCGCAAACGCCTCAACCATCCGCCCCAGGTTCTTCCGCGCATCAAACCCGCCCACGTACAGCAAAAACGGCCCCTCCGGCAGCCGATACCTCGCGGCCACACGTGCCAGCTCGGCCGGATCGGTCACCGGCCGATAACGGGAGTTCGCGGCCAGGGGAATGGCATAGACGCGTTCGGGTGAGATGCGCAGACGTTGCACGATGTCCCGCTTGCTGGCCTCCGAATCGGTCAGCACGGCCGCCGCGCGGCGGGCGGTCAGGCTCACCAGGGCCGTGTAGCCGCGCTGGAGCGGGCCGCCGCGGTAAAGAGGCAGGAGCAAGGGGATCAAATCGTGGATAGTGACGACGACCGGGCACGGCGACCACGCCGCCGCGCCCCAATAGGGCACAAACGCCACGTCGGCCCGCAGCCGCCGGCATGCGCGGGGAAAGGCGATCTGCTCGAACCATAGTTTGGCGAGATTGGCGTTAAGACCGTCGAAGGGGGTGCGGACGTTGCTATGGCGTATTGCGTATTGCGTACTGCGTATTGCGTGCTCTGTGCTGGCGTCTGCGATTTGCTGTTTGCTGTTTGCTGTTTGCGTTTTGCGTTTTGCGTTTTGCGATTCGCCCCCGCCCCCCTGCTCCCCTGCTCCCCTGCGGCCGGACCTGACCAAGATGAACTCGTGTCCGGAGGAGACGCGCGGCAACCACTCGGCCAGGGCGGACAGATACTGCCCGCTGCCGGTGGCGAGTTGATCGGAAAACCAGCCGTTGATGAGGATGCGCATCTTGATGGTAGATTTCGGATTGCAGATTGCGGATCGAGTGCGCGTTGATTGCCCGATGCGACGTGAGCGATATGATATACTGCGCACGGGCATAAACTGCGTTTTTCGAGTACTGAACGATCTGCTTTGTCACCCTGAGCGTGTTGGTCCCGTGAAGTGGGTCGCGGCGAAAATCTAGCGAAGGGTCTCGTTGCGAACTGAGATTCTTCGCTGGATGCTCGCCGTCGCGAGACGTTAGAAGCAAACCCGCTCAGAATGACAGACGCCTAATAGCGCACTTTGTGACCGTGCTGAGTATAGCACGCGATGGGGTAAATTGGAAGTACGAGGCGGAAGGGTAGCGTGCCGCGGCGTCACGCGTCCACGAATTGGCGCTCATATAGCTCGCGATAGAGGCCGCCGGCTGCGAGAAGCGCGTCGTGCCGGCCCTGCTCGACGATCCGGCCCTCGTGGATGACGCAAATCAGGTCCGCGTCGCGGATGGTGCTGAGCCGGTGGGCGATGACGATGGCGGTCCGACCGGCCAGGAGGCGGCTGATGGCCTCTTGGATGCGCGCTTCGGTGAGGGTATCCACGCTGGCGGTGGCTTCGTCCAGGATCAGGATGCGTGGGTTGGCCAGGGCGGCGCGGGCGATGCAGATGAGCTGGCGCTGGCCCATCGAGAGGTTGACGCCCCCTTCGAGGATGGTCGTGTCGTAGCCCGCGGGCAGCGCGGCGATGAAGCCGTGCGCAGAGGCCAGGCGCGCCGCGGCTTCGATGCTTTCTTCGGTTGCACCGGGGCGACCGAACGTGATGTTCTCCCGGATGCTGCCGGCGAACAGGAACGGATCCTGCGGCACCAGCCCCATCTGCCTGCGCAGCGAACGTTGCTTCACGTCGCGCACGTCCACCCCATCCACCCGCACCGCGCCATCCGTTACGTCGTAGAAGCGGGCCACCAGGTTCGCTATTGAGGTCTTGCCGGCCCCCGTTGGCCCTACCAGCGCCACTGTCCGGCCCGGCGCGATCGCCAGGGTGACATCGTGCAGCACCTCCACGCCGTCGCGGTAGGCGAAGCTGACGCGGTCGAAGGTCACGCGGCCTTCTATCGGCGGCATCTCGGCTGCACCGGGGCGATCGGTGACGTCGGGGGCGGTGTCGAGCAGGGTCAGCACGCGCTCGCCGCCGGCCATGGCCGCTTGCATAGTGGTGTAGAGCTGGCTCAACTCCTGGATCGGCTCGAAGAAGCGGGAGACGTAGGCCAGGAACGCGACCACGATGCCGAGGGTCAGCTCGCCCTGCGCCACGGCCGAGCCGCCGAACCAAAGCACGATGGCTGTGGCTGCCATGCTCAGAAATTCGACCGTGGGCAGGAAGACGAACGACAGCGACATGGCCGAGATGTACGCGTCGCGGTTCACCCGGTTCACCTTCTCGAAGCGTTCCTGTGACGCGCCCTCCTGCGCAAAGGCCTGGATCACGCGCATCCCCGACAGTCCCTCGGCAAGATCGCCCACGACCGCAGCGATGCCGGAGCGCGTCTGGCGGAAAGCCACCTGGGCGCGGCGGGTGAAGAGGTAGGTCGCCAGCAGCATCACCGGCACCACGCTGAACGCCAGGAGCGCCAGCCGCGGACTCATGGTCAGCATGGTGACGACGATGCCGACGAGCACCACGCTGTCGCCTACCAGCGTCACCAGCCCCTGCGACAACAGGTCGTTGATCACGTCTACGTCGTTGATGACGCGGGAGATGGTGACGCCGACGATATGGCGGTCGTGGTAGCCGAGCGGGAGCACCTGCAGGTGGTGGAACAGGTCGCGGCGCAGGCCGGCCAGCACGCGCAGGCCCACCCCGGCCAGGAGCCAACGTTGTCCAAGGGTTCCCAGGTAGATGCCGCCAAACGCCAGGGCGATCAACAGCGCGATGCGGCCCAGACCGGCCGCGTCGCCCACGGCGATGTGGCCGTCAATGGCGACCTTGACCAGGTAGGGCGTCGCCAGCGACAGCAGCGATGTGACCAGCATCAGGCCCAATGCCGCGAGCATCTGCCGCCAGTAGGGGCGGACGAAGCCGAGCAGCCGCAGCGCAATGCGCCGGTCGAAGGCGCGGCCCTCCGCCTTCTCACCGAAGCTTTCCAGCACCCCGCCCGGCCCCTGCCGGGACCCGGTCGCACCGATCGAGAAACTCATCTGCTGTTTACCCCCCCCCCAGAAGGAATTCATAGATGCAGTCGGCTTGTAGGGGCGGATTTGCCCGCAACGCCCCATGCGCGACATACTCGGCGGGCTGGCAGTGACGGCGCGCATCGGGTCAAAGGGCGCCAAACCCGCCCTGTTGCCGAAGGGGGCGGGTTTGGCGTGCGGCGATGGCACGATCGTGGTCGGCCACGGTTGTGCGGGTATGCCAGGTCGTGGACAGCGCCGGAAAACCCACCCCTACGCACCCCATCGGTCAGCAACTGCGTCCGGTCGCAGTTGCCGATGATAGATCTCCGCATACAACTCGGAGGTCGCCAGCAGTTCCGCGTGGGCGCCGCGGGCGACGATCCGCCCCTGGTCGAGTACCAGGATCAGGTGGGCCATGCGCACGGTGCTGAGCCGCTGCGCGATCACGAACGACGTGCGCCCTTGCATCAGTCGCTCCAGCGCGAGTTGAATCAGCCGCTCGGTCTCGGTGTCCACGCTGGCGGTCGCGTCATCCAGGATCAGGATGCGTGGGTCCTTCAACAGCGCCCGCGCGACCGCGATCCGCTGCTTCTGGCCGCCCGAGAGGGTGACGCCGCGCTCGCCGACGTAAGAGTCGTAGCCTTGCGGGGTCGCCATGATGAAGTCGTGCGCCTGGGCGGCCTGGGCCGCGGCGACGATCTCATCTTCGCTGGCGCCGGGCCGGCCGAATGCGATGTTCTCACGGATGGACGCCGCGAAGAGCGTGGTCTCTTGCAGCACCACGCCCACCTGGTCGCGCAGCGAGTTGAGCGTCACCGCGGCCAGGTCGTGGCCGTCCACGGTGATGCGACCGGCCGTGGGATCGTAGAAGCGCGGGATCAGGTTGATGATGGACGATTTGCCCGAACCGGTGGGGCCGAGCAGCGCGATCACCTGGCCGGGCTGCGCCTCGAACGAGACATCTTCCAGCACCCGATGCCGGCCGAAGTAGGCGAAGAAGACGTGTTCGAAGCACACGTGCCCGTTCACCGGGGGCAGCGGGTAGGCGTCCGGGGCGTCCACCACTTCCGAGGCGGTATCCAGGATGTCGAAGACGCGTTCGCCGGCAGCCGCGGCCATGGCGACTGCGGGCAGCACCATCCCGATCCGGCGGACGGGGATGAAAAGTTGGCCCAGGTAGGTGGTGAACGCGACCAACTGGCCCAGGGTCAGGCTGCCGGCCACGACCAGGGAGCCGCCGTACCAGATGATGACGATCGTGCCCAGGTTGGCGATCAGATCGAGCAGCGGCACGTTGACCGCCTGAAGCCGCGCCGCGTCGGCCGACAGGTCGAACCAGTGGTCGTTCTCGCGGTTGAACCGGGTGATTTCCGCGTCTTCCTGCGCAAACGCTTTCACCACGCGTGCGCCGCGCAGGTTTTGTTCGAGCCGGGTGGTCAGGACGGCCAACTGCTGCTGGACGGCCAATGACAGGGGACGGAGCCGGCCGCTGAACGCGAGCGCACGATAGGCCAGCAGCGGCATCGTCACCAGGGCCAGAAGCGCCAGACCGGTGTTCATCGAGGTCAACACGATGCTGGTGCCGACCAGCAGCACCGCGCCCTCGGCCAGCCGCAGGATGGCGCGTCCGGTGAGAAAGCGGACGCGATCCACGTCCTGTATCGCGCGGGAGAGGAGCTGCCCCACCTGGGCGCGGTCGTGGTAGGAGAAGGAGAGCGCTGCCAGCTTGCGGTAGAGCGCGTTGCGCAGGTCGTAGGCGACCCCTTGCGAAGCGGTTTCGGTCCAACGGCCTTGCAGGTAGGTGAGCACGCCCTTGACCAGCGTGACGCCCAGGATCGCCAACACGGCCAGCCCCAACGCACGCCGGTCGCCGCCCCGCATCCCCGCGTCCACCCCCCAGCGGATGAGTTGGGGGATGACCAGCGCCAATCCGGTGAGCGCCAGCAGGCCCAGGTAGGCGCCGGTCGTGAGTTGCGAGTAGGCGCGCAGATAACCCAGGCAGCGGCCGATGATGCGCAGGCTGCCGGGGCGCGGGTGGAAAACGGGTGATGGATTAGACATATTTACCACGAATGCCGGCGGCCCAGTCTGGTAAGCATACGGGCAAGGTCGCGACTTGTCAAATGAAGGCAGGAATTACTGAAGTGCGAGGGCTTGGGGCTGGCGGTCGGCTGTGCTATACTATCGTTGCGATGCTCGACGCAACGACGCGCGTTACGCAACACGCAACACGCAACACGCAACACGCAACACGCAACACGCAACACGCAACACGCAACACGCAACACGTCCCAGAGGTGTCTATTGTTCAATTTGAGTCTCTCATCCATTCTCGCCAAAGTCGTCATCCTGTTGGTTTGTCTGCCGATCCACGAGGCGGCGCACGCAGGGGTGGCCTATCTGCTCGGCGACGATACAGCCAAGCGCCAGGGCCGTTTGACGCTGAACCCACTGGCGCATCTCGATCCGCTGGGTGGCTTGATGTTGTTGATCGCTTCCATCGGCTGGGCCAAGCCGGTGCCGGTGAATCCGGCCCGGCTGCGCTATGGCCCGCGTGTGGGCTACGCCATTACGGCCGCCGCCGGACCGCTCAGCAACCTGCTGCTGGCAATCGTGGCCGTGCTCCCCTTTCGCCTGGGGCTGCTGCATGTCATGTCCATCAACGAGAACTTGCGCTATTTCTTCGTCTACTTCGTGGCGATCAACATCGGGCTGGCCTTGTTCAACCTGATCCCGCTGGCGCCGCTGGACGGCATCAGCGTGCTGCGGGGCATCGTGGATGCTCGCACGTCCGAGTTGCTAACGCCGCTGGTCGCCTACGGCCCGTACATCCTGCTGATCCTTCTGTTGATGGGTAACGTGGCGCCGAGCCTGGACGTCCTGGGCAAACTGCTGTCAGCGGGGATGGACGGCGCCCTGCGGCTGCTGCTCGGCTTCTGATGGGGCAAATTGGCTACCGCGTCCGACAGTTCTTCCGGGTGTCGGCCGCGTCGCTCAGGCCGTTGAGCGCCGCCGATCTGACCGAGGCCAGGGCGCATCTGCCCGAAACAGCCTGGCCGCTCTTCGCGGCCACGTCGCGGGCCGATCAGCGGCACAGCCTGAGCGTGCTGCGCTCCCTGCAGGCGGCCGGTCACGCCGAGCCTGCGCTGCTGCAAGCGGCCCTCTTGCACGATTGCGCCAAGACGGCCGGCGGCGTGCGGCTGTGGCAGCGCGTCGCGGCCGTGTTGCTGCGGGCGTTCGCGCCGCGCCGGCTGGCACGGCTGGCGGCTCTGCCCGCGCCGCGCCGCGGACTGTGGGCCTACGTCAACCACCCGCTCCGCGGCGCCGAGCTGGCCGCAGCAGCCGGGTGCGACCCATTGGCCGTGACGCTCATCGCCCGGCACCAGGAACGCGCGGGGGCGGATGATGAACTCCTGGCCGCGTTGCAGGCGGCGGATGACGACAACTGACACTTGATGTCGCGGAGCGTCCTGAGCGGAGGTCTGCGGGGTGTGCAGGCCGTAGTCGAAGGACGCGGCCATCGGGCAGCAAGTCGCATCCTTCGACTGCACTCCGCAAACAACGCTCCGTTCCGCTCAGGATGCTTCGATCTGACTGAACAGACACTACAAAGGAACAAAGATGCCGGACAAACTCCAAATCACCATCGTCGGCCTGGGGCTGGTGGGCACGTCGGCCGGACTGGCGCTGCGTCGCTACGCGGACAAAGTGACCGTCGTCGGCCACGACCGGGACATGGGGCTGGCGGCGCGGGCCAAGTCGGCGGCCGCGGTAGACCGCACGGAATGGAACCTGATCAACGCCGTGAGCAAGGCCGACCGCATCCTCCTGGCCTTACCTCTGAGCGAGATCCGCGACACGCTGGCCGCCATTGCCCAAGACCTCAAGCCGGGCTGCGTCCTGTTGGACACCGCCGACGTGAAGGCGCCCGTGCTGCGCTGGGCGGCCGAGCTGCTGCCCGACAGCGTTCACCTGGTCGGCGGGCATCCCATCGTCATCGCCCAAGACCTGGACGCCAGCAGCGCGCGGGCCGATCTTTTCCAGGACAAGCTCTTCTGCCTGGTCGCCGGCCAGGGCGCCGACGACCAGGCGCTGCGCCTGGCCGCCGATCTGATCGAAGCGTTGGGCGCCAAACCCTTCTTCATGGACGCGGTCGAACACGACGGCCTGGCCGCCGCGGTCGAGCAGTTGCCGATGATCGTCGCCGGCGCGCTGCTGGACATGACCCGCACCAGCCCGGCGTGGGCCGATATGCGTAAGCTGGCCGGCAGCCAGTTCTACACCAGCACGCTCCTCGTCGCAGAGGACGGCAAGGTGGTCGCGGCGACCTGCGCGGCGAATCGCGACCTATTGGTTCAACGGCTGGATGCGTTCATCGCCGAGTTGGGCGAGTGGCGGCAACGCCTGGCCGCTGGCGAAGACGAAGCGCTGGCGAAACCCTTCGAAAACGGGTTGGCGGCGCGCCACAAGTGGCTGAACACCCAGGCGAGCGGCAACTGGGATGAGCAGCCCGCGGCGGGGGAGATGCCCACCAGCGGCGGCTATTTCCGCCAGTTGATCGGCCTGGGGCGGCTGGGCAAGCAACCGGCGAAGCCGAAGAAATAATCGTTGCCCTACGTCTACATCGTCCAGTGCGCCGACGGCGCCTTCTACACCGGGTGGGCGAACGACGTGACCCGGCGGATCGCCGCGCACAATGCCGGCCGCGGCGCCCGCTATACCCGCACGCGCCGCCCGGTCACGCTGGTCTACCAGGAAGCCGCCCCCGACCGCTCCGCCGCCCTGCGCCGCGAAGCCGCGATCAAAAAGCTTGACCGGCCGGCGAAAGAACGGCTCATTGCCGATGGGCGCCTCCGGGCTGGGAGCCGGTCTTGAGTAGACATTAGAGATTATCGGCAATAGCAGCGAGTGTCACCCCTTCGTTGCACTCAGGGCAGGCTCTGAGCGAGTTTACCACGTATCGTGCGTTACGGCGAGCCTCTAGCGAAGGGTCTCGTGCGGCATGGAGGAGATTCTTCGCTGGTTTCACGCTGTAACGAGAGGCCCGAGGCTGACCCGCTCAGAATGACGGTTATTCCCGATAATCTCTATTATCCGCGACCCTGTCACATGGGGTCGCGGCCTTGTATTCCAGCGGTTGACATCCAAGATGCCTCATCCACAGTTCGCCATCGAACAACTCTGGGCGGAGGCGGGTTTCACGCCCAATCCGGCTCAGCGCGACGCCATCTTGCATGCGGCCGGCCCGCTCTATCTGCCCGCCGGCCCAGGGTCGGGCAAGACGCGCGTGCTGCTCTGGCGGACGCTGAACCTGATCGTCTTCCACGACGTGCCGCCGGACGCGATCTATCTCTCGACCTTCACCGAGAAGGCGGCGCGACAGCTCAAGGAAGGGTTGCGGGGACTGCTCGGCCTGGCGAGCAACTTGACGGGGCGGCCCTACGACATCTCGCAGATGTACGTCGGCACGGTCCACTCGCTCTGCCAGCGGCTGATCATGGACCGGCGTTTCTACACGGAGCGACAGCGTGGCCGGCCGCCGGTCCTGGTGGATGACCTCGGCCAGTACTTCCACCTGTATCAGTTGCGCCGGTGGGAGGCGTTCGTCCAGGCCGCAGGGCTTGACGGCGATCCCGTGCGCGACATCAATGCCCTTTTCGAGGAACATCAGCACCCAGGCTCACGGCACTACGCGGTCACCCACACCCTGGCGCTCTTCAACCGCCTCTCCGAGGAGTGCCTGACACCCGACCAGATCGCCCCGTCGGCGGCCGATCCGACACTGGCTGGGCTGGCGCGCATGTACGCGGCCTACCTAGACTCCTTGCGGCCCGCCGATCAGCCGGCCAGCACCGATTTCGCGCTGCTGCAACAGGAGGCGCTCCGCGTCCTGGATGGACAGGACGACGCCGCGCCGGTCTTCCAGCACGTCATCGTGGACGAGTACCAGGATACCAACAGTATCCAGGAACGGCTCTTTTTCCGATTGGCCCAAGGCAGCCGCAACCTGTGCGTCGTGGGTGACGACGACCAGGCGCTCTACCGCTTCCGCGGCGCGACCGTGGAGAACTTCGTGCAGTTCCCCCAGCGGTGCATGGCGGCGTTCGGCATGACGCCGACCACGATCCCCCTGGATACGAACTACCGCTCCCGGCGCCGGATCGTGGACTTCTATACCGACTTCGTCGGCCAATGTGACTGGTGCAACCCCGCCGGTGGGCACTTCCGCGTGACCAGCAAACAGATCCGGGCCGCCAACCCCGATGCCGGCATCGCTGTGGTAGCCAGCACCTGGGCCGCGCCGGACGACGTGGCCGCCGAGATCGCGGACCTGGTGAAACGCCTGCTGGACGCCGGCCGGGTGGAGAACCCCAACCAGATCGCGTTCCTGTTCCCGTCGCTCAAGTCGCCGATGGTGGGGCGCATGCAGCAGGCATTGGAGAGCCACGGACTGCGGGTGTACGCGCCGCGCGCCGGCTCCTTCCTGGAGGTAGACGAATCGGTCGCACTGTTCGGTCTGTTCCTGCGTGTCTTTGGCCGGCCGGCCCGCGGCGACTTCGGCGGTGAGGAATATGAGAACTACCACCGCTGGCTGGATCGTGCTGAGGTCGAAGGGGAGAGACTGTGCCAGGCCGATCGCCGGCTGGATGTCTACGTGCGCGACCGCCAGGCGGAGATCGCCCAGGCCGTGACCGACTACGAGGCGCTGGTGCAGGTCGCCGAGCGGCAGAATTGGCCGTTGGATCAGTCCTACGAGCCGCGGCGGATGAAGCGCGCGTTGTACGACGCGGCGCGGCTTTCCGAGACCGCCCGCCGCAAGCTCGGCAGCCCCTACTTCGAGAAGGTGATCGAGCGCCGCAGCGCCGACGGCCGGCCCTTCTCCCTGAGCTACATCCTGTCGAGCATGACGGCTCTCGACTGGGGCGTCCTCGACCTCTTCTACCGGCTGTGCGGGTTCGACCACTTCCGGGCGATGTTCGACCTGGCCGAATGCGGCGAGGACGAGGGGCCAGTCTGCAACCTGGGCCTGATCTCGCAATACTTATCCCGCTTCATGGACGAGTACAAGACCATCATCACGGCGTCGCTGCTGCAAGACGACGGCATGCCGCGCATCCTGTTCAGCGCGTACCTGTTCGCCCTCTGCCGCCGCGGGGAGAGCGAGTACGAGGACGCCGAGGATCCGTTCCCGAAGGGGCGCATTCCCTTCCTGACCATCCACCAGGCCAAGGGGCTGGAGTTCCCGGTGGTGGTGCTGGGCAACGCGCGCAAGGACACGAACCGGGGGCCGCAGCCGGTGGAGTGCCTGGTGCAGCCGCTGCTCGATCGGGAAGGGGAGCCGTTGAACCGGATGGCGGAGTTCGACGCGATGCGGCTTTTCTACGTAGCGTTGTCACGGGCCAAGAACCTGCTGGTGATTGCCCACCCCAAAGGGGGTGGCCAGCGCATCAACAAGCCGTTCCAGGCGCTCCTGGACGACGCCTTCCCGCGCATTCCGCAGTTGGACGTCGCCAGCCTGCCCGTCGCGCGCCTGGAAGAGGATGAGACCCCGCGCTCCTACTCGTACACCGGCGACTATCTGTTCTACCGCCGCTGTCCCAGGCAGTACATGATCTTCCGCAAGTACGGCTTCGTGCCGTCGCGGTCGCAGACGATGATGTTCGGGTCGCTGGTGCACCGGACGCTGGATGACCTGCACCAACTGCTGATTGCGCGGCGTAGCGAAGTCAGCTAAGGCGACTCCCGATCGCTGTCATGCTGAGCGGGTCTACGACACAAGGCATGTAACGACGACTGACCACAGCGAAGCATCTCAGTGGCAAGGGTTTCCAGGCAACCGCTGTCATGCTGAGCGGGTCTGCGACACAAGGCATGTAACGACGACTGACCAGCGAAGCATCTCTACCTGGCCAAATGTGGGGAGCGTACCGTGAGGCAGTACTACGTGTACATCATGACCAATCACTCGCACACTCTGTACACTGGAGTGACCAACGATCTCCAGAGGCGGGTGCTTG
Source organism: Chloroflexota bacterium (assembly GCA_026389845.1). Taxonomy (GTDB): domain Bacteria; phylum Chloroflexota; class Anaerolineae; order CG2-30-64-16; family CG2-30-64-16; genus JAPLHB01. Next base: position 29,780 of record JAPLHB010000187.1, read on the forward strand.
AGCACAAACGGAAACAGATTCCGGGCTTTACCCAGAAGTACAACATCACGCAGTTGGTATACTACGAAGAAACCCCAGACGTAAAGACAGCAATCGCCCGAGAAAAGCAGATCAAGGGCTGGCTGCGGTCGAAGAAGATTGCGCTGATCGAGTCACTGAATTCGGGGTGGCGCGATCTGAGCGATGAATGGGACAAGTGAGATGCTTCGCTGGTGGCTCGCCGCGGTGAAAGTTGACTCGTTAACCCGCTCAGCATGACAATGGCACTTTGTCACCCTGAACGGGTTAACGAGGTGAGTCACGTTGTCCCTGACCACCAGTGAAGGGTCTCCGGCCGCGCGGTGCGAGATGCTTCGCTGGTGTCACGGGACCGGCAAAGTTGACTCGTTAACCCGCTCAGCATGACAATAACCGGGACATCAAGTATGGACACCCACGACGGCATCGAGCAACGGCTCAACGAATTCTTCGAGGAAAACATGGCGGCCCTGGCGTTGGAGAGCGGCCACTCGTTGTCACCCGAGGTCAAGGAGACGGCGCGGCAGCAGGTGCTGATGTACTGGCGCAAGCTGCGCGACATCGCCGAGCGGGTCACCGATACCGAGGTGCGCCTGAGCCTGCCGCAGCAGCAGAGTCCAGGTGGTCGCACCTTCGCCATCGAGGGGATCGTGGACATCGTGCGCGAGGATGAGCGCGTGGTGATGTACGACATCAAGACCCACGACACCGCGGCGATTGAGGCCAATATCGAGGACTACGAGCGGCAGTTGAACGTGTACGCGCACATCTGGCAGAATTTGCGCGGCCAGCGGCTCGACGAGACCGCCGTGATCTGCACCCAACTGCCGGAGGCGCTGCGGCAAGCCGCCACCGTGCGGGATGAGCGGCGCATCGAGCGCGAGCTGGCGCGCTGGGAGCCGGTGATCCCGATCCCGTTCGAGCCGGAGCACGTGACCGAGACGGTGCGGGAGTTCGGAGAGGTCGTGGATCAGATCGAGGGCGGCTGCTTCACGCCGCCGGATCTGATCACCCTGCAAGTACGCTTGCCGGGGACCACGCGCACTTTCGCTTCGGAGATCTGCCGGCGTTGCGACGCCCGCTTCTCGTGCGCCTCGTACCGCGCGTACGCGCACGCGGCCAGCCAGGGTGCGGAGGTGCGCTTTCGGGAGTATTTCGACGATTTCGGGGATGATACGGAGCAAAGTGAGCGCGTTGCAGCAGGGTTGGGTGAATAGAGATTCGCCTATTGCCTGTTGCGCAACCATTTTCATCTGTTATACTGCCCACGGGCATAAACTGCGTTTCTTCGGGTCCTGTAACCTTGGCTGTGTCACCCCTTCGTTGCACTCAGGGCAAGCTCTGAGCGGGTTGGTCCCGTGCAGTGCGTTGCGGCGAAAATCCAGCGAAGGGTCTCGTCGCGAGGTGAGAACCTGTCCTGAACGCAGTGAAGGATTCTTCGCTGGATGCTCGCCGTCGCGAGAAATTGGGGGCAACCCCGCTCAGAATGACGGACGCCTAAAAGCGCTCTTTGTGACCGTGCCGAGTATAGTCCGCATCAAGACCTACGAGGTCTTCGAAGACCTCATAGGTCTGAATCAGGAGCTCATTGTGACCATCACCAAACTCCGCCCCACCTTCACCTTCGACCAGGCCCGCCTGGATGCCCTCCGCGCCCTCGCTCCCGAAGCCTTCGCCGATGGGAAGATCAACCGCGACGCGTTGCTTGAAGCCCTGGGCGAGCACCTGGAAGACGATGGCCGCGACGCGGAGCATTTTGGCCTCTTCTGGCCGGGCAAGCGGGATGCGCGGCGCCTGGCGAGCACGCCAAGCGCGGGCGCGCTGAAGCCGGCGCCAGGCGAGGGGGTCAACGAGGCGACGACGCGCCACCTCTTCATCGAGGGCGACAACCTGGAGGTGCTGAAGCTGCTGCAGAAGAGCTACGCCGGCCGCGTGAAGATGATCTACATTGACCCGCCATACAACACGGGCAACGACTTCATCTACAGCGACAACTTCACCCAGCCACTTGAAGAATACCTGCGCGCGACCGGTCAGGCCGACGAGGCGGGACGCGTGCTGGTGACGAACACCCAGGCAGGCGGGCGATATCACTCCAATTGGTTGAACATGATGTACCCACGGCTGCGGCTGGCACGCAATCTGCTGCGGGACGATGGGGCGATCTTCGTCAGCATTGACGATCATGAGGTTCACCATCTTAGGAATCTCATGGACGAAGTGTTTGGTGAAGAGAACTTCGTAGCAACGATTGTCTGGCAGAAGAAATACGCTGCGTCCAGCGATGATCAGGGTGTGGCAAACATGCATGAATACTTGGTGGGGTTCTCTCGCAGTTCCGACTTTGATCGCGGCCTCTTTCCCCGTACCGAAGTGCAGTACGCCCGTTATGGCAATCTCGATAACGATCCCCGTGGGAATTGGGCTTCAGATAACTACCTGTCCAACAAGTCCAAAGACCAAAGGCCCACGCTCTACTATCCAATCTTACATCCCAAGACAGGACAAGAGGTTTGGCCACCCGAGCATGCGGTCTGGAGGTATTCACGTTCCAAGCATGAGCAAATGGAACAAGAGAATCGTCTCTACTGGGGCCCTGACCTTAGTTATGCACGCCCGAGGCTGAAACGATTCAGGCATGAGCTGAAGCCGGGCGTTGTCCCTTCTACCTGGTGGCCCCATACAGACGCTGGTCACAACGATGAGGCCAAGAAGCAATTGGCATCATTGATGGACGACCCTTCAACCTTCCCAACTCCCAAACCAGTCCGCCTTCTTAAGCGGCTACTTCTGGTAGGAGCGGTCGAGGAAGACTCAATCATACTGGACTTCTTTGCTGGTTCCTGCACAACAGCCCAGGCTGTACTTGAACTCAACAATGAGGATGGCGGCAACCGTCGTCTTATCATGGTGCAGTTTCCAGAGCCTACCGGGAAAGCCGGCTATGCCACCATCGCGGATATCGGTAAGGAACGCATCCGCCGCGTCATCAAGCGCATGCAGGCCAAGGACGCCGGCAAGCTGATAACCGGCCGCGACGCGCCCGAGGACCTCGGCTTTCGCGTCTTCAAGCTCGACCGCTCCAACTACCGTGCCTGGCGCGACTTCGAGGGCGGCGACATGGCCGAGTTGCAAAGCCTGTTTGACCGCTTCGAGTCGCCGCTGGTCGAGGGGTGGCAGGCGGAGGACGTGCTGGTCGAGGTGATGCTGATGGAGGGCTTCCCGCTGGACAGCACGACCGAGCGAATGCCGGAGTTCATGCGCAACACGGTCACGCGGGTGACGTCCGACCTGGTGGCGCACCGGCTCTACGTCTGCCTGGATGCGGCTGTCCACGACGAAACGATCGCCGCGCTGGCGCTGGGCGAGGAGGACATCTTCATCTGTCTCGACGCGGCGCTGACGGATGAGGCGAAGGTGCGGCTGGAAGATGGGCGACGGGTGAAGGTGATTTGAGATGGCTCCCAAACTCCAGCTCAAATTCGACGCCAACCAGGAACACCAACTCCAGGCGGTGGAGAGCGTGGTGCGCCTTTTCGAGGGCGCGCCGCGTTTCGAGGCGGCTTTCCAGCTCGGCGACGAGATCGTCGCCAACCTGCCGGAGTTCGCTGACCTGCCGGAGAGCCTGCTCCTCACCAACCTGGGCACGATCCAGGAGGGGAACGGCATCGCCCAGGCCAACGCACTGGAAATGGATCAGGGCCTGGGGCTGGAGCGGGTTTGCAACGAGGGCCATCGTTACCCCAACTTCACCGTGGAGATGGAGACCGGCACCGGCAAGACCTACGTCTACCTGCGGACGATCTACGAGCTGCGCCGGCGCCTCGGCTGGGGCAAGTTCGTGATCGTGGTGCCCAGCATCGCGATCTACGAAGGCGTGGTCAAAAACGTCCAGATCACGCGCGACCACTTCCGCGCGCTCTACGGCAACGAGCCGTTCGACCTGATCCCGTACGACGGCAGCCAACTCAGCCGGCTGCGCCACTTCGCCACCTCCAACACGACCACGGTGCTCCTGATCACCCTGGATGCGTTCAACAAGGTCAGCAACAACCTCTACAAAGCGTCGGAGAAGCTGCCCGGCGACCGCCGCCCCTACCAGTTCATCCAGGCCACGCGACCGATCCTGATCCTGGATGAGCCGCAGAACATGGAGAGCGAGAAGTCCCGGCAGGCGCTGCGCACCCTCAAGCCGCTCTGCGCCCTGCGCTACAGCGCGACGCACCGCTCCAGCCCGAACCTGGTCTACCGCCTCAGCCCGCTGGACGCGTACCAGCGCAGCCTGGTCAAGCGCATCCAGGTGTACGCAGTCACCGAGCGCGACAACGCCAACGTCGAGGTGCTGACCCTCTTGAAGATCACGCCGCCGCCGAAGATCACGGCGATCGTGCGCACGCGCGTCACCGACCTGGCCGGCACGCGCGAGACCGACGTGACGCTGCGCCAGGGGGACGACCTGTACGCGAAGACCCATCGGCCGGAGCACCAGGGCGGCTACGTCGTCGAGAACATTGATGCGGGCCACGGCTTCCTGGACTTCCGCAACGGCGGTCGCCTCTACCTGCTGGAGGGCATCGGCGCCGCCAGGGAAACGGTCTTCCGCGAGCAGATCCGCCAGACGATCCTGCAGCACATGCGGATGCAGTCAGACCTGCTGAGCCGGGACATCAAGGTGCTCTCGCTCTTCTTCGTGGATCGGGTGGCCAGCTACCGCGGCGCCGATGGGCTGGTGCGCCGGCTGTTCGATGAGGAGTTCGCACGCGCCGCGCCCGACTTCGGCCTCTTCCGCGGCCGCCGCGCCGACCAGGTGCGCGACGCATACTTCGCTCAGCGCAAGGGCAAGGACGGCAAAGCGGAGGAGGTGGACACCGAAGGGCGCACCGCCGACGAGCGCGAGGCCGAGAAGGCCGCGTTCCAGTTGATCATGCGGGACAAGGAACGCTTGCTGTCGCTCGACGAGCCGGTTTCCTTCATCTTTGCGCACTCCGCGCTCAAAGAGGGCTGGGACAACCCCAACGTCTTCCAGATCTGCACGCTGCGCCACGTGGGCGCGGAGATGGAGCGCCGCCAACAGATCGGCCGCGGGATGCGCCTGGTGGTGGATCAACGCGGCGAGCGGGTTCACGACGAGGGCGTCAACATCCTGACGGTGGTGGCCAACGAGAGCTTCACCGCCTATGCGCGCGGCCTGCAGCAGGAATACGTCAGCGCAGGCGATGCCCCGCCGCCGCTCCCGACCGACGCCAAAGCGCATCGCACGGCCACACGGAACGACCAGATCTACCACCGCAACGAACACTTTGAGCGCTTCTGGGAACAGCTCAACCGCCGTGTGCGCTACCGCCTCAAGGTGGACACCGACGTGTTGATCGCCGAGTGCGTCAACCGGCTGGATCGGGCGCCGTTTCCGGGCCGCGTGCTCGTGGTGGAGCGAGGCCGGATCAACCTGGGCACGTTCAAGGTGCGGGTCGAACGGATCGAACCGGGCAAAGCCAAGCTCACGCTCACGATGTTCGATGAAGACGGCAACCCAACCGAACAGACCCGCTTCTTCAAACCCGGCGCCGACATTGCGAGAGAGGCCCACGATGACCGGCTGCGGCCACTGGGCACGGTCGCCATCGAGGGCGCGGGCAGCGGCCAGGCGGTGCTCCTGACGAATACCTCGGTACGGCTGGCCGAAGGACAGGAGTGGGAGTACACGCCGGAAGGCTTCGGCAGCCAGCCGACGGAGCGGCTCACCCAGACGCGCGCCGACCGTCACCCCGTCTTCAACCTGGTGGACCGGGCAGCCAGGCAGACCGGCCTGACCCGCCCCACGATCAACGCGATCTTCCGGCGGCTGCGCGACGACCGTAAAGCGATGGTGTTGCAGAACCCGGAGGGGTTCGCGGCGGTCTTCATCGGCGAGCTGCGCAACGCGCTGGCGGATCACATCACGGCGCGGATCGAGTTCGTGGTCGAGCCAGGCGACGCCGGCTACGACCGGGATGACCTCTTCCCGCCACTGCGCCGCTTCCCGCAAAAGGAAGTGATCGAAGCCGGTGAGCATGGGCTGTACGACCTGGTGCAGCAGGACTCCGGCGTCGAGCAGCAGTACGTAGATGCGATCAAGGCCGAGCGCGACGCCGTCGTCTTCTACTTCAAGTTCCCGCCGGGGTTCAAGGTGGGCCTGCCCGCGCTCATCGGCAACTACACCCCCGACTGGGGCGAGGCGCACGTTCATCGCGACGGCAAGGTTGAAGTGCGGACCTTTGTGCATGAGACCAAGGGCGGGGAAGTGAGCCAGCTTCGGTTCCCCAACGAAAAGCGCAAAGTGCGTTGCGCGGAAAGATATTTCACGGCGATCGGGGTGAACTACAAGCTGATTGAGCCAACGAAGGTCGGTGGGTGGTGGGAGACGGCGACAGTTACTCCAAAGGTCTGGGGTTGTTCTGATATTTGATATTGCGTTTTACGTCTTGCGCCATGCGTATCCTCGCCCTCGCTCCCACCAGCTTTTTCGCTGACTACGGCTGTCACGTGCGCATCCGCGGCCAGTTGACGGCGTTACGGGCGCGCGGGCACGCTGTTTGCCTGGTCACCTACCCGAGCGGCCGAGACGTAGACGATCTCCCCATCGTGCGCGCGCCCTGGCCCTCGCCCGGCCCGATCCAGGTCGGCTCCTCGCGGCTGAAGCTCGCGCTTGACGCGGTGCTCGGCCCCACCGCGCTGGCCGCGGCCCTGCGGTTCCGCCCCGACGTGATCCACGCCTATCTCCACGAGGGCGCGTTGATTGGCGCGGTGCTCAGTACGCTGTTGCGCAGGCCGCTGGTCTTCGACTTCCAGGGCAGCCTCACCGGGGAGATGCTCGACCACCGCTTCATTTCGCCCCGTTCCCCCTGGCTGTCTCCGTTGCGCCGGCTGGAGGGTTGGATTGACCGCCAGCCGGCCGCGGTGCTCGCCAGCTCGGGTCACGCCGCGCGGCTATTGGTCGAGCAGTTCGGCGTACCCGCGGCGCGCATCACCGCCCTGCCCGACAGCGTAGACCCCGATCACTTCCGCCCCGCCGACGCCTTCGATCCAGCCGCCCTGGCGACCTTGCGCGCCAGGCTGGATATCCCGGCCGCCGCCCGGCTGATCGTCTACCTGGGGCTGCTGGCTCCCTACCAGGGCACCGACCTGCTGTTGGAGGCGATGACGATCCTGGCGCGCGCGCAAAATGACGTTCACCTGCTGCTGATGGGCTTTCCCTTCGTGGAACGCTATCGCGGTCAGGCGGCCGCGTTAGGACTGGCCGGTCGGGTCACGTTCACCGGCGCGGTTCCCTACGAGGTTGCTCCGATCCACCTGGCGCTCGGCGATGTTGCGGTCGCGCCCAAGCTCTCGGCCACCGAGGGGAGCGGCAAGCTGTTGACCTACATGGCTGCGGGGCTGCCCGTCGTCGCGTTCGATACGGCAGTGCACCGCGAGTACCTGGGAGAATTGGGCGTCTACGCCACGGCGGGGGATGCCGGGGCGCTGGCCGGGGCGCTGGCGGACGTGCTGGACAATCGGCCGGGGGCCACGGTACGGGGGCAAGCGCTACGAAAGATGGCGTTCAGCCATACCTGGGAGTACACAGCGATCTCAATCGAGACGGTTTACCAAGGCCTCCAGTAAACACACCTCGCAGCACTCTGATTCTGCTGTCTTACGTATTGGCAATCAATCCGCCCCATGTATCTTCAATTGAGTGGCACTGATTGCACCAGTTTCCGGCCCAATCCCCGTTACGCCCACGTGTAGAACACGACCGACATTTGATGGCACGGAGAGCCGTAATGTCTGCCATCCTCCCGAACCGCCTCCGATTATCAGTCCAGGTTGATCTTCAATACATACTTCAAGTAATTTGCGTGGACTGTCGAAATAGGTAATTTCAAGGTCGCGCGGGTTATCTGCAATCAAGTCTAGCCAGAAGTACACTGTAGTGCCAACAGTGATCTCCTTATAGCTTCTATCAGTCCAAGATGGACGGTAAGCATCGTAAAACCGGATTGCGGCGGTGCCGCTTGATCCGCTGAATAACAGGCTTGCTGGAAACTCTGAGACCGGGAAAAACGTCGGTGTATAGTCAACACCAGGAATCTGCCACTCCCGATCCGGGATACGATGCAGCATTCCTTGAAGCTCTTTGCCGACAGCGCTATCGCTTTGCTCAATAAGCACGTACCAAATCCTGCGGCCCGTTTGAGCATCCTCCAAAAGTTCAGGATTCTCGTCAGGAGAAAATGTAACAACGCCTTCACAGTGACAGTACCAGGATAAAGCGCTTCGAAACCAACGACTCCCCGTGACGATGTCACCCGGCTGTAGATGCTCTTTGACGTAGTTGGCGATAGAGCGCCAATCGCTAATTTTGGCTTGTGAATACCCATTGCTAACAGCCATGAGTGAAACCAGTGTGAGAACGGTCGTAAGGGTAGCCCCGGCAAATTGCTTCCAACCAGCACTCCACCCTAACCTCACAAATCGGCTTTCGGAACCGAACACGCTAACATGTTGCACAATGTCATCGGCCACGAATGTAACTCCGCGTGCAACACAAACCAGATACCATGCTTGCAGAAATAGAACATATCGCACGACGAATCCTGTAGCTGGCCGGGCAATCACAAAGACAAACAACGCCAGGAGAAAGGGTAGCAGGACGATAACCGAGTGTAGCCGCTGACGTCGGACTATCAGAGACCCAATACCAATCAAAAATAGAGCTAGGAAGAGCCACTTGCTGGCCCCACCGGCAGCGAATTTGGTTATCAATTCGCTGCAGATATAGACACCCCTTGGAATCAGACTGTCGAAACCCGGTGCAAAGAACCCATGCTGCGCTTTTGCTACCGACTGGGTTTCCCGGCTCAAGTAACCTGTTGCCACCATCGGGATGATGACCGGCAAGTAAAGGACAACAACGGCCGAGAAGCTCAGACCGGCTTGTCCCAATAATCGGGCCTTTCGTGGGTTTACCAGAAGGTATATGAGCACATAGCAGGCTTGGCTTCCCAGGACAATTGTGGCAGGTAAGGGTTGGTTGTATAGATTCAGTGCACTAGTGACGATAAAGCAGAACCACAAGAGGGCGGCGCGTGACTCTTTAGCTACAACCCGGAGAATACATAGTGTGGATGCAGTGGATAGCAGAGTGGTCCAGGCATAGAACCGGGCCTCTTGTGAATACCACACCTGAAACGGCGATACAGCAAACAGCAAAGCTGCCAGTATTCCCTCTGCTTCTCCCCACAGATGACGCGCCAGAGCGTAGACGACGGGTACGGCCAGCAGGCCAGCGATCACGGAAGGAAGCCGAAGTGCAAATTCCATGTGATTCTGGCCGAAAGCCTCAAGTGATAGATGCCCCACAAGGTAGTATAAGGGACCAGGAATGAAATTTGTCAACATCAGGCTGACAGATTGCCTCAGGATCTGCCGGGCGGACAAAACACTTACCTGGGCTGTTCATATTTCATCTCCCCAGAATCCCCTAAACTCCAGGCGGTAAAGTCGGAGAAAAAGCGCAATCAGACTTACAGTAAGAAGAGGGATGAGAAACTTAAACGCGAAGGACTGCCACTTATAAGAGTGAGTTTTCTGAGTCATATGAGTCCTATGCACAGATCCCCCGCATCTCGATAGCAGCCGGGCTCCCCCGTCACCAGTGTTTCGCGGATTAGCTTTCACGGATGCCAGGACGGGAAGCGGTCGGTCTTGGGATTGTCGGTCAGTCGGCGCAGATTGCTGCCGTCGCGATCCATCATGTAGAGATCCCACATCGGATCGTCACGCGTCGAAGCGAAGACGATCGCGCGGCCATCCCTGGCCCAGGCCGGCGCATTCACGTTGCCGGCGAAATAGCCGCTCTGCCGCACGTTGCTGCCATCAGCGTTCATGATATAGACCCCGAAAACGCCCCCGCCCCCGCGATTGCTTTGGAACAGGATCTCGCGGCCGTCGGGCGACCAGCGCGGCAGGTCGTCTTGCCCGGTCGAGTTGGTCAGTTGGCGCACGTTTGATCCATCGGCGTTCATCACGTAGATCGCGTGCTGGCCCGTGCGGTCCGAGACGAAGGCGATCTGCCTGCCATCGGGCGACCAACGCGGCCGGCTGTCGTTGACTGGGTGGTTGGTGAGGTTGCGGATGTCGGCGCCATCGGCGTTGACGACGTAGATCTCGAAGTTGGAGTTTTCGCCGCGATTGGTCTGAAAGACCACTTGGCGACCGTCGGGCGACCAATCAGGCCCCCAATTGTGCGAAGCATGAAAGGGCATCAGCGGGTGCTGATTGCTGCCATCCGCGTTCATTAGATAGATCTGGAGGGCCTGCTCGTCGTCGCGATCCGTCTCGAAAACAATCTGCTGACCGTCAGGTGACCAGGACGCCTCCGCGTTGGTGCCCACCCCCTCACCCTGCGTCAGTTGGCGCGAGTTCTGCCCGTTGTCATCCATCACCCAGATCTGAACGTCACCGCCACGATCCGTGTGCCAGAGAATTTTGCCCTGGGCTACGCCAGATGCCTTTGGAGCCTCAGGCTGGGTTTGGGCCTGGGGAATCGGCAGCGGGCTGAGACCGGGCATAGCGCCGTTCGGCGTGGTGAGCGGGCTTAAGGCAACGCTGACTGTGGGGGCTGCTTCCGCAGTGACACTCGCCGACGTCGTCGGGTCAGGGGACGGGCCAGGAGCGGGTTTATTCGCACCGCATCCACCGGCGACTAAGGCCACCAGCAAAAACAGGGCCGCGACTCTATAAAAAACTTGTCTCTTGATCTGTGTCATGGATAACCTCAAAACAGCCGTCAGTAGTGCAACCGCAACGAAGCCATTATAACACGCACGAACCATCCCGATAAAAAGTGAAGCCACCGGCGTGCCGGTGGCTTCAGGTATCAGACTGATTCCGACAGGTTACTTGGTATAACCGTTGTAGGCGGCCATTTGGCTGAGGTTCCAGAGGTTCTCAACGACGGCGGCCAAAGGCTGGCTCGATGTGATGTACACCGCACCCGACCAGTTGCTGCCCAGCGCAGACGTGTCACCGCCGGCGCCGCTCTTGAGGTTGAAGTTGTACGACTTCTCGCCAGGGATGGTGATGGACTGATGTGCGCCAGTCACCTCGGTCCCGTCGCGGTTGAGGAAGCGCACTTCGACGCTGGCCGAGCTGGTGGTCACGTTCTGCAGGCGCAACAGCGACCACAGGGTCCAGGTCGGATCAGCGCCAATTCGGTAGATCTCGGGCAGGAAGACGCTGCTCCCGGCATTGGCGGCGGACGCCGCAGTGGTCGAACCCGCTTCATTGTCACGCGGCCGGATGCTGTAGGAGATCGCCGTCACCTGCTGGCTGCTCGACTCGATGACAACCGAACCAACCCAAGTATCGCCCAATCCCGCAATCTGGGTTGCGTTGCACTGAGCGCCAATACGGGTATTGCAGCCGATGGCTGCGCCGGCCGCGACGCCCGACACGACGATGGTCTGGTCAATGTTCTGGGTGTCTTTGTTAACGAACTTGAAGGTCAGATCGGTGGCGCTGCCGCCCAGGTTCTGCACAATGATGACGCTGAAGCCAAGCTGATCAGACGCCACGAGGCCACCGTTCAGCAGACGGCGCTCAACAGACGGCACAAATAGCTTGGTGGCGCCGCTCGAGCTCGCATTGTAGGCTACGCTGTACGCAGGCCAGAAGTTGTTCGCCACGACCGCGATCTTCTGATCAGACGCGCCGGTCTCGATGATCACCGCGCCGGTCCATTGGCTGTTGGTCTGGTAATAGGACGAATTGGCCCACACCGGAATCTTGGCGCCAGGAGTATGCAGATCATACGTCTTCTGCCCGTTGACCGGAATGGTGTCGGAGATGGTGAAGTCCAGAACGCCATTGCGGTTGTAGTACTTCATGGTGATCGAGGCCGCGACGCTTTCGGTGTTCTGAATCGCGAGCACGGTGTACTGCGCATTGGGCGCGTAGACCGCAAACGGCACGTTCATCCGGATGGAACCGGTGGTAAAGCCCTCGTAGGAGTCTGCTTCGATCCCATCACCTACCGCGTTGCCGGCCCAATGGATCGTCGCGATCGAGGCCACTTCCGTCGTGGACGACAGGAGCATCGAACCCTTCCAGTTGTCGGGCAGGAGGGATTCGCTCGCCTTGAACTGAGCGGAGCCGAGGCCGTTCAAGCTCAAGGTTCGCTGATTCGCCAGCGTGCCGTCCTGGTTGTAGTATTCCGCCGTCACGGAGGCCGTGCCGGCATCGGTGTTCATCACGGTCACGTCCGCGCTGCCCGTCCCCGGATTGGGATCCGCATCCGGCGCGGCGGCCAGAACCGGCGTCACCAGCAGCATTGCTACCAGCAACAGGCCCATGAGTGTAACCAACTGAGTTCGCTTCATGATCAAACCCTCCTCTGAGTGTTGATATTGCCGAAATGGCTTATGTCGATCACAACCATAGCACGTAACTGGCTGGGCTGCAATACCTCGTTAGGGTAGTCATGGTCGGCAAAGCTACTTGCCCCGCCCGGCGCCGCGTCGCGTGCCATCCCTGGAGCGGTTAAGGCGCTAATCCTTTCGGGTTAGCGTTCGCTAAAATCAGACCCCGGCCGCAACGAGGCCCTCAGCACCGCCAGGTATTTGTCGGCGCTGGCTTTCGCCTCCGGCTGCCGGCCCAACCAGGCCGCCGGCCAGGTGGCGACCAGCCGCAAGGTCATGCCGACGATCGAAGCCAGGCGTACCCAGGCCGCGTAGCCGCGACCGTAATGCTTCTCGAAATAGTAGTACCGGCTCTGAAAGCCACGGGCCAGCGCCTCCGCTTGAATACGTTGGCTTCGCCGGTTCTGCTGTTGGCCGTAGTGTACGATCGTCGGCTCGGGCCAGTAATAAACACGTTGGCCCGCCCGGCGCACGGCTTGGCACCAATCCAACTCTTCGCTGTACATGAAGTAGTGCTCGTCCAGCCCACCGGCCGCATCCACGGCGCTGCGCCGCACGGCCATACAGGCGCCCAGGACCCAGTCCACCTCGCACAAGACATCGTGCTTGAAGCTCCCCATCTCGCTCCGGTTGAAGAAGTCACTGGTCGGGAAGAGCCGGTTCAGCCACAGGCTCTCCCAGAGGATATCCCAGAACGTCGGGAACCGGAAGCACGACGGCTGCACCGTGCCGTCTGGGTTCAGCACCTTCGGGCCGATCACGTCGGCCTCGGCATGAGCCGCCATGAACGCGATCAAGCGTCGGAGACCGCCGGGCAGGAAATAAGCATCGTTATTCAGCAGGATCAGCAGGTCGCCCGTTGCCAACGCCATGGCCTGGTTGACCGCCCTGGCGAACCCCACGTTCTGGCCGTTGCGCACCAGCCGCGCCTGCGGGAAGCGCGTCGCGATGGCCGCCGGGCTGCCGTCGGTCGCAGCGTTATCCACCACGATGACCTCGACGTCCAATCCTTCGGCATCATGGTAAACGCTTTCGAGACAGCGCAGGACCAACTCGTTGCCGTTGTAGTTGACGATCAGAATCGAAGTCAGAGTCAAGCTGGCCTCCCATGATGACCTTCGGCGACCACCGCCCGGTAGACAGCCAGCGTCTCCTCGGCGCAGCGCCGCCAACTGAACTGAGCCGCGCGGCGCAACCCGCGCGCGGCCAGCTCCTCCCGCAAAGTCGGCTGCGCGATCACCTGGGCCAGCGCGGCGGCCAGGCTCTCGGTGTCGCGCGGATCGCAGGTCAGCGCCGCATCCCCCACCACCTCGGGCAGCGAGGCGGTATTGGAGCAAACCACGGGCGTACCGCACGCCATGGCCTCCAACGGCGGCAGGCCGAATCCCTCGTACAGCGACGGGTAGACGAACGTCAGCGCGCCGCTATAAAGCGCCGGCAGGTCGGCTTCCTCCACGTAACCCGGGAAATGGATCTGTTCGGCCAGCCCGCTCTGCTGCACGCGCGCCTGAAGCTCCGACTCACGCCACTGCGCCTGACCACCCAGCACCAACTGCGCCCCGGCCAACCGACCCTGCCCCGCCAGCCGCGCGAAGGCATCTACGAGCCGGATGAGGTTCTTGCGGGGTTGCAGGTTGCCCAGGGCCAACAGATACGGCTCGCGCAGGCCATAGCGCGCTCGTACGCCCGCCAACACCGCAGGGTCGCTGACCGGGCGGTATTGCGCCCCCGCCGCCAGGTACGTGACCGCGATGCGCTCGGCCGGCAAGCCGTAGCGTCCCATCAACTCCCGCCGGCTGTGCTCCGAGATGGTGATGACGCGGGCCGCGCGGCGGAGCGTGAACGGTACCATGACCCGAAGCATCAGCCGGTCGCGCGGGGAGAAGAACTGCGGGTAGAATTCGTAGGAGATGTCGTGGACGGTCGCCACGTATGGGCAGGGCCGCACCGGCGGCGCCACGTAGCAGACGTGGAGCAGATCGGCCCGATCGCGCAAAGTCGCCAACGGTATGCCGAGCAGGATGCGCAGCGGAGCCGGCTCTGGACGAATGTGGTGGATGGGCGCCAACTCCGCCGGGTTCAGTCGCGGCAGCAACCGTTCCGGGTGTGTCGCGTACAAAATAAGCTCGATTCCGGAGCGCGTCTCCGGCGGGAGCGCCAACAACGCCCGAACCAGGTTCAGCGCGTAGGTTTCGTTGCCGGTCTCCCGTTCGCCCACCATGTGGGCATCAAACGCGATTCTCATGCTTCCAACGCTCGTATACGTAGCAGGTAGAACGGACGCAGCCATGCCAGCACAGCCACGCTGACGCCCACCAGCAGGACCACCAGCGCCATGGGCGCCCAGGCTGCCAGCCCGGCGATCAGGAACGCGCAGCCTATCATCGCCAGCAGCCATGACTTGGACACAGTAGTTCGCCCGCCGATACGTTCACAGGTAACCCAGTCCTTTTAGGCGATCGCTCAAGATATCAATTTCCTCGGCGTCGTAATCCATCTCGGAGGCGGATGTGGCTTCTTGCCTCTTGGGATCGCGACGGTGCGGCTGCGCGGCCAGCATTTCCGGTTCGAGCATTTCCGTCAACACCCGGCCATCCATCCATTCCGGTATCGGCTCGCCTAACAAGTAGAGGACGGTTGGCGCCACATCGGTGATCTCGGCCGGAGGCAGCGCCGCGCCGGCGCGAATGCCGGCGCCACGGGCGATGAAGATACCCTCTGGCCGATGGCAGCCCGAGACGCGGTGGCGCATCTCAGCCAGGGTGAGATGGCGCACCGGCTCGACGCCGCGATACTTGCCGCGTGGCCGGAAGATGTCTGGGTACTCGGCTTCCACCAGCAGGTCGGGGATGCGCTCGACGTAAGGGCCGCTGAAGCGTTCCTCGCGCCGCCAAACCCGATTCACCAGCCGTCGCCCCGTCACCGGGTCGGTCAGTTGGGCCAGTTCAGCGATAATGCGGTCGCGCACCGCCTCATACTCGGCGCCGGGTTCCACGATCCCGTGCGGGTCGCGCCCGCGCAGGTTGATCCAGATGTTGCCGCGCAGCTCCTCCGAATAGGCCAGCGTGCGGCTCCAATCCATGTTTGGGTAGAAAAGCTCCTCGCTGAACAGAGTGCGCAGGCGCTCGGGCCAGAGGTGCCGCAGGCGGGACAGCATCCCGAACGATATCCGCCCATAGAGCTGGTGCTTGCCCCAGTCTACCAACCTGGCCATCCAGCGCCGCCCCGTCTGCAGCGGAGACCATTGGCTGTGCGGGGCGCGAAAGGCCAACAACCCGCGCTCGGCCAGCCACGAGTTCAGGTGGATCGCCACATCGCCCAACGGCCCCTCGCCGTGATCCGACACCACCAGCACGTGAACGTCGGGGGGCAACGTCGCCAGCAGTTCGCCCAGGCGCTGATCGGTCCGCTGGTAGACCTGCAGCAGAGGATCGGCGTCGAAGTAGCGAGCAGTTTCCGCGGCGTCGTAGAGTGGGTGCGTGGGGTCGTGATACTGCCAGAGGAAGTGCGAGCCGCCGTCCAACGCGCTGACCACGAAGAAGCAGAGGTCCCAGGGTTCCTGCGTCATGAGCTTCTGCACCACGGCATAGCGTACATCCACTTCGCGCAGAAGCTCGGCCAGCACCAGGTCGCCGCGCTGCGCGGTGCTGTACTTCCAGTCGTCGGGCACAATGACGTAAGGCTGACCGGCCAGCCGGTCCAGCTCGGCCTTCAACTCCGGCGGGTAGGTGAAGCTGGACTGCAAACCGGGGGTGTCCCAGCCTGAGATCAATATGCCGTTGACCGGCTCCGGCGGATACGACATGGGCACGTTGACCACGAGCACCCGCCGGCCCGCTTTACTGAGTAAAGTCCAGAGCGCCGGGAGCGCCCGAAAGCTGGCGTTGGTGAGGCGAAAACCGTAGACGTCGAAATTGCGCTCCCAGAAGTCGAAAATGCGATGCTTGCCGGCGTTGGCGCCTGTCACCATCGAGCTCCAGGCCTGCGCCGAAAAAGGATGAATGACCGAGTTCAGCCTGGCATGGCTGCTTTCCGTCAACAGTCGCGCCAGGTTCGGCAGCTTGCCTTCCCTGGCCCACGGTTCGATCAAATCGAACGTGGCTCCGTCCAACCCCACAACTACTATACGCGTCATGCTAAGAATCTCCCTGCCAGCTTACAGTTTCCAGCTTTCAATTATGGCAATGGGGCAAAACTCGCTATCTGTTCGCTGTCATTCTGAGCGGGTTAACCCCTAACCTTCGACAACGGCGAGCATCCAGCGAAGAATCCGTTCGCGGCGCTCAGACAGGTGTACGTGCGGCCACGGATTCTTCGCTGGTGTCATGTCGTAACGCGAATTCAGGGACAGAACAAAGGGTAGAGCGGTTGAAACAACAGCCGGTGTACGTGCGTCACGCCGGGCAGCGGCCGACCCAGATCCGAGAGCCGGTGCAACGCCAGCCAGACCCGCAGATTCGTGTTCGGCACGATCCACAGACGAAAGCAGCCGAAGCGTGCACGGGCGGCCTCTTGCACCAGCAGACGCAGCTCCTCGTACGAAAGCTCGGGATGTTCCAGGTGTTCCCCCAGCTTAGGGTGCACCCGGCCCGTACGCCGCTGGAACTCGGCGGCTAACTGCTCTTCCACGCGGCGGGTGGCTGCGCTGCAGGGCACGCCCACCGCCAGCAGACCGTCGTCCCGCACGACGCGTGCCATCTCGGCCAGCACGCCGCGCCGATTGGCCGGCGCCAGGTGTTCCAGCACGTCCAGGCAAAGCACGGCATCCATCGCCCCGTCCGCCAGCGGCAGCGCCGCGCCCGACGCGGCCACCGGCGTCAGCAGGGGGTGATAGCGGACGCGCTCCAGGTCGAACGTCAGATCCACCCCGCAGGCCGGCCGGTGCAGATAAGCCGTCACGCCGCCCTTGCTGCCGCAGCCCACGTCCAAAATGCGCCGCACGTGCGGTCGGCCGGCCAACGCTTCTACGATCGGCTGGTAACGCAAGGCGATCTCCAGCCGCCAGCTCCAATTCCACAGTTGATAGCGCCGCGCCAGCCCCTCCAGCGGACCGAGCCGGCGCAACCGATCCGTGTGAACGCGACCGACATCCAAATGCAGCGGGGCGGGCTGGGTCATCGCAGATACCCCAACGCGGTCAGCCGTTCGAGGATGAGGGCCTCGTCATCGGCCGAGAAGCCCGCGTCCGTGACATCGGCGGCCGCCGCGGCCTGGGCCGCGGTCTGGTCGAAGACGACGGGATGGCTCGCGCAGTATGCCGGGTCGAAGATCTCCGTCAGCACGCGGCCGTCCAGTCCCGGCGGCACGGGTAGGCCCAGGGCATAGAGGATCGTCGGCGCCAGGTCGGCCAGACCGGGCTTCACGGCCACAGCGCCATCCCTGACGGGCGGGCCATAGGCCAGGAAGATGCCGTCGGGCTGGTGCATCCCCTCCCCGGCAGCGGTCACATCGCTAAACACCCCACTCGCCGATACCTCGGAGGATGGCTCATAGCCCGGTTCCAGCACGTACACGATATCGGGCGCTTGATCCACGTATGGCCCGGTGTACGCTGTCTCCCGGTCGTAGACCGCCTGCACCACCCGCTGACCGGTGCGCGGGTCGCGCAGGTCGGCCAGCGCGGCTTTGATCTGCCGGCGCACGGCCTCATAAGCCTCACCCTCCGGCACGATCCCGAACGGCTCGCGGCCGGCCAGGTTGACATAGATCGCGTACTCGGACGAGACGCCGGAGTAGGCCTGGGTGTGCTGCCAGTCAATCACGTGGCTGACCGCGAAGGCGCGCCGGCCCTGGCGCAGCAGCCGGCGCGGGATCAACCGCTTGAGCCGGTTCATGTATGGCTTCAGGAGCTTGCGGAAGCCGGCCTTGCCGCCCGCGTAGCGCAGCAGACCCTGGCCTGCGAGCCACTCGTCCACGTGGATCAGCGTGCGCCGCGCGCCGAAGCCATGATCCGACAGCATGAACACGGCGGTTTCGGGGCCGGCGACGGCCGCCAGCGTGCGGCCGATGCACTCGTCCAAGCCGCGATAGGCGGCTTCGACCGCGTCGTGGATCGGCGTCCGCTCAAAGGGCGCATCCCCCAGCAGATCGGCCAGGTACGACCAGGTCCAATGTTGCAGCCGGTCGGGCGTCTCGTAGACGACCATGATCGCGTCGCCCCCGCGGGGCAGCAAGACCTCTTCCAACGCCGCCTGCCGCTCCAGCAGCACACGACGCAGGTCTTCCACCAGGGCCAGGCGTTGATCGGGTCGCCGGTACTCGCGCTCCTGCACCAGCACGCGCAGGTCAATGGTGTAGCCGCGGGCGCGCAGCACGGTCGCCAATTCGGTCGGCCAGGTGAAATCGCTTTCTTCTGAGGGGGTCAGCATCCCGCTGACGGCCCAGCCGTCCACGGGGCGCAGGGGATACGTCAGCGGCACGTTGAGCACGCCCACGGTCAGGCCATGCCGGTTCAGATGTTCCCACAGCAGCGGCCCGCGAATAGCCGCCGCGTTGACGTAGGTGCGTTCCAGGTCGCGATTGAGCGCGCGTTGAAACGCAAAGACGCCGTGTCGGCCCGGATTTAGGCCGGTCATAAAGCTGGACCAGGCGGGCGCAGTCAGGGGCGGGATCGTCGAGCGCAGGGGCGCGATCGCCCCGCCGGCCACCAAATGCGCCAGGTTTGGCAGCCAGTCGCGAGCGATCATCGGCGTCAGCAGATCCCAGGTGGCGCCATCCAGGCCGAGGATGAGGAGACGGGCGCTTTCAGATCGGTTCATCGTGACTCGCCTCGGGCGCGGAGCCGGCGTGTTGGCCGAAGAGCTTGTGGCGGAGCGGCCGCAGCCGGGGATGGAAGGTGACCATCGCGAAAACCGCCTCCAATTCCTTCGTGCTGAACGTGCGCGTCAGCAAAATCACCACCCCAAAGGCCAGCAGTCCGGCCGGAGCTGAAAGCCAAACCGCAGCGTGACGCAGCACGTAGAAGACGCCGAAAGCGGCGGCGCACGACACCGCGATCTTGATGGCGGCGATCAGTAAATCGCGGCCGTTCATTTCCGGCAGCAGCGCCGCCATTCCCACCACGAACGCGATGCCTTCGGCCAGGAGAATCCCATAGACCAGGCCAAAGCCTTGATAGGTCGGCACCAGATAGAAATAGGTCGTCAGCGCGCCGATCAGGAATCCGGCGCCCAGGCCGATGGCGACGATCGCCTGGCGGCCGACTGCCAGCAACGCGGCCTCCAGGAATTGGCTCAGAAAGGAAAACGGGATGCTCCAACTCATGGCCGCCAGCATCGCGGCCGATCCGATCAGCGCCTGGCCCAGCACAATCTGGGTGATGGGTTGGGCCAGGGTCGTCATCACCACGGTGAGGAGCAGGCTCAACGCCAGGTAGAGCTTGAAGCTTTTCGCCAGGGTGTCGCGAAAGCGGGCCGGCTCCAACCGCGCCTGCTGGGCGAACACCGGCAGGATGGCGCCCACCAGCGATGCCGGCACGATCCGCAACTGCTCCACGAGCCGCAGCGGGCCATAGATCAGGCCGACGGCCAGATCGCCTTGTCCCGGCGCCTGCTGGTTCAATAGATTGGCGACCATCACGACGCCCCCGCGCCAGATCAGCCGACGCAGGATCAGGTTGATCCCGAGGGGCAAGGAATCCTTGAAGATCAGTCTCATGCTCCGCCAATCGCGGCTCAGATGCTCCTCGATGAAACGTGTGCGGGCCAAATGCCAGGCATAAACCAGCCGTAACAGGTTCGCCACGGCGCGGACCGCGAACAGGCCGATCAGCCCCCAGTTGAACAAGATCGCCGGCACACAAAGCAACGTGATCAACACCTGGCCGGCGATCACGGTGTAGGTCTGATAGCGCATCTGCTGGTAAGCGCGGTAGACGGAGTTAAAAACCTCAGCAAGGACGAAGAAGACTTGGCCGACCGCGAACAGCACGATAGACCACCACAACTCGGAATCGGAGCGCAGACCGGGCGCGGCCAGCATCACGACGACCAGCATCACCAGCGACAGACCCAGCCGCATCGTCCAGACATCGCTCAACGGCTTTTCGGCGTGGGTCAGGTCGCTCGCCATCTCCCGAATTTGCACGCGTGAGCTGCTCAGCTCGGTGAGCATGATGAATAGCTCGATAAAGGAGATGACATAGCCATATCGCCCGAACCCCGCCTGGTCCAGGTAGCGCGCCACCAGCGATAGCAGGAGCAGACTGAGCACCGCCTCGATGCCATAGGCGATGAGCAGATAGCCGGAATTGACCGCGATCCGGCGGGGTGGCTGATCAGTCATCTTTCGCATCAAATCGCCTTCCGGCGGCATGGGAGCCGCCTCTCCTCAACCAAAGTAATAGTGCGGCACGAGCACCCCGAACAAAGCATACAGGTCGAGACACAGGAAGCCGACGAGATACCAGCGCAGCGCGTGGCGTATGCGCCACCGGGCGCTCCAGCGCCGCAGGCCGGCGACAAAGAAGACCAGGACGGGTACCAGCGCGGGGTTCAGATACCGCGCCTGTGGCTGCCAGTCGCGGCCCCACATGGGCAACACAACCATCTGCAGGACGGCCAACGCCAGGCCGAGCGCCAACCAGCGGCCGAGCGCCGGCGGCAGGTCGAGGGCGATGCCGGGGCGGTTGGAACGCAAAAGCCCGGCCACGGCCAAACCGCACACGGCCGCCAGCACGACGTAAACCGGCGCCGGCAGCGGCACCTGCAGCCAGCCGAAGTTGCCCCAAAAGCCCGGAAAGAGCAGCACCAGGTAGAGCAGGCTGCGCGACAACGAAGGCGCCGGCGCAGCGGTCTGGACTTTCACCAGCCACGACCCCATCAGGAGATCCGCCAATTGCAGCGCCAGGCGAGCGCCCTGCTCGAAATCGCCGTTGCGCAGCAACTCGGCGCCGCCCGCGGCCGATACGACGACGAGCGATGCGTCGTCCACGACCAGGACCGCGCGCCCGGCCTCAGCCCCGATTGCTACGGCCACGCGCACGTCGGCGGTGTCCGGGCTGACCGGGTGCGTGACCTCGACCCATTGCCAGGCGGAGGTGGCGACCGCCGTGGTCTGGCTCACCCCCCGGTCGTCCCGGATCGTGACACGCATCGGCGTAGCGTCGCCCTCGGCCCGCACCCACGCACCGAAGCGCACGGTCTGGCCGCGCGCCTGCGCCCGCTCCTGGCCGGATAAGACCTGCAGCAGGCGGGCAGAGCCGCCGCCGCCGGCCTGCACCAACCGCACCCCCGTCTGGCCCGTGCGCGCCGCCCCCGGCGTGCGGCCCCACCCCTGCGCCTGCCCGCGTTGGATCCAGTTGGCTGGCGGGTTGCCGGGCCGCGCGGCGCAGAGCACGATCAGCAACCCCGCGGCCGCCAGCACAACCACCGCGCGCACCTGCCACGACCAGCGGCGCCAGACCGGCGCCGCGAGTTGCACACAGGCCAGGCCGGCCAGCGGGATCAGGAAGGCGGCCGTCTTCTTGGTCATGGCAGCCAGAATGGCGATGGTCAACGTCGCCGCGGCCAGGGGCCACCCCAGCCGCCGGCCGAAGCGCGCCAGACAGCCGAACGCCGCTGCGCCGAGCAGCATGGCGAGGTTGTCGTTGTTGACCGCGCCGCCGATGAACGCCAGCATGGGCAGACCCGCCGCCGCTCCCGCAGTAGCGACGACCGGGGCCAGGGCACGCGGCCAAATGCCGGCTGCCGCCCACCACACGGCCAGCACTGTCAACACGAAGAACCCACTCGACACGAGCCGCATCAGGTAGACCCGGGTCTCCAGGCCGACCGGCAAGCGGCAGATCGGCGCGAGCGCCGCGTAATACCAGGCCGGCTCGTCGCCCACCTGCCGGGCGGCCCGGCGCAAAAACGGGTCCCCGTCGAAGGTGGTGGGCAACGGATCGGGCGTGGGTTCGCGCACCCAGCGCCAGAAATCATGATCGGCCAGGGAGCGAATGAGGCGCTGCTGCAAGGCGGGATCGTAGTCGCCAGGCCGCAAATCGAAGCCGCGCTCAGCCACCAGGCAGGCCATCTCCACGTGGCTCGGCTCGTCGGGGGCCTGCCAGAGAGGCGTCACCGCGACGTACAGCGCGCTGTGCAGGCCAGCCCACAGCAGAAGCAACCACAGCCAAACCCGCCGGTTCAGGTTATTCTCCTCCGGCCCTTGGGGCAAGGAGCCGTGCGCCGCTCACCAGCAGCGCCGCATGCACCCACATATATGCCAACCACGTGCCGTCGGTGGACTGGTACGCGACCATCAACGTGATGAAGCCAAGCCATAATCCCAACAAAGCCGCCCGGCTGAGGCGATCGTTGAGCCGGCCGATCGCGCGCCAGCCGATCCACAGCACGCCGCCCACAAAACCGCCAAAGGCGAGCAGGCCCAAGAGACCGGTCTCCTGCAACGTGCGGGCCGTCTGATTGGCGATCCAGGCGTCAGTGCCCCATCGCTGGCCGTAGAGCTGGAAAAACGTGCCCGGCCCCCAGCCAATCAGCGGATGCTGCTGCCAATCCGACACAGCCTGCACGATGTCCGCCAACCGATTGCCGAAGGTCTGATCGTTCAGCGCCGAAGTGAACGCGGCGAACAGCGAGCGGAGCCGGGCGACCAGCGGCACCGAGGTGGGCAGGACCTGGATCAAGATGAGCGAGACGATCAGGATAAGCGGCAGGCCCAGGACGAGCAGCCCGCCGCGCTCGATTTGGGCGCGCCGGCTCGCCCGGTAAGTCACGAACCATACGGCCAGGCCGCCCCCCAGCGCCAACCAGGCGCCTCGCGAGAAACTCAGCGCGGTCGCCAAACCCGTGACGCCGATCACCGCCAACAGCGCGGCCCGCCTCCAGATGAACGGTCGCGGTTGAACCATCAAGAGGCACAAGAAGGCCAGCAACCAGGCCGCCGACTGGCTGCCGAACATATTGCCCTCTTCTAGTGTGCCGTAAGGAACCGGGATCGGCAGGACGTTCGAGGTTTGCACTCCGATATTGACGCCGAAGTTGTAGACCACGCGCGCCAGAAGTCCGAACAGGTCTTGCGCCAACGCCAGGCCCAGAAAAACCCAGAACAGCGTCCACCATTGCTTACGCGAGTGCAGCAGGTTGACGGCGACCACGTAGGTCACAGCCATCATCCCCAGCCGAACGATGTGGCGCACTGAATCACCGGGGTCCGGCGCGTTGACGACTGTGGCGAGCGCATTGATGCCAAACCACGCCAGCGCGCAAATGCCCGGGAGATCCAGCCAAACCGGCCGACGCTGCGCCAACACCTGGACAAGGAGCACGCCGACAACCAGCACAAGCGCCGCCTGTTCGGGTCGCACGTTGACCGGCCCAATCTCGGCATTGAAACGGGTGAAGTGGGTGGCGGCCAGCAACACGATCAGCCCGCTGGTGGGCCACCAGTGAAGCAACAAGAAAAGGCCCAGGCCAACGATGACCAGGACAAGCGTTGGCAGCGGCGCGATGATGGCGCCCAGGCCCAACAGGATCGCCAGCCCACCGAAGCCCAGCCGATTCACGGGGTCGCCCAGCAGCCCGGCACGACCCGGCTTCGCCTCGCCCCTACGGTCGGACATCGGAATAACCGAGAACTAATGCCAGCAACATACCAGCCAAGAGACCCACCACGCCAGCCAGACCCAAAGTGAGGATCCAGGCTGGGGTCGCCTGAGTCGCTGAACTCAGCAAAGCCAGCGGCGGGCCAACCACACTCTTCTGGATGTCAATCTCCGTGATCTTGCGTTCCAGCGCGCGCACGGCCTCCTCGGCCTGGGAGTATTTCCGGTTCAGCAGGTTACGGTCGCCGATCTGCATCGCCAGTTCACCTTGAAGCGCCGTGATCTCGGTTTCGAGATCATGGATCGTCGCCGCCAACGAGTGCTCTTCGTCGGCCAGCGCCGGCAAGAGCAGCTTGAGGTCCCCGTTCATGGCCCCCACCTGCTGGCGGGTCAGTTGGCCTCGTTGCACCAGCAAAGGACTATCCAGGACCTCCAGCGGGAGCGAATTCAGGTTTCCGCCGCTGGTTTGGACGGCCTCAGTCCGCGCCTTGAGGCTGCGCACCCGGTCGAGGGTCGCCTGATATTCGGCCAGGGTGCTGGATTTCAAGACCACTTCTTGTTGACGCGCGGTCAGACCGGCCGCCAGAGCGCCTTCCTGGAGGGTCGTCATTTGGCTGCCTAGCTCCAGGCCCAGGCCCGTGCGCGCCTGTAAATCCTGTAGGGCCTTCGTCGTCGCAGTCAGGGTTTCTTGCGCCGAAACAAGGACCTGCTGAAACCTGGTCTTGTCGCCGCCCTGACCATAACGCGCATCCACCTCGGCGATCAAGACATCAGCCCAGGTGTTGGCCATCGCTGTCGCCAGCCCTTTCGTCGGCGCACGCGCGTCGAGCGTCATCAGGCGCCCGGTGCCGTTTTTGAGCGAGACGCTGCTCCACATCGCCTTTGGTGAGCGCAGTTTGGCCGGCAACGCATCGCCCATCTTGGCAATGACGCGCTGCGCCAACTCCATGCCCGACCCCTGCTCTGAGACCAGGATGGCGTAATCGCTGCGCCGATCCACCCGCACGTCTTCGGTGACCGTCTGGAAGTTCACATCGAGGCGCCAAAGGTATTTTTGGGGCTGGGCGATCAGTTGCGTGCGCGCCTGGTAATGGGCTGATTGCAGCACGAAGGTATAGAGCGCCGCAGCCGTCAATGTGATCAACAGGGTCAGCGCTGCCACGCGCCAGCGTTTGCGCAGAATCGCCAAGTATTGGCGAAGGTCGAATTCGTCTTCCATCAAGGCTCCTTCTGTTTCTTGTTGGGTGATACCAGAGACATTGTCGGCAATAGCAGCAAGTGTCACCCTGAGCGAGTTAACCATGGATCGTGCGTTACGGCGAGCCTCTAGCGAAGGGTCTCGCGCGGCATGGAGGAGATTCTTCGCTGGTTTCACGCCGCAACTAGAGGCCCGAGGCCGACCCGCTCAGAATGACGGCTATTCCCGATACTCTCTCAGGTAGAGAGGAAAGAATCCGCGCCTCTCCAGGCGGACCACGGGCACGTGATCCAAAAGGATCTGGTCAAATGCCAGGCGTTCGCCGCCTGGCCCGACGACGGCCGGTCGCTGGTCGGCCGCGTCGTACATCCCCACTACCAGCCGGTAGGTCCCACGGGGTGTGCGGTTCGGCACGTGTACGACGTGCGTGTCCACGACCCGGTCGCCGCGCTCCCACAGTCCCGTCGGATAGGCGCCACCGACGGGCGGGCCGTCGCCGAACGCCAGGGGGCCATCCTCGTCATCCAAATGCACGAACACCTGGTAATCGGCCGGGGGCCGGGCCAAAGCGTCCCACGTCAACGTGACGGTAAAGACGTTGCCGGCCAGCACGGGCGTTTGATCGGCCTGCCAGGTCGCGGCCGCCAGCCGGATCGTGTCTCCCACCGTGGCAAGCCCTGGTCCGGCGACCGGTTCGGCGGCCGGCTGCGCAGGCGCCAGCTTGAATCGGCCGAACAGCGCGGCCTCGCCGAGCGGAACGCCCTGGGCGTCGGTCACGGGCAGGTGTTGAGCTATCACCGCCGGATCGGCCTGGGCGGTGGTGTCCACGAACAGCGCCACCTTCACGCGGCCCAATACAGGCTGCGCAATCTCGCGCTGGACCGGCACCCAGTAGCTATCGCTGAACACGTCGCCCGGCCGCCACAGGGTCGTCGCATAGGCGCCGCGGCCCGGATAAACGTTCACCTCACCGACTTTGTTCAGACCGGCGTCCAACAGATGGACACCGACGGTGTAGTTGGCCGCCAGGGGCCGCAACACCCGCCACACGAGCGTCACCCCCAGCGCCTCGCCGGGGCGCACCGTCTCGGGCCAAAGCTCATAGGCGATCAACTCGGCCGCGGGGGTGGGGTCGTCGGCCGCGGCCAGGAACTGGGCGCCCAGCGGCTGCTCGCCGGGCCGCAGCGCCGCCGGGTCGCCAGGCTGCGTGCCGGTCGCGCTGGCCGGCGGGGGTGCATAAGCCGGCGCGATCACCTGCCAGGGCAGCAGCACGTTGGCGCAGGTCAAGATCGCCGCGACCGTCGCCGGAAAAGCCCAGGCCGGCCATCGTGCGCGTCCAGACACGCCACGGAGCAGCGCATCCCACCCCAGGGCGATCAACACAGCCACCGGCGCCAGCGCGGGCAACAGGTAACGCCCGCGGATCAACGTACTCCCCTGGTCGAAATCGCGATATGCCGCCATGAGCAACAGCGACAACGCCAACAAAACGGCCAGACCGGTCGCCGCCTTGAGAGCGCGGCGCACGCGGCGGTCGGCCAGCCAGATCACCAGCCCTGCCAGCCCGCCCCCGCACAGGCCGGCGAACAGCCAGTAGACCCATCGGTAGGCTTCCAAATTGCCCCAGCCAAACGAGGCCCAGAAGGTACGGAAGCCGTAACGCAACCCTGCGGGCAGCGCGCGCCACTGAAATGGGACAACGTCGTCGGTCCGCGCGATCCAACGCCAATAGAGACGCCACACCGCCCACGGATCGCGCGGGAAGAGAGCGCCGGTCAGCCGCAGGTTGCGCCAGAACCACAGCGCCAGCAACAGCAAGCCCGCCGCGAGGATGATCCCCAGCATCGCCCAGACCAGCCGCCGGCTGACTCCGCGGCGCAGCGAGCGGATCGCGGCGGCGATGAAGGCAGCCGCGACGAAGGGCAACAAGGCCAGCGCCGAAACCTTCGTCAACAGCGCCAGGCCGGTCGTCACGACCAACGCCAGGACCGGGCCGGGTCGCAGCCCTTCCAGCGCGATCTTGACCCCCAGCCAGGCCACGACGCAGCCGAGCGCCGCGATCAGCACGTCGTTGGTGACGACCGCGCTGATGAACAGGTATTGCGGCGAGAGCGCGGCGACGGCCAGGCCGGTCAAGGCGACGACCGGGCGTTCCGGCGCGAGCAGCCGGCCCAGTTTGTAAATCGCGGCCAGGCCGATCAGGCTGATCAGCAGCGACATCAGCCGGGCCAGACGCAGGGCCAGCAGCGTGCCGCGCCCGGGGAAGTGTTCTTGTTCGGGCCGATGGATCGCGGCGTTGATGCCGCCGGCGCCGGTCTCCACGTTGAAATAAGGGTTCACCTGGGGCACGAAGCCGTCACTCGTGTCCACCAGCAGCACCGGCAGCGCCGCGATGACGTAGTAGAGCGGGGGCTGGCCGGCTTCATCGAACTCGTATTCGTTTGTCAACCGCTGGTCGGACGGGGGCAGCGCCCGGTGGCGCGCCACGTATTCGACGAACTTGTAGTGCGCCCATTCGTCGTGCGCCTCCCAGGGGGGCACGGCCAGGCTGTAGCCCGCGGCCAACAGCAGATGCAACGCCAGCAGGCCGGCGGCCATCATGGGGTAGAGCCGGCGCATGGTCGCGCCGTCCTGCCCGGCCACCAACGCGGCCAACCTCCGGTAGGGTGTCGTCATCACAGGTATCCTAACGCCACCAGGTGTTTGGTCAGGAGCGCCTTGTTCTCCCGGACGCCGACCGACTGCACTTCAGATAACGTCCACGCCAGTATAGCAGAAAGCTGCACATTCGGCAACGAAGCGCCGTGCAGAATTTGCGCGGCGCGGCGCTGTGGACAGGGACCTTTTCACCCGGCCCGGCGGCGGGACCGAGCGCCCATCCTTATTGCCGCAACGAGCCGCCCCTGGTCGCGGCGCCGGATTCGATCCATTGTGCATTCACTGTGATCTCGTCGCGAACCGTTGACAGGTCTGCCGTTCCGCTGTATGATGCCGCTGCAGAGATGATTCTGTTCCTGTGAGGACGCCACTATGCTAAGACTCTTAACCTGGAATGAGTATGTACGACTGGTGTTGAGCTATGCCGTATTCAGCCACAATGAGGATGGGAGTTGGACGGTCGAAATCCCCGTGTTGCCCGGTTGCGTAACCTGGGGCGAAACGCGCGCCGAGGCTGCTGTCATGGCCGAGGATGCCGTGCAGGGGTGGCTGATGACCACCTGTTTCGGTTCACGGTGGTCGCGACATTCCAGTTGGCACCCTGGCGGCGATCATCAAGGAAGCGGGCCTGACGGTGGAGGAGTGGTTGGCGTTGTAGGCAACTGAATACCACATTTGTGACTTGGAGGAGACTATGACCGCTGCCCGATTGCAGCAGGAGATCGCGTCAACCTATACCACTGAGGGCATCTTGGCCTCCTTGGGCTATCCAGATCCGTTGGTCGCAGCCCGCCAACACGCCCGGATGATCCTCTTGGGCCGCCAAGCCCGCTACCAGGCGGCCATGCACCAGTTGGAGGCCAGGTGGGGGTGCACGCTGGAAGGTTTGCGCACCCGTTACCTCGCTCACGGCGCCGAGGACTTCGCAGCCGACGACGATTACGTGCAGTGGCGCTGGTACACCGATGCAGTCCAGGCGATTGAGGCCCAACTGACAGCCCTGACCAGGTTCTAGGCCATGCTATACCTGTTCGATGCCCATGCTGCGCTCTTCCGCTCGTGGCGCGTGGTGAGTTACGAGCAGGAAGGTGAAGCGTATGCTCTGCAAGTGATGGCTGTCCTGCGCGACGGCAGTCGCCTGGAATTACGCGACTACCTTTTCGCCGACGGCAGCCGCAAGTATGCCTACCAATGGATGACAGCCGAGGGTGTGTTTCGGCAGCGCTGGGACAACGCGCCGCACTGGCCCGACGTTGCCACCGCGCCGCACCACGTTCATTTGGCAGGCCAGCAGACGCCTGAGCCTTCTACCATTACCAACCTGGAAGACCTGCTGCAGTTCTTACAAGAGTCGCTGGAGGCAGCGACTGCCGACGGATAGGATAAGCCGCCCCTGGTCGCGACGCCTGATTCGATCCATCCCTGGGCAGCCGGACCGAGTCGCAGACCTCTCTCCCACAAATCATGCGTAGAACGCATCCTTGTAAAGGAGCCGCTCCCATGATGCACAGCACCCTCGCCCGAACTGTTGTTGTGGTTTTCTTCTTACTGATCAGCTTCTTGTCGGTCGCGCAGCCGACCACAACGTACGCTATAGAGCCCGTACCGATCGATGCTGAACTCCAGACACCTATATCTCCTATTCGGATCTGGCGAGATGATAGTGGGAACCTGTGGGTCTCAACTCCCGCCTATGTCTGGAACATCACGGGAGGAAGGTCAATCAGTGCAATAGGAGCAATCGCTACCCAGGAATGGTTCCCAACCAATACTCCGGAAGAGACACGATTCATTGATGCTTTGTTTCTCCGACCTGAATACAATGCTACTCTTTCGGCCCGCGTCGTGTTCTCCCTGCCCGATGAGGCACTAATATATGTGCAACGAGAGGGAGTCGGCAACCGAGAAGGCTTGGAACTGGCATTTCGCACCAGCGATGGCGTAATCCGAGTTTCACATCGTCAAGAAGCAGTGCCTCCAAGCACAGCCGCGAAGGAGAACAAACTTCGATTTGCGACATCTAGTGGGGAGCCAAGCGTAAACCTATATGGGACTCAATCTCGACTCCCGACAGCTCCCGCACCGATGGAGTTCGACTATAGTGTGCAATTCGATGAAACTACCGGTCAGGGCTTTGGAATCGTATACCCTCGGCAGTCGTTTCCACCGCCCGCGGTCACTGACCAGATCTGTCAATCTACTGCTGAAAGCACAACACCACCTTCTGCATATGACCCTTGCCAGTTTCCCGGTTTCTTCTTGCCTGGACGGCTGGT
The DNA here is from genome assembly GCA_026389845.1 of Chloroflexota bacterium. Lineage (GTDB taxonomy): Bacteria > Chloroflexota > Anaerolineae > CG2-30-64-16 > CG2-30-64-16 > JAPLHB01. The sequence goes on from JAPLHB010000187.1 coordinate 59,912, forward strand.
CAGCACAGAGTATGTATTGTTGTTTGCAGCTCAGCCAACAGAAGTATTGCAACCCCTAAAAGACGTAATGGCCAAACTGCAACTTGCGATCCCTGATCTTGATATCGCAAACATCGAACGGTTGCCGAGGTATGATTACGACGTAGCCAAGAACCAGCCCGCACCTGGGGATACCGTTACCTTCCAGGCACGAGTCGCTAATCGGGGTGGTCAAGCGACTGGAGCTTTTGCATACACGTGGTATATTGACGAGATTCCCATCCTATCTGGGTCGGGTGTTAACCTGACCCCAGGTGCAGCAACAGTCCTTTCCTTGCCGTGGACTTGGCAAGCCGGCCTTCACGACATTCGCTTACAGGTTGATCCTGGCAACCTCATCGCGGAGGTATCAGAACAGAACAACTCCGTGGAAGATCGGATCAGCGCGCTTGCAGTTGGGTTTTGGGTGGAACAAAGCGTCTACGAGTGGTTCAACACTCATCAAGTAGAGCTAGGACTGGGAAGCGTTTCCTGGGATGACTGGGCACAGCGCCAATTACGGATCTGGAATCAGATGTTCGCAAATGCGATTACCCCACTTACGCTTCAGGGAGTCTTGGACCGAGTGCGCCTCGACAAGGTTGTGGTTGTTCCGAACGGTGCTCTCCCTTCGTGCGCTACCAATTTTCCCGCCACATCGGATCGTACCATAGACCTGCAATGGGGATTTCCAGCCGAGTTGGTAGGCAGCGCAGCGGGCCACACGTGCGGTGCAATGAATTACTATTTAGACCATCCCGAGTCGACCACTGTTGAATACTCCCTAATGCATGAACTAAGCCACGCCCGTTACCTGGTCGACCTGTACGGGATGAATGTCTATGTCAGTGCCGCTCGCCTGGCACAATCTATCGACAGCATGGCGACCACCTTGCCGGCCGACCGCAACGTGGAGAGCGATAGTAATTTCGCGACACCAACGTACCTCATTACTGGAACCTCGTAGTGGTCTGTGGGCCGGTGGAAATAACGGTTTTCTTTACGCTATTGGTGGGTATGATGGTGGCAATTACCGCGATACTGTCTACTATCTTGCACCTATGACGCCAACGCCAACCTACACCTTCACACCTACGCCGACACCAACGCACACCTTTACCCCCACACCAACGCGCACCTCTACACCTACGCCAACACCGACGCGCACCCTCACTCTAACGCCAACACCGACGCCGACGCGCACCCTCACTCCAACGCCAACGCCGACGCGCACCTTCACTTCAATACCGACGCGTACCTTCACTCCAACGCCAACCAGCACACCATCCAATGACGTTGCGCGGGTCAAAATCATCCCCGCCACAAAGCGAACGTATCTCTCGGTCGGCACCTTCACCGTTACCTTGACTGTCGAGAATGTCGCTAACCTGGCCGCCTACCAGACCGATCTGACCTACAACCCGACCGTTGTCCATGTGGCAGCCGTGACGCTTGGTTCGTTTCTGGGCAGCACCGGCCGCACGGTCGCGCCGGTCGGCCCAACGATTGATAACACCGCCGGCAAGGTCACGTTCGGAGCATTCTCGTTCAGCTCGCAGCCGGGCGCGTCCGGCTCTGGCACGCTGGCGACGATCACCCTGCAACCCAGGGCAGTTGGCACGACGACGCTGCACCTCCAAAACCTGGGCTTGGCCGATCCCAACGGCAACGCCATCGCCGCCACGGCCGAAGACGGCCAGGTGCAGGTCACGAACTGCTTGGGTGACTTCGACGGCGATAACGATGTGGATATCTTCGACCTGCAACGCGCGGCCAGTCACTGGAACTGTCGCACGGGTCAGCCCTGCTACGACGCGCAATTCGACACCGAGCCGGACGGCGACATAGACGTCTTCGACTTGCAGCGCTTCGCCGCAGCCTGGGGCACGATTTGCACCGCAGCCGTCGGCCAGGCGCCGTCGGGGTTATCACGCAATGCCGCGGCGTATCCTGAAAGTGCGACAGCCAGTAGCCTGAGCTTGCTCCCAGCGAACCAACGCGTCGCGACTGGGGCCATCTTTACCGAGATCGTGCACATCCAGGAGGCGGCAAACGTGGGCGCGTTCCAGGCCGATCTCACCTACGACCCGGTCATTGTGCAGGTAGAGGACGTGACTGGCGGCCCATTCCTGACCAGCACCGGTCGGACGGTCGTGCCGGTCGGCCCAGCGACCGACAACGACACGGGGCAGGTCACATTCGGCGCTTTCACCTTCGGGAGCCAGGGGAGCGCGACGGGCGCGGGCGACCTGGCCTACGTGCGCTTCCGGGCGCAAGCCGCCGGGCAGACGAACCTGGCCTTCCAGGAAGCCGGCCTTAGCGATCCGCAAGGAAACGCATTGCCCTTGGACAGCCAGACGGAAGCCAGCGTGACTGCAGGTATGCTGACCTATCTGCCGCTACTGATCAACCGGTAGTCGCCCCTCGACAAGATGCTCTTCGGCTCGCCCGGACTCCGCCGGAGTTCGGGCGAGTTTTTGTGTCCACCTGCCGAACGTTCAGATCGCGACGCCACACGTGCGCGGCCATACGAAGCAGCGCCCCTTGTTTGGCGACCCGCCGCGCGTCGTGTACAATGATCGCCACGAAACTCCAGGCATGATCGAGGTCGCAGCGTGAACATTGCCATGCTCGGGACGCGCGGCGTCCCGGCCAGCTATAGCGGATTCGAGACCTACTACGAGCAGTTGGGGGCGCGGCTGGCGGCGCGCGGGCATCGGGTGACGGTCTACTGCCGCACGCACCATATCACCTACGCCGAGCCAACCTATCGCGGCATGAGGCTGGTCAAGCTGCCCACGATCGCCAACAAGTACCTGGATACCATCGTCCACAGCCTCATCTCCAGCCTGCACGCGCTGACCCAGCGGTACGACATCGCCCTCTATTCGATCGCCGGCAACAGCCTGGTGACGTGGATTCCGCGGCTGGCGGGGCAGATCACAGTGCTCAACGTGGATGGTCTGGACTGGAAACGCGCCAAGTGGCCGGGGCCGGCCAAGGCGTACATCCGCTTTGCCGAGCGCATGGCGACTCTCCTGCCCACGGTCTATCTGACCGACTCGCGCGTGGTGCAGGCGTATTACCAGGCCACCTACGGCAGCACCCCGCCCTACATCCCCTACGGCTCCGACGTGCCCAGCGTCCCGCCCGGCGAGACGCTGGCGAAATTCGGCCTGGCGCCGCGGGGCTACGTGCTGTTCGTGGGCCGATTGGTGCCGGAGAACTGTGCGCATCACCTGGTCGAGGCGTTCCGGGGGCTGGAGACCGATCTCAAGTGCGTGATCGTCGGCGACGCGCCGTATGCCGAGAAGTACATCGCCGGCCTGAAAGCAACCGGCGATCGGCGCGTGATCTTCACCGGCTACCAGTTCGGGCCGGCGTACCACGAGCTTGGCTCCAACGCCGCGCTCTTCGTGGAGACCTCCGGTGTGGGCGGCACGCATCCGGCCCTGGTGGAAGCGATGGCTTTCGGCAACTGCGTCGTGGCTCACGACACGGCCGAGAATCTGGAGACCATCGGTGACGCCGCGGCGAGCTACGACGGCCAAGCGGGGGCCGATGCTCTGCGCGACGTATTGCGCGCTTTACTGGCCGCCCCCGACCGCGTGGCCGAATACCGCGCCCGCGCCGCGGCCCGCGCCGCGGCCGTCTACGGTTGGGACGCGGTCACCGATCAATACGAGGCGCTGTTCCAAGAGCTGCTTGCGCGCAGAAGGCGCTGAGACGTTTTGCCATGAATTGCACGGAGATTCTTCGCTGGATGCTCGCCGTCGCGTGAGATCAGGGACAGACCCGCTCAGAATGACAGACGCCTGAAAGCAGATTTCGCGCCAGTGCCAAGAGAGGTACTTATGTTCACAGTCGGGTTCGTTCAGTTTCGTCCGGTCCGTCGTGATGTGGCGGCGAACGTCGCCGCAGTCGAGCGGTTGCTGGCCGGGGTGCGGGCTGACCTGCTGGTGCTGCCGGAGCTGGCGAACTCTGGCTACCTCTATGCCGCACCGGCCGACCTGGCGCCCTATGCCGAGCCGGGCGATGGCTCTGGCCCGTTTCTAGCCGCTTTGCGCAGGCTGGCCGGGCAGACCGGCGGGGTCATCGTGGCCGGTTTTGCCGAACGCGGCGGCGAGGGCCTGTACAACTCGGCTGCGGCGGTGGACGCGGGAGGCGTGCTCCAGGTCTACCGCAAGACGCATCTGTTCGCCGACGAGAAGCTGCTCTTTCTGCCCGGCGACACCGGTTTTCGCACCTTCGAGCACCGCGGCGCGGCCATCGGTATGATGGTCTGCTTCGACTGGCACTTTCCGGAGGCCGCTCGCACCCTGGCGCTGGCCGGCAGCCAGATCATCGCCCATCCCTCCAATCTGGTGATGCCCTATTGCCAGACCGCCATGGTCACGCGCAGCCTGGAAAATCGCGTCTTCTCGATCACCTGCAACCGCTATGGCACCGAGGAGCTGGACGGCAATCCTTTGACCTTCACCGGCGCGTCGCAAATCCTGGACACGCTGGGGCGCCGGCTGGCGCAAGCGCCGGTCGAGGGGGATTACGTCGCCACGGCCAAGATTGACCCCGCGCTGGCCGATAACAAGCGGATCAACGCCCGCAACGACCTCTTCGCTGACCGCCGGCCGGAGCTGTACGCATAAATGGACATCGCCTTCAATCGAGTCACGATCGCCGATAGGCCACGCATCCTGGAAATGGGGCGCCGATGTCGCCCCAGTGTTGGAGGTCGTCCGCGAGCTTGGCTTCCAGGTCTGGAACGAGTTCACCGAAGACGTGTTCGTCTACGAGCGGGAACTATAGCGGCAACACAAGGACCTCCGAAGCCTGCTGGCAAGAGGCTTCGGAGGTCCTTGTTCTTCCCGACTTGTCTACTTATCTACCCGCCCTACTTCCAACTCCCCAACACCTTCATGTAATTCGCCCGCTCGAACGCGGCCGGCTCGGCCACGTTGCGCTGGCTGAGCGCGCCCTTCATCTGATCCACCGACTCGTACTCGTGCTCTTCCATCCACCGGGTAACGCCGTTCACCAGATCGGTGATCGCCCCAACCCCGCGCTCCAGCAGCACCGAGGCGACGTTGGCGACATCCGCGCCGGCCATGAGCGCCTTGAGCGCGTCTTCACTCGTGTGGACGCCGGTGGTGAGGGCCAGCGATGCCTTGACGTGGCCGTAGAGGATGGCGATCCAACGCAGCGGCAGCCGCATCTCGTTGGAGTTGCTCAGCATGAGGTGCGGAACGACGGTCAGCTCTTCCAGGTCGAAGTCCGGCTGGTAGAAGCGGTTGAAGAGCACCAGCGCGTCCGCGCCGGCCCGATCGAGCCGATGGGCCATGTTCGGCATGGCGCTGAAGAAGGGGTTGAGTTTCATCGCCACTGGAATCTTTATCTGGGCCTTGACCTCGCGTAGGATGTCAAGGTAGGTATTTTCCACGCCGTCGCTCGACAGGTTCGTGCGGGTCGGGATCAGGTAGACGTTCAACTCCAGTGCATCCGCGCCGGCTTCCTCAATCAGCCTGGCGTAGCGCGTCCAGCCGCCGGGAGTGACACCGTTCAAGCTACCGATGATCGGAATGTTCACGGCCGCCTTGGCTTCGCGGATCAGTTCCAGGTAGCCGTCCGGCCCGCGATTGTACTCGGCAGATTTGGGGAAATAGGTCGTCGCCTCGGCTGACATAAAGGTTACTTGTTCGATGAAGTGGTGTTGCGCCAACGCCTGGAGGTCAATCTGCTCCTCGAACAGCGAGTACATCGTGACGGCCGCCGCGCCGGCATCTTCCATTTCGCGGATACCACTGATCTTCTTCGACAGCGGCGACGCCGACGGCACGATGGGGTTCTTCAGGGTGAGACCCATGTAGTGAGTGGTGAGATCCATGCTCTATATCGTCCTTTCGTCTGGCGTGCTGCGTGCTGCGTGATCCGCGGCCCTGCAGGCGAGTGCTTTCAATCCGAGGGCACGGACCACGGACCACGTACCACGCACCACGTCATGATGGCAAGCGCCTATTTGCTCTCGAAGCTCATCGCCGCCATCTGCTCATATTGCTTCCAACGGGCCAACACGTCTTCCTGCGCCAACTTGAGCAGCATCTCAGCGCGTTCTTCGTCGCGCTGCACCAACGAGCTGTAGCGGGTTTCGTTGTAGACGTAGTCCTTCAGCGGAATCTTCGGCGCCTTGGAGTCGAGCGTCAGCGGGTTTTTGCCCTCGGCGGCCAGGGCCGGGTTGTAGCGGTAGAGCGGCCACGCGCCAGAATCCACCGCCAGCTTCTGTTGGCTCAGGCCGTTGATCAGGTTGAGACCCTGCTGGATGCAGTGGCTGTAGGCGATGATCAGGCTGGGGCCGGGGTAGGCTTCGGCTTCCAGGAACGCCCTGACGGTCTGATTGTCGCTGGCGCCCATGGCCACCTGCGCCACGTAGATGGTTCCGTAGCTCATCGCGATCATCCCCAGGTCCTTCTTGGGGATGCCCTTGCCACCCGCCGCAAAGCGGGCCACCGCGGCGCGCGGAGTCGCCTTCGACGCCTGACCGCCGGTGTTGGAGTAGACCTGGGTGTCGAGCACCAGGACGTTGACGTTCCGGCCCGATGCCAGTACGTGATCCAGTCCGCCGTAGCCGATGTCGTAGGCCCAGCCGTCGCCGCCCATGATCCAGACGCTGCGCTTGACCAGCATGTCGGCGATGCTGAGAAGATTGCAGATTGCGGATTGCGGACTGCTTGCGTCCCGCGTAGCGGGATTGCGGATTGCCGACAGCGTCGCTTTGAGGGCTGCGACCCGTTCCCGTTGCTCCGCAATGCCCTTTTCGGTGCTCTGGTCGGCGCCCAGCAGGCCGTCTACCAGCACATCGCCGATGAGGGCGCGGTTCGCCTGGAGCAGCTCGCGGGCGAACTCGGTCTGCTTATCAATCGTCAGTCGGAAGCCCAGGCCGAACTCGGCGTTGTCCTCGAAGAGGCTGTTGGACCAGGCCGGGCCGCGGCCCTCTTTGTTGATTGACCAGGGCGTGGTGGGCAGGTTGCCGCCGTAGATCGAGGAGCAGCCGGTGGCGTTGGCAACGATGGCCCGGTCACCGAAGAGCTGGCTGACCAGCTTGACGTAAGGCGTCTCGCCGCAGCCCGAGCACGCGCCGGAGAACTCGAAGAGCGGCTGCAGCAGTTGCGAGTTTTTGACGTTGTTCAGCGGGATGAGCGTCCGATCCAGCTCCGGCAGATCCAGAAAGAACTGGAAGTTGTCGCGCTCGGTGAAGCGAAGCGGCGGCTGCGGGGTCATGTTGATCGCCTTGAACTTGGGCTGGCTCTTGTTCTTGGCCGGGCAGCCCTCCACGCACAGGCCGCAGCCGGTGCAGTCTTCGGGGGCTACCTGGACGGTGTACTTCATGCCGGGCAGATCGCGGCTCTTGTAGTCCACCGCCTTGTACGTTTCGGGCGCGGCGGTCAGGCTCTCCGGCGGGTAAACCTTGGTACGGATGGCCGCGTGCGGGCACACCAGTGCGCACTTGCCGCACTGGATGCAGATCGTGGGGTCCCAGACGGGGATTTCCAGCGCCAGGTTACGCTTTTCCCATTGAGTCGTGGCCGAAGGCCAGGTGCCGTCCACCGGGAAGGCCGAGACGGGCAGGCTGTCGCCGGCGCCGGCGATGATCTGCGCCGTGACATCCTTGACGAAGACCGGCGCCTCATCGGGGACGGGCGATTCCATGTTGATCTTGCTGGTGACGTGATCCCCGTACTTGACCTCGTACAGGTGCGACAGCGTGTGATCCACGGCCGCGAAGTTCTGTTGCACCACCGCCTCGCCGCGACGGCCGTAGGTGTTGCGGATGGACTGCTTGATCTTCTCGATCGCCTCGTCCTTGGGCAACACGTTGGAGATGGCGAAGAAACAGGTCTGCATGATGGTGTTGATGCGGCCACCCATGCCGGTCGCCTTGGCAACCCCGATGGCGTCAATGACGAAGAAGCGCAGTTTCTTGGCGATGATCTGCGCCTGCACCTGGCGCGGGAGTTGATCCCACACCTCGTCCGGCCCGTAGGGGCTGGCGAGCAGGAAGGTCGCGCCCGGTTCGGCCTTGGCGAGCACGTTGACGCGCTCCAGGAAGACCCATTGGTGGCAGGCGACGAAGTTGGCCGACTCGATCAGGTTGGACAGACGGATCGGATCGGGGCCGAAGCGCAGATGCGAAGTCGTGATCGTGCCGGACTTCTTGGAGTCGTAGAAGAAGTAGCCCTGGGCGTAGTTGTCGGTTTCCGCGCCGATGATGCGGATGGAGTTGTGGTTGGCGCCCACTGTGCCGTCGGCGCCCAGGCCGTAGAACATGGCCCGCACGCCCCGCTTCGACTCGACGCTGAAGCTGGGGTCGTAGGCCAGGCTGGTGTGGGTCACGTCGTCGTTGATGCCGATGGTGAAATGGTTCTTGACCTGCGCAGCAGCCATGTTGTCGAACACGCCCTTGACCATCGCGGCGGTGAATTCCTTGCTCGCCAGCCCATAGCGGCCGCCCAGCACCTTGACCCCGCGGCCCATCTCCACGACGGCGGTCACGACGTCCTGGTAAAGCGGCTCGCCCGCGCCGCCCGGCTCTTTGCAGCGATCCAGCGCGGTGACGATCTTGGCGGTCTGCGGAATCGCAGCCATCAGATGTTCGACGCTGAAGGGTCGGTAGAGACGCACCTTGAGCAGGCCAATCTTCTCGCCGCGAGCGGTCAGCGCGTTAACCGCCTCGTGCGCCACGTCTGCGCCGGAGCCCATCATCACGAGCACGCGCTCGGCATCCGGTGCGCCGACATACTCGAACAGCTTGTACTGCCGAGCAGTATGGCGGCCGACGATACTCGCGAACTTGTCCATTTCCGCCTGGACGATCTCTGGGACGGCCAGGTAGTACGCATTGGACGCCTCACGCGCCTGGAAGTAGACGTCGGGGTTCTGAGCCGTGCCGCGGATGACCGGATGCTCGGGGTTGAGCGCTCGCTGCCGGTGCGCCAGCACCAGGCTGTCGTCAATCATGGCGCGGATGTCGTCGTCGGACAGCTCTTCGATCTTGCGAATTTCGTGGCTGGTGCGGAAGCCGTCGAAGAAGTGCAGGAACGGCACGCGGGATTTCAGCGTGGCGGCCTGGGCGATCAGCGCCAGATCCATGACCTCTTGCGGGTTGTTGGAGCAGAGCATGGCCCAGCCAGTGGAGCGACAGGCCATCACGTCGCTGTGGTCGCCGAAGATCGAGAGTGCGTGCGCGGCCAATGCGCGCGCGGCGATGTGGAAGACCGTAGAAGTCAGCTCACCCGCGATCTTGAACATGTTGGGGATCATCAGCAGGAGGCCCTGCGATGCGGTGAAGGTGGTGGTCAGCGAGCCGGTTTGCAGCGCGCCGTGTACCGCGCCGGCCGCGCCGCCTTCGGATTGCATCTCGACGACCAGCGGCACCGTGCCCCAGATGTTCTTGCGATTCTCGGCGCTCCAGGCGTCGGCCCATTCGCCCATGTTGCTGGATGGGGTGATGGGATATATGGCGATGACTTCGTTGGTCTTGTGGGCAATGTAAGCCGCAGCCTCATTGCCGTCAATCGTTACGATTTCCCGTTCGGACATTATGGTCTCCTTTGGGGTAGACAAGTGGACAAAAATCGAGCAGCCAAGGGATTTACGCGCAAAAACCGGACTCGCGAGGGAGTCCGGCGGTAACATGCTATCGAGGATAGGATAGCACCAGGGAGGGGTTGCGGGGTATGACAGGCGTCATACGACCCGAAGGTCATCCAGAGCCGATGCCTGGCGGCTGGGTCGGCAACGTCACGGTGACGGTGGTTGTCTGCCCCGGCTGACTTTCAATGCTGATACCGCCTCCGTGCAGCTCGGCCACGCGTTTGGCGATCGCCAGACCCAGCCCCTGGCTACCCGATGCGTTGACGCCAGAGCCATCCACCGCGGTGAACCAGTCGAACACCTGGGGCAGTTGCGCCTTCGGTATCCCCTGGCCGTGGTCAGTGACGGTGATCTGCACCATATCGCCGTCGGCTCGCGCCGCAGTAAGCAAGACCTGCCCGCCAGGCACGCTGAAACGGACCGCGTTGTCGAGCAATTGGACGATCATTTGCTTGAGCCGGCCCCGATCGGCGTGCAGCGCGGGCAGATCGGCCGCGAAATCTGCGTAGACGTCCACTTCCGCACAGAGCACCTGCGCTTCCGGGGTCTCAAGAACATCCTCGAAAAGCGCCTCTATCGTGAATTCCTCCAGCAACAACTGCCGGCGCTCCAACACCTGCAACGCGACGAACTCCTTGACGAAGTGATTCGCCATCTCGGCATTGCGCAGCAACACGTCCAGATCAGCCAGCGCGCCGTTCGCTTCGCCTGCTGCCAGCTTGTGGCGCACCGTTGCCCCGCGGCCGGCGATGGTCTCCAACGGCGACCGCAGTGTGCGGAAGATGCTCGACAGGAGCTTATCCTTGGTGTCTAACGCGCGCGCCAGCACCTGGTAGGACTCACGCAATTGTTCCGCCTGTTGGCCCAGATAGGTCGCCAGGCCGGCGTTCTGGTCTGCCAGTTGCTTGTGCTGCGCCTCCATCCGCAGTGTACGATCCAACATCACGAATACCGCGGCCGATGGTCCGGTCACGAAAACCAGCGCCCACGGGTACGGCACGACCACCAACACGGTGAGCGTTCCGAAGCTGAACATCACCAGATGTTCCAGCAAGGCCGGCCCGAGCGAGGCCGCCCAGATACGGAAGAGCGGCACGTGGGCGTTGAGACTGACGATTCCGGCCACCAGACCCGTATTCAGCAGGTACATGGCCGTCCCGGCCACCAGCAGCGCGGTCCAGGCGGACAAGCTGGTCGGGCGCCACGGCGCGGAGACAAAGGCGTGAAGGGCCAGCGAGCTGATCGCCACGTAGGTCAAGGTCTGGCCGAGGTTGAAGACGCGTTCCAGCATCCGCCGGCCCTGGCCGATGCGCCCCAACAGACGCGCCACGACGACGATGAGGATGATTTGGGGCGGACTGAAGACCAGCACGCCGGCGAAGAGTGGGATGGTATCAATGTGGACGTGCGTCCCATGGGCGAAGTGCAGGCCATAACGGTCGGTCAGCAAGGTCAGACCGGCAAAGGCCACGAACAGCAGCCACGTCGTCAAATCACCGTCGAGCGGATAGCGCGCGAAAGCGTAGATCGTGATACTGATCCCCAAGATCAGCACGATGGCGACATAGGACAGGACCGCGCGCGGAACTTGCACCGGAGCCAACCTCAGGACCATTATAAACACCAAGCGAAGGTTTTGGGAAACCTTCGCTTGGCATTCAACCAGTAGAGTGCTCGGCGTATTGGGCGGTTGCCTGCGATGGTGTCAACGCCGTATACCGTACACGCGTAGTAGCCCCTTGTGGGCGTCTAGCGGGCATCAGGGGCGACGCTGACGGGCTACGAGGATATTGTCGGGTAGTGAGCAGGCCCACGAATCCTTGCGCCCAAGCCTTCACCCGACATGCCTGGCACACAAAGATGCCGGCACGGTGCATGACCATGCCGGCATCGGATGCCTAATGCGGACAACTTACGGTAGAGACCATTCAGCGGTACCCTTCCCGTCCTCGAAGACGAAGGCCGGCGTCAACATATTTCCCTGGTATTCGGCGGTCAGTTCCACTGGGAAACCCAGTTTCACCTTGGCCTTGAGCTCATCATCCTTCCCATTCTTGAGGTCAACGGTGATGTTCCCGGTGTCGCCGATGACCTGCGAGCCCTTCGGCGCCCAGACCTTGACCTCGACAGGGTCGTTTTGATGCCCAGACTCGACTCCGATGTACAGATGCACCACACCTCGACCGTCGGGTAGCTGGATGGCAGGATCGGTCATGCACCAGGTAAAGCCTGCAAACGCTGTGAGCGCAGTGGCCAGCACCAGTATCGCCACCAAAGCCATGAGTGCAAACGACTTCTTCATCTCCCGCCTCCTCTTGCTTGTTGAATGAGTTTATCGCTTTCTGCCATCACTATGCAATACCTTGGATAAGAAATCAATAGCCTCTTGGTACCACCACTTGACAGAAAGAAAACATGGTTATTTTGAAGTCAAAGATGCGATATGCCCATGACCTGCATCATGTTCGCGGGTGCGCGTTTGATCTTCGCCTACACCCTATGATATACTCGGCATGGTTCCAAAGTGCGCTTTCAGGCATCTGTCATTCTGAGCGGGTTTGCCCTTAACCTCTCGCGACGGCGAGCATCCAGCGAAGAATCTCTTTTCGCAACGAGACTCCTTCGACTGCGCTCAGGACAGGCTCTTCACTGGATTTTCGCCGCGACCCACTTCACGGGGCCAACTCGCTCAGGGTGACAAAGCAAATGTTGCGGTACCGCGATAAACGCAGTTTATGCCCGTTGACAGTATATCTCAGAAGAACAGAGGCTATCTATGGTCGCGTCCGCTTCGGCTTTTCTTTTGGCCTCCCAGAACCCCGACAGCGGCTGGGGCTATGCCGCGGGACAGGCGTCCATCGTCGAGGCGACCGCGACCTCCGTGCTGGCGCTTCGCGATGAGTTGACAGGGGATTCGGCGCGACGCGCGAGCCTGGCCTGGCTCGGCGCCGTGCAACACGCCGATGGCGGCTGGGGCCTCGGCGCGAGCGACCCACAGAGCGGCTGGCCCACGGCTTGGGGCGTGCTGGCGTTGGCGCAGGATGAAGCCGCCGCCGATGCGGTGCATCGGGGGGCTGCCTGGCTTCTGGCCGTCAAAACCTTGCGGCTGGAAGGCGATGGGTTGCAGCGCGAGGTACGCGAGAAATTCGCGATTGATCCAAATTTGCGCGGCTGGCCCTGGCTGCCCGGCGAGGCCAGTTGGGTCGAGCCGACCAGCCTGGCGATGCTCGCGCTGACCGCTTCTTCCGCCACCGCCGCGGCCCAAGAGCGCCTGGCCGAAGGGGCGCGCTATCTCGTGGACCGTCGCTGCCACGGCGGCGGCTGGAACTTCGGCAACCCGGTCATGCTCGGCGGCCAATTGCCCCCGCGTGCGCACCCGACCGCCTGGGCGCTCCTGGCGTTGGCGCGGGTGGCGCGTGACGCCATCCAGCCCGAAGACCTGGCGGCGCTGCGGGCCGAGATGCGTCGCGATGGCGGCGCGTTGGCCCTGGCCTGGGGCCTGCTGGCGCTGCGCGTTCTGGGCGAAGACGACGCCGAAGCCACGAACCGGTTAAGCGCCCAGCAACGGGCCGACGGCAGTTGGAACGGCAACCCGTTCCACACCGCGGTCGCGCTGCTGGCCGAGCGCGGCCGGTTGTAAGGACAGCCATGCCCCAACTCCGTCTCACCCGTCGTCAATTCCTACGCCTGGCCGTGTTGGGCGGGCTGGGCGTGGCCGCCGCGGCCTTCGAACGCGTCACCCGGCCGGTGGGCGCGGACAACTATCTGCGGTGGACCGCACGCGGGCTAGGCCAACAACTGGCCGGCCGGCCGGCGCCCGTGGCGCTGGGCCAGTGTCCCTCCTACGGCGACGACGTCCACGGCTGCCTACGTGAACTGTGGCGGTTGGCTGATCTGCCCGATGTCGCCGGTAAGCGCGTCCTGGTCAAGCCGAATCTGATTGACATCGTCGAAGGTTCTCCCACGACGACGTCGCCGATTCTGGTCGGCGCGGTGCTCGATCTGCTGGCGGAGCTGGGCGTAGGCGAGGTGGCGGTGGGCGAAGGGCCGGGCTTCCGCCGCGAGGCGTGGCCGGTGGTCGAAGGCTGTGGACTGGCCGCGGTGCTGGCGGCCCGCAAGGTGCCGTTCGTTGACCTCAACTACGACGATCCCCAGCCGGTCCCCGTCAGAGATGGCTGGTTCCGCCGCACGAACGCGGTCTGGCTGCCGCGCCACGTGCGTGAGGCCGATCTGGTCATTTCGGTTCCCAAGCTCAAAACGCATCACTGGGCCGGCGTCACCCTGAGCCTGAAGAACCTGTTCGGTATCGTGCCGGGCGCGCGCTACGGGTGGCCGAAGAACATGCTGCACGTCAACAGCATTCCGGCGAGCATCGTGGGCCTCTACCAACTCGTGCGCCCCATGGTGGCGATCGTGGATGGCATCGTCGGCATGGAGGGGGACGGGCCGCTCTTCGGCACGGGCGTCCCGCACGGCGTCCTGGCCGCGGGCGCCGACCCGGTCGCCGTTGACAGCACGTGCGCCCGGCTGATGGGGTTCGACCCGCAAAAGGTGGGTTATCTGTGGCTGGCCGGCTGGGCCGGGGTGGGGCAGGTGGAGCGGGTGGAAACGCGCGGCGGATCGGTGGAGCAGTTGCGGCGGCATTACCAGGCGCCGCCGGGGAGCGCACTAAGAGAATAAGTGGGTCAGCTGTTCCAAACGTGGCTTGTCACCCTGAGCGGGTCAGCCCCGTGAGATTTGTTACAGCGAAAATCCAGCGAAGAGCCTGTCCTGAGCGCAGTCGAAGGAGTCTCGTCGCGGCAAGGAGATTCTTCGCTGGACGTTCGCCGTTGCGAAAGTTTAGGGGCTAACCCGCTCAGAATGACGTTTGCACCCAATCTGCATCTGGAACCGCTGTAAGTGGGTGGCAGGAGTTGACAGGCAGGCCGCGTAAGTGTACAATTGAGATAATTATACCAATTGTGTTAGATCGGAGGGGACGATATGCAAGCAGTAACTATCAGTGCGATGGATCTGCGCGGCTCTATTGGGGACGTTCTGAACCGCGTTCAGTACACCAACGAACGGTTTGTGATCGAGCGCAAGGGGACTCCGATCGCTGTCATGATCCGGGTTGACGAAATCGAGCGGCTTGAACGCTTGGAGAGAGAGCGCGACGCAGAGCTTTTCCGCATGGCCAAGACCCTGGCTGAGCGCGACGGCCTGCAGCCGTTCAGTGCGCTGCTTGACCAGCACGCGGCCCTACACGGCGAACGCTTGGAGCTGCCTGACCATGGTTAGCCTGTGGGTCGCGCCAGAAGCCATCAAGGAGTTGGGAGACGCCAAGCGATACCCTGCGAAAGTCGCGCGACAACTGTTGATTAGAATCCTCGAACTTTCGGTCAACCCACGACCGCAAGACTCGATTCAGATCGAGACCGGCTTTCGTGTGGACAGCGGAGAGTATCGCATCTTCTACGAGCTCGATCACCGCGGCCAAATGGTCAAGGTCTATCTTGTTGGTAAGCGCGGTGACGACGAAATCTACAAGCGGCTGAAACGGCTGTTGGGTTAGACAATGGGGACTTCCTCGCCGAACATCCCTGCGAAAAAACGCCCCACGCGGAATCTGCTCACCCATGATACTGTGTTTTGGCTCCTCATCGGGCTGTCGCTGATCCCCATCTGGATCACGCGCTACCCCCCGCTGCAGGATTATCCCGATTGGCTGTTGCAGGCGCAGATCCTTCGTCACTTGAACGATCCGGCGCTGGGTTTTTCCACTTACTACGCAGCACTCATTGTCCCGGTTCCCAACCTCGGCAGCATCGCGTTGATCTACCTGCTGAGTTTTGTCGCGCCTATCGAGATCGCCGGTAAACTGGCCCTGAGTTGTTATGCCATCGCCTTGCCCCTTGCCGTAGTCTACTTCTTGAGAGCTACCCAGGCGCGCTCGACCGCCCTCGAATACCTGGGCCTGCTCTTGGTTTACAACTACTTCTTCTACATGGGGTACATCGGTTATCTGTTTGGCCTGGCCTTGTTGATGGCGCTGATCGGATACCTGTGGCGACGGCGCTTCCAGCCGACAGGCGGCGCATGGCTGGTGTTGGCCTTGGGGAGCGTCGGCCTTTTCCTGACCCATTTGATGCCGTGGGCTACCCTGGGGTTCGTCTGCGTCTCGTGGGCTGTGTTGTGGCGCAAGCAACTCGGCGCGCGGCGGTTGCTATGGCTGGCCGCGGCCTTTGCGCCGTCGCTGATCTTGCTGGTGTTCTACGTCAGGATGAGTGCGGGACAATTGGTGATCGTGCCCTACCCGCCTTCGAGTCTCTTGTACAACAAGATCGGCTCTTTTATCGAGCCGTTGATTCTGGCTCCCGGCTTCCGTCCATGGCCGAATGTCGCTCCACCGCTTCTGCTGGATGCCGGCCTCCTGGCTGGCGTCGGGGCTATGGTGGGCGTGGCGTTGCGGGCCGCCAGGCAGCAAGCCCGCGCCGCCAGCGTCGCGTTGATTGATTCCAGTTCACTGCTCATTGCCTTCGGGCTTGCGGTGATGATGGCGGTATTGCCGTTCTGGTTTGGCGGCCTCGTGCGCCCCGACGAACGGTTGACCATCCCGGCCGCTCTACTGACGCTGGCCGCGGTGCGCTGGCCCCGGCCAACGTGGCGCTATGACGCCGCGCTGATCCTCATCGTGATCGGCATGTTGGTCTTTCACACCGCGACATTCGTGCGTGGGGGTGACGAGATGGCGCGGTTGGTCAACAGTCTCGCGTCATTCGTCGGCCGCGAGGAGCACCCTTACTTCCTGCGCGTACCGGGTGCGTGCGCGCAGACCCCAGCGGAGCAATGGCTACCGATCATCGAGCCTGGGCCACGCGCGGGGTTTTACCTGTCGGCCCAGCGCGGGGGCAACAATCGGCAGATCCTCGATACCGGCCTGGTGATGGCTAAAAACGCGATCCCATTCGAGAACCGCATGCTGTGGCCCAGGTTGCTTAGCCAACTTGAGGCACAACTGCCCGACTTGCAAGCGGAAATCTTCCCTGAGTATAGTGTGATTGTCTTGTTCGGCTGCCCACAACCAATGGAGCGTGTGGCTGGGCAACTATCTCCTGCGTTTACCCCTGTGACCAGCCCGGAGATTCCGCGCTCGTCCTATCTATTCGTGTTGCAACGCCCTGACCGGCCACAGCCGTAGGATTGCACGATCACGTTGTCGCTATAGAGGCAATGTTGCTGTCCGAAACGCGCTCCCACTTCCCCTTTACATCTTGGCAGGCGCTGGCGTAGCCTGAAGCCGACAATGGGCGCGCCACAGGGCAATACCCACAACCATCACAGAATCTAGATATGCGGCGCTGCTATACTGCGCTAGAAGCGGTATGGTCGCGGCGGCGAACCATAGCGCGGCGCCTCGCCATGACCAGCGACCTGTCAACCAGATCAATGCGGGCAGGAGCAGTGGAAGATCGTAGGCAAAGGATTGGGGGGCGACGAGCAACGACAGCGCCAACACTACGGCGAGCCATTCGTCGCGTTGAAGAATCCTCCTCAGACGGCAGGTGATCCATGCAGCACCAGGCAGCATTGCCGCCGCAAAGAAATAGTTCCATTGGCGACCAAGACCCAGTAAGGCTGGCAACGTCGTGTAGTTCCACTTGAGTGGGTCGTTTCGTTGCTGCCCTGTGACAATTGCGGCAACCACTTCTCTAGGCCAGGCAGGCGTGATAATCGTTGCCAGCATAGCAACAGCGGCCAGAGATGCTAGACTTGCAAGGAGGGCCTTTCTGCCGCCGGCCAACCACAAAGCCGGCGCCATCAGGATTATCAGTTGAGGTTTGAGCAACATGAGCGGAAACGCAATACCGGCGACGCAGAGCCTCCTTCTGGAGATCGCAACGATCATTAGCACCACGGCAGTGAGTTGAATGATGCTGACCTGGCCCACGTGGACGAGGAGAAGGCTCATTATCAGGGTGAGAGCATACAGCAGTCCCGCGACAGGGATTGGTAGGGATACACGGTAAAGCCGAAACAAGAGCCGAAACACGATTGCTAGTAGGAGAGAGTTGATCGCAAGAAACCCGAGCCAGGCAGCCCGGAGCGGCAGCACGCTGAGCGGAGCGAAGAGCCATGCTACCCAGGGCACATACCAGAAAGGCAGTTGATACGGCCCATAGACATCGTAAGGTGATGCCGCCGCTAACAACTGACGCCCGGCACCGTAGTAGACAGTGAAATCAAGGAGATTGCTGTTCCATGCTACCTGAGCCGCTGCGCCAAGCAGGATCACGGTGAGCGCGATCAGTAACACGTTTTTGATGAAAACTTCTCTCGATGTGCGACGTGCCTTTGACGGCATTTCGACTCTCCGTTATTGTGCGGCAGAATGAGCGGAAGTGGCATTTAGCCAGCGACCCGCCAGCCAGAGAGCCGCCAACAGCCCCGGCACGCTGATCTGGACTGCGATCGGGAGCACGGCCAACTGTCCTCGGGTAAGCGGCCCGCTCACAAATGAGACGAGCCACAGCGGCGCATACAACGCGGTCCAACGGTCCCGTTGCTCAGGTGCGGCTTGCCACAACAGCACCGCGGGGATGAGCAACAAGGTCCAGTCGTATATCATCGCGTGCGGTGTGATCCAGAGGGTGATGCAAGTGGCAGCCGCGAACGTCAGATCTGACCGGACGCGATGACGTCGCCAGAAGAAGACAAAGCCGGTCATACCCAACACGGCGCTTACCCCATACAGGGCATCGGCCCACGCCTCGTGATGAGGCAGCAGCAGCCGCCAAAAACCCCAGACCGTGTGCAGATTCCACAGGGGGAAGTCCTGATAGGCGGGCAAATCGGGCAAGACAGCGCGCGCGAAGATCACGTAGGCCCGGCTGGCAGCTGGCAGTTGCCAGAAGCAGAGCGCGATCAGCAAGCCGCTGCCCACACTCAGGCCAAGCAGCGCGGCCAGGTTTGGGAGGGAAATCGCCGCGACTGTCACTCTGAGCGGGTTGACGGCGAACAGCGCGCCGCGGCGGGACACCAGCGAAGAGTCTCGGCCACGAGAAGGAGATGCTTCGCTAGAATCTGTCTGCAGTGGACTATGACTTGTTGACCCGCTCAGCATGACATTTCCATCTGGCGCGGGCCACAGCCCCTCCAACAGCCAGAGCAGCGTCACGCCCAGGAGGAGTTGTGGCTTATACAGAAGCAAGCTGGCGGTCAATCCGGCCGCCCAGCCTTCTCCCCTGCGCCACAGCCGGTAGACCAGGCTGAGCAGCAGCAGGCTGAGCAGGCTGTTTTGGCCGAAGCTGACCGCCGCGAAGACGGGGAAGAACGTCAGCGCCCAGAGGCCGGCGCGCCGCGGATCGGGCACGGCCAACAGGCGCAAGCTGAGCCAAAGCGCCGCCAGCCCCAACGCACTCCACAGGGCAAAGCTCCACAAATAGGGCAAAGCCGAGAGCGGCGCGAAGAGCCAGGCCAGGAACGGCGGCGTGATGAAGCCGTAGTAGTGGTGCAGTTGTGGGCCGATGATGGTTTGTTGGAGTTGGGTCTGATACGCGACATCGTACAACCGGACGCTCTCGCCGATGCGAACCGTGGTTCCAGCGGCGTAGAATTCCAGGTAATCCGTGCCCACCACCTGCCCCGCCAGATCCAACTTGCCCGGCCCCAGCCCGATGCTGAGCAGCCAACCGGCCCAGAGCATGATCCCCGCCAGCCAGGCGTATTTGCGACGTTTCGGGTTGAGGTATCTGGCAGCAAGCCGAGTGAGGTAGTCCATCGAAGTCAGCCCGATCCATAGAAATTCAGATAATCTTCTGGACTTGAGGCTTTAGCCGGTTGCTCTCGTTGACCGCGAAACCGGCTGAAGCCTCCATTCCAGATCGAGAAGCCCAAATCTTTATCTGGCTCACCATAGTTTTCCGGTAAGCCAGGGGTAGGACGGTAGAGTGTGGAATTTCTGAATGTGCGTTCGACCGTGTAGTGGTCTTCAATCGCCGCCATGATCGGCGCAGGCCAACGTTCGCGGTTCAGCGCAGTTCCAGGGTTGACCGTGATGATGAGTGGAAACTGGCGACCTTCGATCGCAGTAACCAGAGCCGACGGGTCCCAAAGCCCGGCGCGGTAGAGTTGCGCGTACTCGAACGGTTGGAGGTAGAGCGGCTGGCCGGCAAGCACCACCATATCCATGGTGTCATCGGCCAGCACAGGTCCCGTGGCCGCGGCTGCGACGATTTCCGCATAGAGCGCCTGCGACTCGTCCACATGCTGCCACTGGGCGTTGACAGAGGAGTTGAGCGAGATCACGTCCCCAATGGACGCCCAGATCAACTGTGCAAGTAACAGGCCAGCCAATCCCACGGCGAACCGATTCCGCTTCCCCCAGGTCAGCGACGTGCCCGCCCAGAGCGCCAGGGCCGCCAAGAGATCGAGGAAGTAGTTGACGTTGGAGCCGACCTTGCCGACCGTAAGCGCGGAAACGAGCGCCCCGACCGTAAAGGCCGCCACCCCGTAACGCAGAAAAGCTGGTGCCTCGGCCGGCTGACCGGCAACAGAGGCTTGGCGGCGCCGGCCAAGTGTCTGCCAGGCGGCCAGGCCGGCCACGAGGATGCCAAAAGGCCAGATCTGCAGGAGCCGGCCGCTCATCCTCCCCAGGTGCGCAAGATCGTAGCGATTGGCGTTCGCCACGACCGTATGCAGATAGAAGCCGCCCGCGGTCGCCAGATTGGCTATGCCGTAGAGCGCCAGGCCGATCACGGAGAGCGCTACCAGGAAAACCAGGCTGCGCTTGGGGGCGATGTGCCACAGCCAGACGGCGCCTGCCAGCGGAACGGCGAAGATGGCTGTCTGGCGAGTATATATCGCCGCAATCATCAGGGCAACCGCTACGCCGAGCCAGCGCCACGAGCGCGGTCGCCGGTAGAGAATGTAGAGCGCCGACAGGCTGAAGCATAACGCCAGCAGATCCACACGCGCCAGGGACGACCAGTAGATCACCAGCGGATTGCCGAGAAACAAGGTCGCGGCCAGCGCGCCGGCGAGCCGATCCCCTGTCAGCTTGAGGGCAAACAGGTCAATCAGCAGGGTGCAAAGCAGGGCCGCGCAGATGGAAATGATCCGGCCGGCCGTCAGCAGCGGCCGCCCTGTCACTCGGCTCACCAGGGCTATGGCGGTCGGGTAGAGCGGTCCGTAGTTGGTAATGACGTAGGGCGGCTCGTTGAGGTTGGCCTTGTAGAGCGTTTGCCCTGCCAACACCCGCGCGGCTTGATCGGCCAGCGGGGCCTCGCCGTAGTCCAAACCGAAGGGGAAGCCCACTGCACGCATCACCGGCCAGGGCAACAGGAGCAGATTCAGTAGGAGGCATCCCCAAAGCGCCAGCCGCAATCGCGATGACACTACGGGTTCCTTTTTTGGAAAATCACACTGTCGGCATCTTCGTAGATGTTTTGCCAGTCTGCCGAGGCCTTGATCGCCGCGATCAACGTAGGTTCCTCAACCTTGTTCGCAAAGACGAGATTGACCCCATACTTCGCCAGGATGGTCTCCCAGTCGTACCTGCCGGTACTGACCGACAGGTATTCCTTCCACATCTGCGCCGGGTAAAGCTCGAAACGGGTGTCCATGAAGACCGGTGTGGACGGACACGCCCAACTGATGTAGCTGCTGTAGCCCATGTCGCTGAACACTCGCACTGTGTCGCCCAGTTGGCAGAGCACTTCGGTGGCGCGAACCGGAGTTTCTTTCGCGAATACCCAGGTGCGCCGGTCGGCGGGCAGCGGCAGGCTTGGGCGCAGCCAGGGCAGACTGCCGCACACGAGGAGCGCCAGCAAGCCGAGCACGAGATAATTCAGTCGCGGTTTATTGGGCCTGCTTGCCCGCGCGAGTGGTTCTGCGGCCTGCTTGGGGGTGAGCGCGAGTGCAAACGCCGGCGCGACCGCCATGCCGAACCACGGCTCTACGCGCCGCGAGTAGAGGCTCCAGAGGCCGAAGCCGAGCAGCGCCGCGACCTGGTAGGGCGGCAGGGGCAGTCTTCGGAGATAGACGATCAAGAGAAAGATCGCGGTGACTGCGACGAAGATGACGCCGTCAACCGTCCGGATGCTGAGGGGCTGGAATTCGAGGTTGTTATTCTGGGTGGCGCCGCTGCTGAGAAAGCCCACCACGTACTGGATCATGCCCAGTGGCCCGGCCGGATTGATAGAGAGCGCCAGTATGGAGAGCACGAGCACAGCCGCCAGGCGCGCTGTCTCGCGCTCCGGCTTGCGGTGGGCGCGCCATTCCTGGCTGACTTCGGCCGCGACGTAGAGGCCGAGCAGCCCCAGCCCGAACACGAAACCGCCGTGTACATTGACCCACACGGCAAACACCGCCGGCGTGAGCCAGATCAACCGCGTGCGCCGCGTGCGATGCGTTTCCAGGATGAAGACGAGCAGGCCGAAGAGCAGAAAAGAGGTCGTTTGGGGGCGGATATTCCAGTTGAAGACGCTCAAGGCCGCCGCCGCCGCTATGGCCGCCGGTCGCGTCTGCCCCCGGCTGTTGATCAGACAGGCCAACTCGATCAACACGTACCCGGCGGCGATCGTCAGCGCGTGCCAGAAGATGACGAGGGGCAGGTTCCCCGCACGATAGAGCAAATAGAAGACCACCTGGGTCAGCCAGCTTTGATTCGTCCAGGGCATGCCGGCGCGGGTGTAGGTAAAGAGATCCACCGTGGGAACAGCGCCGGTCTGGACGATGAGTTGGCCGGTGCGCAGGTGCCACCAGAAGTCGTAGGGGCGGATGAGATAGAGGTCCAGGATGATGAGCAGCGCCAGCGGCGGCAGGAGTAACCAGAGGTCATCCAGGGTCAATTGCCCGCGCGCCAGGCGTCGCAGGGCAGCGCCAAAGCTGTTCATCATCGCCTTCCCCCCGTCGGAGCAGACTTCGCTTTGTCACCCTGAGAACCGCCATGCCACCGGTGGCATTCGTGAAGCAAGAAACTCCGCCGCTTGTCATGCTGAGCGGGTCGTTCCCGTGTCTTACGTTGCGGCGAGCTTCCAGCGAAGCATCCGTTCGTTTCACTCAGAGCTTGTCCTGAACACAGTGAAGGAACAAGTTCTGGCGTGGCAGCGAGACCCTTCGCTAGAGTCACGCCGCGGCGTACTGTTTGTCGCAGACCCACGCAGAATGACAGACGCCCAAAAGTGGATTTTTCGGTACTACGTTAAGCTTACCGGACGAGGGGCTATTTGTCAAACGCGAGACGATCCCCGACCTGGACGCCACAGCGCACCGCGTGACCCGCGGGCAGCTCCAGCACCTGCCTGGCCCGACGGATCGTCGGCCCGATGCGCCAAGGGGCCAGGTCGGGAACGACGCGCAGCACCCGGTTTTCCGCGTCCAGGTAGAGCGCGTCGATCGGGTAGCCCATGAAGAACATGTGGATGCTGTTGCATGGCTCCAGCAGCAGCGCCTGTCCCGGCTCCAGTGGTTGGGTTCCCAGCAGCCCGCGTAGCCGCGTCCAAAAGGTGCGCGCCGGGCGGCAGGCGTCGGCGAGGGTAATGTTGCGATCCAAGTCGGTAATGTGCATCAACGCTTCCCCCGCACCCTCGTCATGAAGACTTCCGGCGGCAACAGCGCACCGGCAGCTTCCAGCCTCTCGGAGAACTTGGGCCGCACGCCGGTTGGCTCCAGTGAACCGAGAATCTTACCATCCTTGATGCCGGTTTGCACGAAGGCAAAGATGTCCTGCAGAACGATGAGGTCCCCTTCCATCCCCTGCACCTCGGTGACGTAGGTGATGTGCCGGCTGCCATCTCTCATGCGCTCCTGATGGATGATCAGGTTGAGCGCACTGGCGATCTGCTCGCGGATGGCCCGCAGCGGCAGATCCATGCCGGCCATCATCACCATCGTCTCCAGGCGGCGGCACGTATCGCGCGGGCCGTTGGAGTGCAGGGTAGTCAGTGAGCCGTCGTGGCCGGTGTTCATGGCCTGCAGCATATCCAACGCCTCGGCGGAGCGCACCTCGCCGACGACGATGCGGTCGGGACGCATGCGCAAAGCGTTCGTGACCAGATTGCGGATGGAGACCTGGCCCTTGCCTTCGATGTTGGCCGGACGGGATTCCAGTCGCACCACGTGATCTTGCCGCAGTTGCAGCTCGGCCGCGTCCTCGATGGTCACGATGCGTTCGTCACTGGGCAGGAAACTGGAAAGAACGTTCAGCGTGGTGGTCTTGCCGGACCCGGTGCCGCCGGAGATGATGATGTTCAGCCGGCCCTTGATGCACGCCTCGGTGAAGGCCACAAACCGCTCATCGAAGGTGCCGAACTTGACCATGTCTTGCGTGGTCAGCGGAACCTTGGAGAACTTGCGGATGGTGATGGTCGGCCCGTTCAGCGCAAGCGGTGGGATGACCGCGTTGACGCGGGAGCCGTCGGGCAGGCGGGCGTCCACCATCGGCGAGCTTTCATCAATGCGACGGCCCAGCGGCCCGACGATGCGCTGGATGATGCGCAAGACGTGATCGTTGTCCAGGAACTCGACCGGAGCGCGTTCCAGCTTGCCCTTCCGCTCGACGTAGACCATCTTCGGTCCGTTGACCATGATCTCGGTGATGGTCGGATCGTTGAGCAGCGGCTCGATCGGCCCGTAGCCGATGATCTCGGCGGCGATCTGCTCGAACAGCTCCTCGCGCTCGCCCTTGCCCAGCAGGACCCGCTCTTCGGAGAGAATCTGGTTGAAGATGCCCTGGAGTTCCAGCCGGACGCGTTCCGCATCGAGCGCGTCGGCGGCCGGACCGACCTGGGCCAGGAGGCGATTGTGTACCTTCTTGCGGATCGTGAGGTATGGCTCGGCCGCAAAGTTCGTCGGCCGCGCGGTTGTGCGCGCCATGCCCCCTATAACATCGGTGGGCAGCGGCCCCTGGGTGGGTGGTTCGCCGCGCCGCGGCGGCGTCGGGACCTCGGTAGTCTGAGAGTTGCGCAAGAAAATAGCCATATCTTTCCTCCTTACTTACTGCTAGACGTATCATACACCCGAAGGTGACGAAAGGTTTATAGGAATATGCTCCTATTGATTTTTGTGGGGACTTGCTGTAGAATGCGGGCAGGATGATGAAGTTGAACGATTGATAACTCACAGCAATACTCGCCTCTAGCCAACGCAGTCGGGTAGGCGCACCACCCGAAGGAGGTGCAGCACTGAACGAACCTACGAGCAGGATCGCCAATCGGTAAACGGAAAGTCCGTCCAAGCATTGTCGTCCCAAGTAACTATCATCCACCCAAGTTTCAGAATCACAAGAGGAGGAATCCACCATGTTGTCCCTGTACATCCGTCTGATGAACTGGCTGAATGAGCAAGAGGGCCAGGGGATGGCCGAATATGGCCTGATCATCGCCCTGGTCGCCATTGTAGTGATCGTCGCCCTGACCGCTTTGGGCACCAACCTGACCAAGATCTTCACGAGCATCGGCACCGCGGTCGGCGGGAGCTGATCTGGCTGAGGGATTCGCGGGGTGTCCCCCCTTCGAATCCGTCTCAAGGCCCTTGCCCGCACGAGCCTTCGTGCAACAAACCACCCACCCTACACCTTGAGGAGGAACCCACCATGTTGTCCCTGTACATCCGTCTGATGAACTGGCTGAATGAGCAAGAGGGCCAGGGGATGGCCGAATATGGCCTGATCATCGCCCTGGTCGCCATTGTAGTAATCGTCGCCCTGACCGCTTTGGGCACCAACCTGACCAAGATCTTCACGAGCATCGGCACCGCGGTCGGCGGGAGCTGATCGGCGCCAACCAGTGATCGCATAGCAGCATAAACGACGACCTAAACGCAGGGGCGGGGTAGATGGCCAAGCGGCCATTTGCCCCGCCCCTTGCTATTTTTACCGAATCGTGAGAGAATTAGCTTCAGGCTCGGTCGGAGACCAGCCCCAGCGACAGCGATTCTAAATGACGTTTGCGCCCAATCCACATTTGGAGCCGCTGCCCCAGCGAGAGGCGACTAAAAACCGCGCATCCTCTCGCGATGAATCTCGTCTTATTAGTAACGGAAACTACGCGCTGAGGGAGTGAAACGCTATGAGTCGAGCCAGTGGATGTCTGTGGCTGGTCGTGGGCCTGATCCTGGCCCTGGTGGCAGGCGGCATCGCCTACATTACTTTGCAACGGGCCACGACGACCCAAACGGCAGTCGGCCCGGCCGAGACGGTGGCGGTGGTCGTGGCGGCCCGGCAGGTGGCGGCCGGCACGATGCTGACGGCGGCTGATCTGGTCATGCAGACGGTGCCGACGACTATCCTGCCGACCGGCACCCTCTCCGACACCCTCGTGGCCGCGGGCATGGTGACGATGGTCCCTCTGAACACCGGCGAAATCCTGCTGGCGCACCATCTGACCAAGCCCGACATCACCGGCCAAAACCTCGGCTTCACCCTGGCCGAGGGCAAGGTTGCTATCACCATGGCCGCGGCAGATCTCTTGAGCCGCGGGCAACTGATCGAAACGGGCAGCCGTGTGGACATTCTCTACTCGCTCGAAGTAACCGACAACACCGGCGCGCAAGGCGGGGAGGGTACCAAGAAGCAAGTCACCTTCGGGACACTGCAAGGGGTGACGATCGTGAGCGTCCTGCGGAGCGGAGGCGCGGAATCAGCCAAGAGCGATACGAATGCGTTGGGGGTAGGAGGCGGCACGGCCCCGGTTGCGGGCCTCGGCGGCGTGCCGTATGCGTACATCCTGGCGTTAGACTCGCAAGACGCTTTGGTGCTAAAATATCTGCGGGACGCCGGCGCCATCATGGATCTGGCCCTGCGCAACGTCGCCGATGAGTCGGAACATCCGACGCAACCGGTTGACCTGCCTTACGTGATTGACAAGTATCAGTTGCCAGCGCGTTGATCGGCCCTTGTCCCAAGAAACTCAATCTGCCTGTCATTCTGAGCGGGTCTACCTCTGATCTCGCGTAACGGCGTGATACCAGCGAAGAATCTCTGGCCCACAACGAGACCCTTCGCTGGATTCTCGCCGCAACGCACTTCACGGAACCAACCCGCTCAGGGTGACAAACTGAGTTTTGCGGTACTGCCAAGAGACTAGTAAGACTATGGCTTCTACATCTTCTATCCCGTTGCTGCTCGTCGCTGATAGCGCCGAAACCTGTGAGCGCATCGCCACCGCGTTGATGAGCGCGCCGGCATATTATCGCACCGAGCGAATGACCTCGGCCGAGCTGAAGCAGAAACCGCTGCAAGCCGGTCTGACGTTGGCGCTGATAGACCAGGACCTGCACGCTGCCAAGCAGGCCGACGTGATCCGCCAACTCAACGCGGCGGGGATTGCGACGATCGCCCTGGTGGATGCGCGCGACGGGATGGCCCTGCAGGAGGCTGTCCTGGCGGGCGCGGCGGCCCTGATCGCCACGCCCTTTGTAGATGCGCAGTTGTGGGACACCGTGGCGCGCGCCGCCGCCAGCGGCGCCCGGCCCGCGGTCAGCGGCGCACCGCCGGCGCCGGCGGGCCAGCCGGCCCCGGCGCAGCCGCGCAAGGGCGTTGTGATCGCCGTGCACGCACCCAAAAGCGGCGCCGGCGCTTCGGTGATCGCGGCGAACCTGGCCGTGACGCTGCAAAGCCGCACCGCGCACGGGGCCGTGCTGGTGGAGGTCGGTGAAGGGATCGGCAGCCAGGCGGTGATACTGAACCTGCGCTCAGAGCGAAACCTGGGGCACCTGCTGGCGCGTTTCGATCCCGATGACCCTGAGCTGCTCAAGGAAGTGCTGACCACGCATTCCAGCGGCCTCCAGGTGCTGCTCAGCCCGGCCAGCCAGAGCATCCGCATTCCGGCCGACCTGCTGGAAGAAATCATCGAGTTGGTGCGCAAGCTGTTTGAGTACGTGGTAATAGACCTGTACGGGACCAACATGCCCACGGCCGTGTCGGTGGTCCGCAAGTCGAACGCGGCCCTGACCGTGATTGTGCCGGAGATGACTTCGCTCTACTATGGCCGCCAGTTTGTCGAGATGATGGAGTCCAGCCTGCCGGGAGTGGCCTTGAATATGATCCTGAATCGCTCGACCCTGGCTTCGGGCGTGCCGGTGGATGCCATCCGGCGACACTTGAAGCTGCCGATCGCGGGGGCGATCCCGGACGATCAGGTCTTGGTGACCTCCAGCGTCAACCGGGGCGTACCGTTTGTCATCAGCCATCCGCGCAGCGCGGTGGCCCGCGCCGTGCAGACCCTGGCCCAAGACCTGACCGCCGGTGAAACCGGCAGCATCGCCGAACGCCTGGCCAGCGCGGCAATGGCCTTCGGCCCCCTGGCGCGGCTGACGGGCAGGGGAGGCAAATCTTGATCGTCGCCGGCGCCTTCGTGGCCGCCGTTCTGGGCTGGCTGGCCGGGTTGGGCCTCAACCGGCTGGCGGCCTGGCTGCCGGCCCGCGATGACAACGCGGCGGATGAAGACCGGCCACGGATCGGCGCGGATGGACACGAAATTTTCCCCCTATCCGCGTTCATCCGTGTACATCCGTGGCTGACGGGCAGGAGAGGTCGCCCTACCCGCCAACGGGAACTGGCCCTGTCGGGCGCGACAGCCCTGTTGGCCGTGGCGCTCTGGCTGCGATATGGGGCAAGTTGGCCGCTATTGCCAGCAGGCATCGCCGGCCTGCTGCTCTTGCTGATCGCAGCGATTGACATTGACCGCCGGCTGGTTCTGAACGAGGTGTTGCTTGCAGGGGCCGTCCTGGCGGCGCTCTACGCGGCCCTGGGCGGCTGGGGCCGGCTGCTGTCTGCACTGGTCGGGTGCGGCGTGGGGCTGGGATTATTCCTGTTGATTGCCTTGTTATCCCGACCCATTGTCAAATCGAGCGGGGGCATGGGGGCGGGTGACGTCAAGTTAGCCGGTCTGTTGGGCCTCATGTTTGGCTATCCTGCTGTGATGCCGGTCTTGTTTCTGGGCGTGCTCGCCGGCGGCCTGACCTCCGCCGCGCTGCTGTTGGCCCGCCGGTTGGAGCGCAAAGCGATGATTCCCTACGCGCCGTTCCTGGCTGTCGGCGGGATTGTCGCGTTGTTGTTGGGGTGAGACTTCATTACCCGACACGCGTAGCGTAGCCCCTTGTGGGCGTCTAGCGGGCATCAGGGGCGGCGCTGACGGGCACAAGGCCCTATGACGAGGATATGTCGGGTAGTGAGGGGTGAGACTTCCGAAGTCTGAGGGGATTTATCATGATTTCCAGCATAGCGCTGTTGGTCGCCGTTGCCATCATCCTGGCGATTCTGAGCGTGTTCGTCGGTTTCTACCGTCTGTCGAAGCCGGCGGGAGAGATAGATGATCGCCTACAGGGGATGTTACAGCGCGAGGCAGTCGCGGTCAAGCAGCCGCGCGGCAAGCGGTTTGCCGGCTTCGCCGATAAGGTGAGCCTGGGCCAGCGGATGGGCGGCCAGGTCGCGCTGGAGCTGACCCGGGCGGACGTGGCGCTCACTGTCAACGAGTATGGGCTGGTGCGCCTGGGGGCGGCCGTTGTGGGCCTGCTGGTGGGCTGGCTGATCCTGGGCAACCTGCTGTTCGGCGCCCTGTTCGCCATCCTCGGCATGCAGTTGCCGGTTTTCTGGCTTCACTCGCGCCGCAGCAAACGGCAACACGGCTTCCAAACCCAGTTGGTAGACGTGCTCACGATGCTGGTCAGCGGCCTGCGCGCCGGCGTCGGCCTGATCCAGGCCATGGATCTGGTGCGCCGCGAGATGCCGGCGCCGGCCAGCGTCGAATTCGGCCGTGTCGTACAAGAGAACAGCCTGGGGGTGGGCCTGGGCGAGGCGCTGGATCACCTGCAAGAGCGGATGCCCAGCGACGACCTGGCGATGGTCATCACCGTGGTCAAGATCCAGGCCGAGGTGGGCGGCAACCTGGCGAACGTGTTGGATGGCGTCATCACGACGATCCGGGAGCGGGTGCAAATCTTCCAGGAAATTCGTTCCCTGACCTCGCAACAACGCTTAACCGGTTACATGTTGGCCGCGCTGCCCTTTATCGTGGCAGGGTTGATCATGATGGTCAACCCCGGCTATATGATGCCGCTCTTCTCGATGGCGTGGATCTGGCTGCCGGCCCTGGCGGTCGTGATGATCGTGATCGGGTTCATCGTCATCGGTAAGATTGTAGATATCAAGGTGTAACGTGGAACTGATCTTCTCGCCCCTGGCTGTCGCGGTTCTGGTCATATTAGCCGTGATCTCATTGACGATGGCGCTGCGACCGGCTCGTTCTGCGCGCGTCGTCGGCGACCGGTTGGACAACTACCTGGCCGAAGACCGGCAGGAGGCCAGACAGAAGGCCGCGACCGCCGACGCGCTCCGCGAGCCTTTTGTGCAGCGCGTCCTGATCCCTTCCGGCCGCCAGTTGCTCCAGGTGCTGGGCCGGCTGATGCCAACGGGCATGATCGAGGACATCAACAGCCAACTGGTAATAGCAGGCCGTCCGGGCAACCTGAGCGGCCTGGATTTTCTGGGCGTGCAGGTATTAGCGGCGGCCCTGGGTCTCTTGTTCGCCTACTTTTACGGCGGCATGCTGCTGACCAACCCCCTGTACAAGCTGCTGGCGCCCTTCGTCGGCGCGGCCTTCGGCTACATGCTGCCCAAGAACTGGCTCTCTGGCAAGATGCGGACGCGTAAAGACACCATCTTGCGGGCGCTGCCCGACGCACTGGATATGCTGACCATCTGCGTGGAGGCGGGCCTGGCGTTCGAGTCGGCCATGCAGCGCGTCAGCGACCAGTGGAAGGGGCCGCTCAGCCAGGAGTTCGGCCACGTCGTGACCGAAATCCGCCTGGGCGTGCCGCGATCGCAGGCCTTGCGGCGGATGTCGCTCCGGTGCGATGTGCCGGACGTGTCTTCGTTCGTCGCCGTCCTGGTGCAGGCCGACGCCATGGGCACCAGCATCGCCCAGGTCCTCCATAGCCAGGCCGAGCAGATGCGCGTCCTGCGCCGCCAACGGGCCGAGGAAAAGGCCAACAAAGCGCCCATTAAAGTCATCATGGCGATGCTGGTCTTCATCTTTCCGGCGTTGTTCATCGTGATTTTGGGGCCGGCGGTGCCGAAGATCTTGGCTGCGTTCGGGGGCATGTGATCGTGGACGACCTGAAGAGATTCAATTCCGACGATTGGCGCACCAGTCCGGCCTACGCACAGGCGATGGCGCACATGCAGGCCGCCGAGTGGAGCCAGGCGCTGACCGCCTTACGCGCCCTGCAAGCCGACTATCCCCAGGCCCAGGGCGTGCAATCGCTCATCGCCGAGGTCGAGTTGCGGCTGGCGACGGACAAACACATCAAGACCCGCGGTCGCCGGCTGCCGGCGATCAACCGCCGCGTCCTGTTTGTCGTCGTGCTGATCGGGCTGATCGTCGCCCTGGGCTGGCTGGCGAGCAGCTTGTACCGGAGCGTCATCCTCCCCTCGTTGGCCCAGAACCAGGTCAAACAGGGTCAAGACGCGCTCGCTGCCCAGGCCGAGAAGGCGATGGCGGCGAAGGACTACGCCGCGGCTATCGAATTCTACGACCAACTGACCAGCCAGAACCCCACGCACCCGGCCCTCGCCGATGATCCCGCTGCCAAGGCCCGGCAGGAGATCGCCCTGGACGAGCTCTACCGCCAGGCGCAGGCGGAGATCGCGGCCGGCCAGAGCGCCGATGCCCAGTTGACGCTGATCAAGCTCCAGACGATGCGGGCCAACTATCGGGATGTGAGCGCCTTGCTCAGGGTGATCGAGCGCCAGCAGCAGTTGACAGCCCTTGCCCGGCGCACTGCCGACGCCAAGGCGGCCGGTGATTGGGAAGAAGTGATCTCGCGGCTGGAAGAGATGCGTGCTGTGCTGCCACGTGAGGAGCGTGCGCAGGTCGAGGCCGACCTGTTCGAGGCGTACATGGCCTATGGCGCCGAGCTGGTGAAGCGGACGCAGGGCGGCAGCGGCGAATTGACCCGCGCGGTCGAGATGTACAACAAGGCGTTGACTCTGCGTCCCGGCGCGGCCGAGGCTACCACGCAACGCAACCGCGCCCGGCAATATCTGACCGGCGTCAACTCGTACACGACGGGCAATTGGAACGCCGCGATCGCCCAGTTGGAGCCGCTCTACACGGAACAGCCGGACTATCTGGGGGGCCAGGCGGCCCAATTGCTCTACAACGCATACGTGCACACCGGCGATGTTCTGCTGGAAGCCGGTGAAGTCAACCGGGCCTGGGAGCGTTACGCACACGCCGGCCAGATCCAGGGGATAGACACGTCCACTGCGCGCGCCCTGGCCGCCGACCTCTCTCTGAAGCTGACGCCGACCGCGACCACCACGCCCACGCCGACGCAAAAGCCCACCCTCGCGCCGACCGGCGTGCCGACGGCTACGCCCACGCCGGGCTACGCGCCGCTGAGCCGGTATCGCGGCAAGATCGTCTACTGGAGCACCCGCAATGACCGGCCTACGCCCACCCCGATCCCCGGTACGCCCATACCCGACCAGCACCGAGGCGGCGCGGCCAGCTTGTGGATCATGGACCCGGACGGCAAGAATGCCTTCCGCATCTGGCAGCAGGACAAGGCCCAAGAAGAATATCAGAAGCTGCAAGAGGCCGAGCGGCGCTCGCCCGACGGTCAGAGCTTCCTCTTCGTCACTACGCCGCGCAACGAGAAGCACACGCAGATCTATATCGCTTATCCCGACGGCACTGAGTTCAAAGTGACCGAATGGAACGGCCTGCAATACGATCCGGTCTGGTCGCCCAAGGGCGACTATATCGCGCTCGTCTCCAATGAAACCGGCAATGACGAAATCTTCCTGGTGCTCCGCAACGGCGAGCATCCCAAGCGGTTAACCAAGAACGATTGGGAGTGGGACAAGCATCCTTCGTGGTCACCTGACGGCGGCCGGCTGGTCTTCTGGTCCAACCGGGTCACCGGCTGGTCGCAAATCTGGCTGATGAACGACGATGGCAGTTACCAGACGAACCTGAGCAACAATGACTTCGAGGAGTACGATCCGATCTGGATTAAGTAATAGACTTTATCGGGAATAAGAACGAGTGTCACCCCTTCGCTGCACTCAGGGCAGGCTCTGAGCGGGTCTACCCCGTGTAGTGCGTTGCGGCGAGCCTCTAGCGAAGGGTCTCGTGCGGTATGGAGCGAGAACTTGTCCTGAACGCAGTGAAGAGCCTGCCCTGAGTACAACGAAGGGATTCTTCGCTGGTTTCACGCCGTAACGAGGAGTCTGGGGCGAACCCGCTCAGAATGACGGTTATTCCCGATAATCTCTAATGGCGAATCAAGCGGACGGCGAATCATAGCAGTCAATGGCCATGGATGGAGAGTCATTTATCCATGGCCCGTTTTTTCCATTGACGAGAAAGCTCCACGAGGCCATACTCAAGAATAGAGCTTCCAGGTTCAGTAGATCGCAGTTTCCTTGCAGAGGCGGCTCCCATGCCGCCGGCCCGCAGGCGTGGGAGCCTGCTCTGCTGTCAAATCGTGATCTACTGAGGTTGTTAGTTATGAAACGTGAAAGGTGCTCTGGATAGGGCGACGATGAGCAAGTGCGAGGGATTTCGGCTATTAGACGACGAAGACAGCCAGGGCATGGTTGAAAGTGCGCTCGTGTTCCTGTTTCTGATGTTCGTCCTGTTGGGACTGGTGGATTTTGCCTACGTCTTCCAGGACTACATCGGGGGGGTGAACACGGCCAACGTGGGCGCCACCTATGGCTCGACCAGTTCGACCGCGGCCACAAACCAGACGGGGATCTCCACGGCCGCGCTGGCTGAGACCAACCAGTGGCACTGTTCCAGCACGTCTGTCACCAGCAGCACCAGTCTGGACGGTTATGGCTATTCGATGGTCACGGTGACGGTCAATTGCCAGGTTTCGGACCTGATCGCGATCACTGCGGCGTTTGGCTCGATTCAGGTATCTGGTGCCGGTGTGCGAAGGGTACGTCTATGACCAGGAGAGAAAGCGGCCATACATCGTGCGGAACAGCCCGCCGCCCGTGCCGCCGCGGACATCGCTCATGATCGCGGTGTTGGCCCTGACTGCGCGCTCGGCGAACCAGATTCGGATCAGTGTCCTTAGGGCGAGCCTGGCGCCAGGGTGAAGTGGAACCTGCCGGTGCGGTTGGAAGGCGCTGACGGCTGCCCGGCGCCGTTGATCCCGAGCACTGTGTAAAAATAGTTGACGCCGGACGTCCCCGTGTGGGTGTAGCTGGTCGTCGCGGATAACAACGTGGTGCTGAACGCCCCCGAGGCCCCCGGCGCGAAGTACGGGTTGGTACTGTGCCACCAAACTTCGTATCCGCCGGTATCCGTGAGAACGAGGGTCCAGCTCAGAATCGTGTCGCCCACGCTGCGCCGGATCGCCACCACAGGCGCGACCGCCGGAGACACAGCCCCGGCCTCGAAGGCACCGATGTCGCAGGCGCCGGCGCTCCGTGGCACTCCGCGCTGATCCGCAGCCGGGCAGTCCGTCGAGCCCGAGTCTATCGCGGGCGATTCGGGCAGCAGCGCGCGCGTCAGCGTGGGGCCACCGTTGTCCGCCAGCGGGCCGAGCAGCGGGTCGATGCCCACCTGGTTGCCGCGCGCGTCGTTGACGATGCCGCAGTTGGCCCACGAGGCAGTGTCCCCGATCAGGTTGTTGTCCTTCTTGTCCAGATCGCCGGGCAGGAGATTGCGACAATCACCGCCGGCGTTATAAGCGATGACCATGTTAGTCAGGTCTAGCGGGCCCGCCCAGTTCACGAGACCGGCGCCGAGGCCGCTGGATGCGGTGTTGCCGGTGATCGTGCTATTCCGCGCATCCAAGGTGCCGCCGTTCTGATCAATCCCGCCCCCGTACCCATCCTTATTAACCGAATCAACCGAGTTGCCCTCGATCGTGCTGTTCAGCAGGATCGTCGTGGCCCAGTTGTAGACGTAGAGGCCGCCCCCTCCGTAGGCTGTGTGGTTACCCATGAGCGTGCTGGCTTCGATCGTCAGGTTGCCGTAGTCGTAGTTGGCGATGGCGCCGCCGTAGTCACTGGCCGAGTTGCCGGAGAGGGTGCTGCTGATCACCTTCGTCTTGCCGGTCGTGTAGATCCCGCCGCCCTGGTTGGCCGTGTTGCCCGACAGGGTGCTCCGCTCGATGGTCGCCCCGCCCCAGGCCCGGATTCCGCCGCCGTTGCCGCCGGCCGTGTTGCTGAAGACCGTCGCGCTCGTGATCGTCAACGACCCGCTGCTAAGAATGGCGCCGCCGTTGCCGCTGGCCGAGTTGTTGGAGAGGGTGCTGTTTACGACCGTCAGCGTGCCGTCGTTGTAGGCGCCGCCGCCGCCGCCGCCGATCGCAGCGTTGTAGGTCAGCGTGCTGTTGCGCACGGTCAGCGTGCCCCCGTTGTAGATGCCGCCACCACTGGACGCGGTCCCGCTGACGATCGTCATGTGCGTGAGGGTGACAACGCCGCTTGCGCCGATGTTGAACGGCTGCACATCGCGCGAGCCGTCGTCGTAGGTGTCGCCGCTGACCGTGACCGCGTGCCCCGTGCCATCAATCGCCATTTTCCGGTTGATGTCCAACTCACTCGCCAGGTAGATGCTCGTGTCGCCGCTGAAACTGATCGTCGAGCCGGCGCACACCTCCGCGATCCCCAGGCGTAAGCTCCCGGGGCCTGAGTCGTTGCCGTTGGTCACGGTGTAGCCGTTCAGACACGGCACCTGAAACGAAGCCGCCCGCTGGGTTTGTGCCGGACCATTGAACTGCGCGACGTTATTGACGAAGTCGTTATAGTCGCCGACGTGGGTCGCGGTAAACCTGAACGTCAGGCTGCTCGTCACGACAGTGCCGTGCCAGGTGATCTGGTCGTTGGTCGCCTGCGCGCCGTCATTCTCGATCCACTGGTCGAAACGCACCTGCGCCGGCAGCGTATCGGTGATCCACGCGGCGCCGCCCCAGGCGCCGGGATTGGACAACAGGAGCGTGTAGGTGACGACGCTGTGATAGGGGGCGTTTGTGGGGGTGACGGATTTCGTCATGAACAGGGGTTGTGCCACTTCATATGCGCCCATGTCGCAGACCAGGGCTTGGGGCCGCGCCACGCCGAGCAGGTCGGCCGGGGGGCAGGCGGCGTTCGTGCCGGCATCAATCACGGGGGAGTTGGTGGCCAGCCGCAGGTCGCCGGTGGCGGGCGAAAGGTACAGCGGATCCACGTTCTGGTTGCCGGTCCCCGCGTACACGCTGCTTTCCTGATAGATGTCGCTGTAGGTGACGTCAACCGTGCTGGTGCATTCGGGTTCCGGCTCATACCATTCGTAAGTACGCAGCTCTTCGGCACCGCTCCCGCTCCACAGGATGCTGTTCCTGAGCGTGATCGAGTTGTCGCCGAAGACCGCGCAACTCCGGACCTCGGGCTCGCTGTTGCCGCCGAAGCTGACATTGGTCATCGTGGTGTGCGCACCATCATCGCCGTAGAAACCGCCGCCATACGATTGGGCGGAGTTCCCACTGAAGACGGTGTTCTCGATATTCACGGTGGAGCTTTTGACGTACATCCCGCCGCCGTACTCACTAGCCGAGTTGTCGGAGAGAGTGCTGCTGATCACCTTCGTCTCGCCGGTCGTGTAGATCCCGCCGCCCTGGTTGGCCATGTTGCCCGACAGGGTGCTGTTTTCGACCATCAGCGTGCCCTCGTTGTAGATGCCGCCACCACTGGGCGCGGTCCCGCTGACGATCGTCATGTGCGTGAGGGTGACTACGCCGCTTGCGCCGATGTTGAACGGCTGCACATTGGGCGAGCCGTCGTGGTCGGTGTCGCCGCTGACCGTGACCGCGTGCCCCGTGCCGTCGATCGCCATCTTCCGGTTGATGCCCAACTCACTCGCCAGGTAGATGCTCGTGTCAGCGCTGAAACTGATCGTCGAGCCGTCGCACACGGTCGCGATGCCCTGGCGCAAGCTCCCATCGCCCGTGTCGTCGCCGTTGGTGACGGTGTAGCTGTTCACGCACAGCACCGTGAACGTGGCCGAGGGCTTGGTCTGCGCCGAACCGTCGAACTCGGCGACGTTGGTGATTACATCGTCGTTGACGCCGGTCGCAGCGCGGTCAACGTAGATGATGCGGCCCGGCCCGGCGTCCGCGGGCGTCTGGACGTGGCTGGCGTTGAACGTGCGAGCAGGGATGGCGCCGTTCTTGGCCGTGCGAAGAGCGTGCGGCGATGGGGTCGGCGGGGCCGAAGGTGTGGCCGCGGCCGCAGCATAGGCCGCACCTGTGGGGCCCACGCCGGGGAGCGGCGCGCCGGCCAGGACAAGGGCCAGTGTGGCGACAAGCAGCAGGGTCGTGAGGAGCCTGCGGGGCCGAGTTGCGGGCGCAACGGCGCCTGGGTCGCGGTGGGGACGGGGAGCAGTGAAGACACGGATCATTGCGCATTTCCTTGCGAGAGCCGACGGCGGTGTGGCAAACGTCATTGGACCAGGCGCAGCCGTTTGATCTTCTGGAACAGCGTGGTAAAGGCGGGGCTCAGATCCGCGCCCGTGGCCGCATACTGGTACGCGCCGCCGCCAACAGTGGCCATTTGTTGAAGCGTGGTCGTATCGGAGTCAACTCCCAGGCCGATCGTGTAGACCTGAATGCCCAGTGAAGCAGCCGTTGTAGCTTCGGCGATCGCGAGCTGCTTGGCCCTTGCCTGGGTGCAACTGCTTTCGGTCCGGCAGCGATTCGCCTGCCCATCGGACATGAAGAGAATGACCTTGGCAGCGGTCCAGCGCTGGCGCCCCGATGTGGTCAACTCCACTCTGGCGTCGTAGAGGCCAGCCTCGCAGTTGGTATAGCCAACAGCGGCGAGGGCGGTGATGGCCGATTTCACCGTGCTCAGAGTGCTGGTGAGGTTGACATTCCGGGTGGAGGTAGTGGAGTAGCTAACCAGACCCATGTGGGGATCGGTGGGACCGAGTTGCGCCTGTACCAGATCCACAAAACTGCCGGCCGCTACCCGGAGAGCGTCAATGGGCTGTGGGGGAGTCACCCACACCCCCTTGCAGGCGGTGCAGAGGCTCGAACTCGTCTGGACCGACCCGCATATCGCGGTCACTTCACTCCCCATCGTGGTGCCGCCGGGCCAAGTACACTTGTTGGTCCCGCCCCACGTGCCTTTGCAGTTGCCACAATTCGATGAGCTGAGACCGTCGCCGGTCACCACTCCGGAACACTTACCGCTAGTATCGAAGTGGGTATTCAAGCTGATGGGGTTGGGGCTGGTCACGCCCTTCAGGAGGCACGAGTCATCATCCATGCTGCCCGAAATGTCGAGCACCACCATGACATCCAGCGGTGAGAACCCGCCGCCGCCCTGGGCGGTCGCGCTAAGCTCGCTAACGCCGAACACATTCGCAAAAAAGGTTGATATGCGCCCCGTCACCGTCACGAGGACTCCGGTGGTCGTGGCCGGCCTGGCGCC
>JAPLHB010000087.1 GCA_026389845.1 Chloroflexota bacterium
CAGGAAAATCCGGTGGGCATTTACATATCGGCGGTGGACGAGTGGAAGAGAGATCTGAAGCAAAGTAGCGTTTCTCGTTGCCAAGAAAACCCGCTAGCTAGTTAGTGCCTGCCCGTACCGCAAACCGACACAGGTAGGTAGGTAGAGGATACTAAGGCGTGCGAGATAACCCTCGTTAAGGAACTAGGCAAAATTGCCCCGTAACTTTGGAATAAGGGGTGCCTCATCAGCGTGAAGTCGTACAGATGGAGCGCGAAGGGGCTACAATAAAGAGGCTGCTGTGACTGTTTAGTAAAAACACATGTCTCTGCTAACTCTAAAAGAGGATGTATAGGGACTGACACCTGCCCGGTGCCGGAAGGTTAAGGGAAGGGGTTAGCTCAATTATATTGGGCGAGGCTCTGACCTGAAGCCCCGGTAAACGGCGGCCGTAACTATAACGGTCCTAAGGTAGCGAAATTCCTTGTCGGGTAAGTTCCGACCCGCACGAATGGTGTAACGAGTGGGGCGCTGTCTCAACGAGGGACCCGGCGAAATTGAAATAGGCGTGAAGATGCGTCTTCCCCGCAGCAGGACAAAAAGACCCCGTGGAGCTTTACTGCAGCCTGATATTGAGTTAGGACTTGGTCTGTGTAGGATAGGTGGGAGACAATGAAACTGGGGCGCTAGCCTCGGTAGAGTCAGCGTTGAAATACCACCCTGACTGAGTTTTGGCCCTAACGGATAACCGTAAACCGGTATTTGGACAGTTTCAGGTGGGCAGTTTGACTGGGGCGGTCGCCTCCTAAAGAGTAACGGAGGCGCCCAAAGGTTCCCTCAGGCTGAATGGAAACCAGCCACAGAGTGTAAAGGCAGAAGGGAGCTTGACTGCGAGACCTACAAGTCGAGCAGAGACGAAAGTCGGGCTTAGTGATCCCACGACTTCCGAGTGGAAGGGTCGTGGCTTATCGGACAAAAGCTACCCCGGGGATAACAGGCTAGTCTTGCCCAAGAGTTCACATCGACGGCAAGGTTCGGCACCTCGATGTCGGCTCGTCGCATCCTGGGGCTGTAGTAGGTCCCAAGGGTTGGGCTGTTCGCCCATTAAAGCGGTACGCGAGCTGGGTTCAGACCGTCGTGAGACAGGTCGGTCTCTATCCGCTGTGGGCGTAGGGGATTTGAGGGGAGCTGCTCCTAGTACGAGAGGACCGGAGTGGACCGACCGCTGGTGTGCCAGTTGTCCCGCCAGGGGCATCGCTGGGTAGCTAAGTCGGGCAGAGATAACCGCTGAAAGCATCTAAGTTGGAAACTCGCCCCAAGATAAGATCCCCCACCTCTTAAGAGGGTAAGTGCACTGGAAGACTACCAGTTTGATAGGCGGCAGGTGTACGCACAGCAATGTGTTCAGCTGAGCCGTACTAATGCACGAGGGCTTAATTCACATGAGATTGCAATACTTGATCCATTCCGCTCAGTTGTTAGGGTGCCAATCCTAAGCAGTACCTTAATTTGTGAAAAAGTCCTGTTGGTGACGATAGCGAAGGGGGTACACCCGGTCCCATCCCGAACCCGGAAGTTAAGCCCTTCAGCGCCGATGGTAGTTGGGGCGCAAGCCTCTGCGAGAGTAGGTAATTGCCAACGGGGCTTTTTTGTTTGTCCGATCAGCCGCGACCAAATTCACTTTGGCCGCGGCTTTTGCTTTAACGGCCTTTCGTGCTAAAATCCAGGGAGAACTTCGGGGTTGATCGGCCTGGCCGCTTCAATCCCGAGCCTTTTCATCTTAACGAAAGAACGATCATGCGTTTGACAGCAGTCATCCTGGCCGCCGGCCAGGGGACGCGGATGAAATCGGCGCTGCCGAAGGTGCTGCACCCGCTGGCGGGCCGGCCGCTGGTGCATTATGCGGTGGCGACCGCGACCACCGTGACCGGGGCGAAGCCGGTGCTGGTGGTAGGCCACGGCGGCGGCCAGGTGCAGGCGAGCCTGGGCGGCGCCGCGCGTTACGTGACCCAGGCGCAACAACTCGGCACGGGGCACGCCGTCCTGCAGGCGCGAGACCTGCTTCTCGGCCAGTCCGACGCAGTGCTGGTGACGTATGCCGACATGCCACTGCTGACCGAAGGGACGCTACAGAGGCTGACGACGGCCCACCAGGCGAGCCGGGCCGTTCTTACCATGATGACCGTGATCGCCGACGACCCGCACGGATTCGGCCGCGTGCTGCGGGATGTGACAGGTGCCGTGCGAGCAGTGGTGGAAGAGGCTGTCTGCACTTCCGAACAACTCGCCATCCGTGAATTGAACGCGGGCGTCTACTGCCTCGACGCGGCCTGGCTGTGGACTAACCTGCCCGCTTTGCCCCTTAGTCCGAAGGGGGAGTACTACCTGACCGACATGGTGGGGCTGGCGGTCGCGCAGAGACGGCCGGTAGCGGCCGTCTCTGCCGAGGATCCGGTCGAGATGCTGGGCATCAACACTCGCGTCCACCTGGCCGAGGCCGAGGCGGTCATGCGGGCGCGCATCAACCGGCGGTGGATGGAGGCCGGCGTGACCATGCTCGATCCCGCGACGACCTACGTCGAGGCGGACGTCACCATCGGCCCCGACACGACGATCCTGCCGAATACCACCCTGCAGGGTCAGACGACGATCGGCGCAGGCTGTCGCATCGGCCCGGGCAGCGTGATCGCGGACAGCCAGGTCGGCGATCGCTGCATCGTTATGTTGTCGGCGCTGGAAGGCATCACCCTCGAACCTGGTCTGCGCGTCGGGCCGTTCGAGCACCGGAGAGACGCAGACCCACGCAGATGAACGCTGGCCGCGAATAATCTGCGACAATCTGCGTCCGTATGAGAGCGGGTTGGAGTAGGGTTTTGGATGTAGAAAGTTGGTTGCTCAGCGGGACGCTGGCGGTGGGGCTGCTGTTGGCCGCGTTTGCCGCCGCGGCCGAGATGGCGCTGGCATCGGTCAGCCGGCTGCAACTGCGCCAGATGCTCGCTGCGGGGCAAAGCCGCGTGCAGGCGGCCACCGCACTGCTCAGCCAGCCGGCGCGATTTCTTTCGACGCTGCTGGCGCTCAAGCTGATCTGCTACGTGGCGGTGACCGGGGCTGCTACGCTGTTGGCGCTGCACGTGGGCGGGGTCGGTTGGGTCGCGTGGGCGTTGATCGGTGTGCTCCTGGCGCTGCTCCTCGCGCAAGTATTGCCGCGCGCCTGGGTCGTGAGCCGTGAGGAACGCGTAGCTCTGTGGGTTGCGCCCTTGGTGCAGATCATCGCGCTGCTCCTGACGCCGGTCACCGCGGCCATGCGCGGCATCGGCCACAGCGCGGTGCCCGAAGGCACGGCCCCCGAAAGCATCTTCCTCAGCGAAGACGGCCTGCGTTTCCTGCTCAATGCGACCGAAGAAGAGACGGCCATCGAGGATGACGAAAAGGAGATGATCGCCTCGATCTTCGCGTTCGGCGAGACGCTGGTGCGCGAGGTGATGGTGCCGCGCATTGACGTTTCGGCCGTGCCCGTGGATCTGCCCATGTTGCGCGCGTTGGACGTGATCCTCAAGGCCGGCCATTCGCGCATCCCGGTCTACCGCGATTCGATTGACAACGTCGTGGGCATCCTTTACGCCAAAGACCTGCTCCGCTACCTGAGCGACGGCCGTACCGATGTGCCCCTCGGCAAAATCCTGCGCATGGCGTATTTCATCCCCGAATCGAAGAAGGTGGACGAACTGCTCCAAGAGCTTCAACAGCGCAAGGTGCACATGGCTGTTGTGGTGGACGAATATGGCGGTACGGCCGGCATCGTGACCATCGAAGACCTGCTGGAGGAGATCGTCGGCGAAATCCAGGACGAGTACGACGCCGAGGAACCGACGATTGAGGCAGTCAACGAGCACGAGTACTTGTTCGACGCGCGTGTGTCGCTGGACGAGGTCAGCAAGCTGCTGGAGGTGGAGCTGCCGTCCGAGGGGGGCGATACGCTGGGCGGGTTCATCTACAGCCAGTTGGGCAAGGTGCCGGCCGTGGGCGACACGGTCGAATACGGCCCGGTGACAGTGGAAGTGCTATCGGTGGCCGGACGGCGCATCAAGCAGGTGCGCGCGACCGTCGCCCCGGCGGGCGGCGTCGCCCCAGCGACGGAGAGGCCCGAACCGGTCGTAGCCGAGACCGGAGAGGGTGGCGCGGCCGCCGCATGGGAGCATCCTGAGCATCCTGAGCGGAACCCCGCGGGGTTTGCGGGGTGAGGTCGAAGGATAGCGGAGATGATTTTGTG
Organism: Chloroflexota bacterium; assembly: GCA_026389845.1. Taxonomy (GTDB): domain Bacteria; phylum Chloroflexota; class Anaerolineae; order CG2-30-64-16; family CG2-30-64-16; genus JAPLHB01. Next base: position 4,250 of record JAPLHB010000087.1, read on the forward strand.
ACCCTAGCAGAAATCCAGGCGTTAGTCATCGCGGCGGCGAAGGCTCGCGAGGCGGCCTACGTGCCCTATTCGCACTTCGCTGTAGGCGCGGCGTTGCTGGCGGCCAGCGGCGAAATCTACATCGGCTGCAATGTCGAGAACGCGTCCTTCGGCCTGACCGTCTGCGCCGAGCGAAATGCAGTTTTCCACGCGGTGGCCCAAGGCGAGCGGCATTTCGCGGTCGTCGCGGTGGTGACGCAGAACGGGGTCACGCCGTGCGGCGCGTGCCGGCAGGTGCTGGCCGAGTTCAACCCGCAGATGATGGTGATCGTGGCCGATACAACGGGGAATCGGTGCATCTACAATCTGGCCGAGCTGCTGCCCCATGCGTTTGGGCCGGAGCATCTGAACACGATGCAATAGGCAGTTTGGGCTTATCAGGCGTTATCAAGTGTCTCAAGTTGTCCCAGGTAGATGAGCGATTCCAGGTCGTCTGCTTCATTGGACGCGTACCGGGCTACCACTGCGCGTACCTGGGACAATTCCGCCTCTGAGGCCAGACCCAACATGCGGGATAGGTCGCCGATGTCCTGGGCACGGGAGGCGGCCAGCTTGGCGAGCACCAGGTAGGGGAGATCGAGCACCGGGTAACCGGCCTGGTCCTGCCGCACGTGAGCCAGCGCCTCGCCCAGCCATGGATAATCGCCCAGGATCACGTCTATTTCGGCGCCTTCTGGGGAGCGCATCAGGAATCCCCGTATCGCCAGCGGACTGACGAAGGTGTAGCCCGCTGCGGTCAGGTGCCCGCGCACGAGGCTTTCATCTTGGCGACGCACCAGAATGTCCAGATCTTTCGTCGCACGTTCCGGCATGAAGGCGCGGGTGGCTACAGCGCCCGTGACGGCCCAGGGAATGCCCCGCAGTATGCTTCGCAAGTCGGGCCACTGGATCATGGCCGTTCTCCTTTGCAGAAACTCTAGCGCACTGCCACTGCCGGGCCGGATACGACGGCGGCAGATGTCTATCAAAATCCGGCGTCGCAGCACAGGCGTGATTCGTCCGTCGGGCGCGACGGTAGCAACAGCACGAGGCAAGGCTAAAGTCATGGATGCACTCTCTGGCCTGATTATACTGCCTTGACGGCGGTCTGACAATTCTCCGGATGCTGCCACACGAACCGCCATGGTCGATCGAGCGCCGCCACATTCCCCCGCACCCCGACGCGCGGGGTGATCGCCACTTCCGCATCGGGCACGATCGCGCCTGGCTCGATGAACAGTTCCGCGCTGGTCGTCAAATCCACGCCGTTGAGCGCCACCGTAATCCCCAACGCCTGACACACCTTGCCGGGACCGTTCGCCAGGTGGCGGTCATCCACGCCGCCGCGCCGGATGCGTAGCGCCTCGATCCCCTCTTCGGGCACGATGCCCCGGATCAGCACGGCTCCTGGCTGCCCATCTCCCTCGGTGACGACGTTCAGGCAATGGTGCATCCCGTAAATGAAATAAACGTAGGCGTAGCCTGGCGGCCCGTACATGATCGCGCTGCGCGGCGTCCGCCGGAAGGCGTGGGAGGCCATATCATCCGACCCGCCGTAGGCCTCGGTCTCGCAGATCAACCCGGCCAGGCGGACGCCATCCAGGGCGCGCACCAGGCGTTGACCCAACAGGCCGCGGGCGACGGCGGCGGTAGCGCGATCGAAGAAGGCGCGGGACAGCGGCGTCATGCTCACCCGAGCTGCCGCACCACTACCACCACCTTACCCTGAATATCTAGCTGGCTGGCCGGGACGCGGATGGGCTGGTAGGCGGGATTGGCGGGCTGCAGGCGCACCCACTCGCCCTCCGGGTAGTAGTATTTCAAAGTCGTTTCCTCGCGATCCTTGATCCATGCCACCACCATGTCCCGCGGCTGCGCGGTGGTCTGATGATGGATGATGACCCAGTCGCCATCGTAGACCAGCGCGTCAATCATCGAGTCACCCTTGACCTGCAAAGCATACAGGTCGCCGGAGTCGGGCAGGAGGTCTTGGGGCAGCACCAGCGTATCTCCAGCGAACGGATTGTCCTGCTGGCCCACGGCCGCGATGGGCGTACCGGCGGAAATGCGACCGTATTTGGGGATCGTGAGGAGTTGCACGGGGACGCGGCCCATTGCCATCGCCGGGCCATCTTTCAGCCGCAGTCCGCGCGAGACTTCCTCAGAGCGGTCGAGGTAGCCCTTCTCTTGAAGACGCTCCAGGTTGTATTTGACCACCGAGGTCGAGCTGATGCCCACGGCCGCGCCGATCTCGCGGATCGTCGGCGGGTAGCGATGCTCCTCCAAGTAGGAACGGATGAACGCCAGGATGCGAACTTGCCGATCTGATAACATCATGCGTACCTCCTTCGTGACAAAGTCGGCTCGGGCCGATCTCCGCCCACGCCCTGCACGCGTTGCCCGCGTCGAAATTCTGTTCTACTCCATTATAGCGAACACCTGTTCGTTTGTCAAATGGATATCGCAACTTTTCCCAAAACTCGCGGACTGCGCAGCTCTATATCCCAAACCTGACAAACGACCGGTGTTGCGCTATAATCGGGCGACTTGTGTGATTTCCGCGACGAACGTCAAGGAGATACCGTGGGCGATGTCCGATGCCTGCGCAGAAGAGGAGGAGCAAATGAAGTTCTGGGCAGGGGGTGTCCTGATTTTGTGTCTGCTTCTCACCAGCGGATGCGGTGGGGGGGCCGGAAGCCAGGGCCCGACGATTCAGGTCTCCGACGCCTGGGCGCGGGCGGTGAACGGGGGGGCCAACGTCAACAGTGCGGCCTACATGAGCATCCGCAACACGGGCAAGACCGCCGATAGGTTGGTCGCAGTTGTCGGCGACGTGGCGGGCGCGGTCGAGCTGCACAAGACCGAGATGAAGGATGGCGTGATGAAGATGGCGCCGGTGGAGGGTGGCATTGACGTGCCGGCCGGCGGCGAGGCCCAGCTCAAGCCCGGCGGCCTGCACGTGATGCTGATCGGCGTCCAACGCGATCTGAAGGCCGACGAGAAGATCACGTTGAAACTACAGTTCGAGAAGGCCGGCGAAATCGCGGTCGAAGTCCAGGTGCGCAACCCGTAGGGGCGACCCTCGCGGTCGCCCTTGCCTGCCGGAAAAACTGGGCAGGTGCAAGACCTGCCCCTACTGGCCTTGTCCCCTTCTCCGCGTCCACACCGCCCCGCGCCCCGGGGCGAACAGAAACGCCGCCAGGAACAGCGCCGTGCAGACCAGCACGATCGCCGGCCCGGACGCGATGTTCACGTAGTACGAGAGGTAGAGTCCCGCCGCGCCGGAGAACGCGCCGATGGCCGTTGATGCCGTCATCATGGCCGGCAGCCGTCGTGCCAGCAGCGATGCGGTCGCCGCAGGCGTCACCAGCATGGCAACCATCAGCCCCACCCCCACCGTCTGCAGCGCGACGACCACGGTCACGGCAATCATCACCAGCAGCAGCGAGCGGAAGAACTGCGTCGGCAGCCGCAGGATGGTCGCCAGCACCGGGTCGAACGAGATCACCAGGAATTCCTTGTAGAAAAGCACCACCAGGGTCACCACCAGCGCACTGAAAATCGCGGTCCGCACCAGGTCGGCGGGGGAGACCCCCAGCACGTTGCCGAACAGGAAATGCGCCAGGTCTACGCTGAAGTTGCGCACCGTCGAGATCAGCGCCACGCCGAGGGCGAACATCCCCGCGAAGATCACGCCGATGGCCGTGTCTTCCTTAATTTGCCCGCTCTTACTGATCGCGCCGATGCCGAGCGCGGTGCCTACCCCCGCCACCAATCCCCCCCAGAACAGCGGCCCATTTGTCCCGCCGCCGAGCAGGTAGGCCACCGCCACGCCGGGCAGGATCGCGTGGGCTAACGCGTCGCCAAAGAAGGCCATGCCGCGCAGCACCACGTAGGTCCCCAGCAGCGCACACAGCCCGCCGACCATCACCGCGGCGGCCAGGCCGCGCACCATAAAGGCATATTGAAGAGGTGCAAGCAACCAGTCGAACATGGGTTAGTCCTCGTGCCCTTCACAACACGTATCTTCCAGCACCAACGCGCCCTCGGGCGTCGCGATCACGGTCATCTGCGCGCCATAGGCCAGGCGCAGATTGGCGGGGGTCAGCACCGCCGCGGCCGCGCCGAAGCCGACCAGCCGCACCTTGAGCAGCATCAGCCGGTCGAAACGGTCGGCGGCCAGGTGCAGATCGTGGGTCGAGAGGAGCACGGTCATCCGCCGCGCACGCAGGCCGTCGAGGATATCGAAGATGGCTTCCTGCGAGGGTGTGTCCAACCCGGTGAGCGGCTCGTCCATCAGCAACAGCTCGGCCTCTTGGGCCAGCGCCCGGGCGATGAAGACACGCTGCTGCTGCCCGCCTGAAAGCTCCCCGATCTGCCGGCCGGCCAGGTCGGCCATGCCCACCTGGGCCAGGCTCTCGCGCACCAGCCGCCAGTCATTCTTGCCGGCCTGGCGCAAAAAGCCGATGCGGGCCACGCGGCCCATCATCACCACATCGGCCACGGTGACGGGGAAGCTCCAATCCACCTGGGTGCGCTGCGGCACGTAGCCGATGCAGATGTGTCCGCCGGCCGTATAACCGTACACGTCCACCGCGCCGGTCGAGGGGGTCAGGAGGCCGGCGATGACCTTCAGCAGTGTGCTCTTGCCCGCGCCGTTCGGCCCGACGATCGCGACCCGCTCGCCCGGCGCCAGCTCCAGCGAAACATCCTCCAGTGCCGCGCCGCCGCCGTTGTAGCGCACGGTCACGTGATCCAGCCTCACCACCGGCGCATTGGGCCGGTGAGCCGGGTGGGTGTACAACAAGCCTTCGAGTGGCATGAGCCTCCTCAGGGGACGGGGGCAGGAGTCAGGGGGCAGACGCCTGCTATCTGTCTCCTGATCCCTGATCCCTGCCGCCTGATCCCTGTTCCCTACTTCAATGCGTCCACAATCGCCTTCGTATTATACCGCATCATGGCGATATAGTCAGGCGCAGCGCCCCCGCGCGCGGTGAGCGAGTGCGTGTATAGCTCCGTGACCACCTTGACGCCCGTGTCTTTGGCGATCTGCTGCGCCATCTGCGGGTTAGCGCCCGTCTCCAGGAAGATGGCCTGCACGCCTGCGCCCTTGATGTGATCCATCAGCCGCGCCAACTGCTGCGCCGACGGCGACGCGCCGGTGCTCACGCTCGGGATGATCGTGCCGACGATCCGAAAGCCGTAGCGGTCAGCGAAATAGCCGAAGCTCTCGTGGTTTGTCACCAGCAGACGGCGCTCTGGTGGAACCGCCTTGACCTGCTCCTCGATCCAGCCGTCCAATTCCTTCAGCTTCGCGATGTAGGCGGCGGCGTTCCTGGCGTAGACCTCCTTGCCCGCCGGGTCGGCCTGGGTTAAGCCGTCGCGGATGTTCTCGACGTACTTGATGACATGGATCGGATTCAGCCAGAAGTGCGGGTCGCCCTCGGGGTGCTCCGCTTCGACCAATTCACCTTCGTGCGGTGTCCGGCTGGTCAACCCCGTAGACGCCTCGATCACCAGGCGTTGCCCGCCAGCATTCGCCAGCAACTTCTCCAGGAAGGCCTCGAAGCCCGCGCCGTTGGCGATGAGCAGGGTGCTTTCAGCCACCTTGCGCACGTCGGCCGGCGTCACCTCGTAGCTGTGCGGATCCATGCCGACCGGCAGCAGCGCGATCACGGTCAGCCGGTCGCCCGCCACGTTTTGGGCGATGTCGGCCAGGAACGTCTCGACGGCCAGCACCTTGGGCGCGCCGCCCTGGACCGGCGCAGCCGCGGGGACGCAGGCGCCCAGGAGCAGACTGACTGCCAGCCCCACGGCTATCCAAGACGATTTGGTATTGGATAGTAGATATTGGACATACGCCATTTGCGATTTGCCATTTGCGATTTGCATTCAGCCCTCATTTTTTCGGCACTTCGGACACATGCCGAACATCTCCAACCAATGCGTCTGCACCCGAAAACCCGTCTGCGTCTCGACCGCGGCGACCACCGCGGCAATGTCACAGCCTTCGAACTCGACCGCCTGGCCGCACGCCTGGCAGATGACGTGATGGCCGTGATCGTGGGTGGTCGGGGCATAGGCGTGGCAGCCGGCATCGGAATGCAGCTTGCGCACCAGCCCCAGCTCGTGCAGGATGTCCAGCGTGCGGTAGACTGTCACCAGCCCCAGCGCCGGATGGTGCGCCCGGCCGAGCGCCAGCAGTCGGTTTGGCGTCGCCTGGCCGCCGGTCTCGCAGAGGGCTTCCAGCACGGCGCGGCGGGCGCGCGTGTTGGAGTAGCCGGCCCCCACCACGGTCGCCAGCATATCCTCGACTCGCTGAACGCCGTAGCTGGGGATAATCTGAAAATCATTTTCAATTTCCATATGGCGATCTTACCACGCGACGACCGCGTTGTCAAACTGGACGTTCCGATCTGCCAGGTCGCGCGCCTAACCTTAAAGTTTTGCAATTGTGGTTCGCTGCCTCTTGACAATGCACCCGGCCCGTGCTATAATTTTATTGAAAGTGCTTTCATGCAAGGAATTGCTGTCCCTCTAACACGCTGGGCAGACCGCACTGATGGCGTCAGCCGAACAGGGGCAACGAATGCCGCAGGTCACCGTCTATGATGTCGCCGGAAAGGCCGGCGTGAGCATCTCAACCATCTCTCGCGTGCTGAATGCGCCAGAGAAGGTCAACGCGGCCACGCGCGAACGCGTCTTGACAGCCATTGACGAATTAGGCTTTGTGCCCAAGGCCGAAGCGGTCGCACGATCCCGCAGGGTTCATGGCCGCATCGGCGTGCTCGCTCCCTTTCTCACCTATCCCTCTTTTGTGCAGCGGCTCAAGGGCGTTGCGACTGCCCTCTCCGACTCGCGTTACGAGTTAGTCATCTATTACATAGATTCTTTGTCGCGTCTCAATAGCACGATTGCCAGCCTGGCCGTCACTCGCCGGCTGGATGGTGTGATCATGATGGCGTTGCCGGTCGAGGAAGCGGCGGCTAATCGGCTGCGCCGGGCAGATATTGAGACGGTGCTCGTCGAATACCCCTACGAGGGATTCAGCAGCATCGAGATTGACGACCTGGCTGGCGGCCGACTGGCAGCAGAGTATCTGCTGGCGCAGGGTCATCGGCGGTTGGGATTCGTCGGCGATGCCGAGTTGCCCGACTATGCGATTCATAACAGCGAACGGCGCCTGGCTGGTTATCGGGCGGCTATCGAGTCGGCCGGCCTCACCTTGCCCGACGATCGCGTCGGGCTGGCGCCCCATGCGGTGGAGACGGCGCGACAGCAGGCGCACCGGCTGCTCGACCTGCCCGAACCCCCGACCGCGGTTTTCTGTCACAGCGACACCCAGGCCATGGGCGTGCTAAAAGCAGCGCGCGAGCGTGGCGTGGCCGTGCCGCATGGTCTGGCAATTGTCGGCTTCGATGATTTGGAGGTCGCCGAGTTTATCGGCTTGACCACTGTACGCCAGCCACTGGAGGAATCGGGGCGGGTGGCGGTCGAGCTGTTGCTGGCTCGCCTGGCCGACCGCTCGCGCGCCGTCCAGCGCGTCTGGCTGCCGCTCACCCTCGTGCGGCGGGAGACCGCCTGATGCTGTGGTATCTTGAACCGAAAGGGGGGATGCCGACCTGTCAAGCAGCCAGTTTCCAGTCTACTCCGTGAAGAACGATCCATCCACTACACTTTCAGAGAAGGAGAGTAACATGAAGCGCTGGACTTTGATCAGCTTGTTGTTGCTGGTCACCATGATCATCTCCGCCTGCGGCGGAGCGCAGCCCACCGCCGTCCCCACGGCGGCTCCGGCCAAGGCCACCGAGGCGCCCAAGGCGGTCGAACCCACCAAGGCCCCCGTGGCCGCCGAACCGACCAAAGCCGCAGCCCCAGCAGCCACGGCAGCACCCGCTGCGGCGGCGGTTGATCCGGCGGCGGCGGCGAAGGCCAACGGCCTGACCGAGTTGGCGGATGCCTATGCGGGCAAGTACAAGGGCGCCAAGGTCACGATGACCGGCCCGTTCACCGACGAAGATGCCGTGAAGTTCATCACGATGACCGGCCCGTTCACCGACGAAGATGCCGTGAAGTTCAACAACTCGATGAAGGACTTTAGCACCAAGACGGGCATCACGATCCAATATGAGGGCTCGAAGACCTTCGAGGCCTCGATCACCGTGCGGGTGCAGGCCGGCGATGCGCCCGACATCGTGGACTTCCCGCAGCCGGGTCTGCTGGGCACCTTCGCCAGGCAGGGCAAGGTCATCCCGGCCACCAAACTCATCTCGCCGGACTGGCTGAAGAAGAACTACCTGCAGTCGTGGCTGGACATGGCGACGATGACCGGCGCCGACGGCAAAGCCGACCAATATGGCGTGTGGCAGCGCTTCAACGGCAAGTCGCTCGTCTGGTACCCCAAGGCGGCCTTCGACAAGGCCGGCTACAAGATACCGCAGACCTGGGATGAGCTGGTCAAGCTGACCGAGCAGATCGCCAAGGACGGCGACCCCGCCTGGTGCGTGGGCATCGAATCCGGCGCGGCCACGGGCTGGGCCGCCACCGACTGGACGGAGGACCTGATGCTGCGCACGACCTCCTTGGAGAACTACGACAAGTGGGTCAAGGGCGAGCTCAAGTTCTCCTCGCCGGAGGTCAAGAAGGCGATCGAGACCTTTGCGACGATCTGGAACAACGACAAGTACGTCTACGGCGGCAAAGCCAAGATCGTGACGACGTTCTTCGGCGATGCGCCGGCGCCGATGTTCCAGAAGCCGCCCAAGTGCTGGCT
>JAPLHB010000080.1 GCA_026389845.1 Chloroflexota bacterium
GTTGGCCGCGCTCAGGGTGCGGTAGCCCAACAGATCCACGGTGTCCACCAGCGCGTCGCGCAGGGTCGGATCGTCCTCCACGATCAGGATCGTCTGGCCCGCGGCGGCCGGCGCCTCGTCGGCCACGACCACCGGCTCATCCGCCGCGGCTTCGGCCAGCGCCGGCAGATAGAGGGTGAAGGTCGTCCCCACGTCCGCCTGCGTGCTGACGCTGATCTCGCCGCCGTGCTGCTTGACGATGCCGTGGATCTGGGCCAGCCCCAGCCCGCTGCCCTTGCCCGGCTCTTTGGTGGTGAAGAACGGCTCGAAGATGCGGGGCAACACCTCCGGGGGAATGCCCGTCCCGCTGTCGGCGACCGTCAACCGCACCCACGCGGCCGCTTCGGCCGCCGCGGGCTGCAAGTCGGATGGGAGCGCGGGAACGCGCGCCAACGTAAAGCGCAGCCGGCCGCCCTCCGGCATGGCGTCCCGCGCGTTCACCGCCAGGTTCATCACCGCCTGCTGGAGCCGCGACGGGTCGGCGCTGACCGTGCAGTCGTCGTCCGCGCCAGCCAACTCCAACGCGATGTTTTCGGGCAGGGTGCGCGCCAGCAGGGCGATTTGCTCGGCCAGGAAGGGTCGCAGCGCCACCGGCCGGCGCTCCAGCACCGCATGCCGGCTGAAGTCGAGGATCTGCCTGACCAGGTCCGCGGCCCGCAGCGCCTGGCCGCTGATGGTCGCCAGCCGCGCGCGGACGCCGACCGTCAGGCCGGGTGCAGTCAGGGCCAGCCGCGTGTCCAGGGCGATGACAGCCAGGAGGTTGTTGAAGTCGTGGGCGATGCCGGCCGCCAGTTGACCCACCGCGGCCAGCCGTTCCCCTTGCAGCGCCTGCTGTTGGGCCTCCCGCTCCTGGGTCACGTCGCGCAGGACGAGCACCCAGTTGTCGGGGTTGGGGCCGGTTGCGATCGGCCTGGCGATGATCTCGAAGCTGCGACTGCCGGCGCGGGCTTCGTGCCACAGCCCCTTGGGCGGCGCGTTCAGCAGCTCGGCCAGCGGGCGATCGCCCAGGTGCGAAAGCGGATCGCCTACCTGCGCGCCGGCCAGCGCGATCAAATCCTCCTCGGCCCGCGCATTAGCCAGGACGACACGGCCGGCGGCGTCCAAGAGGAGCACGCCTTCCGGCACGGTGCGCATCACCTGGGCCAATTGACGAGCCTGAGCCTGGATCTGGGTCAACAATTGCTCGCGTTCAGCCTCGATTTGCTTGCGCGCGGTGATGTCCTCGGAAATACCCAGCAGGTACTCCGGTTCGCCGAGCGCATTCAGGACCGGGACCTTTTTGGTGTGTAGGGTGAGCACCCCTTTGTCGCGGGTCTGGATGAGTTCTTCGGAAATATCCATGACTTTCTTTTGGCGTAGAACGGCCCGATCCTTCTCCGTGAAAAAGTCTGCCTGCTCCTGTGGAAAGAAATCGTAATCGTTCTTCCCCAGCAGGTCGTCCCTGGACTGCCCCAGCAATTCTTCACCCGCCCGGTTGAACCGGACGAACCGGAGGTCCCTGGCATCCTTGAGGAAAACCATGTTCGGGATATTCTCGATGACCGAGTCCAGGAACGCATTCGCCCGGTGCAGTTCCGCCTCCGCCCGCTTGCGCTCGGTGATGTCCATGAACATGGCGCGCGTGCCCATCACATTGCCTTCCGTATCAATCTCCGGCACAGCGGTGAGCATGGTCTGTATGACGCGGCCATCGCGCGCCACAAGCGCGCGTTCTTCAGAAAGGAATTGCCCATCCAGGGCGCGCAGGTAGCCTCCGTTGTCCAGCAGCGCGGCGCGTGATTCGGGCGTGTAAAAATCGGCCAGGGAGCGTCCCACTACCTCGTCGCGGTTGTATCCCAGCGCGCTCAAGAACGCCTGGTTGCAGTCCGTAATGATTGGTACGACTGCCTGGCTACGCGTAATGACGTCCATCAGCGGCGCTTCTGCAAATAATCTGTGGTAACGCTCTTCCGCCCAGCGCAGGGCTTCTTCCGCCCGCTTACGTTCGGTGATGTCGCGAACGACGTGTACGGCGCCGGTCAGCACGCCGCTATCATCAAGGATCGGATCAACGACAAATTCGAAATGGCGTTCTCCGGCCTTGTAATCCAAGCTTTCGCGCTGCTTGGATTCTTTGGCCCGCATCAGCGGGCAATCCGGGATCGGCTGGCTTGTTCCATGTATGACCTGCCAGCACAACTTTCCCACCGCGTCTTCTTTGCGGATGTTCAACATCCGTTCCAACGCTCGGTTGATACGGATGATCCGATGATCGCGGTCCAAGAGGTAGATGCCGTCTGTCGTGGCGTCGAAAGTCGTCTCCCAGTCAGTGGCAGCCTTTTTCAGCGACTCCTCCGCGCGTTTGCGTTCTTGGCGCAATTGGCTGTCTTCCAGCGCCCGGCGCACCGCCTGGCCCAACCGCGCCGGCCGGTCTTTCAGCACGTAGTCGTAGGCGCCCTGGCGCAGGGCGTCTACCGCGGCCTCCTCGCCGACGCTGCCCGACACAATGACGAAGGGGATGTCCAGCCCGCGTTCGCGCATCAATTGCAGGGCGCGCAGGCCGCTGAACTGCGGCAGCGACCAGTCGGCCAGGATCAGATCGGGCTGCGCGGCGAGCGCGGCCAGGTAATCCGTCTCGGTCTGCACCCGTGTCAAGTCCGGCTGGAAGCCTTCGGCTGTGAGGTGCAGGAGCATCAGTTCGGCGTCGTCGGGCGTATCTTCGACGATCAGCGCGCGCAAGGGTGTCGGCATGGAAACATCTCCTCGATGGGGGCAGACCTTTGAGGTCTCGGAGACCTCAAAGGTCTAGGCTCACTAACGCCTGGGCGGCGGGGCTTCGTTGAGCAGCAGCCAGTAGAGGCCCAATTGGTGGACCGCGTCCACAAACCGGTGGAACTCCACCGGCTTGCGCACGTAGCTGTTGGCGCCCAGCCGGTAGCTGGCGATCACGTCCTCTTCTTCGCTGGACGAGGTCAGCACGACCACGGGGATCAGCGCGGTGCGTGGATCGGCGCGCAGGCGCTCCAGCACCTCCAGTCCGCCCAGCTTGGGCAGTTTCAGATCGAGCAGAATGATCTGAGGGCGTCGGGACGGGTCGCGGCCGGCCCATTTCCCCGCGCCGAAGAGATAGTCCAGCGTCTCCACGCCGTCGCGGGCGACGACCACCTCGTTCAGGATGTTGCTTTCCTTGAGGGCGAGCAGGGTCAATTCCTCGTCGTCGCGGTTGTCTTCCACCAGCAGGATGACTTTCTCGTTCATCATTGACCTCCCAGCGTGAAATAGAACGTCGCGCCCCCATCCACCGTAGCCTCGGGCCAGATGCGGCCGCCGTGGCGGGTGATGATGCGCTGCACCGTCACCAGGCCGATGCCGGTGCCGGGAAATTCATCCATGGCGTGCAGGCGTTGGAACGGGGCAAAAAGCTTGTTGGCATAGGCCATGTCGAACCCCACGCCGTTATCGCGCACGAAATAGACCGATTGCAGATTTGAGATTTGAGATTGCAGATTGTCCGCAATCCGCAATCCGCAATCCGCAATCGTCATCTGTCCGACCTCGATGCGCGCCAGGGGATGGGGGCCGGTGAACTTCCAGGCGTTCTCCAGCAGGTTTTGCAGGACGATGCGTAATAGCCGCGGGTCGCCCTGGACTTCGAGAGGCTCGGCGATGACAAATTCTACCTGGCGCTGCGGATCGCGTTGGCGCAGCTCCGCGGCGATCTCTCGCGCCAACGCGGCCAGATCCACCGGCTGGCGGGTGAGTTCGGCGCGCGTCACGCGCGAGAGATTGAGCAGATCGTTGATCAACTGCGCCATGCGCTGGGAAGCCTGCTGGATGCGGTCCAGATAATGCCGGCCCTGGTCGTTCAACAGACCGGTATTCTGCGAAAGCAGAGCGGCGCTGAAGCCATCCAGGGCACGCAAGGGCGCGCGCAGGTCATGGGAAACGGAATAGGCGAACGCCTCCAACTCCTGGTTGGCGGCCTGCAATTGGGCGGTGCGGTCGCGCACGCGCTGTTCCAGGTCGGCATTGAGGGCGCGAATCTCCAGCTCGGCGCGCTTGCGTTCGGTCACGTCGCTGGAAAGAATCAGGATGCCATCCGGCGCAGGCTGGATGCTCAGCTCATACCAGCCGGTGGAGCCATCGGGAAATGTGACCGCATCCAGCGTGTGTTGGGGGGTGCGCTCGTCCATGCAGCGTTGCAGCAGGGGAAACAAGTCGGTTTCTTCAATGCCGGGGAAACACACCATCATCGTGCGCCCGAGCATCTCTTCCTTGCTCTGCCCCTTCTGCCTGGCGGCGGTATCGTTGACAAAGCGATAGCGCCAATCAGCGCCGACGATCTGGCAGCCTTCCAGCATGCTATCGAGCGTTTTGCGGAAGCGCAACTCGTTCAGTATCGAAAGTGCGCTGTAGTTTTGGGCGAAGTAGAGAGCGACGATCACCATGAAAGATAAAAGCAAGCCGAATAGCAGCGTCGTTCTGGAGTTTGTCCTTGCGGAACTGAGCAGTTGATCCGTGGGCGCGAAAGACATATTCCAGACGGTGGTGTTGCGCAAGGTGATGATTCTGGTGACAACGAAGCCTTCGCGGGGGCGGTTCCAGGCTGCCGACGTAAAAACCACCGCCCCCTCGTTCGAAAGCTGCAATATGTAGTCGTTTTTTACGTCATTCACGACCGGCGCCATGAACGCCGCGACATCAACGATCCCAAGCAGAAAGCCGCGCAGCTCGACCCCTTCATAGATCGGCGCCCATAGATTGACAACCGCGGGGCCCCAGTTGATTTCGTTGGCCTTCCTGTTCAGGTACGTCTCTTGCCGCGGCACGATCCGCCGAATCTGAAAAGCCGTGTCAACCCAGGCAATGCTCTTGATGCCCTTGAAGGCGTCAATATAGAACATGGCGTCCTCGCCCCAGTCGTCGGTATCCGTGGCTGTCAGTTCACGAGGGATGCCTCGATTCGTCAATCTATCGAGCGCACTATAAATGCCGTTATATCGGCTCTCCGTCTCACTGGCATATGATCTTGCTCGGGATGCTGTTTGTAAGCGGAACTGAGACAAGTCTCTTGCTTCTTGAGCCTTCCACAAGCCAACCGAAATCGCGATCAAACAAAACCCAACCAAAGCCCAGAAGGCTCTGGTTGACAAGAAGCTGCGCGTTGCTTTCTTGACGGAGTTCATGGGTGTGAAGTTGGCCCTCAACGACTTCGCCGCGTGGACGCTTCTGCTTCAGATGCCCCACAGCCACCGATGCTTCAGCGCTTCTGTTGTTCCCAGGCCGCATTCCAGATGTCTTCCAGGGTTTTGTAGCCGCGCTTCTCTAGCTCCAACAGGTAGCTATTCCAGTCCTTATCCATGCTCAACCCACCGGTGATGAAACTCTTGCCGGACTCAGTGACATAAGGGGTAATCTTCTCGTTGATGATCCGTGCCGCCTCAACGGCATTGGCATCCAGCGGCAGCGGCGGATTCATCTTCGCGGCCTCGTTAGCCAGGAGCGACCTTTCGAGAAAAGCGACGATCTCCGGCGGCTTTTTGTAGTCCTCGAACGCCTCGTTTTCGTTCAGATTGAACATCGAGTCGAACCCATATTCCTTGGCGATATCGAGCGTGCCGCCTGCATTCTTGGGCGTTTTCACAGTGGGAAGATAGACCTTGCCGGCGGACGTGTTCTGGAAGGTCATGCCCTCGATGCCCCAGGTGGTCAAGGTCATCCCCTCCTCGGAATAGACCGCCCAATCCAGGAACTTGAGCAGCTTCTCAAAATCGGGTTCGCTCGTGACGCGTGAGGATACGGCCAGTCCCTTTCTCAACGGATCCACAGCCGGAAGCGCCCTGATCCCGATCGTGCTTGCTGGGACGGGGAGGGGGACCCATTCGCCATCAGGGATGCCGTTCTCCTTGAGTTTATCGTTCCAGGTGCGGAAACCCGATGAAACCCAGGTCACGGTGACGAGCGCGCTGCCATCCACGAGCTTGTTTGTAAAGTCCGCTTCACTTTGCGTAAAAATGGCTGGGTCCAGAATGCCAGCCTTGTAACAACGATTCAGAAAACTGTAGAGCGCCTTGTAGTTTTCAGTCGCCGGCGAGAAGCGCCAACGCCGCGCGGCGTCATCGTAGTAACTGGTGCCCGCCCAGCCGGCCGGAATCCCGTACCCTGCGCCCATCATGGCGAACAAGTGCGCTCCGCCCCAAGACGCGGTGATTGGCGTCGCCTTGGGATAGATGCCCTTGAGGAGTACTAACGCGTCGAACAACTCATCGTAGGTGGTCGGCGCCTTCAGGCCGTGCTTTTCAAACACATCGCGCCGGTAGATCCATTGTTGCACCTGGATGGTTCTTTGATAGCCGGGAAGAATGTAATACTTGCCATTCTTCAACCTCAGCTTATCCAATTCGCCTTGCAGATTGTGCTGCTTGATGTACGCCATGAAATTCGGCATACGATTCTCGTAATCGCTGAAGGGCAACAACTTGCCGGCCGACGCATAGCTTTCGATGGTCTTGGGCCAGACTTTCAGGATGATGTCTGGAACATCCCCCGACTCAAAGGCCTGGGTGATCGCCTTGTCATAGGCGGCATCATCGCCGAGACGCACGTCCAGGATGACGTTCTGGCGTTTTTTGTATTCGTCGAGGATCAGCCAATCCTTCTTGAGGGGCGTTGCTGCCCGCTCATTGTACAGGATTGAAAAAGTGACGGGCGCTGCTGGCGGCAACACAGGGGCAACGCATGAACTGAACCCGATCATCACGATGGCGAGAAATCCGACGGTCATCAGCAATTTTTTAGACATCATTCCCTCCGTTTGGTGAGATCCATTCACTTCATTATAAGCGATTTAGGGCAAATTGCAAGGTCATCTTTTCGGGCTGAGCCAGGCGCCCCCCTGGTCCAAGCCGGCGCCACCTGCCCCGTTGATGACTTCCCCGTTCATCATTGACCTCCTAGCGTGAAATAGAAGGCCGCGCCCCCATCCACGGCCGCTTCGGGCCAGATGCGACCGCCGTGGCGGGCGACGATGCGTTGCACCGTCGCCAGGCCGATGCCGGTGCCGGGGAATTCCTCTACGCCGTGCAGGCGTTGGAACGGGGCGAAGAGTTTGTTGGCGTAGGCCATGTCAAACCCCACGCCGTTGTCTTTTACGTAGTACACTATTTCCGGCTTTGGATTTTCGATTGTGGATTGCGGATTGCGGATTGTGGATTCCGAAATCCGCAATCCGAAATCAATGCGCGCCTGCGGGCGCGGGCCGGTGAACTTCCAGGCGTTGCCCATCAGGTTTTCCAGCGCGATGCGCAAAAGGTGAGCGTCGCCCTGGACGATTATCTTTTCAGCGATGGCGAATTCCACCTGGCGTTGCGGCTCGCGGGCTTGCAACTCCGCGGCGATCTCCCGCGCCAGCGCGGCCAGATCCACCGGCTGGCGGGTGAGTTCGGCGCGCGTCACGCGCGAGAGATTGAGCAGATCGCTGATCAACTGCCCCATGCGCTGGGAGGCCTGCTGGATGCGATCCAGATAGTGCCGGCCCTGGTCGTCCAACAGACCGGCATTGTGCGAAAGCAGCGCGGCGCTGAAGCCATCCAGGGCACGCAAGGGCGCGCGCAGGTCATGGGAAACGGAATAGGCGAACGCCTCCAGCTCCTGGTTGGCGGCTTGCAGTTGGGCGGTGCGGTCACGGACACGCTGCGCCAGCGAGTCACGCTCAACTTGCAGCTCGGCAAAGAGCCGGGCGTTCTCGATTGCCAGGCCGATCTGATTCGCCACCGGCCGCAGCAGCCCGACCTCAGCGTCGCCATAGGCCTGCCCCCGGTAGCTTTGCATTTCCAGCAGGCCGATGGTTTGCCCGCGCGCCGTGATGGGTACGTACAAAGCCGAAAGGGGCACTCGTTGGTCATCGGGTGCTCCCACCACGATGGTCGCTTCAGATAACACGGCCGTCAGGTCGGTCACAATCTCAGGCTGTTGGGTCAGGATGGCGCGGGTGCGCCCCTGGATTGGTGGGGCGTCCTCGATGATGAGCGGGGGAAAGCGCGCCGAATCCAGCAACTCGCCATCGCTGAAGAGGTATCCGGCGCGCAGCAATCGTGCAGATGCGTCATACAGCGAGATGCCGAAACAGGGCGCGTCCACCAATTGCGCCACGTGCTCGTACGCGGTGCGGCAGATGGCCGGCAGCTCCAGCGTCTCGGCCAGCGCCAGGCCCACGCGATTGAGCGCGGCCAGGCGGCGGTTGCTCTCGCGCAGCGCCTCCTCGGCCTGCTTCTGGTCTTCGACCACGCTCAGCAGCGCGCGCCGCGAACGGTCGGTCTCGGCAAACAGGCGGGCGTTCTCGATGGCGATCGTGGCCAGCCGGGCAAATTGCGTCAGGAGGTCAACCGTTTCCTGGTCGAAGATCCGCGGCGCCGCGAAGTCGTGCGCCAGCCCCAGCACCCCCAGCACCCGGCCGCCCGACAACAGCGGGACCCCGATGACCGCCTGCAGGGTGTTGCGGCTGAAACCGCTGACGCGGCCCGGCCAACGGTCGTAATCGTTGATCACCAACGGCTGGCCGGTCTGCCAGACGATACCGGCGACCCCTTCCCCCGGCCGCACAGGATGATCGAGCGATTCGGCCAGCGCGCCCATCCCCACCCGCAGCATGAGTTGGCCTGACCCTGGCTCCACCAGATCGAGATAGCCGGCCGTGGTTCCCGCCAGCAGGCCGGCGCGTTTGACGACGTTTTTGAGCAGAGTGTCCAGGTCAAATTGTGAGATCAGTTCAACGGCGGTCTCTTGCAGGGCGGCCAGGAGCGCATTTTGCCGTTGCAGGGCTGCTTCGGTTTGCTTTTGGTCCTCGACCACGCTGAGCAGCGATTGGCGCGATTGTTCGGCTCCGACAAGCAGCCGCTCCAACTCGGCCTGGGCGGCGAGGATTTCTGCCTCCTGTCGTTTGCGCTCGGTGATGTCGCTTAGGGCAGTCATAAAGTAGAGCGGGTTGCCCTCCTTATCCCGACGCAAAGAGGAGCTTACATCCGTCCACACCACGGCTCCGCTTTTATGAATATATCTTTTGCTGAATCGCGCCGAATCTTGTTTGCCGGAAAGGAGCGATGCCATTGCTCCTTGAGTTAGCTCAATATCATCGGGGTGAGTGATATCCTGCCATCTTTGGTTTTGGAGTTCCTCTTGAGTGTAACCGAGCATGTCACAAAAAGCCTTGTTAACGCCTATCTCACCGGAAGGAAGCGTGATTGATTTCCCGACAATAGAATGGTCAAACACATACTTGAATTTGTCCTCGCTTTCGCGCAACGCCTCCTCCGCGCGCTTGCGTTCGGTGATGTCATTAAAGACAGTAAGCATGGCCGGTTTACCGGCGTAAGGAAATGGAATGGCTGATACTTCAGTGTCAATCGGTGTTCCGTCCAGCCGCACAAATTTTTCATCCGCTAAGGAGGCGGGAACACCTTCGCTTAGCGACTGTTGGATGCGTTTCAAAGCCAGTTCCCGGTAGTCAGGATGCACAAACTCTATAACCGGCTTTCCGATTAGATCAGCCGGGCTGGCCGCGCCGATGATTGTGGCGCTGGCCGGGTTGGCAAAGATGACGCGCCCCTGGCGGTGGACAACCACGCCATCGGGCAGTAGCTCTACCAGGCGGCGATACCGCTCTTCGCTCTCGCGGAGCGCCTGCTCCGCGCGGTTGCGTTCGGTGACGTTTTCCACCGTGCCTTCGTAGTGCAAGACCCTTCCCTCTGCATCGCGGATGGCTTGAGCGCTTTCGCGGACAAAAACTGTCGCGCCATCTCTTGCGCGCCAAGCAGATTCCAGCCCTCTAATCTCCCCTTCCCGCTCGATGCGTTCGCGGAATTGAGCGCGTGGATAGGAGGGTTCAAACCCTTCTTGCTCCAGATCACGCTGCGCCAACTCTTCAAAGGAAGTGTAACCCAGCATGCGGATCAACGTTGGATTCGCCAATTCGATGCGCCCGCTGGGGGTGGTGCGGTAGACGCCTATGGTGGCATTCTCGAATAGACTGCGGAAGCGTTCTTCGCTCTCGCGCAGTGCCTCTTCCGCGCGCTTGCGCTCGGTGATGTCTTGCACAATCACCATAAAGCCAACGATCTCTTTGTTGTCGCTCTTGAGAGGATACCAGCCTTCCAGCCAGACGTGTTTGACGCCGGTTTGCGCTGCTGTTTCCCCGCTGAATTCTATATCAATTAACGGCTTACCCGTTTTGATTATTTCGGAAACCACTTCCCTTGCCTGCTCCTCCAACATCGGCACGATCTCTTTTATCGTCTTGCCTAAATGCTGAGCCGCCGGTATCCCATTTATCTCCGCCAGCAAATTATTTATCCTGAGAAACCGTAGGTTGGTGTCAAGTACCGCCAGTCCGATGGGTGCATTGTCGTAATAGGAAGCGAGTTCTGCTAATTGCTGCTTAATCGTCTCTTCCGCCTGCTTGCGCTCGGTGATGTCGCGCGCCATTCCGCGCACGACGGGGGCAACGATGCCTTCTGTCCGCAGCGTATTGTCGTATTCCCAAATGCGTCTTTCCCCGCTCTTGGTCTGCACGAGCATCTGCCCGGTGGCACTGCCCGTAGCTTTGATTTCAGCCAGATAGTCCGCGAATTGGTCGCGGACTGCAGGGACCAGGACATCCCGCAGATTCATGCTCACCAGTTCATTTTCGGGATAGCCAGTGATCCGGGTAGCCGCCGGATTCACCGAGAGGATAACTCCTTCCAGGTCATGGGTGCAGAAGAGATCATGGCTGTGTTCCACCAAATCGCGGTAGTGTCCCTCGCTTTCACGCAGCGCTTCTTCCGCTCGCTTGCGCTCGGTGATCTCCATTGAGGAACAGGTAATCCCGATTATGTTGCCGACGGCGTCACGCAGCGGCTCTACGGTTAAATCATAGAAAAACGCCGCGCCGTCAATTGTGGTACGGACTTCTTTCCGTGTTCCCACCCCGCTTTCCAGCACTTGTCGCTTGATGGCTGTCAGGTTGGTAGCGTCCTCTGCCGGCAGCAAGTCAATATCTGTCTTGCCCAAGGTTTGCTCGATGGCGAACCCGGGATGAAGATTATGGATCCATGTGTACCGCAATTCCTTGTCTTGGTTGAAAACTACGATGGGAGAGCCCTGGAGAGCAATCCGCATGCGCTCCTCGTTCAACCGCAACGCCTCCTCCGCCCGCTTGCGCTCGGTGATGTCGCGCATGATGTGGACGAAGCCGATCACCTGGCCGTCGGGCGCTTTGATCGGATCCGTCACCACCAGGAGGGTGCGGTCGCCCACTGCCAGCTCCATCGTCTCTCGAACACCGCTATGACGCGCCCGGACCAGCGGACAGCCGGGGATGTGCTCCTCGGTCTGGTGGATGAGCTGATGGCACTTGTGACCCACTACCGCCTGCGCGTCCTGGTCGAGAAACGCGGCAAATGCTCGGTTGCACTGCGCGACCGTGCCGTCGGCGTCCATCAGCGCCACCGGATCGAGCATGGCGTCGAAGGTGGTCTGCCAGCGGGCGTCGGCTATCTGCAGCGGCCACTGGGGCGCACCGCGTTTTGTCGGGCTTGAGGAAGATGTATTCATGGTAGCAAGGCCCCCCACTACCCCGTCTCTGTTGACGCCGCGCGCGGCATGAACAAACAACGGTGGAATCTATTGTAGCACAAATCGCACTACCGCCGTAACCGGCGTCCGCCAGCAACTCCACTGATCCGTATTTTTAAGTCGCCGACGATTGACAAATCTGGCCCTTGAGTGCTATACTGTTAACCGTCAATTGTTAGCAATGACAGAGTCACACCTTCACCGACGAGGATACTATGGCAAAGTTCACCCGACTCGAAGTTCTCAACACCATGATCGAGACCGGCCTGGTGCCGGTATTCTACCATGCCGATGCGCAGGTCGCGAAAAGCGTCGCTAAGGCGATTGCAGCGGGCGGCTGCCGGCTGCTGGAATTCACCAACCGCGGCGATTTTGCGCCCGAAGTTTTCAAGGAGCTGTCACTTTATTGCCGCAAGGAAGTCCCGCAGATGATCCTGGGCGTCGGCTCGATTCTGGATGCGCCGACCGCGGCGCTCTACGTGGCCTACGGCGCTAACTTCGTGGTCGGTCCCGTCCTCAACGCGGAAGTGGCCCGTTTCTGCAACCGGCGCAAGATTTCCTACAGCCCCGGCTGCGGCAGCGCGTCGGAGATTTCCGCGGCCGAAGAGCTGGGGGTGGAGATCGTCAAGGTCTTTCCCGGTGATTCGGTGGGCGGACCGAACTTCGTCAAGGCCATCCTCGGCCCCTGCCCCTGGACGCGCATCATGCCGACCGGCGGAGTGCAGGCGACTCGGGAGGGTCTCTCTGCCTGGTTTAAGGCCGGCGTGGCTGCGGTCGGCATCGGCGGGGACCTGATCAAGAAAGAGTACCTCGACGCGAGCAACTACGACGCGCTGTCGGCCAGGACCGCAGAGATTCTGGCGTTGATTCGCGAGGTGCGCGGCAAATCATAGGTTATCGCAAATGGAGCCATCGAACGTTCTCGAGGTCAACCACCTCACCCTCTCCTTTACATACAGTATACTTTCCTGTCGCACGGTGACGGCGTTGGACGACGTCTCGTTGAAAGTGCGGACCGGCGAGATCCACGCGCTGCTCGGTCAGGACGGCGCGGGCAAGACCACGCTGATGAAGGTCCTCGGCGGCCTCTATCCGGCTAAATCGTACCGGGGCGAGATCGTGCTCGCCGGCCGGCCGGTCGTCTTGCGCGCGCCGGATGAGGCCACCCGCCACGGCGTCGCCATCATCCCGCGCCGGCCCAGCGTTTTCGCCAACCTCAACGTGGCCGAGAACATCGTGATGGGTCGCCTGATGACGAGCCGTAAGTTTCTGATTGACCGCGCCGCCAACCGGACGCAGGCCGAAGGGATCCTGCGCGAGCTGGAGGTCACGCTGGATCTGGACGCCCGCGTGAATCAGCTTGATGCTCGCCACAAGCGGCTGGTGGCGCTTGCCAGGGCGCTCAGCACCCGGCCGCGGCTGGTCGTCCTGGACGAGCCGGCTGCCTTCGGGGTCGCGCCGGCCGAAACAAGTCAACTGATCCGCATCTTGCGGCTGTTCGCCGGCCAGAACATCGCCTCGCTCTACCTCACGCGCGACCCGGAGGAGGCGATGTTAATCGCCGATCGGATCACGGTGCTGCGCGACGGGACGATCGCGGGAATGTTCGAGCGGGTCAACTTCGACAAGGACACGCTGACCCAGGCGATGCTGAGTCGGCAACCCGACCGCGGCCCAGGCGTAGAGGACGACGAGGTCAATGACGGGGTCGGCGGCGTGTTCAGCATCTTCAGATTCTTGGGCCTCAACTCCCGGAGATGAGCATGGTTAACAAACTGATTTCGCAAATTCGTGACCTTCAGGTCGAGCCGGGCAGCCTGGCGATCTTCTGGCTGGCGCAGGCGGGGTTCGTCTACAAAACGCCGGCCGGCACGATCGTTTACGTTGACGCCTACTTGAGCGATTGCGTCCACCGGATGTTGAGCGACGTGATGTACGGCTTCAAGCGCATCACCCCTTCGCTGATCGCACCCGCAGAGGTGGAGGCTGACCTGGTGATCTGCACCCACTCGCACCCCGACCACTTCGACTACGACGCCATCCCCGTGCTGGCCCATGACCCGGCCATCCACTTCGTCGCCGCGCCTGATTGCCGCGCCGAATTCGAGAAGCTGGGCGTGCCGGCCGAGAAGTATACCATCTTCCATCGGGGCGAGACGCTGACCTTCGGCGACGTCAGGCTGACCGGCGTCTACGCCGACCACGGCGAGCTGGCGCCCGACGCGCTGGGCGTGATCCTCCAGGTCGGCGACGTCAAGGTATGGCAGGTCGGCGACACGGCGTATCGCCCGGACATGTGGCAGGAGATCTTCGGCCTGGGCGTTGACGTGATCGTGCCGCCGATCAACGGCGCGTTTGGCAACCTGGACGGTGTGACCGCGGCCAAACTGGCGCACGATGCGGGCGCCAAAGTGGCGATCCCGTGCCATTTCTGGATGTTCGCCGAGCACGGCGGCAATCCGGCCCAATTCCTGGACGCGTGCAAAGAGCTTGCGCCGGAAGTCAAGCCGTTGTTGATGTCGCATGGGGAGTGCTTCGTTTACGGGAAGTAGAGATAATTCTTTATCTGCGCTGATCCGCGCGCATCCGCGGCCCGTTCCCAGAGCAGACATCCATGCAACGCCTTGCGCCATCGCGGATGAAACTGGGCCGCGGATCAACACGGATGGACGCGGATTGTCTCCTTTATCTGCGCTGATCCGCGCGCATCCGCGGCCCGTCTAAAGAGAACGATGCTTGCGCTATTTTGGGAAATGAGGATCATGCAAGTTAAAGTCACTCCCTCCCACTACAAAAACCTGCCCGCGCTCACCATCGAGTCCGAGACGATCGCAGCCCAGTTCTTGCCGGGCGTGGGTGCGAAACTGTGTTCGCTGATCTATAAGCCGACGGGGACAGAGCTTTTGGTGCAGCGGCCGGCTCCGGAATACCGGCTGGCGCACTACGACAGCGACTACGTGGCCGACGGGGAATGTTCGGGGCTGGACGAGATGTTCCCCAGCATTGATCGCTGTTTCTACGAAGCCTACCCCTGGCGCGGCACCCCGATTCCCGATCACGGCGAGGTGTGGAGCATCCCGTGGCAATGTACCATCACCGGCCCGGACGGATGCCTGCACTTCGCGACCTACGGCGTGCGCTTCCCCTACCGGCTCGAAAAGTGGGTGTCGTTCCCGGAAGCCGGCATCCTGCGCAGCAACTACCGCCTGACCAACCTCTCCCCCTTCGATTTTGACTTTATGTGGGCCGCGCATCCCATGTTCATCCTGGAAGAAGGCGCGGAGCTGATCCTGCCGGCCGGCGTGCAGAAGATCGTCACCGCGCTGAGTTTCACCGGTACGCTCGGCCGCTACGGCGACGAGTTCGACTGGCCGGTGGCGACCCTGCCGGACGGCCGCACGCGTGATCTGCGCCGGATGCGGTCCGAGGCGACCCGTGACGTCGTGAAGTATTTCGTCAAGGGCAAGCTGCCGGAGGGCTGGTGCGCTCTCACCTATCCCCGCAGCCGCTTCACTTTGCGGCTGAGCTTCCCGGTCGAACAGATCCCCTATCTTGCGATCCTGCCGAACGAAGGCGGCTGGCAAGACCTCTACCAGATCTTCCTGGAGCCGGCGACCGCCAGTTTCGACCGTCTCGACGTGGCCCGCGTGCGCGGCGAGTGCTCGACGGTGAAGGCCAACGCCACGTATGAGTGGTACCTGGATATCCAATTGGCGTAGTCCCGCGAAATCTGCTTCTGACCGCTTGTCATTCTGAGCGGCTCTACCCTGACCTCTCGCGACGGCGAGAAAAAGCGAAGAATCTCCTGTCCAAAGACGAGACCCTTCGCTGGTGGAACCCTGCAACGAGAGGTTTGAGAACGACCCGCTCAGGGTGACATAACGAGTTTTGCGACACTGCCGGAAATATGAGGGCTAACGTGCAGGAACTAAGCGGACTCAACCTGGGTCTCGGCAATCTGTGGCGGCTGTCGAAGGCGCAATCGCGTTCGATCAGCCCCGAGAACTTCACCGGCGCAAAGGGCCAGGCCGGCATGGCGACGGAGGGGACGGGCGCCCATCCTGCGCGTGACCTGGGGCAAGGCTGGAAGGTCTCGCCCTCTGTAGCCATCCGGCCCGGCGCAACCGTTACGCTGGCCGACATCTGCGGCCCCGGCGCGATCCAGAGCATGTGGATCAGCGGCACCTGCGCGGTCAAGCAGGGCCGGCTCACCATTCTGCGCATCTACTGGGACGATCAGGCCTGGCCCGCGGTGGAATGCCCGCTGGGCGATTTCTTCGCTTCGGGCTGGGGCGGCTTCGCCCAGATCAGCTCTTTGCCGGTGGCGGTCAACCCCAACCGCGGTTTCAACGCCTTCTGGCCGATGCCGTTCCGCCAACGCTGCCGCATCACCCTGCAAAACCTCAGCGAGGAAGAGGTCAGCTCGTATTACCAGATCAACTATGCGCTCACGGAGGTGCCCGACGATGCGGCCTACTTCCACGCCCAGTTCCGCCGGGTGAACCCGCTGCCCTACAAGTCGGTCTACACGATCGTGGACGGCATCCGGGGCGCGGGGCAATACGTGGGGACCTACCTGGCCGTGGGTGTGACCAATTGCCGCTGGTGGGGCGAGGGAGAGATCAAGTTTTACCTGGACGGCGACGCCGAGTTCCCAACCATTTGCGGCACGGGCACCGAGGACTACTTCGGCGGCGCGTATGACTGGGACGTGGACGGCCAATACGTGACCTACACGGCGCCGTTCATGGGGATGCACCAGGTGATCCGCCCCGACGGCCTCTACAAGTCGCAGCAGCGATTCGCCATGTATCGCTGGCACGTCGTTGACCCGATCCGCTTCGAGCGCGATCTGCGGGTCACGATCCAGGCGTTGGGCTGGCGGAGCGGCGGCCGCTATCTGGCCCTCCAGCCCGACATGGCCTCGGTGGCCTACTGGTACCAGATGTTGCCCACCGCGCCCTTCCCGCCGCTGCCCGACAGAGATTACCTCGAGGTCATCTGATTCTCACCCTCGCGGCACGTCGCGAACTGGGCAATGGATGGGCCATTGCCCAGTTCCTGTTTCTACCGCTGAATTCTGCCCGATCCTTCGCCCTGCATCAGCGCTTTGACCTCATCCAGCGTGACTAGGTTGAAGTCGCGCTGAATCGTATGTTTCAGACAGGAGGCGGCCGTCGCGAATTCGACCGTCTCCTGTGGATCCATGCCGGTCAAGATCCCATAGATGAAGCCGCCCGAGAACGCGTCGCCGCCGCCGATCCGGTCCACGATGTGGTCAATGTGGTATTTTCGGCTGTGATAGAACTGCTTGCCGTCATAAAACATCCCGGACCAATTGTTGACCGTGGCCGATAGGCTTTCGCGCAGCGTGATCACCGCATAGCGCAGATGAAATCTTTCGAGCAGTTGCCTGGCGACGTCGTCATAGCCCTCTTCGCTCAGCTTCCCCGCGCCAATGTCCGTGTCCTTTGCGCTGATGCCGAAAACCTTGCTGGCCTCTTCTTCGTTCGTGAAGAGGACGTCTACCGACGCCATCAGCTCCGTCATGACGCGCTGGGCTTTTTCCAAAGGCCACAGCTTCTTGCGGAAATTCAGGTCGCAGCTCACGGTCAGACCGTTTCTCTTGGCGGCGATACAGGCTTCTTGGGTCAGCTCTGCCACGCTGTCGGCCAGAGCCGGTGTGATTCCGGTAAAATGAAACCAGTCTTTGCCCCGCATCACTTCGTCCCAATCAAAGTCACCCTTCCTTAACTCCGTGATGGCGCTGCCCTTGCGATTGTAGAGAAACAGGGAGGGCCGCTGCGAGGCGCCGGTCTCCACGAAGTAGATCCCGAGCCGATGCCCCATGCGCTTGACGTAATCCAGGTTCAGTCCATACTGGCGCATGTAATTGATGCAGGCCTGCCCCACCTCTGACTCCGGGACCGCGGAGACGATGTAGCTTTGCAGGCCGTAGTTCACCAATGAGACGCCGACGTTGGCTTCGGCGCCGGTGTAGTCCACCTCCATTTCTCTCGCTTGCACGATCCGTTCATATCGTTTGGTGGCCAGTCGCATCATCAACTCGCCAAA
>JAPLHB010000188.1 GCA_026389845.1 Chloroflexota bacterium
CTGGCGATGATCGCCGGTGCGCAACAATACGCGACCCGGCTGGCGCGCGAGCGGGGCATCCGCGGCTTCAACGTGCGCGTCGGCATCAACACCGGCCTGGTCGTCGTCGGTGAGCTGGGTTCCGACCTGCGAATGGAATACACCGCGGTGGGCGATGCCATCAACCTGGCCGCACGTATGGAGCAAAACGCGCCGGCCGGCGGCATCCTCATCTCGCACGACACCTATCGCCACGTGCGCGGCATCTTCGACGTGGCGACCCAGGCGCCGCTGGCCGTCAAGGGGCGGGTGGCCCCGGTGCAGACCTACCTCTTGCAGCGCGCCAAGCCCCGCGCTTTCCGCCGGGGCACGCGCGGGGTCGAAGGCGTGGAGACGCGCATGGTCGGCCGCGACGCCGAGCTGCTGATCCTGCAAAACGCCTTCCGCGACGCGGTCGAAGAGGCCGAAACACGCATCGTCACCGTCGTCGGGGAGGCCGGCGTGGGCAAGAGCCGGTTGATCTACGAATTCGACAACTGGATCGAGCTGCGATCGGAAAAGGTTTACCGCTTCAAGGGGCGGGCCGCCGCCGCCGCCCAGACCGTGCCTTACAGCGCTATCCGCGACATCTTTGCCAACCGTTTCGACATCCTGGAAAGCGACAGCGCGGCCGCGGCGCTGGCGAAGTTCCGTGCGGGCATGGCCGGCATCCTGGAGCCGGACAAGGCCGACCTGGTGGGCCAGATGGTTGGCTTCGACTTCGCGACGGCCGGCAGCGCGGCTGTACAGGCGTTATTGGGCAGCCCGTCGTTCGGCCCACTCGCCACGGCCTACATGGCGCAGTTCAGCCGGGCGATCGTGGCGCGGCAGCCGGTGCTCCTGCTGCTCGAAGACCTGCATTGGGCCGACGATAGCTCCCTTGACCTGGTCTGGCGGCTCGTGGAAGCAATCCCCGCGGCCCCCCTGCTGATCGTCGCGGTCACGCGGCCGGCGCTTGTAGAGCGCCGGCCTAACTGGGGCGAAGGGCAGGAGGCGCACGTCCGGTTGGAACTCAAGCCCCTTTCCCGCCGCGTCAGCCGGGCGTTGGTTGAGGAAATCCTGCAGAAAGTTCCCCACGTGCCGGAAGCGTTGCGGGAGTTGGTCGTCGAGGGTGCGGAGGGAAATCCATTCTACGTCGAAGAGCTGATCAAGATGCTCATCGAGGATGGCGTCATCGTGGCCGGCGCGGACGCGTGGTCGGTGGCGCTGGATCGTCTGGCGCAGGTGCGCGTGCCGCCCACGCTCACCGGCATCCTACAGGCGCGCCTGGACGCGTTGCCGCTGGCCGAAAAGGTGTTGTTGCAGCGCGCTGCGGTGGTGGGACGTCTCTTCTGGGATGACGCCGTGCGAGCGTTGAGCGGGGGGAGTGAAGTGTGGAGCGAGGATCAGACGAGCACTTTCCGCTCCACGCTTCACGCTCTACGGGGTCGCGAGCTGGTGTTCTGCCGCGAACGCTCGGCCTTTGCAGGCACCGAGGAATACATCTTCAAGCACAGCCTCCTGCGGGACGTGACGTATGAAACGGTATTGCTGAAGCTGCGCCGCAAATACCATGCGCAAGTGGCCGTCTGGCTGGAAGCGCACGCCGGCGAACGCCTGGGCGAGTTCCTGGGGAAGATCGGCGGCCACTATGAGCTGGCCGGCGAAGGGCTGAAAGCAGCCGAATACCTGCGTCGCGCGGGGGAGGAAGCCGTCAAGGTCAGCGCCTACCAAGATGCGCGCGCCGCCTTCGAACGCGCATTGCGGTTATTGCCTCCGCCCCCTCTCGTAAGTTCGGGGGAGGAGAGCCTGGCAACTCCCGCCCCTTCGCCTCTCCCGACTTCGGGCGAGGCGAGGGGGCCGGGGGATGCGGTGAGGCCGGCCTTGCTGGTGGATTTGGGCCAGACGTTGATCCGCCTGAGCGATTATCCGGCCGCCAGCGCGCGTCTGGAGGAAGGGCTGGCGCTGGCGCAGACCGCCGGCGCGCGCCAGATCGAGGCCGCGGCATTGACCGGACTGGGCGAGGTGAGTTGGCGTCAGGGCCACTACGAGGCCGCTGAGCGGCGCCTGGAGGCGGGTCTGGCCGCGGCGCAGGCGTGCGGACATCGGGCGGGCATGGCGCTGGCCGCGCATCAACTCGGCTGGGTCGCCTACCGCCGTGGGCAACACGAGCAGGCCACCCGTTGGGGCGAGGACAGCCGGGCCTGGTACGATCAGATCGGCGACCGGCAGGGAGTGGCCGCTGCCCTCAACGAGCTTGGGATCGTCGCCTACAGCCGGGGCGAACACGAAACGGCCAAACACTGCTTCATGGAGAGCCTGGCGCTGTGCCAGGAGATCGGCGACCGTCGCGGGACGGCTAACGCCTTGAATAACCTGGGCATGGCAGCCTCGCGACAGGGCGCGTGGGAGGAGGAGCGCGCCTACTACGAACAGTGTCGCGCCATCTACGAGGAGATCGGCGAGCGAGCCGGCGTCGTCATCGCACTGCTCAACCTGGGTGAGCTGTGCGTTGACCAGGGCCTCGACGTCGAGGCGTGGAGCTATCTCCGCGCGGCGCTGCGAGAGGCAATCGCCATCCAGACCACGCCGAACATCCTATACGTGCTGATCCAGGCGGCGCGGCTGCACAGCCGGGCCGGCGAACATGCGCGGGCAGCCGAGCTGCTGGGGTTGGTGTTGCACCATCCAGCCAGCGACAGCGGCATCGCTCACGAAGGAGACGTGGAGCCGGCGCTGGCTGGTCTGCGCCAGGCGCTTCCGGTCGAGCAATTGGAGGCCGCCCTGGCCCGCGGCGCCGCGCTGGACTTGGGCCGGGTGGTCGCCGACATCATGGCCGGATAAAGGTAACTGTTCACCGTTACCCCGCGAACGCCGTAGCATAGGGCCTTGTGCCCGTTCTGCGGAGCGCCCACAAGGGGCTATGCTACAAGTCCGTTACCCCAACGGTGAACTGTTACGGATAAAAGCATTCTTGTGAAAACGGCTGGCCTGTGCTAAACTGAATCCTGACTCGTTATCCACGGAGTGTTCCCCATGACCCAGAAGATCAAAGTCGGCGGCATCATTCAGAACGATCAACTGGCCGCGCTCAACGTGCTGGCGGTGAAAGATCGGCCCGGCATCGCCGCGGCGATCCTGGACGCCCTGGGCCAGCGCGGGTTGAACGTGCAGTTCGTGGTCCAGGTCATTGACCACCAGGAACAGGCCCAGATGGTGTTGTGCGTGGATCGTACCGACCTGGCCGCCAGCATGGAGGCGATCGAGGCGATTCGGCCGGAGATCCAACCGCAGGCCGTGACGACCCGGCCCGAAGTCGCCTCCGTCGCCATCTTCGGCCCCGATTTCCGCGAGCGCCCCGGCATCGCCGGCCAACTGTTCCGGGCGCTGGCCGAACGGGGCGTCAACATCCTCGCCATCAGTACCTCCATCTCCACCGTCAATTGCATCATCGAACTGGCCCGGCTGAAGGAAGCGTTGGTTGCCATCCATGAGCGGTTCGATTTGCCATAGCTGGGTATTGGGGATTCTGGGAGGCGGGATGGCGACACGCATCGAGTTAGCCCACGAGCTTCTCGGCGACGCGGAGCAGTTATTGAACCAGGGCCGGCTGCGCTCGGCCACGTCGCGGGCGTACTACGCGGCTTATCATGCCGCGGTTGCCCTATTCGAGCATCATGGCTTCAAGCCGACTAGCTTCATCGGCAAGAGCGGACTGCCGGCGAAGGTCTGGGAACACTCGATTGTGACGAGACGATTTTTCCACGAGTTCGTAGACCAACGCGGGGTGGTAAGCTGGCGCGCGGGCCAGGAGCTTCGCAGGTTATACGCCGACCGGTTACTCGCCGACTACGAATACACAGCGGATATCAAGTTGGTGTACGCAGCAGATGGCGTCCGCGCAGCGCGCAGCATCGTGGAGCAGATCGAGGGGTGTATGTGAGTATGGCTATCCAGTATCAGTACCAGACTATGACAAGAGGCTTGACACTGGGCGCGGCTACCGAGCAGATGATCGAAGACCTGCGCCAGCTCTTCCCTGATGCCGAATTTCTGATCCAGGGTGAGACTTATGGGACAGCCGAAGACATCATCGTCAAGGTCTTTGTGCGCGATGATAACCGCCTGACTGAAATCAGCAGAAAAGCCCACGAGTTGAGCCTCCAATATGAATTGGCGACCGGCTACTTCATCATGCCCATGACGCTGCCCATCGCGTGCTCACCGATCAAGTACGAGGTGTAGCTGTCCATTTGGCGAATACCGCCATCCCGACTATAATCGCCCCCATGTCCCTTCGCCCCCTCACCATTGCCCTGATGGCCGTTCTGTGTCTCATCGCCTCCGGCGGTCTCATCTCTGCGCGTGCGGCGGATGAGACGCCCATCGGGTTCGCCCGCGGCCAGGAGACAGCGGCAAGGGACGCCGAGCCGCCGGCCTGCCCCGACCCGGCGAGCATCCCCCGGCGGATCGCCAAGGCCGAGCAGGTGACGCTGCCGATCCTGATGTACCATCACGTCCGCGAGCTGCCGGAAGCGGCAGGCGCGACCTTGCGCACGCTAACCGTCTCGGCCAGCGCCTTCGGAGCGCAGATGGCCTACCTGGCGCAGAACGGCTATCACACGGTCTATTTTTCGGACCTGGTGGCCTACTTCGATCGCGGCGCGGCGCTGCCCGATGACGCCATCATCATCACTTTCGATGATGGCTGGCTCGAACAATATGAGGTTGCTTACCCGATCCTGCGCAAGAACTGCCTGATCGCCACTTTCTTTCCGCCGACCAACTGGGTAGACCATTCCAAGCTGACGCTGACCTGGGCGCAGGTCGAGGAGATGAGCAAGGCTGGCATGGAGTTCGGCAGCCACACGGCTAACCACTACCTGCTGACCGGTCAAACCGCCGAGCAGATCACCCGGCAACTGGAGGATTCACGGAAGACGCTGGAGGGCCACGTGCGGACGCCGATTGTCGCGCTGGCCTATCCGGGCGGCGTGTACAACGCGGCCGTGGCGAGCCTGGTGGAAAAGGCGGGGTACGGCGTAGCCGTGGGAGTCAGCGCGGGGGTGACACACAAGGCAGAAGAGCGGTTCAGGCTGCATCGCGTCGCCGTCAACTATGCCGATACGGTGACGACCTTCGCCGCCCGGCTCGTTCCAAGCAACAACCTGCAAAACCTTCCGCCGCCGGCAATCTCCAAAAGCGCCGCGCGGCGTTTGGAGCGGATGTTGGACTCCCTCGAAAGATGAGCTTGCACTATTTCCGTCATCCCTCTACCTGCCACGACCCCGCGCCTAACCGCTGCGTTAACTCCCCTTGCAGCTCTCGGCAGATGCGCGTCCGGTTGTTCGGGAAGTCGAGTTGGTAGCGCGGGCCGCCATTGGCCCCGATGATGATTTCGAAGCGGTCATCGCCGGGATACTGGCCCAACACATCTAGCAAATCGTTCAGGCGCTTGCGGTCATTTTCCAGGCTGGCAGTGCGCTTGAACGTCAACTTAAGGGCTTGGGGGGCCGGAGCAGCGGATGGCAGCGGATAAGCAGATGCTGGCGCCGCGGGCGCAAAGACGCTCTGCGTGCTGGCGGGCGCGGGCGGCTGGGCAGGAGCGACGGTGGGTTTGAGTGTGGCGGCCGGTTGGCTTTGGGCAACGGCCGTTTGCGGTGCGGGTGTAAGCTGGGGCTGAGCCGGTTTCGGCGGTGCGGCCTGATACGCTGGTGCGGGCGTCTCTCGCAGCGTGTGTCCCGCCGTTGCGGGAGACGTTGCAGCGCCAGCGACAGGCTTCGGGGGCGCGGCGACAGGCGCGGGCGCAGCCGGTTTGGTCGCGGTGCTGGCGGCAGGTTTGGTGGCAGGCGCGGGCGACGGCGTCACGCCCGCCTTTGGCGCGGCAGGCCGCGGAGCCGGCGCTGGCGCAACTCCCCCCTGAGTTCCCCTGAGTTCCTTCGGTTCCGCCGTTCCCTTGTCTCCTTGTCTCCCCGTCTCCCTCTCCTCCATCCATTCCGGTTCTTCCGCGGTAAACGGGTTGCCATCGCCGAAATAACTGTCTTCATCATCGTCCGCGGCATCGGAAAAGCCGGGAGGGGGCGGCGTGTAACGTGTTGCAGGGACCGGGGCGTATTTTGCGGCGGGCTGTTCACGCACCTGGGGGCGTGAGGGCTGGACGCCGTTGCGATAGCGGTAGGCCACCGAGGAGGTGTCCTCGACGACTTTCATCCCCTCGACGTAGTCCTGCACTGTGTCGGCGACCACGCTGATGCGGCCGTTGCGCGCCTCGGCCTTGCC
This sequence comes from Chloroflexota bacterium, assembly GCA_026389845.1. Lineage (GTDB taxonomy): Bacteria > Chloroflexota > Anaerolineae > CG2-30-64-16 > CG2-30-64-16 > JAPLHB01. The sequence goes on from JAPLHB010000188.1 coordinate 6,277, forward strand.
GCGCACGATCACGATCTTGTCTTTCGCCCAGAGGGCGCGACGGTCGGCCAACAGCTTGGGGAAGACCGTCACGTCCACGTTGCCCTGCAGGTCTTCCAGGCGGACGAACGCCATCGTGTCGCCCTTCTTGGTGGTGATCGTCCGCACGTCACCGATCATGCCGGCAACGACGATGCTCTTGCCCGCGACCTCCTCGGTGACGTCCACGGTGGCGTGGGTAATCACGTTGGCGAGGTCCACGGTCATTTGCTGCAACGGGTGGCTGGAAACGTACACGCCCACCAGCTCCTTCTCCCACTCCAGGGCTTCCTTTGTGGTGATCTGCGCTGCGTCGGGCAGCGACGCCAGCAGGTCGTCGGCCGCGACGTCTTCGCCGCCGAACAGGGTCAACTGGCCGATCTCGGCCGCCTCGTGGCTGGTCTGGCTGGCGGCCAGGATGCGATCCAGCGCGGCCATGAGCTGACCGCGGCCGCCGAAGTCGTCCAGCGCGCCGACCTTGATGAGAAACTCCAGCCCGCGGCGGTTGACCTGGCGCAGGTCGGTCCGGTCGGCGAACTCGGCCAGCGACGCGAAGGGACGCTGGCCGCGGGCCTTCAGCACCGCCTCGACCGGCCCCTCGCCCACGTTCTTGATCGCGTCCAGGCCCATGCGGATGGCCGTGCCCTGCTCGACGGGGAAGGGAAACACGGTGAGCTGGCGGGGCGGGGTTAAGTGCGCCGGCAACTGTTCGACGGTGAAGTTGTTGCTGCTGACGTTGACGTTCGGCGGCAACACCTCGATGCCCATGCGGCGGCATTCCGCGATCAATACGCCGACCTTCTCGGTGTTGTGCCGCTCGACGGTCAGCAGAGCGGCCATGTACTCGACCGGGTAATACGCCTTCAGGAACGCGGTCTGGGCCACGATGACCGCGTAGTCGGCGGCATGGGCGCGGTTGAAGCCGTAACGGGCGAACCCCATCAGCGCGTCCCAGATCGCGTCGGCCTCCGCTTGGGTCAAGCCCGATTTCTCGTGCGAGCCCCTGGCGAAGATCTCGCGGTGCTCGTCCAGCGTTTTCTTCGACTTCTTGCTGATGCCGCGGCGTACCAGGTCGGCCTCGCCGGGGGTGTAACCGGCGATGTCGGCCAGGATTTGGATCACCTGTTCCTGATAAACACATACTCCCATCGTCTCGGCCAGGATCGGCGCCAGGAGGGGGTGGACGTACTGCGGCTTCTTTTCGTCGTGGAGGCAGGCGATGAAGTCGGGGATGAACTCCATCGGGCCGGGGCGATAGAGCGAGATCGTGGCAGTGATGTGGTCGAATTCGGTCGGCCGCAGATCCATCAGGCAGCGCCGCATCCCCGCGCCTTCGACCTGGAATACGCCTAGCACGTCACCCGAAGTGAGCAACTCGTAGATTTTCGGGTCGTCAATGGGCAGGTTTTCCAGGGTGTACTCGATCCCGTGCCGCTCTTTGATGAGCCGAGCGGTCTCGCGCATGAGGGTCAACGTCGCCAGGCCCAGGAAGTCCACCTTCAATAGGCCGATGGACTCCAGGATCGGGTATTCGTACTGGGTCACGGTGGCAGTGATGGCCGACTTGGGCGGTCGCATCAGCGGCGTGTAATGGGTCAGCTCGCGGTCGGCGATGATGACGGCCGCGGCGTGGATGGACGAGTGCCGCGCCACCCCTTCAAGCGAGCTGGCGGTGTCGAGCAGGCTCTTCACCTTCTCGTCGCCGTCGTAGAGGTTCTTCAGCTCGGTCGAATAAAATTCTTGCCCCTCAGTGAGCACTTCTTTGATCGTGACCGGCTTGCCGGGGATGCCGGGGATCAGCTTGGCGATCTTGTCCACTTCATCCAACGGCACGGCCAGGGCGCGGCCGACGTCGCGCACGGCTGCACGCGCTTTCATCCGGCCAAAGGTGACGATCTGCGCCACGCGCTTGTTGCCGAACTTCTCCACGGTGTAGCGGATCAGCTCTTCTCGCTGGTCGTCGGGAAAGTCCAGGTCGAAGTCGGGCATAGTGACGCGGCCCGGATTGAGAAACCGCTCAAAGATCAGCTTGTTGCGCAGCGGGTCGAGGTTGGTCACGCCGATGGCGTAGGCCACGATGGAGCCAGCGCCCGACCCGCGCACGTTCCACCAGATACCGCGGCGCTTGGCGTACATGCACAGATCCCAGACGATGAGGTAGTAAACGTCGAACCCCATGTCGTGGATGATTTTCAGCTCGTGCTCCATGCGGCCGCGCACTGCGGGATCGTCGGCGCGGTCGTTGTAGCGCCAGCGCAGCCCTTCTTCGGTCAGATGGCGCAGGTAGGTTTGGTAAGTGAAGCCGTCGGGGATGGCAATGTCCGGCAGGTGGTAGGTGGAATCTTCCGGGTCCACGTCGCACATCTCGGCGATCTTGACCGTGTTGGAGAACGCGCTTTCGGGCAGGTCTATCAGCGGCAGGAAGGTTTGGCGCATCTGCGCCAGGCTCTTGAGAAAATAGGAAGAGCCGTCGTAGCGCAGCCGGCTCGGATCGCTCGCCAGGGATGAGGTTTGCACACAGAGCAGCATGTCGTGGGGGCCGGCATCCTCTTCCTTGACGTAGTGTGCGTCGTTGGTGACGATCATCGGGAGGTCGTACTGGCGCACAAACTCGAAAAGCTGCTTGTTGACCTGGGTCAACTCGGGGATGTCGTGCTCCTGAAACTCGACGTACCATCGGTCGGGGCCGAAGAGGTCGCGATACCAGTGCAGTCGCTCCACCGCTTTGTCCACGCGGCCGTTTTTGAGGAGCGTCGGCAGCTCGGCCGCCAGGCAGCCGGAGGTGCAGATCAGCCCTTCTTTGTGCTGCGCCAGGTAGTCGGCGTCAATGCGCGGGCGGTAGTAGTAGCCGCCGAACTGCGCCGCCGAACAGATCTGCAGCAGGTTGCGGTAGCCGGCCAAATTCTCGGCCAGCAGCAGCAGGTGGTGGCGCTCCTTGTCCAGTTCGTTGTCGCGGCCCGTCATCGGCCGGCCGTGCTGGGTGATGTACGCTTCGACCCCCAGGATCGGCTTGACCCCCTCCTTTTTGCAGGCGCGGGCGAACTCGATGGCGCCGTGCATCGCGCCATGGTCGGTGAGCGCGAGTGCAGGCTGCCCCAACTCGGCCGTGCGCTTCGCCATCGGCGCGATGCGGCCCAGGCCGTCGAGCAGCGAGTATTCGGAATGGACGTGGAGATGGACGAAGGGTTCGGGCATGGCGGCAGATGGCAAAATGCAAAACGCAAATCGCAAATCACAAAGCAACGCTCAACTCTATCCCGGAGCATCCTGAGCGAAGCGGAGTGTCGTTTACGGAGCGAAGTCGAAGGATGCGGCGCGCATCACGCAGGGACCGGAATGGATTCATGGCGGGCCGTCCTCTCGACTATGGACGCGAAGGTCGTCGTCTTAGCGCGCAACGCACGGACAGCAGCTTTGTACTGTTCGCGGCGGCGCAACCAGACCTTGTACGCGCTGGCCCAGGCTGTCCAGTCACGCACCCAGGCATCCTCGGGGGGTTCGTCGCCCGCCATGTAGGACTCGTAAAGGGTCTCCGAAAGCAGGCCATACTTACGCTCGAAATTGCGCATCTCGTCTTCGAGCGCATAGATGTCCTGCAAGATGTCGCTTAGTGTCATGGCTTGGCTCCTGCTGTTTGACTTGCAATGCTCATTCGACGGGTCTATTATACCAGATCGAGGCAGGAACGGTAATTGGGCCGGAAGCTCGTTCGTGCGTCAGGGCGTGGGCCAGTGGGTCTGACCGCGGCGAGTTTCATTTTCGGGGCGCGTCCTATGATCTGTCATGCTGAGGCCCGTCGTTTGGGCCGAAGCATCTCGCGTGGCACGACCAGACCCTTCGCTGGTGTCTCGCCGCGACGTACTTTGGCTGGTAGACCCGCTCAGGGTGATAATCGCGCCCCAAGCGTGAAATACACCTCTGACCGCGCGTGGCGTTGACTTTCCGGCCCTGCCGGGGTAAAATGGGGCCACATTCGAAGCCTACCATTGGAGTGTATCCGATGCCCGACAAATCGCCATTCACCTGGAAGCCGACCGACGTGATCGAGATCACCAATGCCAGCGATGAGAACGTCCTGCTGGAGCTGGATAGCGGTCGGCTGCGCCTGGATGCCGGCCGCACCCTGCGGCTGACCGCCAGCGCGCTGGAAGTGCCGCAATTGACCGCGCTCATCAATGCCGGTAAGGTCAAGGCCCAAGCGTACAAACGGAAGTAACCATGTTTATTCCCAAGCTCATCCTGATTGACGGCCACAGCCTGGCCTTCCGCGCCTTCCACGCGCTGCCGCTGGACCTGGCGACGCCCGCCGGCGAGCTGACCAACGCGGTCTTCGGCTTCACCTCCATGCTGCTGAACGTCCTGCGCGATCAGCAGCCGGAATATGTAGCGGTGGCGTTCGACATCGGCAGGACCTTCCGCCATGACATGTACACCGAGTACAAGGGGCACCGCGAGCGCATGCCCGACGAGCTGCGCTCCCAGGTCGAACGGATCAAAGAGGTGGTGGCGACGCTGAACATCCCCATCTTCACCGCCGAAGGCTTTGAGGCCGATGACGTGCTCGCCACGCTGGCCTGCCAGGCCGAGGCGCGAGGGGTGGACAGCCTCATCGTCACCGGCGACCGCGACATCCTGCAGATGGTGGATGACCACATCAGCGTGCTCACGTCGGGCCGGAAGTTCTCCGACACTATCGTCTACGACCCGGCCGCGGTGCAGGAGAAGTACGGTCTGCGGCCCGACCAGTTGGTGGATCTGAAGGCGCTGCTCGGCGACAAATCGGACAACATCCCCGGCGTCAAGGGCATCGGCGAGAAGGGCGCGACCGATCTGCTGCAAAAATACGGCACGCTGGACGCCGTGCTGGCGCACCTGAGCGAGATCAAGCCAGAACGAGCCAAGAAGGCGCTCGAAGTGGGCCTGGCCGACGCCGAGTTGAGCCGCAAGCTGGGCCGCATCATCACCGACGTGCCAGTGCAGCTCGACCTGGCCGCCTGCCGCACGCATGACTACGACCGGGCGAAGGCTGTGGCGCTGTTCCAGGAGTTGGCGTTTCGGCTGCTGGTTGATCGGTTGCCTGTGCCACGGGTAGACAAGGAGCAACGGATCTCAGCGGATAAACGGATGGGGGAGGTAGAGGGCGAGGAAGCGCCGGAGGGGCAGTTGGCGCTGTTTGCGGCAGAGACGGTCTCCCCTGCTCCCCTGCTCCCCAGCACCCCAGCCGCCACCACCGCCCAGATGGTGACCGATGCCGCGGCGCTGGCCGAAATCGCCCGCCAACTGGCCGCGTCGCCGACCATGGCCTTCGATACCGAGACCACCGGAACCGATCCGCAGGCGGCGGAGTTGGTCGGCCTGGCGCTGGCGTGGGAGCAGGAATCAGGGGGCAGGGAGCAGGAGTCAGGGGTCGCGTCGGCCTATATTCCTATACGTCACTCCGACGTGACGCAACTGCCCTGGGAAACCGTCTGCGCCGTGTTACAGCCGGTCTTCGCCGACTCGCAGATCACCAAGATCGCGCACAACGCCAGCTATGACGTGGGCATGTTGGCGCGTTATGGGCTGACCGTCACCGGCGATCTGGTGGACACGATGGTGGCCGAATGGTTGATTGATCCGGCCAGCCATGGGCTGGGGCTGAAAGACATGGCGTGGAGGCGGCTGCACGTCGAGATGACGCCCATCAGCGCGCTGATCGGCAGCGGCAAGAACCAGATCACGATGGACAAGGCGCCGGCGGCCCAGGCCGCGGCCTACGCGGGCGCCGATGCGGCCATGACGCTGCGGCTGGCGGCCCAGTTGTTGCCGGAGTTGGAGCAGAAGGGGCTGACCTCGCTCTTCCGCGACGTGGAGATGCCGCTCGTGCCGGTGCTGGTGGCGATGGAAGCGGCCGGTGTCAGGCTGGACGTGCCGTTCTTGCGCCAGATGTCGGTGGAACTGACGAAACGGCTGCGCGAGCTGGAGCGACAGATTCAGGAGCTGGCGGGGCTGGCATTCAACGTCAACTCCACCCAGCAGCTCTCTGACGTGTTGTTCGGCAAGCTGGGGCTGCCGACGGAGGGACTGAAGAAGACGCAGGCCGGCGGCTATTCCACCGCCGCCGACGTGTTGGAGGGGTTGCGCGGCAAGCACCAGATCGTGGACTTGATCCTGGAGCAACGCCAGCTCAGCAAGCTGCTCAATACCTACGTAGACGCGCTGCCGGGGATGGTCAACCCGCGCACGGGCCGGCTGCACACCTCGTTCAACCAGACCGGCGCGGAGACCGGGCGTGTCAGCTCGTCCAACCCGAATCTGCAAAACATCCCGATCCGCACCGACATCGGCCGCGAAATTCGCCGGGCCTTCGTGGCCGATGCGGGCTGCCAGTTGCTTTCGGCCGACTACTCGCAGGTGGAGCTGCGCATCCTGGCCCACATCTCCGGCGACGAATATCTGCTGGCCGCGTTCGAGCGCGGGGAAGACATCCACGCCAGCGCGGCGGCCAAGGTCTACGGCGTGCCGCTCAGCCAGGTCACTAAGGAGCAGCGCAGCGTCGCTAAGATGATGAACTTCGCCACCTCCTATGGCGTCACCGCCTACGGGCTGGCGCAGCGCACGGGCCTCAGCCGCACCGACGCGGATCAGTTCATGCAGCGTTATTTTGCCACTTACCCAGGCGTCAGGCGCTACATCGAAGAAACCAAGAAGCTGGCGCACGAGCAGGGCTACGTCGAGACGCTGTTGGGGCGGCGGCGCTTCTTTCCGGTGCTCAAGACCCAGGCCACCGGCGCCCAGGCCAACGCCATCCGCCAGGGCGCGGAACGCGCGGCCATCAACCATCCCATCCAGGGCACCGCGGCCGACATCATCAAGATCGCCATGGCGCGGCTGTTCCGGGCGCTCGACGAAGGCGGCTACCGCTCGCGCATCACCCTGCAGGTTCACGACGAGTTGGTGCTGGAAGTTCCGCCTGGCGAGCTGGCCGCGGTCAGCCGACTGGTCAAGGGGACGATGGAAGGCGCTTACGAGCTTCGGGCGAAGCTGAAGGTGGACATGGAAGCCGGGCCGAATTGGTTTGAAATGGAGACAATAGAAAAGTGATTCGAGACCAAATCGCTGAACTCATTACGCGAGCCATCAAGCGCGCCCAGAAGGCCGATGCGCTGCCGGCCTTTGACGTGCCGGCCATCGAAATCGGCCGGACCAAGGACGCGACCCACGGCGACTACACCTCGTCGGTCGCGATGCAATCGGCCAGGCTGGCCCGCATGGCGCCCATGCTGATCGGCCAGGCCATCGTGAAACATCTGCGCCAGGCCGATTTCTTGAGCGCAGTCGAAGTTGTGCCGCCAGGCTTCATCAACTTCCGACTCAACGACGCCTGGTTGACCGGACAGGTGACCGCGATCGAGGCCGCGGCGGGTCACTACGGGGATATTGACCTGCGAAGTCCCGCGCCAGCGGGGGGCCAGGGTAAGACGTGCCAGGTCGAGTTCATCAGCGCCAACCCGACCGGGCCACTGCACGTGGGGTCGGCGCGGAACGCGGTGGTGGGGGATGTGCTGGCGCGCGTGTTGGCGGCCGCGGGCTGGCAGGTGCAGCGCGAGTACTACGTCAACGACGCCGGTACGCAGATGCGTACTTTCGCGGAGACGCTCTACCGCCGTTATCTCCAGGCATTCGGTCAGGATGCGGCGTTGGAAAGTCACCACTATCAGGGCGCCTATATGCTCGATCTGGCACGCGACGTCGTGACCGAGCACGGCGACCGTTTCCTGGCGATGCCCGCCGAAGATGCCATCAGCGCGCTGAGCGAGATCGGCCTTGAAAAGATGCTGGTCGGAATTCAGAAATCAGCGGCGGGGCTGCGCATCCAATTCGACAACTGGTTCTCGGAGCGCAGCCTTTACGAAAGCGGTGGAACCTTCGGGCACGTGATGGCGAGACTGACCAGCGCCGGATTGACCGAACTGCGAGATGGCGCAGTCTGGCTGCGTACCAGCGCGTTCGGCTCCGACCGCGATGAGGTGCTGATCCGCTCCACCGGGCAGCCCGGCTACTACGCGTCGGACGTGGCCTACCATTACGACAAGTTCGTGATGCGCGGCTTCGACCGGGTGATTGACGTCTGGGCAGTGGATCACCAGAACCAGGCGCGGCGGATGCCGCATCTGATGAAGGCGCTGGGCCTCGATCCCGACCGGCTGACCATCGTCCTCTACGACTTCGTGCGGCTCTACCGCGAGGGGCAAGAGGTCAAGCTCTCTAAACGGTCGGGCGACATCATCACCGTGGACGAAGTGACTGATGAGGTCGGCACGGATGCGGTGCGCTTCCTGCTGCTCACCCGCTCCAACCAGGCGGTGATGGACTTCGACCTCAACCTGGCCGTCCAGCAGAACGACGAGAACCCGGTCTACTACGTGCAATACGCTTACGCTCGCATGTCGAGCATTCTGCGCGTAGCCGAGGAGCGCGGCTTCGGGCCGGCGCAGTGGCACGAGGGGGACCCGGCGCTGTTGAGCCATCCCGCTGAGTTGACCCTGCTGCGCAAGATGGCGGAACTGCCGGAGGTCATCGAGAAGGCGGCGCTCAACCTGGCCCCGCACCATCTGGCCTTCTATGCGCTCGACCTGGCGGGGATTTTCCACGCGTTCTACCGCGACTGCCGCGTCATCTCAAGTGAGCCGGCCGAGGCCGGTCTCACCTGCGCCCGGCTGCGGCTGGTCGCGGCTACCCGCGCCGTCTTTGCCCGTGTGCTGGAGCTGATGGGTGTGAGCGCACCAGAGACGATGTGAGACTGGGTACTGGAAACTGGCTACTGGAAACTGGATACTGGACAGGCGAGGTCTCCAGCTTCCAGCTTCCAGCTTCTAGCTTCTAGCCTTGGGGAGGCAACCATGCAAGAGAAACCGATACGCTGGCCCATTCTGTTGCCATTTGCCATTTTGCTGTTTGCTTCGCTGGCTTGCGGCGGGTTCCAGGTGCGGGTGACGCCGACGCCGATCCCGACGTCGGCGGCGGCGGCGACCGAGACACCGACGTTGCGGTCGGTTGCGCCGACGAACACGCCCACGCGGTCGCCCACGCGGGTCCCGACGGCCACGCCCAGCCCCGCGCCGACGCAGACGGCCGGTTTGGTGGTGGGCGCGAGCGCCCGCATCTCGGCCAGCGGCGGGATCAATATCCGCGAGGTGGCGAGCACGACGGGCAAGGCGGTCGGCCGGCTGGGGGCCGATACCATCGTGACGATCAAGGGTGGGCCAACAGAGGCCGACAATTATACCTGGTGGCAGGTGGATGACGGCAAGGGGACGACCGGCTGGGTGGCGGCCGGCACAAAGGACGATCCCTGGATCGTGCCAGAGCGGGGCAGCGGACCGGCCGCGCAGGGCGGTAAGCTGGTCAACCGGCCGATCCGCGTGGGCGACCGGGTGCAGGTGACGACGGAAGAGGGCAAGATGCTGACCGTGCGCGATGCGGCCGGACAAGATGCTCCACCGGTCGCCAGGGCGCTGCCGGGCACCCAGTACACGGTCCGCGGCGGCCCGGTGCGCGATGGCGATTATCTCTGGTGGCAGATCGAGGGCGATCAAGTCAAGGGGTGGGCCGCCGAGGGTGAAACAAGCGACCGGTGGCTGACGCCGGTTGAACCGTAGGCAACACGCAACACGCAACACGCAACACGCAACACGCAACACGCAAATCCGTGGCGAGCACCCTGCCCTGAAAACGGGACGCGGACGACGCGGATAAAACCTGAACGTGTCTGCGTCGTCCGCAGTCTCCACGTCCATCTGCGTCCCGTTTTCGTGCACCGTCCCACAGGGAGGCTGCGCACTGGCGGCGCGCCGGGCATGGGAAACTGAGCGGAACGAATTTTCTCAGGGCAACAGCGTCAAGGGGTCAACCAACTGGCCGAAGTCGCGGATTTCGAAATGCAAATGCGGCCCGGTGACGTTGCCATTGGCGCCGCTGACGCCGATCACCTGGCCCTTGCCCACCACCTGGCCCGGCGCCACGTAGATGTCGCTGAGGTGCGCGTAGAGGGTGACGTAGTCTATGCCGTGGTCAATGACGACCCGGAAGCCGTAGCCGACGGAGCTCCAGCCGGCCATGACCACCGTGCCGCGATCGGCGGCTTTGATCGGCGTGCCGAGCGGCACGGCGATGTCCAGCGCCACGTGCCCGGTGTGCGCATCTTGCGAGATCGGCCCGGACACGGGCCAGATGAAGCGTCCGTCGCCGAAGGGCCAATCGGGTACCGAGGCGGCCCAGGCATCGGTGGCATAACTCATGGCGCGGCGGTCGGGGCGGGGGCGAGAGTCGAGCCGGACGCCGGGCAACAGTACCCGCTGCCTGGGCTGCACGAGGTAGGGTGGGACGGCGAATCCGTTCCAGGGGACGGCGCCGATCGTGTCCACGGTCAGGCCGAACTGCGCGGCGACGACCGCCAGTGTATCGCCGGGGGTGACGGTGTAGCACAAGTCGCGCAACGCCGGCACGGTGATCGTCTGGCCGGGGGTCAACGTCTCGGCGTCTGCACCGGTGGGCGTGGTAGCGCAGGCCATCGTATCCAGGTCACGGCCGAAGTCGAGCGCCAGCGTCCAGAGGGTGTCGCCGGGCCGGACGACGTAGGTGAAGCTTTCGGGATTCACGTCGAGCGGAGCGCTGCCCGCGTTGCGACCGGCGAGCGGCAGGTAGGTAAAGCCGCCGCGGCGCTGCGCTGCCGGCGTCAGGGCCAACAGCTCGCGCGCGGTGGGCGCCTTTGGCGTGGCGGTGGGATAGGGCGTGGGCGTGGTGATAACCGGCTTGGGTGGATCGGCCGAGGCCGCGACCGACCAGGCCAGGGCCGAAGCGAAGGCCAGGACAAAAGCCAGGAGCCAGAACCAGGGGCGGTGTGCGGTCATCGGGGTCATCATACACGCAAGTCGCGATAAAAGCAATAACCCAAAAGTAGGGTTTTATCGTCAGGCAGCACGTAACCTAAGATCGTGCAATCGTGCAAATTGGGTCTTGACAAACATCGCGCGATGTGATATGGCTTCACCAAACAAGACCAGACCAAGAGGGGGGACCATGAACGACGCTAATTGGGGCGGCAAGATCGGCGTGCTGGTGGGCGGCGGGCCGGCGCCGGGGATCAATGGTGTCATCCACTCTGTCACGATCGAGGCCATCACCAACGGCCTGGAGGTGATCGGCATCTACGATGGCTTCAAGCACCTGATGGACGGCAAGCTGGTCAGCACGCCCCTGACCATCCGGGACGTCAGCCGCATCCACCTGGACGGCGGTTCGATCCTGCGCACCTCGCGCGCCAACCCCGCCAAGACTCCGGACGCGCTCCGCAACTGCGTCACCGCGCTGATGAATGCCGGTATCTCCAACCTGGTAGGAATCGGCGGAGACGACACCGCGTATTCCTTGTACAAGGTGACAGAATACGCCCGGAAGGAGATGGGCATCCCGATTCGATCTGTCCACGTGCCGAAAACCATTGACAACGATCTGCCCCTGCCCGAGGGCATCCCGACGTTCGGCTACGAGACGGCGCGCGAGCTGGGCACGCGCATCGTGATGACCTTCATGGAAGACGCCAAGACCTCCGGGCAGCACTGGTTCCTGGTGGTGACGATGGGCCGCAAGGCGGGACATCTGGCGCTCGGCATCGGCAAAAGCTCGGGCGCGACGCTGACGCTGATCCCAGAGGAGTGGCGAGGCGAGCCGATCCGCCTGCAGGAGGTGGTGGACACCCTGGCAACGGCCATTCTCCTACGACTGGCCGAGGGCAAGAATTACGGCGTGGCCCTGATCGCCGAGGGGATCATGGAGCATCTGTTGGACGAGGATCTGGAGGCGGTCGGACTTGGGCAAAGAGATGAGTACGGACATATCTGGCTGGCCGATGTCAACTTCGCCGACACGATCAAGCGGATGTTGGCCGGGGATTTGAAGGCTCTGGGCGTACAGGTGAAGCTCGTGGACAAGGAACTGGGGTACGAGTTGCGCTGTGCGGCGCCCATTGCCTACGACATTGACTACACCCGCAGCCTGGGCGAGGCCGCGGTGAGCTTCCTGCTCGCCGGCGGCAGTAACGCGACGATCTCGCTCCAGCAAAACCAGGTTGTGCCCATGCCCTTCGAGGAGATGATTGACTCTACTACAAAACGCATCGAAGTCCGCATGGTGAATATTGACTCCTTCACCTATCGCTCCGCGTACAAATTCATGATTCGTCTCAAGCCGCAGCACGCCCGGGATGACCTGTTCCTGGCGCGCATGGCGATGCAGACCAACCTGACGCTGGACGCGTTCAAGGCGCGCTATGGCTATCTGATCAAGATCGCGCCGCGGCCGTTTTGACCGCGGCGCCAGCTAAGCGATGAAAACGCCAGCGATTCCAAATGTGGCGGAGCATCCTGAGCGGAGACCTGCGGGGTGTGCAGGTCGTAGTCGAAGGATGCGGCTTGTGCCCACCCGCTTCGGCGTCCTTCGACTGCGTTCCGGCCTAAAAACAGCCGGAACTCCGCTCAGGATGCCTACGCTGCAGGCTAAGTTTGGAATTGCTGTAAAAACGGCGTTCTAGTTGACAGTCACCGTGTCCGTCGCCGCGACCAGCTCGAACCAACTGGTGCCCGGTTTCAGCGGGATCGGCTTGCCCGCGGCGTTGAAGAATTCCGGCATACTCGTATCGCCGGCCTTCCACGTGCCTTTGATCGCCACGCCATCGCGCAGGATCGTCACCGGTCCTTCGCCCACGGTGATGATGCGGATGCTGGTGGTGCCGGTATCATCTTCCACATAGTCGGTTTTCTCGTGCGACACGGTCTGGATGATCACGTTCGCCGCGCTCAGTTGTTTGCCCGAAGCGGCATCTATGTGGGCGGTGCCTGCCAAGCTGCGTACATAGCGTCCGCTTGACGCATCGTAGGACCAGACCACGGCCGCGGGGAACGAGATGGAGGCCGTCTTGCCCGGTGAGCCAGTTGGGATAGTTTCAGCAAAGGCAAATCCGCGCAACTTAGGATCTTGCTCTCGTTTTAGGCTAGCCAACCAGCGCCGTATTCCAGCCGTGCTAGTTTGTAGGCGCGTTCTGTATTGGGCCAAGCCACCCAGACTCCAGAAGTACAAATTGTCACTCTGATCATCCAGGCCTTCATCGAGATAAGGGAGACCCATCTCCCCCATCATCTTATCCCTCAGCCACCAGCGCACGTCCTTACCTGCGCCTGAGGCCACCAAGGTACCATCATACTGTGGTGTCAAGTAGAAGTTGACCAGTCGCGCACTGCGGACAGGGCCAATGCGTTCACTCTCGTTGCCCAGGAACACGGCTGTGTAGCGAGTGACGGCTCGGCCTTCCATTATGTACTCGTAGACTAAGTCGGCTTGGCCGAAGCCATAATGTACAGGTCGGGCTTCAGGATCGTTGTTGATGACTACCATCAGCGGCCGGCGGGCCAGCAGCTTCGGGTCGGCCACGGGCAGACCGGTGAGCGGGTTGACGTTGGCCGGGCGGGTGTAGGAGGCGCCGGTCGGCGCGGCCGTGGGGGCGGCCGTCGCGGTCGGCGGTATGGGCGTCGCGGTCGGCGCGACGGTAGGCGGCCGGGTGGGCGACGGCATGGCCGTCGCGGACGGCTGCGTGGGCGGCGCGACGGTCACGGCCGGGCGCGGCGTGCGCGTGGGCGTGGGGGTCGCCTGCGCCGGGCTGCTGCACGCGGCTGCCAGGGTTGCAAGGGTCACGAGAACGGCCAGACCCGCGGCGATCAGCGCGTAGCGGGTGGAAGATGATCGGTACACTGATGAAACCTCCGAGGTTAGTTGCTACCCAATAGAGAGTATCGCGGGAATAGCCTGTTCCCGATAGAGTCTATTATACATGACGCGGCGCGATTCTGAGAATTTTCGCTTTGTGCTTTGCGTTTTGCGATCCGCGCGGCCTTTCTTCGGCTGCTAAAACCGACTTGACATCTCAGGGGTCTGGTGTTATTCTTATGTCCTACACTATGGGAGTGCAGTACGATCCTGCTCCCGGCACAAACTCGGTTTTGGATTCCAGAACTAGCTGGACAGATGAGTGCGCTCCGTTGCGCCTCAGGACCACGACAGAGAAGGCTGAAAGGGGGTGATTCCCGGCTAAGCTTCCCAGGTCATGTCGTCGTCAAGGTGTATGCCCAGTTGGCGATAGCCTGCGCCGCGTAGCACGGCGACCCTCTGGCTACGTCGGGCATCCGGTATCTCATCCGAACCACATCACATTTAGGAGGAGAACATGTCTGTCAAGAAGCTGTCCATATTGCTCGGCATCCTGTTGATCGCCAGCATGATCCTGACTGCCTGCCCGGCCCCTACGCCGCAGGTTGTCGAGAAGATCGTGGTCCAGACCCAGGTGGTCAAGGAAGAGGTCAAGGTCGTCGAGACCAGGGTCGTCGAGAAGTCGGTTGAGAAGATCGTCGAGAAGCCAGTCGAGAAAATCGTCGAGAAGATCGTGGCAGCCGAAGACTACACCACCCCGCACCCGATCCTAAGCGACATCAGGGTCCGCCAGGCCATTGCGTACTGCATCAACCGCGATGAGCTAATTGCCTCCGTGTACCCGTACGTCGTGGACAAGAAGGCCCTCCGTATGGACACCTTCCTGCCTAAGACCCACTGGGCCTACAAGGGGCCATACACGGATTACGAATTCAGCATCGAGAAGGGCAGCAAGCTGCTGGACGAGGCTGGCTGGACGTTGGCCAAGGGCGCGACCGTCCGCGCCAACAAGAAGGGCGACGCCTTGGCGCTCAAGTTCACCACCACCACCGCGCAGTTCCGCCAGACCTGGGCCGCCGTGGCCGAGCAGAACCTGGCCAAGTGTGGCATTCAGTTGATCCGCCAACACGTCCCTGCTTCCTGGTGGTTCGGTGACACCACCGGCCTGGCCCGCCGCGATTATGAGTTGGGTGCTTTCGCCTGGGTTGGCCAGGCAGATCCTTCCGGCCGCACCCTCTACGCCTGTAACCAGATCC
The DNA here is from genome assembly GCA_026389845.1 of Chloroflexota bacterium. Taxonomy (GTDB): domain Bacteria; phylum Chloroflexota; class Anaerolineae; order CG2-30-64-16; family CG2-30-64-16; genus JAPLHB01. The sequence continues at coordinate 21,291 of JAPLHB010000188.1, forward strand.
AGTTGCCCAGCAATAACTGGGAAGGCCAAAACGGCATGGGCTGGTGCAACAAGACCGCCAGCGATGCCATCATCAAGGCCAATAACACCCTGATCAAGGATGAGCGCATCAAGGCCTACGACATTGTCCAGAAGGAATTCTCCAAGGACATGGTCTCGCTGCCGTTGTTCCAGCGCGCCGAGGCCGAGGCCTGGAGCATCAACCTGGAAGGCATCAAGGTTGATCCCACCGAGTACGCGACCGCCAGCGGTCCCACCTGGAAACTCAAGAACGGCGGCGATACGGTCGTCTTCGGCTTGTCCCAGGAGCCGGCCTCGCTGTATCAGTTGGTCGAGGACGCGGCGGTGGCTCGTCAGGTCGGCCAGCTCGCGATCGGCGTCATTTATACCCAGTACAACTACGACTACCAGCCGGCCCTCCAGAGCCCGTTGAGCACCATCGAGTCCGGGCTGGCCAAGAACGTCACCATCGAGGCCAAGGCGGGCGACACTGTCTACAGCACCGATGGCAAGCCGGTCAAGCTGGAGAAGGGTGCGAAGCTCTTCGACGCGGACGGCAAGGAAGTCGAGTACGCTGGCAGCGGCACGGTGAAGATGCCACAACTCACCGTCACCTACAAATTCAAGGACTTCACCTGGAGCGACGGCACCAAGGGCTCGGTCGAAGACCTCAAGCTGGGCTACAAGAACGACTGCGATAAGGACTCCGGCGCGACCTCCTTCATCACCTGCGAGAGCATCGCCAAGATTGATTGGGGCACCGGCCTGGAGTTCACCGTGACCTATGTGCCCGGCGTGCAGACCCCAACCTACTACCTGGCCCCCTTCTATATCTACCCGGCGAATATGAAGGTAAAGGACGGTCGCCTGCTGAAGGATGTCCCCGCGAAGGAATGGACCACCCTGCCTGAGATCGCCGAGAAGCCGTTGAGCTACGGCCCGTTCGTCGTCAGCGAGTGGAAGAAGGGCGAGTACATCAAGCTGACGGCCAACAAGTTCTTCCAGCCGGCCCCGGCCGCCAAGAACGTCACCGTGCTGATCGTCACCGACACCAACCAGGCTGTGGCGCAGCTTCTGAGCGGCGACGTGGACTATCTGGAGAAGGCCACGCTGGGCGGCGGCGCCGAAGTTCAGAAGGTGCTGGATGCCAAGAAGGCCGGCAAGGTGAACGCCGAGATCATCGCCAGCCCCACCTGGGAGCACATTGACATGAACCTGTTCACTAAGTAGAGGTGTAGGCCTGTAGTGACGACTTGAGTCGCTCTCTTTGGTCTGATGGCTGAAGTCGTCACTATGGCCCGTCAAGGAACGGGTGGGCGCGCCTTTGTGGTCGGCCCGCCCGTTTTTGTAAGTGGGCCGTGTGTTGTACAATGACTCGCAGTTCTCGTAGAGGCCTGTTATGACCAACTACCTGATCCGCCGTTCTTTTCAGATGGTCTTGGTGGTTTTGCTGTCCGCGGTCTTCACTTATTTTCTGTTCAACATTTCGCCCGGTGGGCCGTTGACCGGTCTGCAGCAGACCCAGCGGAGGTTGACTCGCGAGGATATTGCGCGCATTCGCGCCCAGTACGAGTTAGACCTTTACTGGCCCGTTCGTTTCTCCCGTTGGCTGATCGGCCACCCGAGTGGCCCGATCGTCATCAACGGGCAAGAGTGGTTTGCCAATGTGGTCGTGGGCTGCTATCTGCCGCGCGACGAGCAGGTGACGGATCGTCGGGGCAATACGGTCACCCGGCCGACGGGTTGCGATGACTACGTTTATCTCGCTGAGTTGCCCAAGCTGCATCCGCCGATTAAGTCCAGCAACGGCATTTTCCGCGGCGATTTTGGGCTTTCCAGCGTGATTCTCAAGGACCGACCGGTTTCGGAGTTGCTGGTCAGTCGCATCGGGCCGACTGTCGAGTTGATGACCCTGGCGACTTTGCTTTCGCTCCTCATTGGCGTTCCCATCGGCATTTATAGTGCTGTCAAGCAGTATTCCCGCTTCGACTATGTGTTTACGACCGTTGCCTTCATCGGCTCCTCGATGCCCACGTTTTTCTTCGGTCTGTTGATGATTCTGCTATTCTCGGTGTTCCCGGTTTTCTGGAAAGATGCCATCCCGTGGATTCCGCGTCTGCCGTCAGGCCTGCGGATCGCCGTGCGACCTTATGAGATCGCCTCGTGGCTTCCCCAAATTCAACCAGAATCCTTCATTGACCAACTGTTGCACCTGCTCATGCCGGTCAGCGTACTCACGTTCTTCTACGCCGCCGGGTGGAGCCGCTTCGTGCGTTCCTCAATGCTAGAGGTGATGCGCCAGGATTACGTGCGGACGGCGCGCGCGAAAGGGCTGTTCGAGCGGGTTGTCATCGTCAAGCACGCCCTGCGCAATGCCCTGATCCCATTTGTGACCATTGTCGTCCTGACGATTCCGGGCATCTTCAGCGGCGCTATCATCACCGAGACCGTCTTTGCCTGGCCCGGCATGGGGCGACTCTATTTTGACGCGTTGACCCGCAGCGACTGGCCGGTGGCGCTGTCGTTCATCTTCATCACGGCAGTCTTAACCGTTATCGCAACCATGATCGGTGACATCCTCTATACGGTAGTAGATCCGCGAATCAAGTATTCGTGACCAGCAAATCACAGATTCATCGGAGTGACTCATGACCGTCGCTACCCGATCCATTGCCGCACCACGTAGTCGTGCCGAGGACGCCTCGCAGGAGAATCAACTCCAGGTCGTCTTCCGGCGGTTCTTGCGCCACAAACTGGCGGCTGTGTCCTCGGTGCTGATCCTGTTTGTCTTCGTGGCATCCTTGCTGGCCCCGTTGATCGCGATGTGGCCTCGCGATGATGTAGACATCTTCGTGCCATCCCGACCTGCCCCCCCGGGGACGATAGACAGAGACGGTCGCGTCCATCTCCTGGGCATTGACCATCTCGGCCGCGATCTGTTTACGCGCGTCCTCTACGCGGCGCGCGTCTCGCTTTCCATCGCTTTTTTGGTCACCCTCTTGGGCGAGGGGATTGGGGCCTTGATCGGCGCGGTCGCCGGCTATTACGGAAAGGCTATCGACGCGATCATTTCGCGCATCATTGAGTTTATGCTGACGATTCCCACCTTGCCGATCCTCTTGATCATCTCCGCGATCCTGATCAAGAGCGATGCCAAGTTGCCACTACCGCCTTTCGTGGTGCATGCGTTGACGGCGGTCTTGCTGGCCTCGGAGCGCGAGGCGCAGAAGGTCGTCGTCTTGATTCTGATCCTGGTTGTCTTTGGCTGGCTCGGCGCGGCCCGTCTGATGCGCGGCATGGCGCTATCGTTGAGCAAGCAGGATTTCGTGGAGGCGTTGCGGGCGGTCGGCGCTTCGGATGCCCGGATCATCTTTCGGCACATCATCCCCAACGGCATTGCGCCGATCTTGGTCAGCGCCAGTTTGAGCCTGGGCGGCGTCATCGTCACTGAGTCGGCCCTGAGCTTCCTCGGCCTGGGTGTGCAGGATCCTACGCCGACCTGGGGCAACATGCTGGCGCTTTCACAGAGCTATATGTTCCAGCATCCCTGGCTGCCGTTGGTGCCTGGCATTCCGCTGGTCATCGTTTCCATCGGCTTCAACTTCATTGGTGATGGCCTGCGCGACGCGCTCGACCCGCGGCTAAAGCGGTGATGGCTCGTGCTCAATGGCTGATAGCGATTTCCGGTTCCTCACCTCAATAGGCATTTCTAACGTTACAGAGAGCGCAATGACTCCTCCTACGAACGGCTCTAGTGAGCAACCGCCCCTGATCGAAGTCAAGGGTCTGAAAACCTTTTTCTTCACCGAAGATGGCGTGGTCCAGGCTGTCAACGGCGTGGATTTCGTCATTCGCGAAGGAGAGGTCATGGGACTCGTGGGCGAGTCCGGCAGCGGCAAGAGCGTCACCGCTCTCTCCATCATGCGACTGTTAGGAGGAACCTCCGGCAAGATCGTGGAGGGCCAGGCGCTTTTCAAGGGCCGCGATTTGGTCCAGTTGTCCGAAGTAGAGATGGTCAAGATGCGGGGCAACCAAATGTCCATGATCTTCCAGCAACCTACGAGTTGCCTGAACCCCGTTTTCCGCATCGGCGACCAAGTGGCCGAAGTGCTGATGATTCATCAAGGCCTGGACAGAAACGCGGCCTGGGCGCAAGCGATCGAGTCGTTTCGCAAGGTGGGCATCCCGGATGCCGAGAAGCGGGCGCAGGCTTTCCCCCACGAGATCTCCGGCGGCCAGGCGCAGCGCGTAATGATCGCCATGGCGCTGGCTTGCCTGCCCGACCTGTTGATCGCCGACGAGCCGACTACCGCCCTGGACGTCACGATTCAGGCGCAGATCCTCGATCTGATGCGCCGCCTGCGCACCGAGACCGGCACGGCAATTCTGCTCATCACTCACGACATGGGCGTCATCGCCGAGATGTGCAACCGGGTCGCGGTGATGTATGCCGGGCAGATCGTAGAGTATGCCGACGTTAACACCTTGTTTGAGAATCCGTTGCATCCCTATACTGAAGGCTTGCTGGCTGCTATTCCGGTGCTCGGCGAGGTGCGCGATACCCTGGCGGTGATTCCTGGCTCGGTGCCCAACCTGATCAACCTGCCTCCCGGCTGCAAATTTGCACCGCGCTGTCCCTATGTGCGCGAGCGGTGTGTCCAAGACCTGCCGCGGCTGGCCGAGGTTGAGCCGGGCCACAAGGTGCGCTGCTACATGCGCGACCTGGATACCAGGGAGGAATGGGGCGAGGTGACGCGGGCAGACTGGCATTTCATGGGTGATGAAGTACTCATAGAGACGGCAGGACGCTAGGAGATCGTATGCCCACGATGATCGTTGTGCCCCAAAGAGACCTGTTGGTGGTCGAAAATCTAAAGAAGTATTTCCCTGTCCGGTCCGGGCTGTTCCAGCGCATCGCAGCCTGGGTTCAGGCTGTGGACGACGTGAGTTTTGCTATTCGCGAAGGCGAGACCTTTGGATTGGTAGGCGAGTCTGGCTGTGGCAAGACCACCATCGGCCGCACCATCTTACGATTAACGCCAGCCACCGGCGGCTCGGTTTTTTTCGACGGCGAAGATGTATTCAGCAAACGGGGCAGCGAGCTTAAAGCCTTGCGCCGTAACATGCAAATCGTCTTTCAGGATCCTTACTCGTCGCTGGACCCCCGGATGCCTGTGGGCGAGATCATCGGCGAGAGCTTGCAGATTCACGGTATCGGCAACAACCGAGAACGCGCTGAGATCGTCCAGGGGATGCTGGCAAAGGTGGGGCTGAACCCATATCACGCCCGCCGTTACCCTCACGAGTTCTCTGGCGGTCAGCGGCAGCGCATCGGCATCGCCCGCGCGTTGACCCTACGCCCCAAGTTCATCGTCTGCGATGAGCCGGTCAGCGCGCTGGATGTCTCCATCCAGTCGCAAGTGCTCAATCTATTGAAAAACCTCCAGAAGGAATTCGGCCTGACCTACCTCTTCATCGCTCACAACCTGAGCGTTGTCGAGCACATCAGCGACCGGGTCGGCGTCATGTATCTGGGCAAAATGGCCGAGGTGACCACGCGCGAGGAGTTGTATCGTGATCCGCTTCACCCATATACCCAGGCGCTGCTCTCGGCTATTCCCCTGCCCAATCCCAAGCTGAAGCGCCGGCGGGTCGTACTGAGCGGTGACGTGCCCAGCCCGCTCAATCCGCCGCCGGGCTGCCGTTTTCATCCGCGTTGCCCTCTCGCTGTAGACGTCTGCAGGCAAATCGAGCCGGTCTTCGAGCAAAAGGTGGCCGATCACTGGGTCGCATGTCACCTGGTTTCCGCGAGCGCAGTCAAGATGTGACCCGGAATACTGTCACTCTGAGCGGGTTGACCCCGTGTGGGGCGTTTCGGCGAGAATCCAGCGAAGAGTCTCTTGCTACGCGAGAACTTGTTCCTTCACTGCGTTCAGGACAAGCTCTGAGTGAAACGAACGGATGCTTCGCTGGGATCTCACCGTGGCGAACGTTGATCCGTTAACCCGCTCAGCATGACAGCATCATCCGCCATCCGCCATCCGCCATCCGCAATCAGCCTTACGCCATCTGCCATCCGCCATCTGCCATCTGCCATCCGCCATCTGCCATCTGCCATTCGCTCCCTCGTTTCACCCTCTTTTTCGGGATGATTTGACACATCCCCCTCGCTGTGCTATGATCTACACGTTGTTCTCTGACAACTCAACGGTCTCATATTCTTCCTCCCGGAGGCAAGGGATGGGCAGACTGCTGGACGTGAAGGGGCTGGAAACCCGCTTCTTCACACAAGATGGCGTCGTCCGCGCGGTGAACGGCATTTCGTATCACCTGGACGAGGGCGAGACCCTGGCGATTGTGGGGGAGAGCGGTTGCGGCAAGAGCGTCGGCGTCATGTCGCTGATACGCTTGATCCCGCAGCCACCCGGCAAGATCACCGGCGGTGAGGTCTGGTTCGGCGCCAGTGATGACCGCAAGAACCTGCTCAAGCTGTCGGACGAAGAGATCCGGCAGGTACGCGGCAATCGGATCGCCATGATTTTTCAGGATCCGATGACTTCGTTGAATCCAGTGCTCACCATCGGGTTCCAGATTTCCGAAGCCTTGATGCTGCACATGGGCATGGACAAGGCCGCCGCCCGCAAGCGCAGCGCCGAGCTGCTCGAGACGGTCGGCATCCCCCGCGCCGCTGATCGCCTGGACGATTACCCCCACCAGTTCTCCGGCGGGATGCGCCAGCGTGTGATGATCGCGATGGGGTTGAGCTGCAACCCGCAGCTCCTCATCGCCGACGAACCGACCACCGCCCTCGACGTGACGATCCAGGCCCAGATCACCGACCTCGTGAAGCGCCTCCGAGACGAGATCGGCATGGCTATCATTTGGATCACCCACGACCTGGGCGTGGTGGCCGGGCTGGCCGACCGGATGATCGTGATGTATGCGGGCTTCATCGTCGAGGAGGCTCACGTCAAAGAGCTGTACGGCAACCCGCGTCATCCTTACACCCTCGGTTTGCTCGGCTCTCTGCCTCGCCTGGACGAGACGCGTGCCCGCCGGCTGACCTCCATCGAGGGCTTGCCCCCCGACCTGATTGACCTGCCCAAGGGCTGCCCCTTCTATGCCCGGTGCGCCTATCGGATTGACCGCTGCGCCGGCGAAAATCCGCAGCTTGAACCAGTCGCGCCAGGGCACAAGATCGCTTGCTGGGTGGACGTCAGCAAGACGCAGCCGGCCGCCATGGGCGATGGGAAGAGGTGAGCACCATGAGCACGAATCCGACAACGACCCCTATTGGGGGCAACGGCAAACCGACACTCCTGGAGGTCCGGGGCCTGAAAATGTGGTTCCCGATCTTTCGCGGTATCCTCCAGCGCCACGTGGCCGACGTGAAAGCCGTGGACGGGCTGAATTTCGACGTCTACAAAGGCGAGACGTTGGGGCTGGTGGGCGAATCGGGTTGCGGCAAGTCTACCACCGGTCGGGCCATCTTGCAGCTTTATCGTCCCACGGCCGGCACCGTGCAATTCGACGGCAAAGATCTGGTGAAGATGAAGGGCGAAGAACTGCGCCACATGCGCCGCCAGATGCAGATGATCTTCCAGGACCCCTACGCCTCACTGAACCCCCGTATGACCGTCGGCAGCATCGTCTCGGAACCGCTGGAGGTGCACAATATCGGCACCAAGGCCGAGCGGCTGGAGCGAGTGCGCGAGCTGCTGAAGATCGTCGGGTTGAACCCCTATTTTATCAATCGCTACCCGCACGAGTTCTCCGGAGGCCAGCGCCAGCGCATCGGCGTGGCGCGCGCGCTGGCGGTCAACCCGTCCTTTATCGTATGCGACGAGCCGATCTCGGCCCTGGACGTTTCGATCCAGGCGCAGGTCATCAATCTGTTGGAAGACCTGCAGGAGCAGTTCGGCCTGACCTACCTGTTCATCGCCCATGATCTCTCGGTGGTGCGCCACATCTCCGACCGCATCGCGGTGATGTACCTGGGCAAGGTGGTGGAGCTGACCGGCCGGGATGAGCTGTACCGCAATCCGATGCACCCGTACACCCAGGCGCTCCTTTCGGCCGTGCCGATCCCCGATCCGGTCGTGGAAGAAAAGCGCCGCCGTATCATTCTGGAAGGCGACGTGCCTTCACCGGTGAACCCGCCGGTGGGCTGCCACTTCTGCACCCGCTGCCCGAAGGTGATGGACGTGTGCAAGGACAATGAGCCGGAATTCCGCGATTACGGGACCGGGCATTTCGTGGCGTGTTGGTTGCACCAGAAGTAGGCGGGGAAACAAGGAGACAAGGAGTGAGGTGTGGCCGAGCGCAGCAACCCGCACGATGAGTTCTTCAAGTATGCGTTTGGCCGGCCCGAGACGGCGCGCGATTTCCTGAGCAATTACCTGCCGGCGGAGGTAGCGGCGCAGCTCGACCTGCCGACGTTGGAGTTGACGCCCGGCTCCTTCGTGGAGGCGATGAGTTGATGGCTACGGTTGCAGAGAAATGGAGACAGGAAGGGATCGTCGAAGGCATCGAGTTGGTTCTGGATGTCAAGTTCGGGACAGATGGCCTGCGTTTGCTGTCGGAAATTCGCGACATCAAGGATATCAAGAAACTCCGGGCCGTGCAGCGCGCGCTCAAGGTCGCATGCACGCCCGATGAAGTGCGGCGTGTCTACTTTAGGTAGTTCCTGATCGTTGCTGATGAACTTAGGGTGATCTATGGTTGAGTATATCGACCCGCCGCCGGTGACAATGTGGTTCGATCCAACAAGGGTGAAACCGGTGACAGGGTCGCTCGCTGACAAGTGGATGAAACAAGGTTGGCGAGAAGGAATTCTCGAAGTGATTGAACAGGCCCTGGATGTCAAGTTCGGGGCGGACGGGCTGCGCCTGTTGCCGGAAATCCAACAGATCAAGGCTGCTAAACAGCTCAAAGCTGTGCGGCGCGCCATCCAGGTCGCGCACACACCGGAAGATATCAGGCGCGTCTATCAAAGATGCGCAGCCTAGTCGCTCATCGCGAATCGCCCGACGAAAGGGGGTGATGTGGCTTTCAGGCGTATACTCGAAGCTCAGTCAACCCGTTTTAAGTTTCACCATTCCATCAGGAGGAGAACCATGTCTATCAAGAAGCTGTCCGTGTTGCTCGGCGTGTTGATCATCGCCAGCATGATTCTCACGGCCTGCCCGGCCCCCACGCCGCAGGTTGTTGAGAAGCAGGTCGTCGTGACCCAGGTCGTCGAGAAGGAAAAGACGGTCATCCAGACCCAGGTCGTCGAGAAACAGGTCGAGAAGATCGTCGTCGCGACGGCCGCGCCGACCGCCAAGCCGGTGCGCGCGAATGTCGTTCACATCAACAATGGCATTGGCGATACGCCCTCGCTCGATCCTAACGTCGCCGAAGATACCAGCTCGATCACCGTGATCGAGAACTCATTCGTCGGCCTGACCCGCTTGAACGAAGTGACCAGCGAGCTCCAGCCGGGCATGGCGACCAAGTGGGACATCTCGAAGGATGGCTTGACCTACACCTTCACGCTGCGCAATGACGTGCCCTGGGTCCGGTGGGATGGCGTGAAGAAGGCGGTCGCCAAAGTCCAGACCTGCCCCGACAAAGACGGCAAGACCAAGAACCGTCTCGTAACGGCCAAGGACTTCGAGTACGGCATTCTGCGCGCGCTCAACCCGAAGACTGCTTCGCCTTACGCCTACGTGTTGGCGTTTGTTATGGCCGGAGCAAGCGACTACAACTCCGGTACGATCACTGACACGGCGAAAGTGGGCGTAAAAGCCATCAACGACACGACGCTCGAGATGAAGTTCCTCACCCCCGCCGTGTACAACCTCAACATCGCGGGCCTGTGGACGGCGTACGCGACCCCCTCGTGGCTGATTGATGGGGATGACTGCACAGCCGCGCGCGCCGAGCGCTGGATCGAACCCGGCTTCTTCCAGTCCTACGGCCCCTACACGCTGAAGGAATGGGTGCACGACTCGACCATGACCATCGTCAAGAACCCCTTCTGGCCTGGCTCGAAAGAGATACCGCAGGCAAAGGTGAACGAGGTCGTCTTTAGTATGCTCGACGATGCGGCGGCCATGGCGGAGTTCGAAACCGGCAACCTGGATGTGGCTGCTGTGCCGACCGGCGATATGGACCGGGTCAAAGCGGATGCCAAGTTGTCCAAGCTGCTGGTGAGCGCGCCGAACACCTGCACGTACTACCTCGGCTTCAACACCACCGCCAAGTACGTTGACAACGCGAACCTGCGCCGCGCGCTTTCCTTTGCCGTAGATCGCCAGAAGCTGATTGACACCGTGCTGAAGGGTGGTCAGGAACCGGCACAATGGTTCGGTCGCCCTGGCATCGCCGCTGCGCCGACGATGAAGGACAGCCCCACCCTGGGCGTCAAGTTCGACGTCGCGAAAGCCAAGGAGTATCTGGCTGCCGCGCTCAAGGAATTGAACATCACGGCGGATAAACTGGACGTTTCCTACATGTTCAATACGTCTTCTGGCCACCAGAAGATCGCCGAGTTTGTCCAGCAACAGTGGAAGGACAATCTCGGACTGAACATCAAGCTGACCAACCAGGAATGGAAGGTCTACCTTGTGACGACCAAGAGCAAGGACACGCCGCAGGTCTTCCGCATGGGTTGGTGCATGGACTATCCCGACGAAAACAACTTCATCAACGAAGTGGTCGCCTCGGGTGGCTCGCAGAATCCGGCGAAGGACGGCAAGCCGACCGGCGGCTTCATGTGGAAGAACGACAAGTTCGAGAAGCTGGTCAAGGATGCCGCCGTTGAGGCGGATTCGAAGAAGCGTCTTGACTTGTACAAGCAGGCAGAGCAGATCATTACTGTTGACGATCCTGTGATGATTCCGCTCTACTGGTACACCCGCAACACTCTGACGGAACCGTACATCAAACGCACGTTCTCCGTGGGCGGTCACGAAATCTTCTACAACTGGGAAGTGACGCAGTAAGTTTTCGCTGTTGCTTGGGACGGCACGTATCTTCTCAATCATCCGGGGTAGGGGCACGGCCTTGCGCCTGCCTGCCAGGGCGACCGCAAGGCTTGCGTCTGCCCGTCAGGGCGACCGCAAGGGTGCGCCCCTACAAAAGAATTGAGAAGATATACGATGGCACGAACGCAGGCACCGTCCCAAGCAACGGCGATTGGCTCTTGTGTTGAGCGCAGCGAATGATCTAGTGATGCAAGGGTAGCATAGAAAGTTAAGAGGTAGGTATGGGCCGCTTTATCGTTCGGCGTATTATGTGGATGTTCGTCGTCCTGTTCGCCGTTTCCTTTATCACATTTTTCTTAATGCACCAAGTGCCAGGTGGACCCTTTGATTCGGAAAAGGCGCTACCCGCTGATATCATGGCTAACCTAAGGGCGCGTTATCACCTGGACCAGCCGTTATGGCAACAATATACGCAGTACATTTATGATGTCTTGGTGCCGCGTGTTACCACCGCCCCCCCGAGCGCATCGGTATTGAATCAATTCCTTATTGACGTAAAAATAGGCGATGTTTACTTCCGCTGGATGAATTTCGGGCCATCGTTTACGAGCAAGAGCCGGAGTGTGAACGATATTTTCCGCGATCAATTACCGGTCTCGGTTCAACTGGGTGTTATGGCCGTGGTGTTCGCGATGCTGCTGGGTATTCCGCTAGGCATCCTTGCCGCGCTCAAACAGAACACGTGGCTGGACTATTTGGGGATGGGCGTTGCCATTTTTGGCGTGTCTGTGCCCGCCATCGTGATGGGGCCTATTCTCGTGTGGATTTTTGCGGTGACGCTCAAGTGGTTTCCCGCTACCGGCTGGGGCGCTAAACCACCCTACCTTTTGGGAATCTTGCCCAGCGAGTTTTCGCTGAACTTTGTCAAATACGCGATCTTACCGACGATTACCTTGGGCATGGGTGGCTCGGCGATTTTAGCGCGCTTGACCCGCGCCAGTCTGCTCCAGGTGATCCGCGAGGACTATATCCGAACCGCACGCGCCAAGGGGCTGACGGAACGCGTTATCATCATTCGACATGCCCTGCGCAATTCGCTCATTCCCGTCGCCACTGTGTTGGGGCCTTATTTTGCAGCAGTGATCACGGGGACCTTCGTGGTCGAACTGGTTTTTGGCATCCCCGGTTTGGGCAAGTACTTTGTTAACAGCATCAGCAACCGGGATTATCCCGTCATCATGGGAACCATTTTGTTGTACGCGATGGTCCTTGTCATCGCCAATGTCGTCGTGGATATCGTCTATGCATTTCTTGACCCGCGTATTCGTGTCGAGTAGAGAAGGATTGAGGGAAAATGGCAACTGCAGAAACAACGCCTAAGCAACTTGGCACGCCTATCATATTGCGTAAAGAAACCAACCTGTGGAAAGATGCGTATTCTCGCCTGATTCGAAACAGAGCCGCGGTCACCGGCGGGATCCTTCTTCTCGTGCTTTTCGTCGTCTACGTCTTCGCGCCCGTGATCGCGATCCGGTCGTACGAAGTCCAGGTTTCAGAAGACAATAACGCGATGCCCCAATGGCTCGTTGCCCTTTTCCCGACGACGCGGGGGTACGCGCGGATCAACAACGCCTACCCGATGGGCGCAGATGATCTGGGACGCGATGTGTTTAGCCGAGTCGTCTATGGCACGCGCATCTCTTTGACCGTGGCGATGGTGGGGCCACTGATTGCGATGTTGATCGGGACGATCTACGGCAGTCTCGCTGGTTTCTTTGGCGGCAAGTTGGATAATCTCATGATGCGCTTTGTGGATGTGATGTACGCCTTCCCGACTCTGCTGCTGATCATCCTGATGATGGCGTTCTTCCGTTCCTCCTTTGCTGGTATCGCCGAGCCCGGCTCCTTCAAATACGCGATGAACCAACTGGATACTCGTGTTGGAGGATTGCTGTTTATCTTTATCGGCATTGGCATTACCTCCTGGATGGGCATGGCGCGCCTCACGCGCGGACAGGTGCTTTCGCTGCGAGAAAAGGAATTCGTCGAAGCCGCGCGTTCGGTTGGCGCGAGCAATCTACGCATCATGTTCCGCCACATCCTGCCGAACGCGATCGGTCCGCTCATTGTGTCCGAGACGCTCGCAATCCCAGGCTATATTTCCTACGAGGCGTTCTTGAGCTTCATCGGCTTGGGGGTGAATCCGCCGACGCCCTCCTGGGGCATGATGATCGCCGATGGTGCGCGTGTGATTCGCACGTATCCGCATTTGGCATTGATCCCCGGCGTGGCGTTGGCGCTTACGATGTTCGCGTTTAACTTTGTGGGCGATGGCTTGCGCGACGCGCTCGACCCGCGCATGAAAGGCACGCAGTGAGGAAGTAAACCAGCAGGTAAGACATAGGTAGACAAGGGGAGGGGGCGCGTGCTCTCTCCCCTTTTGTGTGCGTTGACGGCGTGGGGCACTTATGCTACACTGTCAAATAGTGATAGGTTATGTTCCCGAGGTGCTACGATGACCTTGCAAACCATGACTCTCAACTTGCCCGGGCCGCTCTACAACCGTCTCAAGCAGCGAGCGGAACGGGCGCAGCGCACGGTTGAGGCCGAACTGTTGGAAGTGGCGGCGGTCGGTATGCGGGCAGAGGAAGACCTGCCGGCCGATTTGGCTCAGGCTGTATCCTCCCTCCGTTTTCTGAACGATGCCGAGCTTTGGCGCGCCGCGAGGAGTCATCTGCCGGGTGAAGCGGCGGCCGAACTGGAGGTGCTGCATCTAAAACGCCAAGACGCGAGCTTGACACAAACCGAAATACAACGATCGGCGGAACTGATACGACAGTATGAACGGGCAATGCTCGTGCGGGCGCGAGCTGCTGCATTGCTCAAACGGCGTGGCTATGATGTCTCGGTCTTGAAGGCTGAATATGAGCAGTCCAGCGCACGTGCCTAAAGCCCTCAAGGAACGAGTGACTGCCCAGGCGCGCCACCGCTGTGGCTATTGTTTGACGGCCGAGTGGATCGTTGGCACGCCAATGGAAATAGACCACGTTGTCCCGCGAGCATTGGGCGGGCCCACTGAAGAAGATAATCTCTGGCTGGCCTGTGCGCTCTGCAATGACTACAAAAGTGATCGTGTTATGGCGCGCGATCCTTTGACGGGTAGAATGGTCCGCCTGTTTGATCCATGCCATCAAGTGTGGTGCGAGCACTTTGTCTGGACGCCGGAGGGTGACCGAATCGTGGGCCAGACCCCTTGTGGTCGCGCAACCGTGGTGACTCTCAATCTCAACCGGCAGACACTTGTTGGTGCCAGGCGAGAATGGATATCGGTAGGCTGGCATCCTCCGAAGGACTGATTGAATCTATGACGTTATTTGCAGGCAAGTGGTCATTCCTGGTATTTTCGGCGTTATCGGGTGTTGTTTTTTTCGTTGCCGGCTGCGCCGGCCGACCGCCGGAGACCGTTGAAACGGTCGTCACCGTCGAAGTGACCGTGCCGGTCGCGGTCGTCGAGACGCGCGTGGTCGAAGTGACGCGCGAAGTGGCAAAGACGGTCGTCGTGACCGCGACTCCTGTCCCGACCCCGGCCTACGTCTCGAAGCTCAACGCGGCGGCCAACACACTGGTCTACCCCCTGGCGGCCGATCCGGTCACGCTCGACCCGCAGGTCGCCACGGACGAGGTCTCGAGCCTGGTGTTGCAACAGCTCTACGAGGGGCTGTACAACCTGCGCGGCGATGGCTCGACCGTTCCTGCCGCGGCGACCGGTTATCAGGTGTCCGACGACGGCAAGGTCTACACGGTCACGCTGCGCGGCGGCATGACCTGGTCGGACGGAAAGCCGGTGACGGCGCAGCATTTTGTGGACGGCGTCTGCCGCACCCTGGAGCCGGCGACCGGCAACGGCTACTACCATTTGCTGACCGATCTGGCCCCGGTCAAGGGCGCGAAGGCGTTCGCCAGCGGCGACGTGGCTGACTGCAAAAAAGTCGGCGTCAAGGCGGTGGACGATACGACACTGCAAATCCTCCTCGACCGCCCGGCGGCATTCTTCCCGAAACTGTTGGCGATGCGGGTGTTCTGGCCCACACGCCTCGATGCAATCGCAGCCTCATCCGCAATCCGCAATCCGCAATCTGCAATCATCTCCAACGGCCCCTACCTCCTGACCGAGCGTAACCCTGGCGTGCGCCTCGTCCTGACCAAGAACCCCACCTATTGGAACGCGGCGCAGGTCGCCATCGAGCGGATCGAGCTGCCCGTCATCCCCGATTCGGCGCGGCAGTTGGCGTTGTACGAGAAGGGCGACGTAGCCGTGGCCGACTTCCCGCCGAAGGAGACGGCGCGCCTCCAGGCCGACGCCGGCTTGAGCAAGGAGCTTCAGGTGTTGGTGCGGCCGGGAACCAGCTACGTCGGCCTCAACACGCAGGCCGGTCCCACCAAGAATCTAGCCTTCCGTAAAGCGGTTGCCAGCGCGATTGACCGCGACAAGCTCATCAAAGAGGTGCTCAAGCAGCCGTGGCACGTGCCGGCGCGCGCGGTCATCCCCCCGAACGTGCCCGGCTACCAGGGCGAGGATGCGACCGTCGGCTACAAGTACGATCTGACCGCGGCCAAGAAGTTCCTGGCGGAAGCCGGCTACGGCCCCGATAAGCCGGTGCCGCCGGTCGAGTTGTGGACGAATCGCGATGGCAGCAACGAGCTGCTGCTCAAAGCGATCGCCGAGATGCTCGAAGCGGCCGGCATTCCTGTGCGCCTGACCACCGCCGGGTGGGACGTTTACCTGGCCGGACTGGACGGCTGCAACAAGCCGAATCGGGCCGACGCGGCGAAAACGCCGGCCGAGTGCGCGTATAGCCTCTACCGCATGGGCTGGGTGATGGACTATGCCGATCCGGCCGCGATGCTCGACGTGGTTTTCAACCCGAAATCGGCGTTCCAGTACACCGGTTGGCAGTCGAAGGAGTACGGCGACCTGCTGGCGAAGGCGCTGGCCGAGCCGGACGAGGCGAAGCGGCTCGCTCTGTACAAGCAGACGGAGAAGATCCTGCTGAACGACGCGGTGGCCGTGGTCCCGTTGATGTACTACGATCGTACGCTGCTGGTCAAGCAGGCGGTGAAGTTCGACTATCCGCCCTTCGGCGCGCCGAATTTGCAGTATTGGAAGCTAGAAGCTGGAAGCTAGAAGCTAGAAGCTGGAAGCTGGAAGCTGGGGTATTGAGCAAGCGCGCTTTGAGCTTTGGCGCAGTTGCATTATACTATGCTGGAATTTCGCGGAGTGGAGGGCGAACGAATGAAATTCACTATCGAATGTGAGCAGGAGGAGGATGGACGCTGGATCGCCGAGGTGCTTGAACTCCCAGGGGTGCTCGTGTACGGACGGACACCCGAGGATGCCAAGGCTAAAGCGCGATCGCTGGGCCTGCGTGTGCTCGCCGATCGCATCGAGCAGGGCGAAGATACACCCGCTTTGACGAGTATCTCCTTTGCATTCGCATGAGCCAGTGGCCTTCCACAAAAGCGCGCCGTGTGCTCATGGCGCTCTTGCGCATCGGTTGGACGGTCAAACGCGATGAAAGCTCGCACCGTACCCTGGCGAGACCCGGCTGGCCGGATGTTGTATTCGCTTTCCACGACAACGAGGAAATTGGTCCTCGCATGTTGGCGCGCATCGCCAAAGTGACCGGACTCCGCCCCACAGATTTGTGATCTGCCAGCGACAATCGGAGACGGTCGTTATTGACACGTCTCACCCAAGCCATAGGAGGCAACCATGACCATCATACTACCCCCGCTCCCCTACGCCGAGGATGCGTTGGAGCCGTACTACTCGGCCAAGACAATCAGCTTCCACTACGGCAAGAATCACAAGGCCTACGTGGACAACATCAATAAGCTGATCGCCGGCACCGACTTCGAGCACAAGATTCTCGAAGAAATCGTCATGGCAGTGGCGGGCGATCCCGCGAAGACCGGCTGGTTCAACAATGCGGCCCAGGTGTGGAACCACACCTTCTTCTGGAACTGCATGACGCCGGGCGGCGGCGGCAAGCCGACCGGCAAGCTGGCGCAGGCGATTGACGCCGCATTCGGCAGCTACGAGAAGTTCGTCGAGCAGTTCAAGGCCAACGCTGTCGGTCGCTTCGGCAGCGGCTGGGGCTGGCTCGTGTCCGAGGGCGGCGCGCTCAAGCTCGTCAGCACGCCCAACGCCGAGATGCCGAATCCGACCAAGGGCCAGGTGGCGCTCCTCACCGTGGACGTCTGGGAGCACGCCTACTACCTGGACTACCAAAATCGCCGGCCCGACTTCGTCCAGGCGTTCCTGGACAAGCTGGTGAACTGGAAGTTCGTGGCGGAGAATTTCGCGAAGGCGAAGTAACGCCTCTGGCCGGTCAAGACCTGACAGGTCTCCGAAGCCTGTCAGGTCTTGAGCATTTCCTACGGCCGGCTGTTCAATAACACCGCCCCTCTTCCTGCCCCCACCGTCACGCTTGTCACCGCTGTGTAATCCACGCGCCAGCCGCTCGTGTCCCCATCTTCCGGCACGAAGCCGCCGCCGACCGGATTCGCCTGGTAATAGGTTCCGCCCAGGGCCACCGTGCGCGAGGTCGCGCCGGGGTTGACCAGCACCAGGCCATTCGTGTAGCTCCGCCGGTAGACCCCCGCCGCGGCGTCGTAGAGCGCGGCCACGTCGGCCGGCACGCCGCCCAGGTAGCTGCCGATGGGGAGCTCGTACTCCGGCCACCACTCCGGGTCCAGGTCGAGATCCAGGTTGATGTAGCTGCGCGTCCCCTTGACCAGCAGGTAGCTGCTCAGCAGGAACATCCGGTCGGCGACTGTGCCGTCGGTGTAGGGCTGGGCGATGATGATCTTGCCGAGGCGGGCCAGGGCCAGGATGCGATCCATCTGGAGCTGCCAGTCGGCCAGGTCATAGGGATCGCCCGGCCCCCATTCGCCGAAGCCCTCCACCATCACGCCGTCCGCGGCGCTGTAATCGGTCGCGTCCCGGCCGTTGACCCAGCCGCCCACGTTGGGGATCAGCACGTACTGGCTGCCGAGCCGTCCTTTGACGTAGACGATCCAATCGCGGATGCGCGCGGCCCACGCGGCCTCGAACGCTGCGTCCACGTCGGGCAGTGGCGGTGCGTAGTGATCCGCGCCCATAGTGTTGGGCACCGAAAGGGAATCGGCGAAGAGGCCGTCGTCGGCATTGGCCGCAAGCTGTCGCAGCACCTCCCCTGTCCACCAGGTCCGGTAGCCCGCGTCATTCAGCTCCGCCAGATACCAGCCCCAATCGCAGTTGTAGACGCGGGGCTGTCCCGCCCAGGGGAAGAACCAGGCCGCCTGGACCCCCGCCTCCCCCGGCCACTCCTGCACCCAATCGTTTCCCTCGATGATCTGGAGATAATCGCCGGTCGGCTGGCAATTGTCCTGCGCCGCGCGATAGCCCAGGCCCGGCCCCAGCCGGTAATGCAGGATCAGGAAGTTCGGATTGAGGCTGCGCAGCCGGTCGGCGTCGTCGCGGGTCATCTTCTGCGTGCCGGCGTAGTGCCCCGCGGCGAAGGCCACCTGTGCATCGCTCAGCATGGCCAGGCCGGTGATCTGGTCGTTGAAGACGTGGATGCCCGCGGTCGTGTCGGGCCAGGCGCGGACGCTGCCCGATCCCTGCGTGGGCGTGACGGTCGGCGTGCGGGTGGCGGTGGGCGTGGGTAGGGGCGGGGTCACCCCGCCCGTACCCGTCGGCGTCCGGCTGGCCGTCGCGGTGGGCGTCGGCGTCGCCGTCGCCGTGGCGGGCGGACTGCCGAGCGGATAGATGCTGAGGCGGACGCCGACGCCGTCTACTGAGACGAGCGGGGCTGTCAGCAGGCCGGCCGGATCGGCAATGAGGGTGTTCTCCTGGAGCAGGACATTGTCGGCCAGGCGCCGGTTCTCCCATCGGTAGGATGCGCCGGGGACGATGACGAACTGCTGCCGGCGTCGCGGGGTCACATCCACGACCTGGCTGGAGCCGTCGCTGGTGCGCAGGACGAGCGACCAGAGGCCGGACGTGTCGGTCGGCGGCCCGGCGAAATCGTGCCACGAGGCCGACCATTCCAGGTTCAGGTTGTAGCTGGCCGGGCCGGTGGGGGGCACGGGGCTGCTGCCGTAGGCGTAGGTCAGACCGGGCACGGTCTCGTCGCGCCGCGTCTGCCAGCCGTGGAACGGCGCCCACGTTTCGTAGCTGACCATCGGCCCCATCCCTGCAAAGCCGAGCCAGGCATGGCCCTCGGCGACCGTCGCGCCGGAGAACGCGCGGCGGCTGGCGTAAAACTGGCCGTAGACCGGCTGCCCCTGGCTGGCCCAGGCGAGCACGTCATCTTCGGTGCCGTGATCCAGCGAGATGAGCGCGGTGTCGTCCCCGCGGCGGGCCACCAACTGCGCTTGGTGGTTCTGCCAGTCCCAGACGCCGACGCCGTTGTACGCAGCCAGGGGGCCGGCATAGCGGCCGGTGTTGCTGATCGGCAGGTTGGCGGCGATCGTGCCCCACTTCCACGTCACGTCCTCGACCCAGTTGACCGTCCCGTCCGCGCCGTCGGCCGCCCGATAGTTGGTCATCGGCTCGCCCGCATGGACCGCAGCGAAGACGTTCGGGTAGCGCAGGCCGAGCGCCAGGCTGCCGCTGCCGCCCATGCTCTGCCCGTAAACGTAGACGCGGTTCGGATCGGCCGTGTGACCGGCGAGGCCGTAGCCCCGCAGCGTGTCGTAGATCGCACGCAGCAGCCGCTCCTCGGTGTAGTTGACGAGAGGCCCGGTGTCGGCCGTGCCGCCCTGCCGGTAGTCGTAGGTCACCGAGTGGCCGTAGTACCAGGTTTGGTGCGGGTCGTCGCCGTAGACCTGGATAGCGCACCAGTCGTAGGGCGTCTCGGGATCATCGCCATACCGGCCGCCCCACCCCTGGAGGTAGAGGTAGATCGGGTAGGTCGCGGGCGGCGTCCCCTCGCACGCGTTCGCGGACGGCAACGCTACGCCGTAATTGTAGGCATACTGCTGCGCCGCGCTCTCTTGGGGCACGTCGAAGGTCGGGTTGTAGCCTTCGTAGTCCAGGTACTGCGTGAAGACAACTCCCCGCCCCCCGGCCGCCTGCCAGACCAGCACCGGCCGCGGATCGGCCGGCGCTTCGTTGAGGGGCGCCGCGAGGCTGTTGCCCGGCCCGAAGTTCGTCCGATCTTCGGCACCCTCGTAGACCGTGGTAACAGCGTAGTAGAACTGGCCCGTCTCGTGGGTCGTCCAGACGAACAGCCCGGTGGTATCGGCCAGGAGTGCCCCCAGATCGGCGATGACGTAGTTCGCGGTGACCGGCGGCTCGCGCTCGCGTTCGGTCCAGAAGATGCTGCTCCCTTCGCCCAACGGCCCCCATCGCGCGGTCAGTCGCCGTGCCGCGGCGATGTTAGCCGCGGTGATAGGTGCGATGTGCCGGTAGACGTGATACCGCTCGCCGGTCAAGCTGCCCGTCTCATTCCAGGTGAGAAAGGTCTGGCCCGCGCGGTGGAAGGCGGTCAGCCCGGTGGGCTGGTTGGAGGGGTGGGTGGTTGGGGATGGCGTTGGTGTGTGGCTGAGAGTTGGCGTCGCGGTTGCGGTGACGGTGGGCCACGGCTGGCGCCATTGGCTGACGATGACCGGCAGGTAGTTGAGGCAGCGCGCGTCGGCGCCGGGGGCGACGATGTCTGGCACATCTACGACGCCGTTGGCGTTGACGTCACGCTGGCAATGGGCGGATGGGTCATCCGCCGGGTGAGAGAGATCGCTGGGGAGGGCGGTCGAGCGGATGGCGCCAACGGCCAACACCAGGGCAAGGATTGCCAGAATAGGGAGCAGCCTGCGGGACATGGGCGCCTCCGTCCAACAAAACAGCTAAATCTGCGTGCGCAGCTTGCGTTTACGGGAAAGTACACCGCATGTGTCTGCGTCCAAACCATCTTGCTGAACGCTTATCATTGTACGAGATCGGCGCCGGTTTGTCCAGGGGGTAATGGGGCTATCAGCAATTCCCCAAGTGATTGCCCGGCGGGTGTCACCCTGAGCGGGTTCGCCCTGTGAAGTTCGTTGCAGCGAGAATCCAGCGAAGGGTCTCGCCGCGAGGAGAGATTCTTCGCTAGATGCTCACCGTCGCGAGAGGTTAGGGGTCAACTCGCTCAGAATGGCAGATGCCTCAAAGCGGATTTTGCGCGGCCAGATAACTCTCCACCTGCGCCAACGCTGCGGGGAAGTTGACCCGCCCCAGGCCGATGCGGAAGTGGCTGGCAGAAGTCCGCGACCGGCCGGTCGGGGCGAAGCTGCGGGAAGGCCACCGAGCCGGCGGCCGGGAGCAGGGGAGTAAAGAGGTCGCGATGGGCGGCGAAGAAGCGCCCGGCCGCAGCCAGGTTTTCGGCGATGATCCCCAGGTTGCGCGCCAGGATGCGCTCCGCGGCCCGCAACGCCATGATGCCCAGGATCTCCGCGGGCGCGCTGTTGCAGATGGTGGTGTAGTCGTGGAACGCGATGCAGCGGCGCAGCAACGCACGGTCGCGCACGACCAGCCAGCCGATGCGCAGACCGGGCAGCGCAAACGACTTGGACAGCCCGGAGAGGGCCAAGCTCTGCCCGTACAGGCTGGCGACCGACGGCAGCCGGTCGGCTGCGTCGTATTCCAGCAGCCGGTACATCTCATCGGAGAAGACGTATAGCGAATGGCGTATGGCGAATCGGAGAATTGCCTGCAACTCGGCTATCGTCGGCTGGTAGCCCGTCGGGTTGTGCGGGAAGTTGATGATTAGTAACCGGGTACGGGGCGCGATGGCGCGTTCGAGGCAGTCGAGGTCGAGCCGCCAGCGACCCGCCACATGCTCCAGCGGCCACGGCGTCACCGAGCAGCCCAGCGCCCGCGCCACCTCGTGGAGCGATTGGTAGGCCGGCGCGATGGCTATGATCTCGTCGCCGGGGGCCAGGAGCGCGTTCATGGCGATGAAGATCAGCTCTTCCGGCGCGGCGATCAGCACGTCGTCTGGCGAGACGTTGTCATAAAGTGCAGCGATCTCGGCGCGAAGCAGAGGATGACCCTGCGACTCGGTGTAGCTCAGCTTGAGGCCGCGCCACAGATCAAGCGTCTCGCCGTCGGCCAGGCCGAGCAGCTCCTCCAGGCTCAGCGCCTCGCAGTCCGACGCGCTGAGCAGATAGCACGCGGTGAACTCGTGGACGGCAAAGTAACGTTCGAGCTGGAAATCGCTGATCTGCATCGGCCGCTGTGTTCCTTTATTCGTCTTGCGACAACTACTTCGTCGGCGTCGCGACCGGTGGGTTCAGCAGGTCCTGGATCGCCTTCTCGAACTGATCCAACGGCAGTGCACCGGGGATGCGGGTTCCCGTCTGCTTTTGCGCATCGAGGAGCAGGAAGTAGGGGGTGCCGCGCACGCCCACCTGCTGGGCCAACTTATTGTCGGCGTCAATCACGCTCTGGCCGGGTGCGTCCTTGAGGCACTGCTTGAACCTGGCCTCGTCCAGCCCCAGGCTCGCGGCATAGGCGAGCATCGCCGCGTCGTCGCCCTCCTTCCACTCCGCCTGCTTGCCGAAGAGCAGGTCGTGGAACCCCCAGAACTTGCCCTGGTCGCCCGCACACAGTGCAGCCACGGCCGCTTTGGGCGCATAGATGGGGAAGATCTTGAAGACGTAGCGCATCTGGCCGGTGTCAAAGTACTTCGCCTTCAGCGTCGGCTCGACGGTCTTGAAGTGCTGCGCGCAGTAGCCGCATTTGAAGTCCTCGAACGCGATCAGCACCAGCCGCGCGTTGGCCGCACCCGTGGCTGGGCTGCCATCGTAGGTGAAGCCGGGCCGCGCCGGGTTAACATCATAAAACGCGACGTTGGCCGGCAGCGGCGTCGGCGTGACCGGCGGGTGAGCGCCGCTGAGCGCCTTTTCGATCATCTGCTGAATCTCTTGTGGGCCTACTCCGAATTTGTACCAGTCGTTGACGAAGACAGAAGGCGTGCCTTGAACACCCATTTTCGTCCCTTCTTCCACATCGCGTTGGATCCTCGTCAGAGTAGCAGGCGCGCTCAAACAAGCGTCGTATTTGGCACCATCCACGCCCGAGGCCACCGCCTGGTTGCGGAACTGGTCGCTAGCGTCCTTGGCGCTGGACCAAGAGCCTTGATTGGCGAAGAGCCAGTCGTGCAAAGCCCAAAACAATTCGGGGTCCTGCTGCCCTGCACAATAGACAGCCTTAGCGGCCGGAAGCGCATTGGCATGGCCGAGCTGCGTCAACGGGAAGTTGCGGAAAACGAACAGAACCTTACCGGTGGCAACGTACGCTTCATCCAGAAGCGGAGCTACTTGCTGTGCAAAGTAGCCGCAGCCCGGTCACTGGAAGTCTGAGAACTCGATGAGCTTCACCGGCGCCTTCGGATCGCCGCGGTAGAAGTTGCCGTCGGCGTCCATGCCCACAGGCAGGTCGAGTTTCTTACCCGGCTCCGAGACTGGGGTCGTTGTGACGGCGGCTGGTGCGGCCGTCGCAACGACCCCAGTCGGGACCTGGATGATTGCCGGCGCCGGTGGAGTCGCTGGAGCGCAGGCCGCGGCGATCAGCGCAGTGGCGATCAGCGCCAACGCGTACATCGGTTTGAACAGGGAACGGTGACTCCGTTTTCCCATCAAGCACTCCTTGGAATTCGGCGGATGTCACTATTCAGCCGTAGCAGAGCATCCCTTCGACAAGCTCAGGGCAAGCTCTGAGCGGAGTGGCGCGAACTGCTGCGGGGCTCCGCTCAGAGTGCTCGTTCTGGGCTATAGGCTGAACTGTCAGCGGCGGGTTACTTTACCGCAGTCGGCGCGGGCGTCGGCGTGATTGGATTCAACGCCGCCTGGATCTTGCTCTCGAAGTCTGCCAATGGCTGCGCGCCGACGATGTTGGCGACGGCCTGGCCCTGCTTGAGGTCTATAAACAGGACGGCCGGCACGGCGGGCACGCCGATCTCTTGCCCAAACTGCAGGGCGACGTCCACCGCGATCTGCGTGGCCGAATCGTTCAGGCACTGCGTGAACTTGGTCTCGTCTAGACCGAGCGACTTGGCATAGCCGGCCATGGCAGCATCGTCCCCCTCTTTCCATTCGGCCTGCTTGCTGAACAGGAGGTCGTGGAACTCCCAGAACTTGCCCCGATTGGCCGCGCACGCGGCGGCTGCGGCGGCCCTCGGCGCATCGGTCGGATAGATTTTGAAGACGACCCGCATCTGGCCCATATTAACGTATTTGTCCCGCAAGATTGGCCAGACTGCCGTTGCGTATTGTGCGCTGGGCGCGGACTTGAAATCCATGAACGTCAACATCATCAGCGACGCTTTGGCATCACCGAGCGTCGGGCTGCCATCGTAAGTCAGGCCAGGGCGGTTGGGGTCGGGATCGTAGAAATTCACCCCGGCGGGCAAAGGCGTCGGCGTGGGGAAAGGCGTCGCCGTGGGCGGCGGATGAAGGCCCTGTTGCGCCTTCGCGATGTACGCATCCAGTTGACTGGGGTCAGGAACGTGCCAGTCGTTGACGAAAAACGACGGCGTACCTTGTACACCGAGCTGCCCGGCTGCGGCGGTTTCAGATTGTACGAGCTGGGTGTACTTGCCTCCATCCAGGCACGTATTGAACGCCGCGGCGTTCAGCCCCAACGCGACCGCAAAGGCTTTCAACTTGTCCTTGCTGAAGGCGCCCTGGTTCTCACCCGCCTGGCTGGCGAACAACTTGTCGTGATAGGGCCAAAAGGCATTCTGGTCGGCCGCGCATTCGCTGGCTTCGGCGGCCCACTGCGATTCCGGGCCCAGGAAAGCCATGTGCATGTAACCGAAACGAACGAGTCCGGTGGTGACGTACTTTTCAGTAATCTGGCGACCCGCGCCAGTGGCGAAAACGCCACAGTACGGTCACTGGAAGTCGCTGATTTCGATCAGCACGACCGTGGCGTTCGGGTCCCCCTGGTAGTGATGCGTCTTGGCAGCCGCAGGACTCTTGGCGAGCGACGGGCCTGCTTCTTGACTTCCCTGTTGGACAGGCGCAAGGGACGCGGTCGGTCCGGCCGTGGCGGCCGGTGGCTTGGCGACGGCCGGGGCCGGCGCACTCGTCGCGGCCGGGGCCGGCAGGGTCGCCGGGATACAGGCCGCGCCGATCAGCGCGATGACGAAGAGCGCCAGGGTCAGGCCGATCAGCCTGAGCCAGACGCGGGGACGGGGTAAGTGTGTCAAAAGAACCTCCTAAGGTGAAACGTGTTGCGTGTTGCGTGATTGCCCTACAGCGGCAGAAACTGCACGGCGTTTTTCAGGTCTTCTGGCTCTCCGATCTTGGAGATCATTTCCAGGTCTCGAACGCAGACACCGATCGAGACAAGCAACTGATGAGCGTAGATGACGCCACCGAAGGGAATGCCCGCCTCTTGCCGCCTGGCAGCCTCGACGAGCAGGTCGTCATCTTGGGAAAAGAGTACGCGACCCAACTCGGCGGCTCGATCCAGTACAGCGGGATCAGCCAGCGTGTACGTGCCATCCTCATAGGCGGTGACCAGGTCTACTTCGCGCAGACGCAGTCCGACAGCGATGGCACGCGGCACGTTGTGATCCATGTAGAGCTTGACCGGCATCCGATCACCCCTCTGGCCTCCAGTCGGGCCGTCAACCTGGAAGGAGGTGATGAGCGCCGCAGGCGCGTTACAAGCTCAAGCCGCCGTTCGATATCCTGATCGAGTTCCTCCTTATGATCCCAGTAGTAGGCCAGCGCAGAGTAAACTTGACCGAGCGTCAGGTAAGGGTGCTGGAAATGCAGCTCCTCTGGACTCCAGCCATGTGCAAGGTATTCCTGGACAAGCTCGATCACCTTCATGGTGGTTCCGGTAATCACCGGCACCGCGGCATCGCTCAATGTGATATGTTCGTAACGTGTTTCAACAAGGCTCATACATCCCTCCAATGCCATGCTAATCAGTAAATGAACTCGCGAATATCGTACTTAGAGCACTGCGGCGGATGGGCCGGATCGCGAAATCGCAGACCCGCACGGATGGCCGCTTCTTGGCTGGCGATCTCGGCATCGTTCAGCGGATTGATGCCGGCTTCGGCCGCCAGCCGCCCATACGCGGAGCCGGGCTGATCCACGAACGGCGAGAAATAGACGATGTCGCCTGCGGCCAGCGGCATGGCGTTCAGGGCGTTGATTGTACCACGGACGTGCGCCTCGGCATAATGTTCGCCGCCGATGCCGGTCATCACGATCACGCTGACTGCCACGCCGGCCGATTTGAGCGTTATAACCGCTTCGATCACATCGGCCATGGCGCCGGGCTTGACCAGCCAACGCAGCAGGACGTCGTCGCCGGTCTCCATGCCGATGTAGACGCGACGCAGGCCCCGCGTCGCCAGTTCGGTCCACTCGGCCAGGGACTTGCGCTGCACGTCGAACGCGTCCATGAACGAATAAATTCCGGCGCCGGGCGGCAATATCCGCTTTTCCGCGATCACGTCCAGCCAGCCGACCAACCGGGCCATAGGCGCCACCAGCGCATTTGCATCGGCCAGGAAGAGCGATTTGCGCAGAGGCAACGCAGGGCCAAAGAACTGGCGCACGGCCCCGATGTGATCGCGCAATTCGTCCGGCGACTTGATTCTGAACGGCCGGCCCTGATAGAAATCGCAGAAGGTGCAACGGTTGTGCGAGCATCCTTCGGTGGCCTGGAGCACCAACGCCAGGTATTGGTCGGGCGGGAGGATGCTCACCGGCCGGTAGACCGCGGCGAACCGTGCCGCCTCGGTCTGAAGCCTGGCCCAATCCCACCCTCGCAGCACGTCCAGCCGGGGATCGCCGATCGCCACGGCTGCCGTATCCGCCAGCCGATAGGCGGCTTCGAGGAACGCTCGCGCTTCATCCGGCGCCAGCCAGCGCCGCTGACGCACGCCGGCCTCGGCCCACTTCTGCAACACGCGGTTGTCCAGCCCCCGCCGGTAGTTTCGCCCGCCCTCGAACGCGCCGATCAGCCTGCCGGCCAAATCGAAGGAGTAGCTCGGCGCCGCGTCGCCCACCAGCAGGTGGATGACTTGGGGGCGGATGGTGACGGATATTGCGTATTGCGTGTTGCGTGTTGCGTGTTGCGTGTTGCGTGTTGCGTGTTGCGTGTTGCGTGCTCCGTCAGGGCCTTCGCCGTTCGTCATCCGTCGTTCGTCCTTCGTCGTCCGTTCGTCCGTTCCACCTGCTGCAAAAACGTCTCTGCCAGCCCCAGCACCGCGGCCAGGGTGAGCACTACCACCCAATCGAATGCGCGCGCCAGCCGCAGGCTCACGACCATGGCGGCCCAGAGGCCGATCCACGCGGCAATGCGCAAGGCGACGGCCGGGCTTGTGCCCGCGCCGGGTAGACGCAGCCGGTGCGCGATCACCCAAACGAGCGGCGCGGCGGTCATCGTCACCGCCAGGGTCAGCAACACGGCAGCGATGGCCCATGCAACAGCAGACGAAGGCGGCACGGCGCCCGTCGTCAACAGCAAGACCATCCAGCCGATGATAGCAGCGGGAAGGCTGATCGCCCAGAGCATTTTCGATGACATGGTGACTCGTGTTGCGTGTTGCGTGTTGCGTGTTGCGTGTTGCGTGTTGCGTGTTGCGTGCTGCGTGCTGCGTGCTGCGTGCTGCGTGCTGCGTGCTGCGTGTTGCGTGTTGCGTGTTGCGTCGTCGGATTATACCTGAACAACCCCGTCTTGGCTAGTACGCCATCTTCCATCTTCTAACCCCCAACCTCCAACCCCTCAGTTTCCAGTTTCCAGCTTCCGTTATGGTATAATACCACCTTGAACTTGATGCAGGCTTGTACCGATGTCTCTACTGATTGCAACACAACTTAGCAAAGCCTTCGGCGCGCTGGATGTTTTCCAGGGCGTTGATTTGCGCATCGAGGCGGGCGACCGGATCGGCATGGTCGGCCCCAATGGCGCGGGTAAGACGACTCTGCTCCGCATCCTGGTCGGCGGCGAGGCGCCATCGGCCGGCGACGTGGCGCGCAAGCGTGGGCTGACCGTGGGCTATCTGCCGCAAGACCCACCGCCCGCCGGCGATGACACGCTGGCCGGTGCGATGTTGCGCGTCTTCGAGCCGCTGCGCGCCCAGGGCGCCGCGCTGGCCGAGCTGGAGCATCGCCTGGCCGCTGCGGCCCATCGGAACAACGGCGATTACGATGCCTTGCTGGCAGAATACGGCCACGCGCAGACCGCGTTTGAGGTCGCGGGCGGCTATACCTACGAAGTTCGCATCCGCCAGGTGCTCGGCGGCCTGGGCTTCAACGAGAATGAGCACAACAAGCTGTTGGCCCATCTCAGCGGCGGCGAGCGGACGCGCGCCCTCCTGGCGCAACTGCTGCTCGAAGAGCCGGATCTGCTCCTGCTGGACGAGCCGACCAATCATCTCGATCTGGAAGCTGTCGAGTGGCTGGAGGAGACGCTGTTGCACTGGCGGGGCGCGCTCGTCATCGTGGCGCACGACCGCTATTTCCTGGACAAGATCGCCAGCCGCATCTGGGATATGGATTTCGGCGGATTGGAGGCGTACCGCGGCAATTACAGCGCCTATCACCTGCAACGAGAGATGCGTCGTGAGCGCCAGCGGCGGGAGTGGGAAGAGCAGCGGGAGTTCGTCGCCGAGACCGAAGATTTCATCCGCCGCAACCTCGCGGGGCAGCGGACGCGCGAGGCGCAGGGCCGGCGCACCCGGTTGGAACGCTTCCTGCGCGACGAGGCCATCGAGCGACCGCAGGAAGACCGGCGCATCCGCCTGGGCCTGACCACGGTTATCCGCTCCGGCGACCTGGTGCTGGCGACGAAGGACCTGGTGGTGGGCTACGACCGGCCGTTATTCCGCAGCCCCGATCTGGAAATCTACCGCGGCGATCGGGTGGCGCTCATCGGCCCCAACGGCGCGGGCAAGACGACCCTGTTGAAGGCGATCCTGGGCCAGCTCGCACCGCTGGCGGGCAAGATTCGCTTCGGGGCCAGCGTGCAGGTGGGTTATCTGGCGCAGGCGCAGGCCGGCCTCAACCCTGAACAGTCGGTGCTGGACTCCATCCTGGAGATTCGCAACCTGCCGCTGACCCAGGCGCGCAGTTTCTTGGGCCAGTTTCTTTTCTCGGGCGACGACGTGTTCCGGCCCATCAGCACCCTCAGCGGCGGGCAGCGCAGTCGGGTGGCGTTGGCGCGGCTGACCTTGCAGGGCGCGAACTTCCTGTTGCTGGACGAGCCGACCAATCACCTCGACCTGGCGTCGCAGGAGATTCTGGAGGACGTGCTGCGGAACTTCCCCGGCACGGTGCTGCTGGTCAGCCACGACCGCTATCTGGTGCAGGCGTTGGCGACGCACATCTGGCGCGTAGCCGGCGACGAGTTACATGCCTATGAAGGCAACTACGAGGACTACCAGCGCCTCCGCGCGGTCGAAGAAGGCCGTCAGCCCGATGCCGCGGACGAGGCGACCGAGCGCGCCATCGCGGCCGAGCGCGATCGCGAGCGGATGCGCGAGGAGCGCCGCCAGCGCAAAGCCGCGGAAAAGCAGGCCGAGCAGACAGCCGCGTTGGAGACACAGATAGCCGCGTTGGAGGCGAAGCTGGCCTCCTTGAGCACGCAACTCGAAGCCACCAGCCTGGCCGGGGATGTCGGTAAAATTCACAGCCTGGGCGTGACCTACGAAGCGACCGAGGCGGAGCTGCATCGAGTGATGGGAGAATGGGCGGAAGTGGCGTGAGGTGTGAAACGTGGTGCGTGGTGCGTGGTGCGTGACGGACGCCGCAGGAGACAGATAAGGTGATGCTGCAAATTGACGCTGAACAGATTCCCTTGGCGGTGGACGCCGATGAGGTGGTTCGCGTCGGCGGCACGCAGGTGACACTGGACACGGTCGTAGCCGCCTTTAGCGATGGTGCAACCGCTGAGGGGATCGTCCAGCAGTATCCACCCCTGTGCTTGGCCGATGTGTATGCTGTTCTGGGGTATTACCTCCGCCAGCGGCGAGAGGTTGAAGCCTATCTGAGTTGGCGCCAGCAGCAGGCAAACGATATACGCAGACAAAACGAGGCGTGGTTTGACCCTCAAGGTGTGCGCGACCGGCTGCTGGCAAGACAAAGAACTGGTTTCGCAGCAGGCACGCCTTATTCGTAGAGAAATGAGGAGGTGGGGTGATGAAAGTTGCGGTACTCGTTCATCAGGCTGAAGAGGGAGGGTATTGGGCAGAAGTCCCTGCAATTCCAGGATGCGCTACACAGGGCGAAACTTTCGAGGAACTTCTTCATAATCTGTATGAAGCGGTAGAGGGATGTCTGGCCGTGCCGTTGAATGGGCACGAATTGTCGCCGCAAGACCGCTTCATTGAAATCGCCGTATGAAATCCGTTTCGGGCAGGAAGCTCGCCAGGGTTCTTGAGCGATACGGCTGGCTCCTGCTGCGTATTCAAGGCAGTCATCACATCTATGGGAAGCCGGGCAGCATCGTTCGGCTTTCTGTGCCGATACATGGCGACCAGCCCTTGAAAGTTGGCCTGCTGCATCACCTGCTCAAGATGGCCGACTTAACCGAAGCCGATCTGGACGTTTGAGATATGGTAGGCCAGCGTTCCAAGCCTCTCGTCATCGGTCTGACCGGCAGCATCGGCAGCGGCAAGAGCAACGTGCTGCACGAGCTAGTCGCGCTCGGCGCGGAGGGGATTGACGCCGACCGGGTGGCGCACCAGGTTATCGCGCCCGGCGGGCCTGCCTACGCGGCTGTGGTGGCCGAGTTCGGACCGGAAATCGTGGGGCCGGATGGCCGCATTGACCGCGGCGCGCTGGGCCGCCGCGTGTTTGCTGATCCGGCTGCACTGGCCCGGTTGGAAGCCATCGTTCATCCGGCCGTCGGGCAGGTCATCGCGGCGCGGGTGGCCGCGTCGAGCGCGCCGGTGGTGGTCATCGAGGCGATCAAGCTGCTGGAGGCCGGGCTGAGCCGGCAACTGTGCGACCAGGTGTGGGTGACGGTCTGCTCGGAAACGGAGCAGATCGCCCGGCTGGCGACCGGCCGCGGCATGACCGAGGTTGAAGCGCGGCGCCGCCTGGCAAACCAGATGCCGGCGGAGCAGATGATCGCCCGGGCCGACCGCGTCATTGACACGAGCGGCACCCTGGCCGAAACCGCGACCCAAATCATCGCCGCCTGGGCTGAGATGGGCCTCTCCTTCCCGGCCCCGACGATCCGCCCGGCCAGACCGGACGACGCCGAGGCGGTCGCTGCGGTGTGGCGCGCCATTGTGGCTGAGGGTGGGCAGACTGTCGTGGATCGGCCGTTCACGCCTGCGCAGGAACGGGCGTACCTGGAGCAATTGCCCCCGCGAGCACGGGTCACGGTAGCCGTGGTCGGAGGCATTGTGGCCGGCTTTCAGTCGCTCGATCTCTATGCGACGTACACCTGCGCCATGGATCACGTCGGCGTGCTGGGCACCTTCGTGCTGGTGCCCTTGCGCTGTCGGGGCATCGGACGCGACCTCAGCCGGGCCACGTTCGATCACGCCCGGCAGGCCGGCTTCGCCAAGCTCGTCATCAACGTGCGGGCCGACAATCCGGGGAGCCAGACGTTTTACGTCAGCCTGGGCTTCCAACCCTGTGGCCGGCTGGCTCGCCAGGCGTTCATTGAGGGGCGATACGTGGACGAGCTGCTTTTCGAGATGTTTTTGTAGCGACTGGGGGGCATATGCAACGAGTACGTAGGCTATGGAGCGCGCACCCGAACCTGGTGTCGTGGGCGCTGCTGGCGGTCGGCATGGTGCTGATCGTCGTCATCGCGGCCCGCAACGTCGGCTTTCAGGCCGGCCAATGGGCCGCGTTGATCGCTGCGACGATCGGTCTAGCTGGCCTGTGCGTGTGGATCATCAGTTGGGAAGACGGCGAAGCAGAGAATAGCGAATGAGCGAAGCAGCGAATGGTAAATTGGCAATAGCGCAAAACTCGCTACCAGTTGCCTGTCATTCTGAGCGGGTTCGTCCCTGGACTTTTGCTACGGCGTGACACCAGCGAAGAATCCGTTCGCTACGCTCAGGACAAGTTCTCCTTGCCGAGACGAGACCCCTTCGACTGCGCTCAGGGCAGGCTCTTCGCTGGATTCTCGCCGCGACGCGCTTCACGGGGCCGACCCGCTCAGAGCTTGCTCCTTCACTGCGTTCAGGACAGGCTCTGAGTGCAACGAAGGGGTGACAAAAGCGAGTTTTGCGGTACTGCGCAAATTGGCACAATACCGAATACCTACTACCCAATCCCGAGTAACAACGCATGAGCAAACGCGACTACTATGAAGTTCTGGGCGTCCCGCGCGACGCCCCCGAAAACACGATCAAGAGCGCCTACCGCAAGCTGGCGCGGCAATACCACCCGGACGTCAGCACAGCCGACGATGGCGAGGAGCGCTTCAAGGAGGTCACCGAAGCCTATGAGGTGCTCAGCGACGGGGAAAAGCGGCAGATGTACGACCGCTTCGGCCACGCGGCCACGCAAGGCGGCTTCGGGGGCGCTGGCGCAGGGTCGCCGTTCGGGGGCTTCGGCGGGTTCGGCGACATCTTCGAGGAGTTCTTCGGCGGCTTCACCGGGCAGCAACGAGGCGCAGCCCGCGGCCCGGCCCGCGGCGTCGATCTGCGCTACGACATGGAGATCACCTTCCAGGAGGCCGTCTTCGGCGCGGAGAAGGAGATCGAAGTCCCGCGCGATGAGACCTGCACCGCCTGCAACGGCTCCGGCGCGGAGCCGGGCACCAAGCCGATCCGCTGCCCGCAGTGCAACGGCACGGGCGAGGTGCGCCGGGCGCAGCAGACGATCCTGGGCCAGTTCGTCAGCGTGACCGCGTGTCCGCGCTGCAACGGCGAACGCGAGATCGTCACCACGCCGTGCACCACCTGTCGCGGCCAGAAGCGCGTGCGCATCACCCGCAAGCTGTCCGTGAGCATTCCGGCCGGCGTGGATGACGGCATGAGGATCCGCCTGACAGGCGAGGGCGAGCCGGGCGATCGCGGCGGGCCGCCGGGCAGTCTCTACGTGGTGCTCGCGGTCAAGCCACACCCGTTGTTTCAGCGCCAGGAGAACGACATCCTGCTGGAGCTGCCGGTCAACATCGTCCAGGCCGCAGTGGGCGCCGAAGTGGAAGTGCCCACGCTGGAAGGCAAGACCAGGCTCACCATTCCGGCGGGCACTCAGCACGGCGCGACCTTTCGTCTGCGCGGCAAGGGCGTGCCGGTGCTCCGCAGCAACCGCCGCGGCGACCAACTCGTCACCGTGCGTGTGGTCGTGCCGGACAAGTTGAACGAGAAACAGCGCAAGCTGCTCAAAGACCTGGGCGAGACATTGGGACTGGAATCGCTGGGTAAGGACAACCGGGGCTTGTTCGAGAAGCTGTTGGACGCGGTGGGCGATGCGTTTAGTTGATTGCAGATTTGCGATTTCGGATTTCAGATTGACTCCGCTAGTTCGCAATCTGCAATCCAAAATGAGGCGCCATGGATTGGATCGAGATCAGCATCCGCGCGGACGGCGAGGCGGCCGAGGCGGTGAGCGAGCTTTTCAACCGGCTGAACAGCCGGGGCGATGGCGAGGGCGGCGCGGTGGTCGAGGTGGGCGGCTTTGACCCCATCGGTGACGACCACCACCCCTTCGTCACCGTGCGCACTTACCTGCCCGCCGATCTGTCCGACATAGCCGGCCGCCAGCAGCAGATCGAGGAAGGGCTGTGGTTCCTGGGCCGCATCTATCCGCTCGGCGAGCCGCAAATCCGCCGCCTGGCCGAGGAGGATTGGGCCAACACCTGGAAGGCTAACTACAAGCCGCTGCACATCGGCCGGCGGTTCCTGGTGGTACCCGCGTGGTTGACCCCCTCTGCCATCCCCCCCGCCGCAGCGGGGGGGACCGAGGGGGGGTTGCTCCCCATCATCCTCGACCCCGGCATGGCGTTCGGCACGGGTCTGCACCCCAGCACGCAGCTCGTTTTGCGTGCGATGGAGGACGTAGTGGGATCGGGCCAGCGCGCGCTCGACGCGGGGTGCGGCTCCGGCATCTTGAGCATCGCCGCGGTTCGACTGGGCGCCGCATCGGTGGACGCGTTCGACATTGACCCCATCGCGGTGCGCGCCACCGAAGAAAACGCGGCCTTGAACGATCTGCCGCTGCCGATCAACGTCAGCGCCGGCGCCGGGCCGGATGACGGCCCTTTCTGGCATCTGCCGGGCGGTGCGCGACGGACCTGGGACGTGATCCTGGTCAACATCCTGCCGCACATCATCATCGGCCTGCTCCAAAGCGGTCTGCACACCTACCTGGCCCCCGGCGGATGCATGATCCTGGCCGGCATCATCGAGGAGCGCGAGCCGGAGGTGGTCGCCGCGCTGGCCGAGCGGGGGTTAGCCGTCGCGAAGCGTCTCGTGGAAGGGGATTGGGTGGCTTTGGTCGCTGCCTGAAAATGAATCAACTCTATCCCATCCTCGAGTTCGATCCCACCCCCGAAGCGGTCATCGAGCCGTCGCGTATCATCAAGCCGATTGATGCGCCGGAACATTGTGTCGTCTGCTTCTTCCAGGAAGTCATCAACAAACTGGTTGCCGACGGCCGGGCGCGGCAGATCGCGGTCGAACGAAGCGAGATGGGCGAGCACCCGCTCTACGAGCTGGACGTGGACGGCCGGCGGCTGGCGCTCTTCCATCCGGGCGTCGGCGCGCCGCTGGCCGCGGGCTTGCTGGAAGAGGTGATCGCGCGGGGTTGCCGCAAGTTCGTCGCCTGCGGCGGCGCCGGCGTGCTGAATCGCGAGATCGCGGTCGGGCACGTCGTCGTCCCATCGAGCGCGGTGCGCGACGAGGGCGCCTCCTACCACTACCTGCCGCCGAGCCGCGAGGTGTCGCCCAGCCCCGAAGCGATGACCGCCATCGAGCAGGTTCTCAAGGCGCACGACGTCCCCTACGTGGTCGGCAAGACCTGGACGACCGACGCCTTTTTCCGTGAGACGTCGGCCAAGGTGCAGATGCGCCGCGAGGAAGGCTGCCTGACTGTCGAAATGGAGGCCGCGGCCTTCTTCGCGGTGGCGCAGTTCCGCGGCGTCCCCTTCGGGCAGATCCTTTACGGCGGCGACGACGTGAGCGGCGATGATTGGGATCACCGCGGTTGGACCAGCCGCATGACCGTGCGCGAGCGGCTCTTCTGGCTGGCCGCCGAGGCGTGTTTGACCTTGTAGAGCGCGCGAAGGCAGGCCGGTTCGAACGACTGGCTACGTACTTTGACCTAAACTACCTCTTGACCTCCGCGTCTGTCTCTGGTATAGTAAGAGCGGGAAATGGAAGGAGCGACTCGATGCCCGAAACCGATTCCCCCTTGAAAGACTTGGTGCGCGATTTCGCGCCGGACTTCGCGGCCTGGTTGCTCGACGTGGATCCCGCGGACATTGTCGCGGTTCACGTCGAGAACATCGAGTTGCCGGCGGGCAAGGTGCAATCGGACACAGTGCTCCACGTGACCTTAACCAGCGGTCTGACGCCAGTGCTGCACATCGAGTTTCAGGGCATCCGCACCGAACGACCGATGCCCTGGCGGATGCTGGATTACATGAGCCGGCTCGTCCAGCAAGGTTGGAGTTCGCTGTGCAGCGCGGTGATCTACGTGGGCGACGGCGCGGGGGTTCGTGATACCGGTCAGCACCGGATTGGCTGTCCCGACGGCGGGGTGGCGTTGGCGTGGAATTACCGCGTCATCCGCCTGTGGCAGATGCGTGCCGAGGAGTTGCTGGCATTGAAGCGCCCGGCGTTGCTGGCGCTGATCGGGCAGACGCGGATTGAGAGGCCGGAACAGGTGGTGCCGGAGGCGGTGGCGACCATCGGACGAGTGGCGGATTACGGTCAGCGGGTGCGGCTGTTCGATGCGTTTGCCAGCTTGATGCGCGATGAGAGCCTGTCCTGAGCGCAGCCGAAGGAAGGTATTGATTATGGCTGAACGACTGATCGAAGCAATGGACGAAGGTTTGCTGATGGACACGCCCTTCTTGCGCCATGCCCGCGAGAAGGGTCGCGCCGAAGGTCGCACCGAGGGTCGCGCTGAAGGCCGCACCGAAGGTCGCACCGAGGGTCGCACCGAGGAGCTCCAGAAGATCATCCTGGACGTGCTATCCACGCGCCTGAAGCTGACGGTCCCGCAATATCGCCGCATCGAGGGCCGCGTCGAGGCTCTGGGCGATGAAACTCGCCTGCGGGATCTGCTGCGCACCGTCATCCTGGCCGGCGATGTGGCCGAGTTCGAGGCCAGCCTGGCCGCAGGCGGTTGACGCACCTGGTAACATGCGGCATGACGTGCCAGGCACTTGCGAAGTGCCTGGCACGTGGCAAACACCGAGGTTCCCCATGGCGCAACCCCAACCGGAGCCTACCCCCACCTACGACGTTTTCATCTCCTACAGCCACGCCGACCAGGTTTGGGTTGGGGAGTGGCTGGTTCCCCGCCTGAAGGCCGCCGGCCTGGCGGTCTGCACCGACCAGGAATCGTTCGACATCGGCGTGCCCAGCCTCGTCAACATGGAAAATGCCGTGGCCGCCAGCCGTCACACGCTGCTGGTGCTGACCGAGGCGTGGGTGCGGAGCCAGTGGACGCAGTACGAGGCGCTGCTGGTGCAAACCGACGATCCGAGCGGCCTGTTCCAACGCACCCTGCCTGTGCTGCGCCGGCCCTGCGCGCCGCCGCGGCGCATCGGCATGTTGACCTACGCCGACCTCACCGGCCAGGGGGACACGGAAGCCGAGTTTGCAAAGCTGCTGGACGCCATCCGCGGGGTGCGCCGGCTGCCGGACGCCGGCGCGACCGCGACCACCCTGGGGCTGAGCTACGACCTGCGCGGGGCAGCGCAGGCTGCGGAAGCCGCCGAGGTCGAGCGGGACTATCGCGATCAACTCGTCAGCGACCTGACGTGGCACGATTTCCGCGGCATGTACCAGTTCGAGCAGCACATCCGCCTGCCGCTGGCCGAAATCTACCAGGAGTTGGGACTCCTGAAGATCGGCGGCGCGGAGGAGCACCGGAAGACGCGCGAGCGGATGCTGGTGCTGGACGAAGCCGAGCGCATGGCCGAGGTCGAGCGCCGCGTGCAGGAGCGCGTGTCGGGCGCGCTGGCGCGCTCGCAACGCCTGGTGATCCTGGGCGATCCGGGCGCGGGCAAGACGATCTCGCTCAAGTTCATCGCCCTGATGCTGGCGAGTCGCCGCGGCGCGGAGCGTCTGGCGCTGGCTGCGCCCTACCTGCCGGTGATGGTACGGCTGGCGCACTTCGCCCAGGCGTTGGCGCAGGAACCCGCGCTGTCGCTGGATAACTACCTGCTCCAGGTGATCCCGAAGAGTTACACCACGGGGCTGGCCGACTTCGTGCGGCTGGCGCTGGGCCGCGGGGCCTGCATTCTGCTGTTGGACGGCCTTGACGAGGTGGGCGACAACCGGACGACCGGCCAGTCGTTGCGCAAGGCGGTCGTCAAGCGGGTGCAGCAGTTCGCCGATCGCTGGTGTACGGACGACCGCCCTAATCGCCTGGTCGTCACCAGCCGCATAGAGGGCTATTGGAGCGACGCGCTGGCGAACTGCGACCACGTCGAGATCAGCCCGCTCAGCCCGCCGGACGAGGTGGAACAGTTCTTGCTGCGCTGGTACGACGCGCACGAGCGCCATCGCGTGCCCGCGCCGCTGCCCGAGGTCGCCCGGGCGCGAGCCGCGGCCCGCGTCGCCAACCTGCTGCCGCAACTGATGGACACGCCGAGCGTCAAACGGCTGGCGACCAACCCGCTGCTGCTGACCATCCTGGTCCTCATCTCCGACAAAGTGCCCAAGCTGCCCCAGAAACGGGCCAAGCTCTACGCGATTTGCACCAAGACCCTGATCGAGTCGTGGCGGCAGGAGCAGACCGAGCAGCAGAGCAAGCTGTTGAGCGATCTGGGCGAAGGGGGCGAGGAGATCGTCACGCGCGTGATCGCGGATCTGGCCTTTTGGCTGCACGAGCATTACCCCGGCGGCGCGGCGTCGCTGGGGGAGTGCCGCGACCGGCTGTTGGCCTATCTGACCGACGATGAGGGCTATGAACGCCCGCGGGCGCAGGTCATCGCCGATGGGTTGCTCTCCTTTGCGAGCTGCGAGGCGGGGCTGCTGTGCGAGCGCGGGTTGGGGCAATACGGCTTTTTCCATCTGACCTTCGAGGAGTACCTGGCCGGTTATCACCTGACGCGCACCGAACCCGCGCAGCGCCACGACATCCTGACCGCACACTGGCGGGACGGTCGCTGGCGGGAGGTGATCCTGCTGGCGGCCGGGCAGTTGGGCGTGGTGGACAACCGGCAGTATGACGCCGGGGGCTTCCTGAACGACCTGCGCAGCATGGAGCCAACCGGCCCGGACGACGCGGGCCGGCCCGCGGTGCTGGCGGGTCGCGCCCTGGCCGACATTGGCGCCAGCGGCGTGAACCCCACCACTCGCCGCGACGTGCTGCGCGAACTGCGCCAGACGATGCAAGACCGCGATCTGGAGACCGACCGTCTGAACGAGCCGCCGCGCATCCCTGTGCTCACGCGCTACGCCGCCGGCGAAGCCTGGGACGAACTGGGCGGTCTGCCCGAAGATCTTGATGCCTGGGTTTATTGCGCGGCGGGTGGCGTGCGGGGTAACGTGCCAGGCACTTGCGAAGTGCCTGGCACGTGGCAAGCGCTTCTCGCCGCCAAATATCCAATCACCAACGCCCAGTTCGAGCGGTTCATCCAGGCCGATGGCTACGACAAACCGGGCTATTGGGGCGGCAAGGACAGCCCGGGCTGGCGTTGGCGGATGAAACCGCCCGATTATCGCGGCGCAGGCCCGGTGACGCAGCCGGAATATTGGCAGCGTCCCCGTTTCGGCAAGGACCGCCGCGGCTACCCGGTCGTCGGCATCTCCTGGCACGAGGCCGCCGCGTATGCCGCATGGCTGACGGAGCGATTGCGGATTGGCGATTTCGGATTGCGGATTGTCTCTCCCAATGGCGTCAATCCGCAATCCGTAATCCGAAATCCGAAATGCGTCGTCCGTCTGCCCACCGATGCCGAATGGCTGTGGCTGGCCGGCGGCGAGAAGGAGGGCGAGCGAGAACGCTATCCCTGGGACGTGCCGGGCAGCGGCCGCGTTACCGATTTCGAGAGCGAGGAGGGCAAGAAAACGATCCTGGCGCGGGCTAACACGGCCGAATCCGGTATCGGCGGTACGTCGCCGGTGGCGATGTATCCCTTGGGGGAGAGCAAACCGTTCGGTCTGTGGGACGTGGCCGGCAATGTGTGGGAATGGAACGATTTATGGCATAATCAAGAGCAAAGTGACCGTGTGGTGCGGGGCGGGTCGTGGTACCACAGTCAGTGGCTCGCCCGCCCGTCTGTGCGCCTCTGGGACTCTCCCGACTATTCGCTCGGTTATATCGGGTTCCGCCTGGTCTCCCCCATTAGTTCTGGTTTCTGATTTCTGAATTGCTGGATTCTGTCGCTCAGATATGAGGCGCGATGCATCGCTTTTTCGTTTCCCCCCCATCCCTCGACCACCAGCCTGTCACCCTCACCGGCGACCAGGCACACCAGGTGCGTCGCGTGCTCCGCATGCGGCTGGGCGACCGCGCGACCCTGCTCGACGGCCGTGGCGGGGCCTACGAGGGCATCTTGATCGCGGTGGGCGACGCGGACGTCAAGTTCCAGGTCGTGCGCCGGTGGGAGGCCGAGCGCGAGCCGCGGACGCACGTCACCCTCTACCAGGCCGTGCTCAAGGGCGAGCGGTTCGGCTGGGCGCTGCAAAAGGGCACCGAGGTCGGCGTCAGCGCGTTCGTGCCGATGATCTGCGAGCGCAACGTGGTGGATGACCTGGACGCAGTCGAGAGCAAGCGCGAGTGGTGGGAGCGTATCATCCAGGAAGCGGCCGAGCAGTGCGGACGCGGCCGGCTGCCGGAGCTGGGGGCTGCGCAGTTGTTTGGGCAGGCGGTGGCAAGCGCCCCCCCGGCCCCCCGAAATCGGGGGGAGACGGGTACCACCCCAGATTGGGGGGCTGGGGGGGAGACGGGTACCCCCCCAGATTGGGGGGCTGGGGGGGAGTCGGATTCCCCCCCAGATTGGGGGGCTGGGGGGGAGACGGGTACCCCCCCAGATTGGGGGGCTGGGGGGAAGTCGGATTCCCCCCAGGATTGGGGGGGCAGGGGGGCCGTTCGTCTCATCCCCTGGGAAGGTGAGCACGTGACCACCCTGCGCGACGCGCTGGTGGGGTGTAACTTCGCCGCGGGCGCGCGCATCCAAGTGTATGTCGGGCCGGAGGGGGGCTTCACCGAGGCCGAGATAGCCCAGGCCCGGCGCTACGGCGTGCAATCCGTCACCCTCGGCCCGCGCATCCTGCGGGCGGAGACCGCGGGGGTCATCGCTGCGGCGCTGATCTTGTACGAAGCGGGGGAGATGAACTAGCGCAATACCGCGAAACTCACTTTGTCACCCTGAGCGGCGCGCAAGCGGTTCCGTGAAGTGCGTTGCGGCGAGAATCCAGTGAAGAGCCTGCCCTGAGCGCAGTCGAAGGAGTCTCGTTGCGACACCGGATTCTTCGCTGGGTTCTCGCCGTCGCGAGAGGTCAGGGGCAAACCCGCTCAGAATGACAGATGCTCTAAAGCAAATTTTGCCCCATTGCGAATTAGCACAGGAGTGATTGGAATGTTGGACAGCCTTAACCTCAACCTTAGCCTTGGCGGCGGAGCAGAACCGGCACTGGAGCAGGCTGCGGCGGAACCCCGACCGGCGATCGAGAACGTTATCATCATCGGCAGCGGCCCGGCGGGGTGGTCGGCGGCGCTCTACACCGGCCGCGCCAACCTGCGACCGCTGCTCATCACCGGCAACGAGCTGGGCGGCCAGATCGCACTGACCACCGAGGTCGAGAACTTCCCCGGCATCGGGACGATTCAAGGCCCGGAGCTGGTGGAGAACATGCAGAAGCAGGCCGAGCGGTTCGGCGCCGAGGTGTTGATTGACTACGTGACCGAGCTGGACGTGAACGGGCCGCCCTTCACGGTGACGACGGCCGGCGGGCATCTCTTCCGCACGAACTCGGTGATCGTCGCTACCGGCGCATCGCCGCGGCGGCTGGCCGTGCCGGACGAGGAGCGGCTGACCGGGCGCGGGGTCAGCTATTGCGCCACCTGTGACGGCTTTTTCTTCCGCGGCAAGGAAGTCGTGGTGATCGGCGGCGGCGACAGCGCGCTGCAAGAAGCGCTCTTCCTGACTAAGTTCGCCAGCCGGGTGCGGATCATCCATCGCCGCGACTCGCTGCGGGCCGGCGCCACCCTGGCGCGTCGCGCCAAAGAGAACCCGAAGATCGAGTTCATCTGGAACAGCGTGGTGACGGCGATCAGCGGTGAGAACAAGGTCGAGAAGCTCGCGGTCAAAAACGTCGTCACCGGCGAGGAAACGACCCTGCCCGTGGATGGCGTTTTCGTCTACGTCGGCCACCTGCCCAACAACCAGCTCTTCATGGATAAACTGGCGATGGACGACCAGGGCTATCTGATCACCGACCGGCTGATGCGTACCAGTGTGCCGGGCATCTTTGCCGCGGGCGAGATCCAGGATCATCGCTTCAAGCAGGCCGCCACCTCCGCAGGCCAGGGCGTGGCCGCGGCCATGGAGTGCGAGAAGTATCTGGCGGAAACCGAGGCATG
This sequence comes from Chloroflexota bacterium, assembly GCA_026389845.1. Classification (GTDB taxonomy): domain Bacteria; phylum Chloroflexota; class Anaerolineae; order CG2-30-64-16; family CG2-30-64-16; genus JAPLHB01. The sequence goes on from JAPLHB010000188.1 coordinate 62,992, forward strand.
AAGGACGAAGGCGGAAGGATGAATCTATCGGTTGCCGATCTGGAAGCCTACATGCGTAAGGCGGCGGCTTTGACCCACGACGTGGTCGAGCGGCCGCCTTTTGTGCTTTTCTTCAACCCGCACGATGCGCTGCGCTTTTACAATTACGCAAAGCTCCTCGAACCGGTCGGCGACGCCCCTTCGACACACTCAGGGGAAGTTCTGTCGGACGCGTTGGCAGAGGTGCGCGCCGCGTTCGTGGCGCGTGATCGGCTGCCCCGCTTCGAGTTCATCGCCGAGTTTGCGCCCGACTTTGGCGCAGCGTTGGCCGCGGCCGGTTTTACGCTCGAAGACCGCACCGTGCTGCTGACCTGCACCCGCGAGACCTTCCGCCCGGCGCCCCTCATCCCCGGCCTGGAGATCATCACCCTGACCCCCGATTCGCCGGCCGAAGACCTGCTGGCGCATACGGAGGTACAGCAGCGGGGGTTTGGCGACACGAGCGGCGAGCAGCCCACGCTGGCCGACGCGGAGCATTTCCGCCCCAAGCTCGAACGGTACGCGGCGTTCCTGGCCCGGCTGGACGGCGTGCCGGTCGCTGCGGGGGACTTCACGGCGCCGCTGGATGGCTTCACGGAACTGGTGGGGATCGCGACGTTGGAGGCGTATCGCCGGCGGGGCATCGCCTCGGCCCTGACCGCCCAGGCCGCACAGACCGCGTTCGAGCGCGGCGTCGAGGTGGCCTTCTTGACCGCGGCCGACGAGCGCGCGGGCCGGGTCTATGAACGCGTGGGTTTCCGGCCCTATGCAACCGCGCTGGCGTACTGCGCGGAGTAAGCGATGTCGCGTACGTGCCAGGCACGTTTCGGAAGTGCCTGGCACGTTTCGGAAGTGCCTGGCACGTTTCGCGTCACCAAAACATCGGTTTCATCTCTTGTCGCGCGACGAGCGCCTGCATCTCCTCGTCAGAGGGTCGCTGCTCGAACCGGCTGGCCGCGTCCAACACCTGCGGCAGCACGTGGATGTCGCCCACGGTGTTGAGGAAGACGCCCGGCCGACCCAAGACCCAATGCACCGCCAGGTCAACGTCGGCCTGTTCTTCGAGCGGCTCATACCAGGTGGCGCGCGTCTGCGGCCGGCCTTCCCAACGGCGCCGCGTCAACCCCTTGATCGTCTGCACCGCTACGTTCCGCGCCTGGCAGATCTTCACCACAGTCTCGAAGCCCGCGGCGTAGACAAGATTTTGCATCAGCAGATAGTTGTAGGGCAAGAGGACCGAGTCGAAGTCGAAGCGGTGCAGGCTGAGTTGGTGCATGGCCGCAATCGAGATTTCGTGCCCGGTGACGCCGATGAAGCGCACCAATCCCTGCTCGCGCGCCTCGATCAACGCCTCCAGCGCGCCGCCTGGCCCCATCGCGGTCTTCCATTCCTCCGGGTCTATCAAGGCGTGCAGTTGGATCAGATCCACGCTGTCTACCTGGAGCCGTTCCAGGGAACGATGGAATTCCTCTTTGGCTTCCGCATAGGTCCGTTTGCCGGTCTTGGTCGCCAGGAAGAACTGCTTGCGATAGCGCGGCATCCACGGGCCGACACGTAACTCTGCCTCGCCGTAGCTGGCCGCGGTGTCAATGTGGTTGACGCCATACTCCAGCAGTAGATCGAGGGTGCGGTCGGCCTCAGCCTGGGTCACGCCCCCCAGGGCCGCTGCGCCGAAGAGCGTGCGCGTGCTCAGGTGGCCGGTGCGGCCGAAAAGAAGTTTGGGGATCATGTGATTCTCCTCTGTAGAACGGTCGGAAAATACGAACAAAGTCCAACGCACCGAATGATACCACAGACTGGCCGCAATACGCGCGCGAGAGCCTACGGTTGAAACCGTAGTCTGGCACAGACGAAACCCGTTGAAACGGGTTGCCGCCACGGCGCGGAGTGCGTTTCAACGCACTTGCCGTGCCAGACGGTGATTTCAATCATCGGTCCGAATGGCTTTTGCTTTGTATAGGCACGTTCCTGCCCCCGTTTGACAGTTGCCCCTGTTTGCCGGATAATCTGCCCGGCCAACCGCGTTCGTCGGAAGGGCTGTTGAGCCGATCACGAGCAATCATGAACCCAATCCGCCAAATCGCCAGATTCCTCCGACCCTATCGCAGGGAAGCGATCATCGCCCCGCTGTTGATGGTCGTGGAAGTTGCCATAGACCTGATCTTGCCGTCCCTCATGGAGCGCATTATTGACGTGGGGATCGGCACGCGCAACCTGCCGGTGGTGCTGAACACCGGTTTGTTGATGCTCGGGCTGACCTTCGTCGGCGCGTTTGGGGGCATCGGCTGCACCGTTTTCGCGGTGCGCGCGGCCATGAACTACGGCGCCGACCTGCGCAGCGCGGTCTACCGCAAGATTCAGACGCTCTCCTTCGGCAACCTCGACCGGCTCGGCACCGGTCAACTGGTCACGCGGCTCACCAACGACGTCAACCAGGCGCAGGAGGTTGTCCTGATCGCGTTGCGCATCCTCGTGCGTGCGCCACTGCTCGTCGTGGGGAGCCTCATCATGGCGATCCTCACCAGCCTCCGCCTGGCGCCCACCCTGGTGATCCTGGTTCCGTTCCTGACGGTCGTGCTGGTCGTTGTGATCCGGCGCTCCACGCCGCTCTTTCTTCGTGTCCAGGAGAGCCTCGACCGGCTGAACACCACGCTCCAGGAAAACCTGGCCGGGGTGCGGGTGGTCAAGGCGTTTGTGCGCGGCCAGCACGAGGAGGCACGTTTCGGCGCTGCCAACGATGCGCTGATGGCAAACTCGATCCGGGCCATGCAGTTCAGCGCGATCGTCGGCCCCTTTATGATGCTGGCGCTGAATTTCGGCGTCGCTGGCGCGCTCTGGTTCGGTGGCGTTCAGGTGACGCAGGGGACGATGACCGTCGGCGAGATCGTCGCGTTCACCAACTACCTCCGCCAGACGCTCTTCTCCCTGCAGATGGTCAGCATGTTGCTCATCCAGGTCTCTCGCGCGGGCGCTTCGGCCACGCGCCTGGCCGAGGTGTTGAACGCCGCGCCAGACGTCCAGGATCGGCCCGGCGCCCAGGCGGCGTTTCCGGCGGGTGGCCGTGTCGCCTTCGAGCACGTGACCTTCGCGTATGACGGCGGCGATCCTGTGCTGCAGGACATCAGCTTCGTGGCCGAGCCGGGGCAGACGGTCGCCATCCTGGGCGCGACGGGGTCGGGCAAGTCCTCCCTGGTCAGCCTGATTCCGCGCTTCTACGACGTGAAAGCCGGCCGAGTGACCATCGGCGGCGTGGACGTGCGCGACATCCCCCAGGCCGAGCTGCGCAGCCACATCGGCGTGGCCTTGCAAGACACCATCCTCTTCTCCGGCAGTATCGCCGAAAACATCCGCCAGGGCCGCCCTGCGGCCGATGATGTCGCCCTGGCCGCGGCCGCGCAGGCCGCGCAGGCCGACGATTTTATCACGGCGTTGCCCGAAGGCTACGGCGGCGAGTTGGGGCAGCGGGGGGTCAATCTCTCCGGCGGTCAAAAGCAGCGGATTGCCATCGCCCGTGCCCTGATCCGGCAGCCCGACATCCTGATCCTGGATGACAGCACGAGTGCAGTGGATGTCCAAACAGAGGCCAGGCTCCAGGCCGCGCTGGACCGGTTGATGGCCGGGCGGACCAGCTTTGTGGTGGCCCAACGCATCAGCACCGTGCTCCAGGCCGATAAGATTCTGGTCCTCGACGAGGGCCGGATCGCCGCGGAGGGCACGCACCAGGAGTTGATCGTTACCAGTCCGATCTACCGCGAGATTTTTGAGTCGCAATTGGGCAACGGGGCGCTGGCAGCCGCGGGAGGTGTCTCATGACGCCGAATAACGCGCCCCGGCCGCAGGTGCAACCTATCTTCGGCATCGGCCCGCGCGGGCCGATGGGGCCGGGCGGCGGGTTCGGCCAGACGGCGCGCGCCAAAGACGCGCAGGGCACGCTCCACCGGCTGTGGGGCTATCTGCGACGCCAGCGGTGGCTGTTGGTGGCCGTCGTCATCCTGGTTCTGCTCACGACCGGCCTGAGCTTGCTCGGCCCCTACCTGATGGGGCTTGCCATTGACCGCTTCATCCTGGCCCATGATCTGCCCGGGCTGGCGCGGCTGATCGTGTTGATGCTCGTTTCCTACGCTGCGTTGTCGCTCACCTCGTGGCTCCAGACGATCCTGATGATTCGCGCAGCGCAGGGCACGGTGCGCGATCTGCGCCGCGATCTCTTCGCCAAGCTGCAAACGTTATCACTGCGTTTCTTCGACGGGCATACGCACGGTGAGCTGATGAGCCGGCTGACCAACGATGTCGAGAACGTCAATACGGTGCTGACCAACAGCGTGACGAGCTTCATCTCCTCCATCTTCACGCTGGTGGGCGTCATCATCGTGATGTTGGCCGTCAACGTCCCGCTGGCGCTGGTCAGCCTCATCGTCGTGCCGCTGATGGCATATCTGACGCGCTATATCGCCCGTAACAGCCGGCAGGGCTTCCGCGATCAACAGGCGGCCTTGGGCGTGCTGAACGGACTGGTCGAGGAGAGCATCACCGGTGGCAAGGCCGTTCACGCCTACGGCCGCGAGGAGGCGGTGATCGAGGAGTTCGATCAGGCAAACCGCCGGTTGCGGGCGGCTGCGATCCGTGCGCAGACCTATTCCGGTCTGATGGGCCCGGGCGGCAACATGGTCAACAACATCGGCTTCGCTGCCATGGCGACCGCGGGGGCCTGGATGGCCGTGCGGGGACTGGCGACCATCGGCACCGTTGCCAGCTTCCTGAACTACGCCCAGCAGCTCCGCCGGCCCATCAGCGACCTTGCCAGCCTCTTCAACACCATCCAGGCGGCGTTGGCCGGCGCCGAGCGGGTCTTCGACATTCTTGACGAACACCCGGAGATCGAAGATGCGCCGGAAGCCCTGCCGCTGACGGCCATCGCCGGCAAGGTGGTCTTCGACGCGGTGGACTTCGGCTACAAGTCAGGCGTGCCCGTGCTCCGTCACGTCAGCTTGACCGCCGAGCCTGGGCAGACCATCGCGCTGGTGGGGCCGACCGGCGCGGGCAAGACGACCATCATTAACCTGCTGTCGCGCTTCTACGACGTGGATGCCGGCGCCATTCGGATTGACGACCAGGACATCCGCGGCGTTCGCAAGGCCGATCTGCGCCGGCAGTTGGGCGTGGTGCTGCAAGACACCTTCCTCTTCTCAGAAAGCGTCAAGGAAAACATCCGTTACGGCCGGCTGGACGCGACCGACGACGAGGTGATCGCTGCCGCACGCCTGGCGAACGCCGACCACTTCATCCACCGGCTGCCCCACAGCTACGATACGCTCCTATCGGAGCGCGCCGGCAACCTGAGCCAGGGCCAGCGGCAGTTGTTGGCGATCGCGTGCGCCATCCTGGCCGATCCCCGCATCCTCGTCCTGGACGAAGCAACCAGCAGCGTTGACACCCGCACCGAGGCACAGATCCAGGAAGCGCTGCTGCGTCTGATGGAGGGGCGGACGAGCTTCGTGGTGGCCCACCGCCTGAGCACGATCCGCGAGGCCGACAAGATCCTCGTCATCCGCAATGGTGAGATCGTGGAGCAAGGCAGCCACAAGGCCCTGCTGGCGCAGGAGGGATTCTACTACGAGTTGTACATGAGCCAATTCAAAGGCGTGATGATCCCTGGATCGAGGTGAACCCATGCCCAAAGAATACCACAACAAGTAACTGTTCACCGTTACTCCGCGAACGCCGTAGCATAGGGCCTTGTGCCCGTTCCGCGCCCCTTTACAGCCGTTTTGACGCCCGCGGAGCGCCCACAAGGGGCTATGCTACAAATCCGTTACCCCAACGGTGAACAGTTCCAACAAGCGCCGGTTGGCTTTTTGCGCCCCTCTGATGTAGAATCACCCTGCAATTTGCAATCCGCAATTTGCAATCTGCAATGACGTGAGGTCATCATGCGCGCTGTCGTCTTCTACCAACATGGTGGGCCGGATGTGTTGCAGTATCGCGAGGACATCGTCGCCCCGCAGCCTGGCCCCGGCGAAGCGCTGGTCGCCGTCCGCTACGCGGCCCTTAACCGGCTGGACAATTTCGTCCGCATCGGTTGGAAGGGACTGGATCTGGCGATGCCGCACGTGCTCGGCTCCGACTTCAGCGGCGCGATCGCCGCGCTGGGCGATGGGGTGAGCGGTTGGCAGGTGGGGCAACGCGTCGTCGCCAACCCGACTCTTTGGTGCGGCGCGTGTCCTTCGTGCGTGGCGGGCTGGCACAACCGGTGCGACCGCTTCGCGATCCTCGGCGAGCACGTGCGCGGCGCCTATGCCGAATTCGTGGTGGTCCCGGCCCGCAACCTGGTCGCCATCCCCGCCGGCTATGCCGACGATCAGGCCGCGGCCGCCCCGCTGGTGAGCGTTACCGCCTGGCACATGCTGATCACGGCCGGGCGCCTGCGGGCTGGCGAGACGGTGCTGGTGGTGGGCGCGGGCGGCGGGGTGAACAGCGTCGCCATCCAGATCGCCAGGCTGGCCGGCGCGACCGTCTTCGTGATCGCGGCCAACGCGGAGAAGGCCGCCAAAGCCCGCGCGTTGGGCGCGGATTGGGCCGTGGATCGCGCGGCCGAGCCGAACTGGAGTAAGGCAGTCTATGCCGCGACGGGCAAACGCGGGGTGGACGTGGTGGTAGACAACGTAGGCGCGGCGACCTGGAGCAGCAGCCTGCGCTGCCTGGTGAAGGGCGGCCGGCTGTTGACCGTCGGCGGGACGGCCGGTTACGAGGCGAGCACACCGGTCAACCTGCTCTTTGGCAAGCATCTGAGCATCATCGGCAGCACCATGGGCACCCAGGCCGACTTCGAGGCGGTCATGGCGCAGGTATGGGCCGGCAAGCTCAAGCCGGTGGTGGACTCCGTCTTCCCCCTGGCCGAATACCCATCCGCGCTGGCGCGGATGTTGAACGGGGAAGGGTTCGGGAAGATCCTGGTGAAAGTGGCGTGACCGACCAGAAAGCCGTTCCTCGCACGCTCCTGCGTCGTTCCTGGCTGCTGCCCGCGGCCGGCCTGGGCCTGGCCGCGGCGACCGCGATGCGCTACTACCTGACGCACCCGCAGCGCGCCGTCGCCGAGCTGCCGGGCGACCTGGTTGCGGGGGCCAAGGATCTCTTCGTTACCGCCGAGGACGGCGCGCGGCTCCATGCGATCTGGCTGGGTGGCCGTGGCGACCGGACGATCATCCACCACCACGGCTACAACAGCAGCGGCGGCATCGTCCTGGCGCGGCGGCTGGTGATGCCACCGGCCCTGCAACGGCCGCCTTTCAGCCGGCTCTCCGAAGGGCAACTGAGCGCCTTTGTGGGTGAGGACGCCGAGCCGCTGACCGCGTGGCCGTTGGTGCGCGCAGCCCTGGGCCGCGGCTACAACTGCCTGCTCGTGGACATCCGCGGCCATGGCCGGTCGGATGGCCCGTGGGATTCGAAGGGCGCGCTGCCGATGGACGATCTATTGGGTTGGGTGCGCTGGCTGCGGGAGGAGCAGGGCCAGCGCTGGGCTGGTCTGTGGGGCAACTCGTTCGGCGCGTCGGTGGGCCTGGCCCTGGCGGCCCAACATGCGGGCGGCGGAATAGATGCGATGGTGCTCGATAGCCCCGCGATCTCGGGCCGCGGTCTTTACTCCGGCCGGGTGCGACCTCCGATCTACTGGGCCATCCAGCCGGTGATCCAGGTGTTGGCGAATCACGATCTGTGGCGGGCCTTGCAAAACGTCCACGCCTGGATGCCGATCCTCCTTATCCACGGCATGGCCGACACCCACGTGCCTTCGTGGCAGAGCGAGCAGGTCTATAAGCTGATCTGGGACGCCACGGCCCCGGAGCGCGCCGAGTTGTGGCTCGTCCCCGGCGCGGATCACCTGGAGGCGCTAGAGGTCGCGCCGGAGATGTACGTCAAACGCACGTTGGACTGGTTCGATCGTTGGCTGGGAGACAATACCGCAAAGGCCACTACCGACCGCTTGTCATTCTGAGAACTGCCATGCCGCGCGGCGGCGTTCTTGCTAGAAGAAACGCCTGCGCTTGTCATGCTGAGCGGGTCTACCAGCCAGCGATCGCTGCGGCGAACATCCAGCGAAGCATCCGGCGTTGCAAGTTTCTAAGCAGCGGCTCCGCCCCGAATCTCTCGCGACGGCGTGTAACAGCGAAGAATCCCTTCGTTGCACTCAGAGCTTGCCCCTTCACTGCGTTCAGGGCTTGCCCTGAACGCAGTGAAGGGGTAGGCTCTTTGCTGGTGTGACGCCGCAACGGAATGCTCGGGAGCGACCCGCGCAGAGTGACAAAGCGAGGTTTGCGGGAATACGTTTGGAGGCCATTAGTGAACAAAACTCTTCTAGGCATTATTCGTCTGCTTATCGTCTTCGCCATGCCCATCTTCCTCGCGCTGACCGCAGCGCGCGTCATGGTGGCCGACTGGTACCCGAAGCACGAGTACGTCAAGCCCGATTTTCCGCCCGACACCTATGGCTTCACCACCGAGCAGCGGTTGGAGCGGGGGCTGACCAGCATCCACTTTCTGAATGACCCCCGCCCGGCCGACCAGGCCATCGTGTTACTCGACGCGCTGCGGCTGCCCGGCACCGACAAGGTGCTGTTCAACCAGTACGAGCGCAGTCACATGATGGACGTCAAGCGGTTCATTGATCTCTTGTGGCGCGTGCTGGCGGTGAGCGCGCTCATCGTCGTCGGCGGGCTGGCGCTGCTGCTGGCCCGGCACAAGACGCGGGCCGATGGTTACGCGGCCATCTTCGTCGGCGGCGCGCTGACGACGGGGCTGCTCGGCTTCCTGGTCGCCTTCGTGCTGGTCGGCTGGCGTACCTTTTTCATCGGCTTCCACGAGCTTTTCTTCCAGCCCGGCAGTTGGACCTTCGACTGGAGCGACTCCCTCATCCGCCTTTTCCCCGATAAGTTCTGGTTCGACGCGGGGTTCATTTTGACGGGGGGGACGTTGGCGGCGGGGGTGGTGGTAATGGGTATTGGGTATGGGTTGGGCAGGCGTGCGCGTAGGGCGTAGTCTATTTGGGGAAGGAAGTAACCGTTCAGCCTATGCCGGAACGGAAGCATCCTGAGCGGAGCGGAGCGTCTTTTGCGGAGCGCAGTCGAAGGATGCGGCCTTAGGTGATACCCGCTCCGCATTCCTTCGACTTCATCCGGCACACTTCGCCGGACTCCGCTCAGGATGCTCCGCTAGGTCTGGACGGTTACGGGAGGAGTTAGCTCATGGGCTTACTCACGTGGCAAGCCGCCCTCCTGGGCCTGGGACTGGCCGTGCTTGCCATTCTACTGACGATTTGGTGGCGGCAGCAGACGTTCCGCTGGGTGATCGTGCTGCTGGTCTGCCTGGTCGCCGCGCCGCTGTTGAGTTGGTGGTCGGGCATGGCGTTCGAGGTGGCCGATTACCGCGCCGGCTGCGATGGGTTGTGCCCTGGCTATCGCGGCGCGCCGGCGCCTTTTATCCAGGGGGAAGCGGCCGGCGGTGAGCTGCTGCCGGGGTTGTTCCTGGTCAATTGTCTGGTGTACCTGGCGCTGTTGTTGGGGTGGAGCGCGGTGATGCGCGCCATCCTCAAAAACCTACGCGCCGGCTCGCGCAACCAGCTTTGGTGGCAACTGATCGGGGGCTTGATCCTACTGGTCGGCCCGTTCGTTCTCAGCCCGCTCTACCTGCCGCCGCCGGAGGCCCATGTCCGTGGCGACTCGCAGCGCATCGCCATCAACGCGCAGCGCGAGGTGTACTTGTACGACGAGCAGGCGTCGGCGCCGATCTTGCGCGTCAGCCTGGCCGACGTGCGCCCGCGCCGTGACGGCCAGATCGGGATGCGCGTCTGCCTGCGCCTTTACACCTTCTTCTACTTGCCCAACGGCTTCATGGTCCTGGATATGACGCCGGAAGGGGTGCATAGCAACAACGGCGGGGTGCTGCCGCTGGATAGATCCTGTTGGGACTAGCCAAACTCGAATTACGGAGATCGCACATGACACAACGAAATCGCAACTTAATCATCGGCCTTGTCGCCGCGGCATTGTTCCTCTGCTGCTGCGCGGTGGTCTTCGCCGGGGTAGTCGGCTGGATGACGTTCGGGCCGCAGGCGAACCGTCCGGCTACAGGCGAGCGCCCTGTCACCGTTATTACCCGTGTGGCGACGGCCGAACTGCCCGTCGCTCCTGCCACACGACCGCAGACGAGCGCAACGGCCACGCCCGGCGCCGGGGCCAAGCTGACCCCGCAGGCCGCGGCTACGCCCACGCCGCCGGCGGCGGCCGGCGGGCAGGACTTCGAGGCGCTGCTGGCCGAGGCCAAGATGCCGGCGCGCGATCAGCGCGACCTGGCGATGCGGCTGAAGTCCGGCGTGGGCGATATCCCGCTGGTGGTCAACGCCACGCCGCCGAGCTACAAGGTTGGCGACAAGGCCAAGTTCTGGATTTCCAATGAGGACACCAAGGAACACAAACAGATCACCGCTGAGCTGCTCTACATCACGCCCCATCTCTACATGTGGGTCGAAGAGGGCATCAAGCTCAACCAGGCCGACCTGGAGAAATCCGCCAAGCGGTTCGAAGAGAAGACCTATCCTACGAATCGCGAGTTCTTTGGCAGCGAGTGGACGCCCGGCGTGGATAACGACATCCACTTGAGCATCCTCCACGCCCGCAGCCTGGGGAAGCGTGTCGCCGGTTACTACTACTCGGCCGACGAATACTCGAAATCCGTCAACCAGTATTCGAACGAGCGCGAGATGTTCTACGTCTCGGCCGAGTCGGATAACGGCAAGCCGAACAGCGACTTCTACGACGGCACCCTGGCCCACGAGTTCCAGCACATGATCCACTGGGCCAACGACCGCAACGAAGATACGTGGGTCAACGAGGGCATGTCGGAGCTGGCGAGCGAGTTGAACGGCTTCGACCCAGGCGGCGCGGAGTTCGCGTATGCCCAGAAACCCGATACACAACTGACGACCTGGGCCGACCCGAGCGAAGGCAACGACGCGCACTACGGCGCGTCGTATCTTTTCATGGCCTACTTCCTCGATCGCTTCGGCGAAGACCTGACCAAGGCGGTCGTGGCGTCGCCGGAGAACGGCATCCTCGGCTTCAACGACGCGCTGACGAAAGCCGGTCGCGCCGAGCGGTTCGACGATATTTACGCCGATTGGCTGATCGCCAACTATCTGGACGCGCCGAAAGCCACGTCCGATGGCCGCTTCGGCTACGAGCAGATTGATCCACCTCAGCCGGCCGTGGCCGAGACGATCCGGCGCTTCCCGGCCACTGGCGCGGCGCAGGTGGGGCAGTACGCCGCAGATTTTATCAGTCTGAAGGGCCGCGGCGCAGTGACGATCAACTTCGAGGGCCAGACGCAGGTGGGGCTGGTGGACGCGCAGGTGCGAGGCAAGTCCTCGTGGTGGTCGAACCGCGGTGACGACAGCGACGCCACCCTGACCCGCGCGTTCGATCTGCGCGGCGTCAAATCGGCCACGCTGGCGTTTTCGGCCTGGTACGACGTCGAGGACGGCTGGGACTACGCCTACGTCGCTGTTTCGACTGACGGGGGCGTAAAGTGGCAGCTCCAGCGGGGCAAGTACACCACCGACAAGAACCCCGAGGGCAACGCCTTCGGGCCGGGGTGGACGGGGATCAGCGGCGGGGGCAGAGCGCCCCAGTGGGTGCAGGAGCAGGTTGATCTGACCGCGTTCGCCGGCAAGCAGATTCTGCTGCGCTTCGAGTACGTGACCGACGACGCGGTGAACGGGCCTGGCTTCATGGTGGACGACGTTGCCATTCCCGAGCTGAGCTACAGCGACGGCGGCGAGAACGGCGCCGGAGGTTGGGATGCGGCCGGCTGGGTGCTGACCGACAACCGGCTGGCGCAACGCTGGCTGGTGCAGTTGGTAGAGATCGGCAGCAACAAGATCACCGTTGAGCGCCTGGCCGTCGGGGCCGACGGCCGCGGTCAACTGGACGTGGCCGACCTGGGCAAGTTGGACAAAGCGGTGCTGATCATCAGCGGTCTGGCGCCGGTGACGACCGAAGCGGCGAAGTACAGTTACACCATCGCGGTGCGATGAGGGCGCGGAACGAACCGCAGATTGCAGATTATGGCGGCATTCCTGCGCGAATGAACTTGCGCTGTCATGCTGAGCGGGTTAACAAGTCAAGGTTCGCGACGGCGAGATTTCAGCGAAGCATCCTTCACTGTGTTCAGGACAGGTTCTCTTTGCGCACGAAGACTCTTTGCTGGTGTCACGCTGCGGCGCACCGTTCGTCGTCAACCCGCTCAGAGGGACAGTTCACGAGCCGCGCGGAGCGCAGCGCAGACGAAGGATGCCGCATGGAGAAGACAAGATCAAAGATTGGCTCTACCCCACGGGCGTCCTGGTTCTGATGGCGTTCGTCGCCGCGGGCACGCTGCAATCGGGGTTGCTTCTGCGCCGGTGGACGCCGCCGTTCAACCTGCTGTTGAGCCTGCCTGACAACGCGCTGCGCCTGGCGCTGATCGGCCTGTGCGTCTTCTGGGGCTGGCGCATGGGGCCGGGGCCGGCCGCGTTGGGTTGGGGCACGACCGCGCTGCCGGCCGAGCTGGCGTTCGGCGCGGGCGTGGGCCTGCTGACGGCTGCCGCGATTAATCTGGGCAGCCTGCTGGTCGTCCGCCGATGGGGGCAGGAGGCATTTTCCACCAGGCTGATCCAGTGCATCCTGCCTCTCGACAGCCGCGAGTGGCTCGGCGTGCTGCTGGCGTTGCTCCCGGCGGCCGCGGTCGAGGAACTGTTGTTCCGCTCGTTGCCGTTGGGCGGGCCGGGGCTGTTCGGGGTCGGAGGTTTGCGTCCCCACTGGCTGATGTGGCCGCTGGCGCTCTTCTTCGGATTGCTCCACTGGCCGCAAGGCGGTTGGGGCGTCGTCGGCACGACCCTGGCCGCGATCATCCTCTCGTTGCTCTTCCTCGTTACCGGAAGCCTCTGGCCGCCCCTGGCCGCACACTATGTCCTCAACGTGTCGCAGATTGTCGTGGCGAAGTGGATGGGGATGGAGGCGGTGCGGGGAGCGTGATGCGTGGTGCGTGATGCGTGATGCGTGGTGCGTGATGCGTGATGCGTGATGCGTGGTGCGTGGTGCGTGGTGCGTGATGCGTGATGCGTGATGCGTGATGCGTGATGCGTGGTGCGTGATGCGTGATGCGTGATGCGTGATGCGTGGTGTGTGTGCAGTGAATTGTCACATCATGCGGCGCGTGCTATACTTGGCACTGCCATGAACAAAAAGCAACTCACCGAGCAGGAAATCCGCACCCAGTACGTGACGCCCGCAATCCAGGACGCGGGCTGGAAGCCGGGCCAGATGCGCGAGGAAGTGACCTTCGATGCTGGCCGGGTCATCGTCCGCGGAACGATCTCCATGCGCAGTTCCGACCGCAAGCGGGTGGACTATCTCCTCTACCACAAGCCCGGCATCCCCCTGGCAGTCGTCGAAGCCAAAGACAACAACCACGGCATCAGCGCGGGCATGGATCAGGTGCTGGAATACGCCGAGATGCTGGACGTGCCGTTCGTCTACACCTCCAACGGCGACGGTTTCATGGAACATGACCGGACGGTCAAGGATGGCCCGGTCGAACGTGAGTTGGGGCTGGATGAGTTCCCGTCGCCCGATGCGCTGTGGCTGCGCTACATGCGGCATACCGGGATGGCCGCGGCCATAGAGAAGATCGTCACCGAGGATTACTACTACGACCGCTACGGCCGCGCGCCGCGCTACTACCAGGAGGTGGCGATCAACCGGACGGTGCGCGCCATCGCCGAGGGGCAGAAGCGGCTCCTGCTGGTGATGGCGACCGGCACCGGCAAAACCTATACCGCGTTTCAGATCATCTGGCGGCTGTGGCGGGCCAAGAAGGTGCGCCGCGTGCTTTTCCTGACCGACCGGAACATCATGGCCGACCAGACCATGACCAACGACTTCCGGTTTTTCGGCGACAAGATGACCAAGGTGGTCAAGCGCCAGGTGGACAAATCCTACGAGATCTACCTGGCGCTCTACCAGGGCATCTCAGGCGCCGAGGACTGGCAGGATGTCTATCGCCAGTTCTCGCCCGACTTTTTCGACCTGATCATCGTGGACGAATGCCACCGGGGCAGCGCGGATGCCGATTCGGCCTGGCGCGAGGTGCTGGAGTACTTCTCCTCCGCTGCGCAAATCGGCCTGACCGCCACGCCGAAGGAAACCAAGGACGCCTCCAACTTTGACTATTTCGGCGAACCGATCTACACCTACTCGCTCCGGCAGGGGATCGCCGATGGGTTCCTGGCCCCGTACAAGGTCATCCGTATTGACCTGGACCGGGACGTGGACGGCTGGCGGCCCAGGCAGGGGCAGATCGACCGCTACGGCACGCCCATCCCCGATGAGTTGTACACCAGCCGCGACTTCGATCGCACGCTGGTGATTGACGAGCGCACGGAACTGGTCGCCTGGCGCGTGAGCGAATATCTGCGAGCCACGGGCCGGATGCAGAAGACGATCATCTTTTGTGAGGACATCGAGCACGCCGAGCGGATGCGCCACGCCATCGCCAACATGAACGGCGACCTGGTCAACGAAAACCGCCGCTACGTCATGCGGATCACCGGCGACAACCCGGTGGGCAAGGCCGAGCTGGACAACTTCATCAGCCCAGAAGAGCCTTATCCCGTGATCGCCACTACCTCTAAGCTCATGACCACTGGCGTGGATGCACAGACCTGCAAGCTGATCGTGCTGGACCAGACCATCAATTCGATGACCGAGTTCAAGCAGATCATCGGCCGCGGGACGCGCATCCGCGAGGATTTCGGCAAGACCTACTTCACGATCATGGACTTCCGCAACGTGACGCGGCTGTTCGCCGATCCCGCGTTCGACGGCGACCCGGTGCAGATTTACGAGCCGGGGCCAGACGATCCCCCCGTGCCGCCGGAGCCGGACGGCGGGACTCAGCCCCAGGCCGTCGAATACCCGATGGCTGAGGACCAGGGCGGCGGGGCGGTCTTCACAGAACGGCCGCAGACGCGCCAGAAGTACTACGTGAACGGCGTCGAGGTGCGCATCCTGGCAGAGCGGGTACAATACCTGGGGCCGGATGGCGTCCTCAGGACGGCCTCGTTCCGGGAGTTCAGCCGGGAGAACCTGCGGGGCCAGTACGCATCGCTGGATGATTTTCTGACCCGGTGGAACGCGGCCGCGCGCAAGGAGGCGCTGCTGGCCGAGCTGCTGGAGCAGGGCTTTTTGCTGGACAAGCTGCAAGACGGCGCCAACGCCGATCTCGACCCGTTCGACCTGATCTGCCACGTGGCGTTCGACCGGCCGCCCTTGACGCGAGGTGAGCGCGCGCGGAGTGTCCGCAAAAGCGCGCTGTTCGATGAGTACGGCGGAAAAGCCCGCGCGGTGCTCGAGGCGCTGCTTGCCAAGTACGCCGACGAGGGGATCGCACCGGTGGAGGCGGCACAGGACGACAGCAAACTGGTCAACGTGCTGCAATTGTCGCCCTTCCGGGAGATCGGCCTGCCAGTGCAGATCCTGAACGCGTTTGGCAGCAAGAAACGTTATTTCGAGGCGCTGGCCGCGCTAAAGCGTGAGATATACCGGGCGGCTTGAGACGGGGAGGTACAACCATGCCATCGCACGTGCTGGATATTCCGGCCAACTACGCAGCTTTCCTGGCCAGTCTGCAAGAGCGCATCCGCGGCGCCCAGGTACGTGCAGTGCTGTCCGTCAATCGCGAGCTGGTGCTGCTCTACTGGCAGATCGGCCGCGAGATTCTGAGCCAGCAGGATGCTCAAGGCTGGGGCGCGAAGGTGATTGACCGGCTGTCGCAGGATTTGCGCCAGGCCTTTCCTGAGATGAAGGGTTTTTCCGCACGCAACTTGAAGTACATGCGGGCGTTCGCCGAGGCCTGGCCTGACGAGCAATTTGTGCAAGAGATGCTTGCACAAATCACCTGGTACCACAACGTCGCCTTGCTCGAAAAGCTTGACCTGCCGCCAGACCGTGTCTGGTATGCCCGCAAGGCTATCGAGAACGGCTGGAGCCGCGCCATCCTCGTGCATCAGATTGATACGAAGCTACACGAGAGGCTGGGCAGTGCGCAAAGCAACTTCGCGCGCACATTGCCCGCGCCGCAATCGGAATTGGCCCAGCAGTTGCTAAAAGACCCCTACACCTTCGACTTTCTCTCCCTGGGTGAGGAGGCCCACGAGCGGGACCTGGAGCGGGCGCTGATCGAGCATCTGCGCGCCTTCCTGCTGGGGTTGGGCCTGGGCTTTGCGTTCGTCGGCAACCAGTACCATCTGGAGATCGGCGGTCAGGATTTCTACCTTGACCTGCTCTTCTACCACTTCCGCTTGCGCTGCTTCGTCGTCGTTGACCTGAAGATCGGTACCTTTCAGCCCGATGACGCAGGCAAGATGAATTTTTACCTTTCGGCGATGGATGACCTGCTGCGCGGGGAACAAGATCAGCCCTCGATCGGACTCATCCTGTGCCGCGAGAAGAACCGGGTGATCGTGGAATACGCACTGCGCGATCTGGGCAAGCCGATCGGCATATCGGCCTATCAATTGACGCGGGCATTGCCGGAAGGATTCCGCGGCAGCCTGCCGACGATCGAAGATCTGGAAGCCGAGCTATCCCAGAACCAGGAGACCGTGTAACCACCCATGTCCATCTCCACCCTGATTAAATCCATCCAGGACATCATGCGCCAGGACGCGGGCGTGGACGGCGACGCGCAGCGCATCTCGCAGCTCGTCTGGATGCTGTTCCTGAAGATTTACGACGACAAAGAGCAGGAATACGAGATCGGGCCGCGTTACGTCTCGCCCATCCCCGAGCGGCTGCGCTGGCGCACGTGGGCGGCCGACGACGAAGGGATGACCGGCGACGAACTGCTGGCGTTTATCAACAACGAGCTGTTCCCCGGCTTGAAAGAACTCAAACTGGGGCCGGGCGACGACCCGCGGGGCTTCGTCGTGCGCGATGTCTTTGTTGACGCGTACAACTACATGAAGTCGGGCACGCTGCTGCGCCAGGTGATCAACAAGATCAACGGCATTGACTTCAACGCGCTGGAAGACCGGCACCTCTTCAACGACCTCTACGAGAAGATCCTGCGCGACCTGCAGAGCGCGGGCAACGCGGGCGAGTACTACACCCCGCGCGCGGTGACGCAGTTCATGGTGGACATGACCGACCCGCGGCTCGGCCAGGTCGTGCTCGACCCCGCGTGCGGCACCGGCGGCTTCCTGGTCTGCGCATTGGAGTACCTGAAGCAGCAAGCCCGAACGCCGGACGACCTGCGGAAGCTCGGCCTCGCCATCCGCGGGGTCGAGAAGAAGCCGCTGCCGCACCTGCTGTGCATCACCAACCTGATTCTGCACGACATCGAGGTGCCGCAGATTGATCGGGACAACGCGCTCTCGCGGCGGCCCTATCGCAGCTACGGCGACGCCGACCGGGTGGACGCCATCCTGACCAACCCACCCTTCGGCGGCATGGAGGAGCCGGGCGTGGAGAGCAACTTCCCGGCCCAGTTCCAGACCAAGGAGACCGCGGACCTGTTCCTGGCATTGATCGTCCATCTCCTGAAAGACGGCGGCCAGGGCGCGATCGTGCTGCCCGACGGCTCGCTCTTCGGCGAAGGGGTGAAGACGCGGCTGAAGGAGCACCTGCTGGAACGCTGCAACCTGCACACCGTGGTGCGGCTGCCCAACGGCGTCTTTGCGCCCTACACCGACATCAACACCAACCTGCTCTTCTTCACCAAGGGAGAGCCGACGCGCGAGGTGTGGTATTTCGAGCACCCGCTGCCCGCGGGGTACAAGAAGTACACCAAGACCCGGCCCATTCGCATCGAGGAGTTCGACGGGGAGAAGGCGTGGTGGCACGACCGGCAGGAGAGCGTGTACGCCTGGCGCGTGACCTTCGACGAGATCAAGGCGCGCAGCTACAACCTGGACATCAAGAACCCCAACAGCATTGACGCCGCCCATGGCGACCCGGCCCGGCTGCTGGCCGATTATCGCCGGCTGGAAGCCGAGATCGCCGCGGCCCGCGCCGCATTGAAGGCGGAACTGATGGCCGCATTGGAACGCGGCTGATTTTCGATTGTCGTGCTGAGCGGGTCGACGAGCCAAGGTCCATTACGGCGGAAATCCAGCGAAGCATCTCTTGGCGGCAACGAGACCCTTCGCTGGCGTTGTGTTGTTATTAGTGTTGAGTCGTTAACCCGCTCAGGGTGACAAACGCGCCGGAAATGAGAACTCATGTCCCTTGACCTGCTCCTCCAAAACTTCGAGACCCTGATCCGCACGCCGGAGGACGTGGCGCGGCTGAACGAGGCCATCCTGGGGCTGGCCGTGCAGGGCAAGCTCGTGCCGCAAGACCCGGCCGACGAGCCGGCGAGCGAGTTGTTGAAGCACATCCGCGCGGAGAAGCGGCGGTTGGGGAAGGAAGGGAAGCTGCAGGAGTCGAAGGTGTCGCGGCGGATTGAACCGGCAGACATGCCTTACGACTTGCCGGAGTCGTGGGAATGGGTGCGCTTGGGTGATGCTGGGATTATCAACCCGAGAAACAATGCGGACGACGATCTTCCTGTCTCTTTCATTCCCATGACTCTGATTCGCGATGGAATTGGCGGCGGCCACACGGCCCAAGAAGCGCTCTGGCGGGATATCAAGAAGGGATTCACGCATTTTGCCGAGGGTGACGTAGGCGTGGCGAAGATCACTCCCTGCTTCCAAAATCGGAAGTCCACGGTTTTTCGAGGACTTACGAATGGCATAGGCGCCGGAACTACCGAGCTACACATCTTTCGCCCCCTTGCGGACACTGTCCTGGCTGAATACGTGTTGGCTCTCGTGCAAACACCGCAGTTTATCGAAAACGGTAAGGCCAGCATGACCGGCACGGCCGGACAGCAGCGTGTTTCCAGAAGCTACGTGGAGGAAGCACTCTTTCCCCTCCCTCCTCTCGCCGAGCAGCGCCGCATCGTTGCCAAAGTCGAGTCCCTCTTCGCGCAGACCCGCGACCTGGAGGCCAAGCTGCGGCAGGCCCAGGCCGACATCGTGACCGTCAACCGCGCCGCGCTGCATCGGTTGAGCGTCGCGGCGGACGCCGACGCGTTCGCGGCCGCGTGGGCCACCGTGGCTGACGCCTTCGATCTGCTCTACGACGATCCGCGCAACGTCGCCGAGCTGCGCCAGGCGATCCTCCAGTTGGCGGTGCACGGCAGGCTCGTGCCGCAGGATCCCAATGACGAGCCGGCGAGCGAGTTGCTCAAACGCATTCGCGCAGAGAAGCGGCGGTTGGTGAAGGAAGGGAAGATTAACGAGGACATTCCGCTGCCACCCATTCATCCCAATGAAATCCCGTTTGGGTTGTCCAAAGGCTGGATGTGGTATCGATTGGGTGATGCGATTAGGTTCATTGATTATCGTGGCAAGACGCCTACGAAAACCGAGTCCGGAATGCGATTGCTCACGGCCAAGAATGTCAAGATAGGTTACCTGAGCCAAGAACCAAGAGAGTTCGTTGATCCCAGTATTTATGATAGTTGGATGACGCGGGGCATTCCCAAGAAAGGCGATCTTCTGTTCACGACAGAAGCTCCTCTGGGTAATCTCGCATTGCTTGATTCGGAGGAGAAGACCGTTCTGGCGCAGCGCATAATCACCATGCAGCCATACGGTGCCGACTTCTGCACCGCTTACCTGTTGTATGCTCTGATGAGTCCTCCTGTTCGCAGCCTTATTTACGCCAAAGCTACGGGTACCACGGCCCTTGGTATAAAGGCGACCCGGCTGAAACTGGTGCTTATTCCCTTTCCACCTCTCGCCGAACAGCACCGCATCGTCGCCAAGGTTGACCAGCTCATGCGGCTGTGCGACACGTTGGAGGCCGGGCTGGCGCGGGCGGGGGTGCAGGGGCGGGCGCTCGCGGCGGCGGTGATGGGCGGTGATTGAAATCACCGCCTGATATGCGGCGGAAAGTGCGTTGAAACGCACTGCGCGTCTCAGCGTCAACCCGTTTCGACGGGTTTTCGGTGTCAGCCTGCGGTTTCAACCGCAGGCTATTTGGTTGTCCGTCGTCAAAACGGCAGCCCTAGCCGCGCGGTGAGGAACGCCCGCGCCGCAGCGATCGCCCACAGCTCGACCAGGGCCAGGACGAGGGCGACTGCCAGCGGCGCGAGGAGTTCTCGCCAGCGCGTGGCTTGGCCCTCGCGGCGCAACAGGATCAGGACGATCATCAGATTGACCGCGGCGATCAGCGCGATGACGGCCGCTCCGCTGAACAATGCCAGGGGGTAGAGCAGGGGCGGCCATTCGCTGCCCACCAGCCCTACGACAACGGCCCCGCCCGCCAGCAGCGCGACCAGATCGCGCCAGCTTCCGACCGACGCCGCGGGGCTGGGCGCAGCCCACAACGACAGGTTGAGTATCGGCAGCAGAAACGCGGCCAACGCCAGCCCCTCCAGCGCGCCCGTCGCCAGGCGGAGGAGGTTGGCAGGCTCGTAGAGGTGCGGCAGGTCGGTGAAGAAGCTCACATAGGAATTCAGCCCGTCCACGGCCCAGGCCAGGACGAACAGCGCAAAGAGGGCGATGTAGCGGCGCCCCGGAAGACCGCCCGCGCGCGTCCGTCCGGCCAGTGTCAGCGCGGCCAGTCCGGCCAGCGCGGCCAGATAGGTGCCGGAGCACCGGGCGCACAACGGCAGGGGCCGGCCCGCCACGACGAAGACGTGCCCCGGCAGCCGCGCACATACCGCATAGGCGGCATGGTCGGCCTTGTCCAGCAGGCCGGCCGGCGGCGCCAACAACAGCGCCATCGCGCCGATCAACGCCAGGGCGGCCAGATAGCGATCCCACCAGCGCGCGTTCGTCTGCAAATTCCCCTCCTTTGTCCCTCAAAGATAATCTTGCGCTGTCATGCTGAGCGGGTTAACGAATAAAAGTCCGCGGCGACGAGACCCCAGCGAAGCATCTCTCTGCGCCATCGAGACCCCTTCGGCTTCGCTCAGAGCTTGCCCCTTCACTGCGTTTCAGGGCAAGCTCTGAACGCAGTGAAGGGGCAGACCCTTCGCTGGTGTCACGGCGTAGTGCATTGTTCGTCGTTAACCCGCTCAGGGTGACAATTGCCGAAGTTCATGGGCGACGGCGTGAAATAGCGCTGATCTCTACTGCCCGGCATTATACCCGAGATTCGCGACGGACGCTACCTGCCGATTTTGGGGACAGGCGCAATCTACGGTATAATTTTTCACCTAATCCACAGAGAAATTGGAGCAGGCATGGCGATTCGTGAGATCATCTTTCTCGGCCACCCGACGCTACGCCGGAAGGCGCGCAAGGTGACCAAGTTCGGGCCGGAAGTAAAGCAGTTGATTGACGACATGATCGAGACGATGCGCGTGGCGCCGGGGGTGGGCCTGGCCGCGCCCCAGGTGAACGTGCTGGAACGGGTGATCGTGGTCGAAATGCCCGCCGACGAAGAAGAGGGCACACCGGCCGAGTTGTACGCCTTCGTCAACCCGGAGATTGTCAAGACGTCGCGCGAGACCGAGGAGGGCCTGGAAGGCTGCCTTTCGATCCCCGGCTTCACCGGCGACATCACGCGGCACACGATGGTCGTCGTGCGCGGGCAGGATGCTTACGGCAAGCCCCAGCGCGTTCGCGCCTATGACTACCTGGCGCGCATCCTCCAGCACGAGATTGACCACCTGGAAGGGATCATGTTTATTGACCGGGTAGCCGACCCGTCCAAGATCCACAAGATCACGGATGAAGAGGCCGCCAACCCGACGCCCGAAATGGCCGAGGCGATGGCGTTTGCGTGAGGACGACGAATGACGGCGGACCAACGACGAACGACCGCTGTCGCCAACAACCGTCCTTCGTCTTTCGTCCTTCGTCACAATGACACGGAGTTGCTGACTGATGGACATCTTCGACACCATCGCCGCCCGCCACAGCGTCCGCACCTACAAGCCCGACCCGGTGCCGGATGAGCTGATCGGCCGGTGCCTGGAAGCGGCGCGGGTGGCGCCGTCGTGGCGCAACGGGCAGTGCTGGCGGTTCGTGGTGGTGCGGGAGCCGGCGACTATCGAGAAGCTGGCCGCCCAACGGGTCTACGGCTACCGGATCAACGCCTGGCTGCGCACCGCGCCGGTTGTGATCGTGGCCTGTGCCGAGCCGGGCGAGAGCGGCCAGCATACCGATCTGCCCTACTGGGCGGTGGACACGGCCATCGCTTTGGAGCACCTGGTGTTGGCAGCCACGGCCCTGGGATTGGGGACGTGTTGGATCGGCGGCTTCGACGAGAAGACCGTGCGGGCGCTGCTTGCCGCGCCGGAGCGCATCCGGGTGGTCGCCTATACGCCGCTCGGCTACCCCGCCGAGGGTGAGGCGCTGATGGGACGGGCCGTCAAGGCCATCGCCCGCAGCCACAGCCGGAAGCCGCTGGAGAAGATCGTATTCCACGAGCGGTGGCTCGAAAAGTAGGGGCAGGCACACGCCTGCCCCGGTCTTTGCGCCGCGCCGCGGTTGCGGGTATAATAAAGCTCAGTTGAAAAAGGGGGCGGGTGGACGTCAGCCAGGCGGTGACATTCAGGCGGTTCGAGAACGGCCGCAGCGAGACGGTCGAAGGCGCGGTCGTGCGCGAAGGCCGGGTGCGACTGCACGTCAACGGCCGCGAGATCGCCACGCTGATGTGTACGCCTCATCAGATCGATTTATTGGCGCTCGGCTTTTTGCGCAGCGAAGGCATCATCGCGGGCCTGGCCGATGTCCGGCGGGTGGTGATCTGCCCCAGCGCTGCGTGCGTCGAGGTCTGGCTGCGCCGCGCCGAGTTCGAGCTGCCCGGCCCGCCGACAATCACCAGCGGGTGCGGCGGCGGCATCACCTTTGCCGATTTGACCGCGGCCGCGCAGCCGTTGACATCGGAATTGCGGGTGAGTGCACGGCAGTTGGGCCGCCTGCTGCGCGCCCTACAAGAAACGCAGCGAACGCGCGGCATCCACACCTCGGCCCTGGCCGAGGGCGAGACATTGCTGACCGTCGTGGAGGACGTGGGTCGGCACAACACGATTGACAAGCTCTGGGGCTACTGCCTGACGCATGACATCTCCCCCCAGGAAAAGATTTTGCTCAGCACCGGGCGGATCAGCTCCGAGATGTTGAACAAGGCTGCGCGCATGGGCGTGCCGGTCGTCGCCACCCGCACCTCGCCGACGAGTCTTTCGCTCGCCCTGGCCGAGGCCTGGCACGTGACCCTGGTCGGCTACGTCCGCCGCGACAGCCTCAATGTGTACACGGCGCGCGAGCGCGTCGTCGAGGAGGAGAGCACCGATGCACACTTGTGACGAAGCCTGGACCGCGTTGGATCGAAGTTTCAAGGAATTCATGGATTGCCTGGGGCAGTTGACCGAAGATGAGCTGACTTCGGCCCCGGTCGCGGGCAAATGGACGGTCAAGGATGTGGTCATCCACGTCTGGTCGTGGCTCGATGAGGCGATCCACACCGCGCAGGCGTGGCATGGGCCGCGGCCGTGGCAGAAGGGCGTGACCTATAACGATGCCTGGAACGAGAAACAGGTGGATGATCGGGCCGCCCTGCCGCTCATTACCGTAGTAGACGGCATCACCAGCGCACATCGTCGCCTGATGCACGTGCTGGATTCGGCCGATGCGGAGACGTTGGCGACGGTGGGGCGAGCGCCGTGGGGCGAGGAGATGCCGCTGGTGGAGTTCTTCTATGGCATGGCCGGGCACTACACGGAACACGTCGCTAACTTGAAGACGTACCAGGAGCGGTGTCTGAACGGCTGTTAGTCGGATGGCTGGATGGTATGCGGATGCAGCGTAGCCGGAGAAATCCGGCTACGCTTTTTTGTGCCACCGGGCAGCGTGGCGAATTTCACGCCGGCAACCTCATCTCAACCGCAAGTGTACCGGCGTGATGGTCGAGGCGGAGCCGTTCGGCGGCTTCAAGGTGTGGCATCCCTTATGGCGTCACGATCACCGGCAGCCAAAGGCTCAGGTAGGTCGCCGTGGTCTCGGCTGCCAGGCTGGGCGTCCCGCTCAGATTCATCACTTCCAAGCGGTAGGTGTAGACCACGCCGCGGTGGGCGCTTTGGTCGAGCCAGGTGTAGCGATGGCCATCCGATGAGCCAGGCGAGACGCTGGGGATCACCCGAGGGTTCAGCCGCACCCAGGGGCCGTCGGGGGGGGCGCAGCGATAGAGATTGAAGCCAAGCACGCCCAATTCGCTGATGGTCTCCCATGCCAGGGTCACACCGGCGGCCGTCGCGTCCGCGGTGAAGGACTCCAGTTCCCCCGCCGTCGGCGAGAACTTGAACTCGTAGTCCTCCACCTCGCCGCCGAAGACCACGCCGTAAGGCACAAACTCCTGGGCATATCCCTCCGGGTAGAGCCGGAACCGAGAATACAGTTGTCTGTCCGCCACATAGTTGGATGGGATGCTGAGCGTCACAGTCTGGGCTGCGCTGATCACCGTGCCCAGGTCAACCGCCTCGCCCGCATCGGAGAAGTCCCCATCATCATTCCAGTCAAACCAGGCCCACAAATAGCCGCTGCCGCTGGCTGTCACGGTGAGGGTTCTGCTTGCGCCTGCGGTCCAGGCCCCCTGGCTCGGCGGCACGATGCCATCGTTATCGGCCGGCGTGCCCACCGCGCCATCGTTTTCGATCAGGATCGTCGGCCCCAGGTGCAGTGTGCCCGTGATCACGTGGCGTGCGCCGTCTTGCGCCAACGTGGTGTCGGCGTAAACGGTCGGCAGGTTGCCGAAGTCCAACTGCGAGACCTCGCCGGCGCTGACGCCCGTCATCTGTTGATTCGTCGCCAGGGTAAGCTCGGCGGTCAGGCCGGTCGAATCGGCTTTGTTGTCAGCGATAACCGAGCTGAACGTAAAGCCCAGCCGCTGGTAGAAGCCCACCTGGTACTTTCCTGCCGCCAGGTTCCCGAAGCTGTAGGCGCCGTTCGCATCCGAGATGCTGTACGCGGTCTGGTCATCGCCGTCTCCCCACACGCCGTTAGCACCCGCATAGTAGAGCGTGACCGGGGTATTCGCCAGCACAGGTTCGCCCGTTTCCTTGACGCCATCGTTGTCATCCTCCCAGGTGACGCCGCTGATCGAGCCCATCGTCAACGTCATGACAGTGGGGTCGCCGGTCTCCCCTGTGGCCGGATCATCGGTGGCGAGGGAGTATGCGTTGGCGCTCGCCGCGTGGCCCTGGTTGGCGAGCGTGGCAAGCTGGAACGGCAGCGGATTGTTGACCGTCACGCGGTAGGTGATCGTGGCCGAGCCGCTGCCGGCCATGCTGGCAAAGGTCACGCTGACCGCTGTGCTGCTGCTCGTGTTGCTGCACGCCGGGGCACACGTTACGCTGCCCGCAACCAGCGTGGTGTTGGGATCCGGGGTGTCGTTGTACAAGACATTGTAGGCCGTGTTCGCGCCGTTGGTGATCACCACCTGGTATTTGAGCGTGTCCCCCGGCGAGACGCCGCCGCTGCTGTCCGCATCAATGAACGGCACAATGCGCGATGAGACGTCTGAGCTGCTCAGCGCGTCCTTGGTCGCGGTCAGGCTGGTCATGGCGACCAGGGTGTTGTTGTCTGTCGCCGAAGAAGCGGGGGTGGTCTCATAGGTGGCCGTGGCTGTGTTCGCGATCACGGTCCCGACAATAGCCCCGGAGTCAACCGTTCCCCTGACCGTATAGGTGACGCTGCCGCCGGCCAGGATGGTCGCCGTATTGGCGATGTTCCCGCTGCCGTCCGCCGTGCACGTGGAGCCGCTGCTGGCGGCGCACGTCCACGTCACATCCGTGATGGCGGCCGGGAACGTGTCCTGCACGCTGACGCTGGCGGCGTCGCTTTTCCCGGTGTTGCTCACGACGATGGTGTAGATATCCCCGCGCCCCGGCGCCAGGCCCGGATTCGGGCTGCTGGTCTTGTTGACCCCTAAAGTGACCTGTGGGGTCAGGCTGCGACTCACCGAACTGCTGTTGTTGGCCTGCGCCAGGTCGGTGATGCCGGCCGGCGGGGCGACCGTGGCCGTATTGGTCAGTGTGCCCGTGGCCGCCGGAGCGATCGTGCCCTGGATGGTGTAGGTGGCCGTAGCGCCCGAGGGCAAGCTGACGGTCTCATACAGCGGATTGCTACTCCCGCTGGTGTTCGTACATGTTCCGCCCGAAGAGACACAGGTCCAGGTCACACCGGTTACGGCTGCGGGGACCGTGTCCGAAACCACCGCCCCGGTGACGGCGTTCGGGCCGTTGTTGGTCACCAGGAGCTGGTACGTCACACCATCTCCGGGTGTGGTGCCGCCCGACACAACGCTCTTGACGATGGACAGATCAGCAGCCGGGAGCAGCTCCAGGCCGGCGCCGCTCTGTCCGCTGAGGGTCTTGCCATTGGCGTCCGCATAGGTCACAGCCGCCGAGTTCGCCAGCAGGGTACTGCCGGATGGCAGCACTGTCACCACGATCTGGTCGCTGCCCGTGCAGCCGTACTGGGCGCGGGCGGTCAGCGTGGCCGTGTAGACGCCAGGCGTGGTGTATTGATGGGTAAAGGTATTGCTCAACTGATAATCCGCCGCCGGGCTGCCATCGCCGTAGGTGATCGTGTACGAATACGGTGTGCGCCCACCGATTGCCAGCTCGTTGGCTGAGAAGACCACATCCGTATCCTCCCGGACGGTGTTGGGGGCCGAGGCAAAGGGCCGCAAGCTGGTATATGCGGCGCCCAGGTTGAACAGCAGGCCGATGTGATCTTGTCCGCCCAGGGCGGCATGGCCGCCGTGGCGATTGTTGAGCAGTTGCACGGCCAGGATGTTGATGCCCGACTGGATGCCGGGTGTGGCAGTGAAGGAATCCGCGCCGCCTGCGCCGACCTCCTGGCCCAGATAGACGCCGTTCAAGTAGATGTCGGAGACGTCATCGCCAGCCAGCTCCAGGTTGGCGCTCAGGCCCGTCGCGTTGAGCGGCAGGCAGAAGGCCTGGCGGAAGAAGCTGAAGTTGCCGTCCAGATGTCCGTCGGTGTTCGGCGCCACCCACTCGGCCGAGAGGTCAGCAGGGTTGGTCCAATAGCTATACTCCGTTGTACTGGAGGCAGCTGGCTGCGTCCAGCCACTGTCGTCGAACGCCGTCATGCGCGGGTTGTCGTCATAGCCCGGCGGCGGCGTGCCATCCGCGCCCTGGTAGATATCCTTGAATGCCGCACACTTGTCGAAGTCGCACCACGGTCTGGTGACTGCGGTCGTGGTGCTGGTGATAGTCACGCTGTCGCGGCCGGTTTCCGTGGAGAGGGTGGCGGTAGGCTGGGTGCTGCCGCCCGCGGTCACGCCCGGTGTGACCGCGAAGCTCACCGTGCCGCTGGCGCTGGCCGTCTTGTCACCCAGGTTCCAGGTAATGACGCCGCCGCTTTCCGTCCCACCGCCGGTGATGCTGCCTGCGACGAGCGTCGTGTTGGCTGGCAGGGTGTCCGTGACGATCGCGCTGCTTGCCGTGACGTCGCCGGTGTTGCTCCACTGGATCGTATAGGTGACCGGCTGGCCGGGATAGGCCGGCCCGGCCGCCTGCTTCTCCAGCACGATGTACGGGGCCGTGACCAGATCGCTGTCGGTGGCAGTGCCGTTCGCCGGGTTGGGATCGGCCCCGTTGGCTGTGTCGTCCGCGATCGTAACACGGTCGGCCGCCACCGAAGAGGGCAGAGCACCCGACTTGACCTTCAGGTACAGCGTAATGCTGTGCGCGCCGTCCACCGGCAGCGCTCCGATGTTCCAGATCAGCGTGCCCGCCCCTACGTCATAGGTGCTGGCAGGCGTAGAGCCGTTGTAGGTGTTCCCAGTGAGCTGCGCGGCATCAATCTCCACCCCATTGAACAGAGTATCCGTGATCACCACACCGGCGGCGGCCTGATTTCCGGTGTTCGAGTAGGTAATCGTGTAGCGTATGGTGTCGCCTGCCAGGACCTGCTTCTGGCTATCGGTCTTGCTGATCACCAGGTCGGGCTGCGCGGTCACCGGCGTGCTGGTGGTGGAGGTGTTGTTGAGTGGCGAGGCGTCGGTAGTGGTCGTCGTGATCGCAGCGGTGTTGGCGATGGCGCTCACGCCGGCCGGCAGCGCATTGGTGATCTGAACCGTAAAGCTCACCGTCCCCGTGGCCCGGCTGGCGAGGGCGTCCAAGGACCACGTGATGATGCCACTGCCGACCGTGCCGGTGTAGGTGCCCGCGACCAGCGTCGTGTTGGCCGGCACGGCGTCCGTGATCTGCACATTCGCGGCCGGATCGAGGCCATCGTTCCTGTAGGCCAGCGTGTAGGTGATCAGATCACCGGGCATGGGCGTGGGGGAACTGGTCCCTGCCGACTTCAACACGGTCACATCGGCAGCCGTCCTCGTCGGCACGTAGAGGCTGGCCGTGTCGTTACCGGTGTCGAGGTCGGCCTGCGTCGCATCAATGACGGCCGTGTTGAACAACGAAGCGCCGGTGATCGTGCCCACTGTGGCATTGAAGGTCAAGACGTAAGTGGCGTCGGGCGCCAGATCCGGCAGGCCCAGGGTCAGCTCTCTGGTCCCGGAGTTGTAGCTCACGGTTACGGTGGCAGAGCCGCCGTTGACAGTGAGACTGGCAGTGCCGGTATTATACGTGGTCAGCGCATCCAGCGTATCCGTGATGGTGACGCCGGTGGCTGTGGCGTGCCCGCTGTTGCCGCCGCTGAGCTGATACGTGACCGTGCTGCCCGTTCCGGCGGGCGAGGCCGAGGTAAAGGTCTTGGCGATGGTCAGGTCCGGGTGCGTCGTCACCGTGTCCACG
Organism: Chloroflexota bacterium; assembly: GCA_026389845.1. Classification (GTDB taxonomy): domain Bacteria; phylum Chloroflexota; class Anaerolineae; order CG2-30-64-16; family CG2-30-64-16; genus JAPLHB01. The sequence goes on from JAPLHB010000188.1 coordinate 91,879, forward strand.
TCCGAGACTTCGTTGTTGGTCGTGTCCTTCTCGGCGCTGGTTGTGGTCACTTTGGCGTAGTTAGATAGGGCCGTCGTGCCGTCGGGCAGCGAGCTTGCCAACTTGGCCTGCACCGTGAACGTCTTGGATGCGTCTTTCGCCAGGCTGCCCAGCGACCAGGTCCACGTGCCTGCCGGGGATTCCACCGGCGTCACGCCCGAGTCGTCGCTGACGTAGGTCAGGTACGCCGGCAGTACGTCCTTGAGTGTGACTGCGTCGGCCGTGATGCTGCCGTTGTTGACCACCGTCAGAACGTAGCTCAAGGTGTCCCCCGGCTCCGCCACGGTCTGGCTGTCGGTCTTCGTGATGAGCAGGTCGGTTGTGCCCAGCGCCAGGTCCTGCGTCGTCGGCCCGGCAGACAGGATCGTCGGGCTGGCGCTCGCATCCTGGTAACGCGTCTGCGAGGCTGTGACGGTGGCGGCGCCGGCCGTGAAATTGCAGGCCGTGCCGGCCACGAAGCTATACGCGCCGCCGGCCCCCGTGGTGGTTGTGCATGTGGTTGAATTTTGGGTCAGCGTCACGGTGGCGCCCACGAGCGGCACGCCGGTGCCCAGGTCGGTCACCACCCCACTCAGGCTTGGGCGCACCAGGGCCAGATCCTGGACATTGGTCACGCCCGCCGTGATCGTTTTGCTGGCAGAAGTCAAGAGGTAACCTGCTGGCGCCGCGGTGGCAGCGACCGTCGCCGTGCCCGGCGCCAGCAGGCAGCCGCCCACGCCGCTGGTCACGGTGTAAACGCCGTTGGCATCCGTCGTCGCCGTGCAAATGTGACTGCCCTGGCTGTCCGTGGTCGTCACCTGCACGCTGACATTTGCCAGTTTTGCGCCCGTATCCTTATCGGTGACCACGCCCGTCAGCGCCGTCGTCTTGACCGTGAGGCCGGCGCTGGCCATGTTGTTGGCGGAGTTGGCATCGTACAGCTCCGATGACACGCTCGCTGTGTTGGTGATCGTGCTGCCGCCCTGCCCCAGGTTGACGGTGGCCGTGATGGTCAGCCTCGCGCTGGCGCCGCTGGCCAACGCCCCCACGCTCCAGGTGGGGCTGCTGTAGCTGCCCAGGGTCGCGCTAGACGAGCCGTAGGTCAGGCCGGCGGGTAGGGGATCGGTCACAGCCGCGGTCGAGACGGCGGCCGGCCCGGTGTTGGTGACGTGCACCGTGTAGACGATCGTGCCGGCCTCGGCCGGAGCGCTGTTGTCCACCGTCTTCGTCACGGTCAGGTCGGCGTTCGAGATCGCGTTGATGGTCGGCTGCTGCCCGACCGTGGCGGAATCCCCGTCGGTCTGCAGGCTGGTGTTGTTGGCGCCGCTCTGGTTCGAGTCCCAGCTCGCCACGCCCTGGTTGCTTATCTGGGTCACCCCAGCCGGCAACGGATTATTGACCGTCACCCGGAAGGTGATCGTTGCGCTTGAACCCTTGGTCGGCAGGCTGATCCCAGTGACGTTGACACTCGGCGCAGTGTAGGAAGCCGTGCCCGAGGTCGTGGCAGCGCTGCTCGCCACATAGGTCGTGTTGGCCGGGAGGGTGTCGGCGAAGGTGGCGCCGGTGACCGTATAGCTGCCAGTGTTGGTCAGCACGATCGTATAGAGCACTTCGCCGCCGGGCTGCAAGGGTGAGCTGACGACGCTGGCGGTCTTCGTCGCCGTCAGCGTGGCGACGCCACCCACCAGGAGCTGAGTCGGCTGCTTGCCGGGCGTCGCCAGGTCGGCGTCGGTAAGCACGCTGGTCGTGCCGTACGTGATCGTGCCTTGGTTGGAGATCACGTCGCGGATCTTTACGCCGCTGTTGACCGTGACCTTGAAGTCGAGCGTGGCCTGGCTGCCCGCGTTGACGCTTGCCGTCCAGGAAAGGGTCTTGGTCGTGCTGTTGTAGCTGACCGTGCCCCCCGAAGCCGTCGCGGTCCCCGTCACATACGTCGTGTTGCTCGGCAGCGTGTCCGTGAACGACGTGGTCGGGGAATTTTGGTTGCCGGTGTTGGGCAAGACGACATGGTAGGTCAATGTTTCGCCGGGCGACACGGCGCCGTCATTATTCGCATCATTGTACGTAACCGATTTCGTAGAGGTATCGAAGTTAGGCCCCGCCGTCACCGAGATCACCGTGGCCTGGTTGCCATCGGTCACTGAATCGCCGTCGGTTTGCGAGGTGATCGAATTGTAAATGTCCCAACCCTGGTTGCTGATCTGCGACACCCCAGCAGGCAGGGAATTGTTCACCTGCACCTTGAAGGTGATGGTCGCCTGGCCGTTGGCGGGGACGGTGATGTCCGTGACGTTGAGCGTCGGGCTGGTGGCGCCGAGGACGCTGCCGGAGGGCACGCTGGCGCTGTTGGCTACGTAGGTCGTGTTGGCTGGGATCGTATCCGTGAAAACGACGCCGGTGATCGCCGTGTTCGTCTGGTTGTTGAGCACCACGGTGTAGAGGAGTTGGTCGCCGGGCGCGACGCTGCCGCCGCCGGTGGTGGCGTTCTGCACGGCCTTGGTCGCGGTCAGGTCCGGCACCTGCTGGGTGACATTCAAGTTGCGGATCTCGTGGTAGTTGACCTGACCGCCGGTGGAGCCTGCGAAACCCATCTTCAGGGTGCCCGGCGCCGACGTGGTCATCGTGAAAGGCCCGAACAACGTCGTCCAGGACGTGGCGCCCTTGTTGAATTTCATATCCACCGAGACTGAATAGGCCGAACCTACCGGCGTAACGGTGATTCGAACTTGCCGGGAGTAGATTGTATCCGCAGGTCGCGTCGTTCCGGCGCCGCAGCTCCCTGTAATTCCTATACCAGTAGTCCCTGTAAAGTTCTTCGGGCAGTCGAGCTTGGGTAAGGCGGGGGACAGGGTCGTAATGTTCTTTGTGCCCGCCAGGTAGGCGTAGCCCGTCGTACCACTGCCCGGCCCGCGAATGGCCACAGACTCGGGAATCGCGCCCGGCCCACCCGAGCGGCCTTCGTTCGGGTTGGAGTAGTTGCCGAACTCATCCAGCGCCAGCCCCAGGTAGCCGTTGCTGAGCCCGTTGACGCCGGTTTTATTAGCGTACCCCAATGAGCCGCCGGATGCGCCGACGTTGAACGTCGTGGTGGCGCCGTCGAACAGGAAGAAGGTGAGGCCATCTGCGGCGGCGCCGCCCCATGCGGCGTAGTCGAAGGTGATGACCAGGCCGCGGCTTGTCTGGATCGGCATATTGTAGTAGGCGTAGCCGGCCTGGTAGGTCGTGTTTTTGGTGAGGCGCAGCCACCCGTCGCCCGCGGTATCCCCATTGCCGCTGGTCAGGTAGGCCGTGCCGCCGAGCACCCAGTTGGGGTCAGTCGTCGCCGCGTTCTTGAAAGACTCGGTGAAGGGGAAGGTGAAAGCGTCCGGCGCGGCGGGAACGAGCTGTGCGCGCAACTCGCGGGCGCCTTCGGCGCGCACGGACGTCGCCATCCCCGGCGTCGGCAGCAGAGAGAAGGCAAACAGGGCCGCTATGACCGCCGATGCGATGCGCCGCGCCGCGTGCTTAAGCCAAACGGGATTTTTCATGACAAGCTCCTTGAATTCTACACAACTGAGTCACGAAGGGCGCCGGATAGGCAGAGGATGCAGGCGAGAGGCCGGTTGATCCGACCCAGCATAAGTGAAGCTTTTGTCTCACCATGACGCACAACGACTCGCCAGGACACGTAGGCCGTGGCCATGCCCGGCAACGATTTCTAAAGAGGAAGGTACCCCGGTGAGATTACGATGGATATAACACCACGGTTAGCGGCCACGGCCGGAGCAGGTGAGATGGGAAAGTTAGCCATAGATTTTTCCTCTGCTTGGATATGATCGCCATAGGTGTAGGTTTCTGCAAATTACGTCTGATTGCGTCAAAAAAATAGCCTGATGGGAGTATACTACCATTGGAAGATAATTGCAATGGGGTACTTTACCCATTGGGTGGAGTGCGCTATCTGCGCGTCCAAACTGTCCAATAGCTGGCGTCCGGGGGCGTGCGGTCTTCGTAATTCACGGACTCCGACGCCCACCAGCGGCCGAAGTTGCCCTGCGCCGACAACTTCTGGCTCGCCGATGGTCGGAGTTGACTCACGACCGCGGCGGGTGGATGGCGGATCAGCCCCGCAGTGACCGCCGCGGCCTCTGGGCCGGTGTCGCCGATGCCGGAGAAGACGATGTCGAATGCCGTCGGATTCGGACGATCCACGAGCAAGTACCAGCCAGCCCCCCAGCCGGTGGTGAAGATGGGCTGGCCCGGCGGCACGGTCTCCCGCAGCAGCGCCTGGATGGCTGTCACCTCGTCGCTGGCCGAAGCCAGCACGGCTACCGGGCCGACAGCCGTCTGAAGCCAGGTGCGCGGGGCATTTAAGTAAAGCTCGCGCGCCGTTACTTGTGTCACCAGGTTGGCGATCGTGGCGATGCCGAGCACGGCCACGGCCAGGCGCAACGGCCTCCCCGACTCCCCAAGCGTGGGGCGAGGAGGAGAGTGCGGCCCCTCCGTCCCCTCCACCGTGGGGGGAGACGGGTTCCCCCCCAGATTGGGGGGCCACCAGGGGGGCGCCTGCACCAACCACGCCAACACCGCCAACGCCGGCGCCACAGCCCCGCCGAACGCGTAGCCGGTGGTGACGTAGCGCAGGTCGGTCAGGACGGCAAAGGCCCATAGACCCCACCACGCCGGCGCCGCGCCGCGGCGCCGGGCGATCCAGCCGGCCCACAGCAACAGCGGCAACAGCGGCCCCCACGGCAACGTGGCCAGCCACGTCAGCACGTAAACCGGGCTGAAGGCCAACTGCCCCCAGTCGCCGGTGCGCAAGACGTTCAGCACCGCCCGCGGCCCGCCGATGAAATCGGGCGCCACGCTGCCCACGGCGAGCAGGATCAGCAGCAAAGGCCAGCCGAGCCAGCCCGTCTGATCAATCAGCCGCGGATGCGCACGGATGAACGCGGATAAAGAAAAAAATCCGTGTCCATCCGCGCCGATCCGCGGCCTGTTTTCACCCGCAGGGGCCACGGCGCCGCGCCCGGCGCGGCGGCTCCGCCACCAGAGCCAGCCCGTCCGATCAATCAGCCGCGGATGCACACGGATGAACGCGAATAAAGAAAAAAATCCGTGTCCATCCGCGCCGATCCGCGGCCTGTTTTCACCCGCAGGGGCCACGGCGCCGCGCCCGGCGCGGCGGCTCCGCCACCAGAGCCAGCCCGCGGCCCACGCGCTGTAGGAGCTGAGCAGCAGGCGCAGCTCGCGCTGTGGAAAGGTGAGGCCCCAGGCCCGACGTGCGGCGACCTGGTCGTAGCCGATGTAGCCGCGCCAGAGCGGTCCCCAGCCCGAGACGCTCGCCTGCCAGGCTGCGCCGGCCGCCGCAGGCAACAGCCAGGCCGCCAGCCACCAACCCCAGGCGCGGACGCCGGCCCGGCCCGCGCTCAAGACCGCGACGACGCTACCGGCCGCGGCCAGGCCGTACTCCGGTTTGCTGAGCACGGCGGCGGCCGCAGCCAGCCCCGCGGCGACAAGCCAGGCAGTGCGCCGCGTGCTGGCCCAACGCAGCGCGGTGACGAGCGCGGCCAGGCTCGCGCCAAACCCCCACACGCTGGCCTGGGTGTAGATGTGCAAGTGCCAGCGGATCAAATCGCCCCCGACGTAGGCGCCGATCAACGCCGCGTAGGCCGTCAGCAGCAGGGCCGCTCGCGACGACACGAGCGACCGCACCGCGGTGTAGGTGAGCGGAATCGCCAGCAGCAACAGCGCGGCGTTGACCGCCGAGGCGCAGGCGGCATCCGGCCCGAACCCGCGGAAGAGCGCGGCCAACGCCTGGGCCGAGAGCGGGCCATAGGCCCACGCCACGTCGCGGTAGAGCACCTCGCCGCGACTCATCCGCAGGGCCACCTGGAGATACCAGCCCTGGTCGGCCATGAACATGACGAAGGCGCGCCAGGCCACGACAATCTGGGCCGTTGCGAACAGCAGCAGGCCTGCCAGCCCGGCAGGGATCAGGCGGCGATCGGCGGAGAGACGACGTAAAGGACTTGGCATGTTATCCAGTCTTGCTGCCAATTGTCACTCTGAGCGGATTGACGGCGAGTAGTACGTTGCGGCGTGACCCCAGCGAAGAGTCTCGTACCGAAGGTAGATGCTTCGCTGGAATCCCGCCGTAGCGGACCTTGACTCGTTAACCCCGCTCAGCATGACAACCTGTTCAGCATAACAACTCACTGCCCCGGTACGAGCGCGAAGTCGAATTCGCCGCTCCACTGGGTCACCGTGGAGACGCCGCGGGCGTTGGCACCGCGGACGGCGTAAACGTAGTTGACGGCCACGTCGCCGATGCTGCCCGCGTCGGTGTAAGCGACGTACATGAAAAGGGTCGGCGCGGGGATCACCGCCAGGGGGGACAAGCCGGGCGCGCCGGGCGTGAAGTACGGCGTCGTGCTCCGCCACACCTGGTAGCTGGTGTTTTCGGGCAGGTGCATCCATCCGAGTCGAACGCCGCCGTCCACGATCGTGGCCTGCACCACCGGGCTGGACGGCAGGGGTGGGCCGGTGTATGTGGCGCTGACCATGTAGTCGAGATAGAGGGCCTTCAGACCGCTGAGGTCCACGTGCTCCAGCCAGTAGTAGTAGGTCACGCCGGGGGCCAGGCCGGAGCGGTCTTCGAAGATGTAGTAGTAGCCGCTCTGTGAGCCGGGATGACCGGGGATGAGCGCGGGGTTGATCTGCGTCGCCTGGGCGGGATCGGATACGATGGCCCGTTTGAGATTGAAGCCCGCTGTCTGAAGCTCGCTGACCGTCTGCCATTCGAGTCCCACGTGACCGTTTTGGGCGGTCGCCTCGAAGTATTCCAAAGAGGCGGCGGCCGGCTGCACCGGGCGCGAGTCGGAGTCGGCGCCGCCGATCCCTTGTACGCCGGACGGGAAAATCAAGGTCAGAAGCAAGAGCGCGCCGAGCGCCCGAAGCAGCAAAGTTCCGGGTGGCATCTTCATAAACCCTCCTTTGGCGATGGCGTAAAATCCACTTTTAGGCGTCTGTCACTCTGCGCGGATTGACGGCGAGTAGTACGTTGCGGCGTGACCCCAGCGAAGAGTCTCGTACCGAAAGTAGATGCTTCGCTGGAATCCCGCCGTAGCGGACCTTGACTCGTTAACCCCGCTCAGCATGACAACCTGTTCAGCATAACAACTCACTGCTCCGGTACGAGCGCGAAGTCGAATTCGCCGCTCCACTGGGTCACCGTGGAGACGCCGCGGGCGTTGGCACCGCGGACGGCGTAAACGTAGTTGACGGCCACGTCGCCGATGCTGCCCGCGGGGCTGATCGCTGCGCCAGACCTGGTAGCCGGTGTTTTCCGGCAGGTGCGTCCACGTCAGCTTCATCTTGCCCGCTTCGATCAGCGGGAAGAAGGTCGGCGTGACCGGCAGCGGCGGCAGGCGGAGCTTGAGGGCTGGGTCGCCGAAGAAGATCGAGGTGTCAATCACGTCGTGGAAACCGCTGGCGTGGCTGAAGTAGTAGAGCCGGGCCGCGTCTACGGCCGGGCCGGCCCGGCCGATGCGATCCTGGAAGATCGCCTTCACCATCCCTTGGTCCAACGTGGTCAGCGCGCTGCCGATGTGGAACCCGCTCGGCGAGACGTCGGCCACGGACCCGCGGGCGGCCGTGAGGAGCAGCGTCTCGCCCAGGCTTTGCCAGTTGTTGTCCAGGTTCATGAAGTAGCCGGCGACGCACGAGTAGGCGAAGGTCATGGGCCAGACGGTGTTCGCGTTGAGGGTCGGCGGGTCGAAGATGTTGAACATGCTGACCGACCCCCAGCGGACGCGCGAGGCGTGGCCGAACCACTGGAGCATGAAGGCGCCGCTGTTGAGGGTCGTGGTGATGGCCTTCCGCATGTCCGCGCCCGTGCTGTAGTTGGCCGTGGCGCACGACGACGGGCTGCCGTAGTAGATCGTCTGCCCATCGTAGCCGGCCGGCAGCCAGTTGAGCCGGATATCCTCGCTGATGGCGTGGAAGTTGCCGGCCCCATCCGCGCAGTTGTCGGCCACGAAGACGACGCGGCGTTGCCAGTCGCCGGCCGGCGCGGTCGTTTCGTAGGCGATGGTCTTGCTGACGACCGCGGTCACGTCGGCGGCGGTTTGCGCGGGGATACGGCCCACGTGCATCTCCGGCAGGTAGTCGCCCGGCCCGTCCACGCTGACGTAGCGGTTGTCGGCCGCGGTCTCCCCCAGCCAGGGGTCCACGTTGACCAGGTAGGGCGGAATGAGATTGAGCAGCGTCGTGCTGCTGGCGCCGGTGAAGTCGTAGTGCCCGTCGCCGACCAGCAGGACGTATTGCGGCCGCGGGCCGCCGGCGTTCCAGTTGTGGTAAGCAAAGGAGAGAAAGCTGCGGATCGCCTCCGGGTCGCGGCGGCCGTAGGAGAACTCGTCGTAGACGTCCTGGACGTCCACCTTCGCCACTCGCAGGCCCTCGGCCGCGCGGTAGTCGAGGAGCGGCTGAATGGCGTCCCACAGCGAGCGGTGGACGATGGCGATATAGTCGTAGGCATTGCCGGGCGCGCCCCACGTGGTCGCCGTCTCCGGCTCGATCGCCTGGGGCGCTAACAGCCCCGCATCGGCGCTGAGGGAGTAGGTCGGGTTGGGGAGGTTGGCGTCCCAGAAGTGGATGGTGTAGGTGATGGCCTGGCCTACCTCTGGAGTCGAGGCTTTAGCCGGTGGTGCATCGGCCGGCGAGAGACCACCTGAAGGCTCGACTCCAGCTTGCGTTAAGAGGGCTTGCGCCGTCACCGTCGTAAGTTGCACCGGATGGCGGGCGTCGCGCACGTCGAACACCTTCACGGTGTCGGCCGTGAAGCCGCTGACCGCTACCTGCGTCGTGCCGGACGCCACCGCCTCGATGTAGAGACGATCACCCGCCGCGCCTGCGGTCGCCGGATAGGTGAGTTCCACCCAATCCGGGTAGACCAGGTAGCTGGTCGAATCGGGCCGCAACCAGCGCGAGGCCAGCAGCTCGATGACGTTCGGACTCCTGTCCAGCCACGCGGCGGGCACGACGGTCGCGATCCGATAGTCTATTCCCCCGTCCCACTGGTAAACGCCCACAAGATGATCGTTAAGCTTCACCTGCACGGCCTGAAGATCGGGCGTGCTATCTATCGGAAGGCCGCCGTGGACGACGGCGCGCAACACCGCTTCGTCGGTCGTCAAGGGGTTGACCAGGGCCAGGGTGTAAGTGATGGTTTTCGACGTCGTGTCGGAGGCGCCGACGACGAGTGATTTATCGAACCAATGATCGGCTTCTTGGGGCCGGTCGGTGAACGCGCTATAGTAATCTATGTCCCGCTCGACGTGGAGCGTCTGCGTGATCACCGTGACCGGCAAGGCAGCGTCTTGCGGCGCCGTGCGCGTTGCCATACGCGCGGCGTCCGCGCCGCCCCAGGTGAACCAATAAACGTTTTGCGTCATGTATCGGCCGACATACGGCTCGGCGTAGAAGATCACCAGGTCACCGGGGTCGAAATGGCTGTCGTCTTCGCCCGTCACCTGGATATCCACCGGCTGGCCCAGGTAGGACACGGCAAAGGTGGCCGGGGCGGTCGTCGTCACCGGCACGCCGGCCGTCACCAGGTCGGCCCAGGTGAGGCGGTAGAGGCCGCGGGCGCCGGTGCGGAGGCGGAGCGCGGCGGCCGGTGAGGTTTGGATCGCGAAGCCACGAAGCGCCGCGAAGGGCACGAAGCGCGAAGGTTCATCGTCGCCGCTTCGCGCTTCGTGTTCTTCGCGCAACTTCGCGTCTTCGTGATCCGAGATTGCCACCGTCACCCGAATATCTGGATAATACCGCAGTGTCCCCGCCACGGGGTTGTATTGAAACGGGAAGACGCGCAGCGCCAGCAGCCGCCGGCCGCCTTGCCAGGCCACGCGGCCTTCCTGGACAGGCGACGCCGGGTAGAACGCGTCCGCCGCGTAGATGGCCGGGTCGGGGCGGTCTACGGTGGGGACGAAGTCTGGCGCATCGGACGCCGTCATTGCGAGGAGCGGGTTTTGCGATTGCGGAGCATCCCTGTGGGACGAAGCAATCTCTTGCGATGTAGGGGATTGCTTTGGCCCCAACGACGAGCCTCGCAATGACGTGTAATCGGGCACGGGGACGGACGGCAGGGGCGCGGGCATGGTCAGCGTGATCGCTTCGGCCGCGTCGTAGCTGATCGTCCAGCCGCCCTCGGCCGGTAGCTCGACGATCGTGGCCCAGACGGGCAGGTTGGGCGCGCCGGGGATGTCGTTACGGCTGTCGCCGGGCACAGCCAGCCCGGCCGCGTCGAGCGTGTAGGCGGGGGTCTGCACGCGGAGGGTGATGGATGGCCCCCCCCGCCCCCCGACGTCGGGGGGAGTCGGGGCGCTCCCAGGGGTGGCGGAAGACAGGTTTCCTCCAGGGTTGGGGGGTAGGGGGGCACTTGCACCCATCGGCGCAGCGCCGACGAGAAGCAACAGCGCCAGTGCGATGGATAAGATGTGCGTGAGTCTCGATGTCATGATATCAATCCAATGGCAAGACCCTCCCGCCGGCCCAACATCGCCCCGTGGGAGGGTCTCGTAACTTTCAGTATCCAGCTTCCAGCACTCAGCCCTACCGCACCACCGCCGGCAGCCAATACCAGCCAACCGGCATCGTGACGCTGACCGTCTCCAGCGCCTCTTCGCTCCCATCCAGCCCCACGGCGGCCACGCGATAGCGGTAGGCGGCCCTGCGCGCCACATCGGCGTCGTTCCAGCGATAGCCGTAGCCCGACGGGTGCTATTCGCGTCGTTATCTTGGTAACCCCAACCCCTTTCGTAACGCTGTCCTAGTCGCTGAGAGATCAGACGTGGGGTTTCCTTCAGAGCAATTCGTTCCTGAACCATAACCTACGAAAGCTTCAGCGGCCCCAAGAAACTGCTCAACGGATTCAGCGAATCGCTGCCAGGCGCGCTGTCCTGTGCGCGCGCTTCCAACGATCGCTCCAGCACAATGGCTGGCTCCTCCCACGGCTGGCGAGACATCTGCTTCTCCGCGACTGTAGTCTGGTGTTCCATAGGTGTATTCCTCCTGTTAGCAGGAATGACGGTTGATGAAGATTACGAATGGTGTTACAGGCGGGAGCTATCCTGCTGGCCGTTCACGAGTTCGTGGGAGATAACAACGAATCGAAGGATCGAGCGAATCGCCCCGCGACGATTCGTTTCATCCTCCGATTCGTTGTTCTATGCGCTGCTGCCGCGCCCGTTACTGCGCTACCGCCGGCAGCCAATACCAGCCAACCGGCATCGTGACGCTGACCGTCTCCAGCGCCTCTTCGCTCCCGTCCAGCCCTACGGCGGCCACGAGATAGCGATAGGTGGCTCCGCGCGCCACGCCGGCGTCGTTCCAGCGATAGCCGTAGCCCGACGGGGAGCCAGGTGCCTGGCTGGGGATCATGGCCGCGTTGAGCCGCGTCCAGTCGCCGCCTGCGGCATCGGCCCGGTAGACGTGATAACCCTGGCTGGATAGCTCGCTGGTCGTCTCCCACGCCACGACGATGCGGCCGCCCACGGCCGTCGCGTTCAGGCTGGAGAGCGGTGCGGCAAGGGGCGTGTCGAAGGCGGTGAAGTCGGAGAAGGTGGTTTGGGCGCCGGTGCTGAACTGGTTGCCGCTGACCGCGCCCAGCGTCTCAAAGGGATACGCGCCAGTCCATTTCTTGCCGCTCATCGCATCAGCGCCGTTCTTGTCGGCGTCCACAAAGGTAAGCGTGGCGTTATAGCCGGTGATGCTGACGACGGCTACGCCGCTGCCCGGCCAGTAACGGTCAATGTAACTGGTGGCGCTGCCGGGCTTGGAGGGGTGAGCTACGGTGGTCATGCTCAGCTTTGTGGGCGAGCTGAGCGTCCAGTAACGGTCAATGTAACTGGTGGCGCCGCCGGGCTTGTACGGGTGAACTGCATTGGTCACGTTGAGGCAGGCCATGCCGCTGCCCCCGGTCACATTCAGGTCCATCGGCGAGTACTCGGCCGTGCCGGTGATGTCGCCGATGGGAAAGGTGAAGCTGCCCGTGGTCGCGTAGGTCTTGCACAGCATGCCCGCGCTGTCGTCAGTCACCACCATGGCCGAGGCCGACGGTGTGCCGCCGACGGATGCGGAGGAACTCAGGGTCAGAGTGTTGGCGCCCAGGATCAGCAAGCCGTTGGTGAGGCGCAGGCGTTGGCTGACGGTCTGCGTCTCGGCCAGCCGTACGGCAGAGTGGCTTGGAGAATCTGGATGAATCCGCGGAATTTCGTTGTTGACAGTCTGCGCCGCGGCCAGCGATAAGCTGCTGCGCTTGTCAATGGCCAGGTAAGCCCAGTCGGTGGCGCTGTTGATCGTCTGCACTGAGAATAGGGGGCCATTGAACACCACCTCGCGATCATTGTTGTTGAACGAGCCCGCCAAGTCGAGGGTCCAGTCGCCGCCGACGTTCAGGTCGCCGCCGCTGGCATCGCCCAGGGACAACGCACCATTGATCGTTACATCGCCGCCCACCGTCAGCGGATTGTTGAGTCCGGGAGCGCCGTAATCCATGTAGAGCGCCGAACCTGAATCAATCGTCAGACTGCCTGCCATGCTGCGCGCTGCCGTGCTGCCGTTTGGGTAGTTCAGGGTGGTGTTGTTGCTGATCTGCACGTTGGCGGGATAGCCAGCGCCGCTGGTCGCGCTCCATTCCAAGCCGCGACCGTAGGTGGTGTTGGAATTATACTTCAGCGTGGAGGATGCCCCATAGATCGGTGGGTTCGTGTTGACATACCCACCCGAGTTGATCTGAAGCGTGCCATTGACGGTAGAAATCGAAGAATCGAAATTGACACCCCCGGCGATGGTTACGTGGTTGAAGGTGGTAGCGTTGCCTGAGACTGTGCCGGAACCGGCGAAGCTAACGGTGCCGTCGTTGGCCGTAAAGGCTCCGTTGTTCAGAAACATTGACCCTGACTTGAGCGTCAGCGTGCGGGCAGTACTGGCTTCGCTCGTAAGCGTCTTGGATGAATTGATGACTAGATGTCTGACGGCGGCGTCCTTGTCAAGAGTGACATCATGGGCAATGGTGATCGTCTGATCGTCTGCGGGTACTTCTCCACACGTCCATGTGCCAGCCGTATTCCAATTGCCATCAGCAGCCGTAGCCCAAGAGGATGCCACTGTGTAAGAGTAGTTGGAGCCGCCATTGTTGTTCAGGTTGATCGTATAGTAGTTTGCGTCGCTTCCAGAAATAGAAGATACATCACCTGAAGTGAAGAGGTAATACCACACCGTATTTTCAGCGGTGTTGGTACCACTCGGAATGGAGGCGCTGTAGGAGGTTCCTGAACCCGTCAACTTGACGACGGTCGAGGTGCTGAAGTTGTCTGTCGAGTAGCGAAGGTATACCGCCTGCCCTGTTGACAAAGAACCGTCCAGCGTGGCATCGACAGTCACCGCTTCGCCGGGGCAAACCGTGCCCGAAGGCGTGCGCGAGGTCGAGCTAACGCTGCGCACAGTGTCCTGGATCTCGAAGACGATGACTTTCGAGGTGCCAGGCGCGCCCGAACCCGCCGTCTTGAACACATATTTGTATGATGTGCTGCCCACATTGACGTAGTAGGCCTTGCTTCCACCCCAGCTTTGCAATCCGGTAGATGTTGCCAACGAGAGTTGGATATCACTTCCGCCGTTCGGTCCGTACTTGGTGCTGCCGGTCGAATTCCAGAAGCGGAAGTATCTGTTGCCGGTAGCCGAGTTGCTGGTCTCGAACTTGTAGCTTCCCGATCCCGATGGGGTTTCTGTCATAGCCGCGCCACTGTTCCAGCCAGCCTGTCCACTCCAGCCGTCACCACTCTCAAATTGGTGGGGTATCTGATCGCCTGTGCCTGCATACACTGGCGCGACCGCGGACAGCCCGGCCAAGACCAGCCCCAAGATCAGCACCGCCATCGCCACGAAGTTCAAAAAACGAGTCTGTTTCATGATTTCCTCCGCATTCGCCGGCTACTCCCGGCAGAGGCTCAGGTCGAAATATTCGTCGAAACCAGGTCCGGCCCATCTCATCCGTCTGGCCGGTTGGCAGCAACCCTAATGGACGTTCGTCTTCCAGTCAGTGCCATGGCCGTTCGTGGCGCAGGCTGCCGCAAATGCGCCCTGGGGCTGCACGATGATCAAAGCCGCGCACACCAGGGCCAAAGCCACGCCGATTTTACCAACTTGAACGACGATTTTATCATGCCTTCCTTGCCGTTGATCGCGCGATGCAGGATTCCATGCAGCGAACAAAGAACGACGGTGCTCACGTGCAAGGGCCGCCGTTCGACGTGCTCAGCGGCCCCAAGAACCCGGCAAGCGGATTCCGCGAATCGCCGCCGCCCTGGCCGCGCACTTCCAACGATCGTTCCAGCACGATAGCTGGTTCCTCCCACGGCTGGCGGGACTGTGGCTCTGGTTGCGTTGACGTCTTGTGCTCCATGGCGATTTCCTCCTGATGTGTGATGATGCTGGCGAACGAGTGCGTGAGGATTCCCCCACCAAATGATAAACTGAAATCTGTTATAGGCTGCAGAGCGATTTAATCTGCGTGGCTTTCTGTATCACGTGCCCTCAATATCCATGCCTGCACCGGCGTCTCCGGCACGGACATCCCTAAATGCTGTTCGGCATACCGCGCCTGCGCGTGACGGCAGGCCAACGAGTGGCCGGCATAGGGATCGCCGCGCTCCTTCCACGCCAGCCCCGCACACCGTCCCTCGCAATATGCGGCGAGCGGGCAGCCGCGGCAATCGGGCAGGTTGGCAAAGGTGTGCTGGCTGCGCAACTGGCGCAGGATGGGCGCATCGGCCCAGATGTCGGCAAATCGCTGGCGGCGCTCACCGACCAGGCGACCGGCCGGAATCCGCAGCTCGTTGCAGGGATACACCACCCCGTAGGGACTGACAAGGCAGGATGCAAGCCCGACCTGGCACGTGCGCCGGCTGGCAGCGGGCGGCTTGGGGAGAAACGGCGTTCGGTCGGCAAGGAGGACGCCGGTCATCTGGCTGGTCGAGAGCTGGTAGCGTGCGGCTTTCAGCCTGCCGTCGTCGTTGGGTGAAATCTTGAACGTTTGCTCGTAGTATACACCGAATTCTTGTGCTATGTCAAGCATGGCCTGGCACTCGGCGAGGTTCAAATCCAATAACAACGTGTTCAGCTTGACCCGTACCCCGCGCTCCTGCAGCAGCCGGACGCCCCGCAGGATGCGGCGCAGCGTATCGCGGCCGCCCATCACCGCGTCGCTCGTCTCAACCGTCGCGCCCAGCAGGCTGATGTCCACCTGTACGGGGTCGAGATCGGCCACCCGCTCCGCCGCGTCCGGCGTCAGCAGCGTGCCATTGGTCTTCAGGTCGAGCGCAAAGCCCAGCGCGCGCGCCCGCCCGGCAATCGTGAAGAAATCGCGGCGGGTCAGGATCTCCCCGCCGGTCAGGGTCAGCCGCAGCGCGCCGGCCGCGGCCAACTGCGCCAGCACGTCCAGGCACTCGGCCGTGGTCAGCTCTGGCTCGGCCCGCGACACGTTGTAGCACATTACACAGGCCAGGTTGCACCGGTGCGTCAGCTCCCAGAGGATCGTGTAGGGCACGTGCTCGGCTCGGAGGCGACCCAGGAGCGCGTCGTAGGCGTCCGCAGGGGTGGCACGCTCGCCACACGCGTCGAACTGGGGGGTGGGAGGCTGGAAGCTGGAAGCTGGAAGCTGGTCGGTCACGATACGCTCACGATTGGACAGGACGCTGATAAACGCAGATTCTTTCTTGGCGGTACCGCAAAGCTCGTTTTGTCACCCCTTCGTGTACTCAGGGCAAGCTCTGAGCGGGTTAGCCCCGTGAAGTGCGTTGCGGCGAAAATCCAGCGAAGAGCCTGCCCTGAGCGCAGTCGAAGGAGTCTCGTCGCGGGATAAGATTCTTCGCTGGTGTCACGCCGCTACGATAGATTAGGGGCAGACCCGCTGCTCAGAAACTTGCAACGCCGGATGCTTCGCTGGATACTTGCCGCAGCAATCGTTGGCTGGTAGGCCCGCTCAGCATGACAAGCGCGGGAGTTTCTATCTTCAAGAATGCCGCCGCGCGGCATGGCAGTTCTCAGAATGACAGGCCGTGGGTAGCGAGTTTTCCGCCATTGCCTTTCTTGGATTTGATCTGCGTCGTTCTGCGTTTATCTGCGTCCCCCTATTCCGCCCAGGCCAGCAGCCCCTTGGCGTCCAGCTCGGCCAGGAACGCGGCGACGCTGGCCCGGGCGTGGTCGAGATCCACCGCGAACTCGCCGGTCAGGCTGACCGCGATCGCCTCGGCCGTGGCTGTGCCGTCGGCCAGCTCCCAGATGCGCGAGCCGACGGGGTTGAACAGCCGCACGACGTTCTCGGCCGGGCTGATCACCACCGCCTCGCCGCTGAACGTGCGCGACGCAGTGCGCGGATTGTGCATCGGTTTCCGAAGATCGAATTGGGTCATGGTCGCTCCCAAGTAGCCACGAATTACACGAATTGACACGAAAAATCATGCTGTAGATGTTCAGATAACCTTCTGGACTTGAGGCTTTAGCCGGTTGCTCGTGTTGACCACGAAACCGGCCGAAGCCTCTATTCCAGATCGAGAAGCGCCCTTCGTCGTCCGTCGTTCGTCGCCAAAAACTCCCACAACTCCGTCGTCGGCAGGAACCCCAGCCGGTAGACCGGCACAGCCGTGATGAGGCGTTCGGCGACGGCCAGCCAGGCGACGGCGCTCTCGGCCCGCTCGGTCGCCACCTTTTCGGTGCCCAATAGCGCCATCACCGCCTCGGCCGGCGATAGCCGCGCCAACTGGAAATCGGGCGTGTGAGCCAGGGTGTAGATCGCGGCCAGGGGCACGCGGCAGTTGACGCGGCGCACCAGTTCCGTCGGCGTGCTGAAGCCCCACAGTGGCGTGCTCAGCAGCTCCCACGGCCCCCCCAGCCCCCCGACTTCGGGGGGAGGTGCGCTTCTTCCCCCAGATTGGGGGGCCGGAGGGGCGACGCTTGCCCGCACCACCACGTTTTCATCGCTCAACACCTCGGCGTAGCCCTGGGCCAGCCGGGCCACGGTCGTCTTGCCCGCGCCGGAAGGCCCGGTGAAGACGTGACCTTGCCCGTCCAGCACGATGCCGGAGGCGTGCAACAGCAGCCCGGCGTGTTCCCGCGGCAGCGTTTGCATGAGGATGTAGGCCAGCGTGCGCTCCAGTGCGGAGGCGGCGCGCGCCTCCGTGGGCGTGCTCACCCACGCCTGGCGGCCGGCCAGGTCAATCCAGCCCGCGTACGCGGCCACGCGAAACGTCGTCCGCGGCCCCTCGTGGCGGACCCACGCCGCGTCCGTGTCCTCCAGGCCGGGGTCGAGGGCCAGCGTGACCTGCCAGGCGGGTGCGACGTCATCCGCCTGGAACGCGGCGTACCGTTCTCGCAGCGCGGCCGTCCACGCGGGCGCGGGCAGGTCAACCGCGATGAGGAGGTCGGCGATGGCGAGGGTCAGGCGCGAAGAACGCGTCATCGCGCTTCACTACCTATCTCATCCGCCGTTGTAAATTGGTCGAGAAACGCGACGAAGGCCAGGAAATCGTACTGCGCAGACTCAAACGGAATCACGTTCAGGAACCCTCTCCCCGCTGATCGTTCACCGGTCCCCATTTTACCAGACTCCAGCCTTTGCAGCAAGGAGCTTTCGCCATCCGTAGCGCAAGACCCGCAACACGTGATGCCGCGCCAGCCAAAAGGGGATCGCGGCGCGGGCGTCGGGACCGGGCCAGCAGCGGCGACCGTCGGAGTCGGCTGCGACCACTACGCCCAACACCTGGTTCGGCGCCAGCGACCGGTCGGGGGCCAGCCGGCCGTCCCCCTGGGTGATCCACCGCCCGGCCGCCCGGCGCACCAGCCTGTGGACGACCAGCGCGTCGCCGTCGGCGAAGACCACCAAGCTGCCGAGGGGCACGGCCGGCGGCAGTGGGGCGATCTCCACCTCGCAATCGGGGGGCAGCGTGGGGGTCATGCTCGTCCCGCGCAGACGCCAGCGGAAACGGCCCTCGTGGGCGAGGGCATCGCGCAGAAGCGGAAGCCAGTCGCTGATGAACATCGCGGTCACCCCAACAAAACGCGCTGCCGGCTCGGCCGACAGCGCGATCAATTCACACATCCGCCCCCGTCCCCTAACGTTGGGGGAGCACGATTCCCCCAGGTTTGAGGGGGCAGGGGGCGCTTTTTCTACGCGTTTTCCGCGGTCGGCTCTTGCTCGACCGGCTGGCGGCGGCTCCCGAAGAGCGATCGGCGCCGGGGCTTGCTGGAATCGGCGCCGTTCCGGCCATCGCCGGAGTGGTAGTAGCCACCGGAATGGTAGTATTGATAGTAGTAATAATAGTAGCCGCGGCCGCGCGCCGGCACGCGATTCAACACCACGCCCACCACGCGCGCCTGCACCTGCTGCAGCGCATCGAGGGTGCGGCGGGCCATCTCGCGGCGGGTCTTGTCGGCGTAGAGCACCAGCAGCACCCCATCGGTCTGGGTGGACAGCAGCGCCGTGTCCGACAGCGCCATGGCCGGCGGGCTATCCAGCACGACGATGTCAGCCTGTTCCGTCAACTCGACCAGCAGGGTTTTCATGGCTACGGCGCCGAGCAGCTCGGCCGCGTTCGGGGGCAACGGTCCGGACGTCAGCACGCGCAGGCCGGGCACGGCGGTATCGCGCAAGAGTTGATCCAGCACCGCGCCGCCGTTCACCAGGGCCGTGGTCAGCCCCGTGTTGTTCGGCAGCTTGAACAGGCGGTGCAGTCGCGGCCGGTGCAGGTCCGCGTCCACCAGGATCACCCGCCGGCCGGCCTGAGCCAGCGCCGCGCCCAGGTTGGCGGCCGTGCGCGACTTGCCCTCGCCTGGCGAGGGGCTGGTGACGAGCAACGTGCGCAGCGGCCGATCCACCGCGGCGAACTGCAGGTTGGTGCGCAGCACGCGGTACGACTCGGCCGCGCCCGATTGGCCGCTCTCCACGACGGTCAGCTCGCCCAGCAGCGCCTCCACCTCCGGCACCGCGCCGAGCGTGGTTAAGCCCAGGGTGTTCTGCACGTCGTCGGGGTTTTTCAGCACGTCGTTGAGGTATTCGATGAGGAAGATCGCGCCCAACGCCAGCATCGCGCCCACGACGGCCGCCAGCAGGGTGTTCTGCGACGTGCGAGGGCGGATCGGCCGGGTGGGCGCCTCGGCGCGTTCGATGGCGAAGAGGTTGTCGGTGGTCTTGGCCTCTTCCAGGCGGATGTCGGACAGGCTCTTGGTCAGTGTCGTCTCCGAGGCTTGCAGCTCGCGCAGGTCGGCTTGGAGACGGATCAGCTCGGTCGCATCGCCAGCGGCCTGGGCTTTGTTGATCGCCTCCTGGGCGCGGCCGATGTCGCCGCGGACCTGCGTCAACTGCTCCTCCACGCTGGTCTTGGCGGACGTGAACCGCTGTGCCTGCATGGAGGTGCTCTGCTCGCGGAAGATTTCGGGCAACAGGTTGGCGATGGCTGCCGCGCGCGCCGGATTGGTGTCTTCCACCGAGATGACGAGGAGCTGGGTGTTGCGCACTGCGGTCACCTTGATCGCGTTCGCCAGCGCCACCGTCGTCATCGGCAGGTTCAGACGGTCGATCGCCTCGTCCAGCACCGGCCGTTTGCGCAGCCATTCGGCGTAGGTCTGCGTCAACCGTTCGCTGGTCATGATCGAGGTGTAGTCCGTGCTCGCCTGCTTGGACTGGTCCACCAGGAGCGTGGACGAGGCCTGGTAAACCGGCACGGAACGTTTGCTGAAGATGTAGGCGGAGCCGGCCGCCAATAGCGTACCGAGGGCAATCAGCCACCACCAGCGCAAAAGGAGATCAAAATAACGTCGTAATTCCATTTACCGTTCCCTGAGAGAATCAAATCCACATGGTCGCCTTGCTAAGTTAGCGGCGGAACCTTACAAGTCAGATTGCAGCGACTAAACTCACCTCAATCATACATCATCTCGCGAAGAACGGCAAGAAGCGATGGCCCTCCTGCGCATCGCGCAAAAGCGTCGGTGACTGTGGTATAATCCGCTCATGCCAGAACACACTACTGCCTGGCAGCGGTTTTCGCTTCGTCACCCCCGCCAACGACACCGGTCTGCCGACCGCCGGCGCCAAGGCGGCGCGTACGCAGACCTTCGGAGGGATCGGAACCGCAATGTCTAGAAGCAACCTGCTCAAGAAGCTGCTCATCAAGCCCGGCCAGCGCGTATTGATCCTCAACGCGCCGCCCGATTACCCGGAGGCGCTCGGCCCTCTGCCGGAGGGGGCTATCCAGGCCGATGGGCCGGATGGCACGCTGGATTTCGTGCATCTATTCGTCAAGGACAGCGCGGAGTTAGCGCGCCTGGCGCCGGTGGCCCTGGCTGCGATCAAGCGCGATGGCTTGCTCTGGATTTCGTATCCCAAGAAAAGCTCCGGCGTGGCAAGCGACCTCACGCGCGATGAGGGCTGGGCGCCGATCTACGAGGCCGGCCTGCGCCCCGTGACGCAGATCGCGGTGGACGAGGTCTGGTCGGCGGTGCGCTTTCGACCCATGGAGAGCGTGAAGGCGAAGACGAAATAGCGGGGGCCAATCTTCGCTTGTCTTGGCGATACTATCACTAGCCGTGCTGACTTTGTCTTTCGGTATTCTCAGAAATAGAGTGGTTGGCCAACGCCTCACGAATCTGGTTCACCACTTCACTCTCTTTATACGTCTTAGCATCGAACGGTAGCAAAGGCAATCCTACCTGTTCAAAGACACTCTTCTTGAATTTATCGCTTTCTGCTCGGTCGTATTGCGTATGGCTGCTATCGTTCAATTCGATTCCTAGTCGTGGACGTTGCTGTGGCTTCTCACAGATAACGAAATCGATATGACGAGTCAGAATCCAGTTGATATACCGCCCTCTGTCCTTTGGCTCATTGGCCAGATCAACCAGGTCCGCCATGCGCACCTTTGCGAAGATTTGCCAGTCCTCACCAAAATTCCGACTCAATAGATCGTGAAACTTACGTTCCTGGTAACTGAACAAATAGTCTCGACGCTGATATCGAGGAGCTTCAGAGGTTGCAACTCCTAACTCTGGTTGTAGTCGTGGACCTGGGATGTGTATTTCTGAGGGTTCAGTAGATAACCCGCCAGTTGATGTGCTTCCGACAGCTTGTGGCTTATTGCTTGCATCGTCGGTTCTATCATGGACCTTTCGTTGAGACAGGTAGGTCACCACGCCGAGCAACACCGCAATAATCACCAGGCAGAATGCTAACAGGAGATCGCTTGAATTCAATTTGACTACTCCAATGGGAGATCTTCGCGTCGTGTAACGCAGTGGAGCGAGTGGACAAATGGTCTTTACAAACAGACAGCAGAGATCCCGAGGGGCGTTTTACCTGGTTGTGGACCAGGTGGGCCGCGGTAATCGCGACCCCACCGCACTCGGCCTTACTCTTTGTCCTCTTAGTTGAGAGGATACCACGAGACGGGGAAAAAGGCAATAGTTCAGTTGAGGTAAAATGCGCGCAGACGGGCATCCTTGTGACTGTGGCCGAAGATCGTCTCTAAAGCCTGTTGTACAGAGGGACTACGTCTTGCGGGCCTCGATCAGGTACTTTCGAGCCGCAAAGACCAGGCCATCACCGCTCTCTAGCCGATCCTGAAGCCTGAGCAAACCCTCCAGGTGTGTATCCACCGAGAACCCCGGCACCAGCCACGGCACCGCTCGCAAGTAATAGACGATCGCACCGACGTCGGTGAAGGCGAGCTTGCCGGCCCATTCTTCGGTGCGTGCCAGCGTCAGTCCGGCGGCCCGGAGCTTCGACCCATTGTGGGTCAGGGTCGCCTCGGCCCACTGGGGGCGCGCGCCGAAGACCGCCTGCAGGTCGTTCGCCCACAGCCCATCCACTTGCTGGGTGAAAAACGTCCCGCCCGGCGCGAGCACGCGGGCAACCTCGTGACAGTTGAAGCCGGAGTGCCGATTGAGCACCAGATCGAACTCGCCGTCGGCAAACGGCATCGGGCCATGATCGGATAATAGCTCGACGCGCACGACGGTCACGCCTAGCGGCACCAGGCGTTCCGTCGCCAGGGCGAAGTTCGGCGGATAGTCCTCGGTGGCAACCACCTTCCTCGGCCAATGGCCGCGCAACTTCAGCAGGCGCTCACCGCCTCCAGTACCCATGTCCAGTACGGCTGCTGACCGCTGCAACAGTTCGGCCGCGCGGGTCGTGTAGGACCACGGGGCCTGCTCCTCTGTCATCCGGCATGAGCCTTCCAGGTAAGAAAAGTCCCAGCCGATGAAGGGTTGGCGCTCCTCGCGACGCCAGCTTTTGACGAGCGCCTGCTGATCAGAGCTGACCACCGTTATTCTCCTGCGACTTCCGCCAGGATGGCCGCGATCTCTTCCGCGGCGCTGGACGGTAGCGGCGTGGGCCGGTGCGTAGCCAGGATTTTGCGCAACTTGCGCCCGACCCGCGCCGCCGTGTCCGTGCTGCCATCTTGCTCCCACAGCGCATACGGCGCGCGATCCAGCAGCGTCGGCACCCAAATTTCGCGGCGGGCCAGGCTGACCGAACGCGGCTGATCCAGGAACGTGCCCCCCGGCCCGATTTGCGCGATCAGGTCGAGCATGATCGTCTCCGGGTTGACCTCGATCCCGCGCATCAGGCGCTTGACCAGGCTGATGATTTCATCGGTCAGCACCAGCATCGGCAGCGAGCCGATGTCGGCGCAGTCCAGGAAGCCCACGTCGTGCACCAACGCCGCGCCGCTCAGCGCAGACATGAGCACCTGGATGGCCGATTCAAGGCCGGCCTGCGCATCCAGGAGTTTGCTCTCGGACGCGCCGGCCGTGCCCATGAAGGGCAGCCCCAGGGAACGCGCCAGGTCCACCGCGGCCGCGCTGTACAGGCTCATCTCGGGCGAGCCATACGCCGGCCGGAGCGTCCGCATGTCCATGGCCGAAGGCACGGTGCCGACCGCCATGGCCGCGCCGCGACGCTTCAGTTGGACGATGGTCAGCCCGCTCAACACAGTCGCCAGGTGAATCACCAGGGCGCTGGCCCCGGTAACAGGCGACTCGATGCCCACCGTGGGGCCGCCGATGTAGACGACGGGGATGCCGTGCTCCGCCGCCCACAGCAGGTTCGCCAGGTCTTCGTCGCTGTGGCGCAAGGGCGACGGGTAGGTGGAGAAGAGGGCGAAGAGGGGCCGCTCAGCCAATGCCTGCTCGCTCCCTGCCACCGCGACCGCCATGCGGTACATGGCAGCCACGTTCGCGGGCTTGTGCGCCCAGGCGATGATCGGCTTGCCGGTGTTGGCGAGCAGTTCGGCGAACTCGTAGACCGAAGCCAGGTCGGCCTGCACGTCGCTGATCAACCCCAGCCCCATGACGTAATCTATGCCGGGGAGCGCATCGGCCACGCGCGCGGTCATGCCGGGGTCGCCCCGCTGCGAGCGCCGGCGCTCGCCCGTGGTCGGGTCAAGGAAGTAGGTGCTGGTCAGCCCCGGCCCGAAGTGAACGCGATCGGGCGCCACGTGCATCTCGCGCCCCGCGTCACGCCCCCAGACGGTGAACGCGGGCGATGTGACCGCCAACGCTTCTTTTACGAGATGCGGCGGGACGCGCACGATGCTGCCGTCGGCCCGCGCCCCGGCCGCGATCAGCAGGTCACGCGCCTCGGTGTTGTTCACCTGCACGCCGATCTGCTGCAGGCACTCCAGCGCGGACCGGTATAGCTCCCCGCACTGCCGGTCGGAGAGGACGCGGAATTGGGGCGTCTGGCGGTCGGAGTAATTGGCTCGGATCATGGGATTTTCCTCGGCAATTTGCTCAGTGCCGCGGCCATGCGCTCGACGGCCAACTCCAGGTTCGGCAGGGAGTTGGCGAAGCAGAGCCGCAGGTAGCCCTCGCCGTTCGCGCCGAACGCGGTGCCGGGCAGCACGGCCACGCCGGCCTCGTTCAGCAGATAGTCGGCCAGCCAGGTGGAGGTGTGTCCGAAGGCCGTCACGTTGGGGAAGACGTAGAACGCGCCCCCCGGCAACCGGCAGCGCACGCCGGGGATGGCGTTGAGGCCGGTCACCAGGAAATCGCGGCGGCGCTGATACTCGGCTACGACCGCGACCACTTGGTCTTGAGGCCCGGTCAGCGCCTCGATGCCGGCGTGTTGGGTGAAGTCGGCCGTGCAGCCCACCGAGTGCGTCAGCAGCAGCTCGACCCGCTCGGCCAGGCCGGCCGGCATGATCCCGAAGCCGAGTCGCCAGCCGGTCATGGCGTAGGTCTTGGAGAAGCCGTCGCAGATGATCGTCCGCTCGCGCATCCCGGGCAAGGTCGCGATGCTCGGCACGACGCGGTCGTCGTAGGCCAGGCTGCGGTAGATCTCGTCGGAGAGCACCCAGGCGTTGTGGCGACGGGCGGCCGCGGCGACGTGTTCCAGTGCGGCGAGCGACATCACGCCGCCGGTCGGGTTGCCGGGCGAGTTGAGGATGATCAGTCGCGTGCGGTCGTTCACCGCGCGGTCGAACGCGGCCAGATCGAACGAAAAATCGTCCTCCTCGCGTAGCGGCACCGGCACGGCCACCCCGCCCGCCACGCCGATCATCGCGGCGTAGGTGGGAAAGCCGGGGTCGGGGTAGATCACCTCGTCGCCGGGGCGCACCAACGCCAGCGTGGGGAAGAAGAGCGCTGGCTTGGCGCCCGGCCCGACGACAACCTCCTCCGGGCGAAAATCCAGGCCGAGCTGTCGACCGACGTGCTCGGCGATGGCGCGGCGCAGGGCCGGCGCGCCCGCCGACGGAGTGTAGCGCGTGCGTCCGCCGCGGAGGGCCGCGACGCCGGCCTCGACGATGTTGGGGAAAGTCGGGAAGTCGGGCTGGCCGATCTCCAGGTGGACGATCTTCCGGCCGGCCGCTTCCAGGGCCTGGGCGCGGGCCAGCATGTGGTAAGCCCCTTCGGGGGACAGGTGGGTGACGCGTTCGGCAAAGTCCATGGGTTCCCTCGTGTTAGTTGTGTCCGTATTCATCGCGGCGCGCCGCGACCAGGTAAGCATACTCCAATATCGTGCCCTGGCAAAAACCGCGGAAGGCGGGTGAGGCCAGGCCCCCTTGTGCATCTGCGTGGGAGCGGCTATAATCTGGATGACTTACTCCTGACGATGCCTTGTATGCGACGAAAGCACAGTGGTGGCTATCATGGCAAAAACACTTCACGCCCTGCCCTATCCCGCATCCTGGAACAGACTTGCGGCAGCCCTGGTCGGCAGCCGGGTTGCGCGCTTCCTGCGCCGGGCGCCGCGGCCCACAGCCGCCGCGGCCCGGCCGGCCGACCTCGCCTCGCAGCCCAACGGCAGGCGGTCGCCGGTGCAACCGGACGCGGCGTGGCCTCTCTTCCGCCACGACGGTCGTAATACCGGCCGCAGCCCGCTCCGCGGCGACTACCACGGCGATCAGCCCTGGGCCTTTCGCACCGGCAAGGGAATCTTCTCGACCCCGGTGATTGACGCAGCCGGCGACATCTACGTCGGCTCGGCCGACCACGCCTTCTATGCGCTTCGGCCCGATGGCAGCCTGAAGTGGCGCGTCGTCACCGGCGAGATCATTGACTCGGCCGCCGCGCTGCCCCGCCCCGGGCTGGCTGCGGCCGAACCATCCGTCATCTTCCCCTCCGGCGACGGCTTTCTGTACCACGTCCGCACGTCCGACGGCAGCCTGCTCTGGCGATTCGACGCGGCCGTGGCCCCGCGGGCCAGCTATAACAACTGGTGGGAAGGCAACGTGGCGCTCGGCTGCGACGGGACGATCTACGCCGGCAACACCAACTTCAACTACTACGCTATCACGCCGGACGGTCAGCTCAAGTGGACCTATGCGACCGCCGCGAACAACTGGTCCATTGCGGGCCTGGGCGACGACGGCGCGCTCTTCTGGGGGTCCAACGATACCTTCGTGCGTCGGGTGGACCCTGCAGGCCGCGAGCAGTGGCGCAAACGCACCCTGGGCTTCATCGCGGCTTCGGCTGCGATCGGCAGCGACGGTACGGTCTACATCGGCTCATTCGACAGCTACTTTTATGCGCTGGACGGCCGCACCGGACGAGTCAGGTGGAAGTTCAAGACCGGCGATCACATCTACAGCTCGGCCGCGCTGGCCGAGGATGCGGACGGCCGGACGACGGCCATCTACTTCGGCTCGACCGACGGCGTCTTTTACGCGCTCGATCCGGCCGGCAGGCTGCTGTGGAGCTACCAGGTCGGCGATCCGATCCGCTCCTCGCCGGCCCTGGGCGCCGCGCCGATGGGCGAGGCGGGCGGGATCGTCTACTTCGGCGCGGGGAACGGCCGGCTTTACGCGCTCAACGCGGCCGATGGCACGCGGCGCTGGTCGTTCGACACCACCAGCGCGGACCCCGAGCTGGCCGACCGCAACGACCTCAACGGCTCGCCGGCCCTGGGCCGCACCGGCGTCTACATCGGCAGCGAAACCGGCGACCTGTGGTACGTGCCCTACGACTATTGCCGTCACGTGGCCGATCCGCGCGGCTCGGCTGAATCGGGCGAGGACCTCCCCGCGGATGCGACCGGGGTCTACTACGTGACGCCGGGCGGCAGCACCGTGTTCTCCGGTCAGCCGACCGTGCCGACCGCCGCGATCATCACCCTGCGTCTGATCGTGCGGCGGGCTGGCCGGACCGTGGACGGCCGGGTGTGCAACCGCCCCGTCGGCTGTCCCGCGGACGCCTTGACGGTGACGACCGAGCCGGCCTTCCCGTTCAAGCTGGAAAAATCAGCCGACGGCCACTACCTGCACATCATCCCTGAAGGCTTCCTCCCGCCCGATACCGCGTTCACCGTCCGGGCCAGGGGAATCTACTACACCGGCGGCCCCGCGCTGGGTAATTTGCACCTGGGCGGCCGGGCCGCGGGCCGATTCGATGCCTCGGTGACATTACGGACCGTAGCGGCATCGGCCGAGCGACTGCCCCTGACGATCGGCCAGGAAAGCGTAACCGCGCTGGAGTGGACGCGGCTGGCGCTGCCGATTCCGCCCATGCTGCCCAGCCTCAACCAGATCGGCTTCGACTACATGGACTGGATCATGGCGCCGGTCTACCTGACGGAACCGGATGCGCACGGCGAAGGCCGGGTCATCCTGTGGGCGACGGGCGCCATGCGGAATGAGGCCGGCGCGTTGGTGGTTGATCCGGCCTCCGATTTTGCGCTGCCGCTGGCCGGATGCACCCGCGGCGAGGCATTCATCCTGGAGAACCGCAACTTCACCATGAAGGTCACCGGCATCCCGATCCCATTTCACCTGTTGCAGATGCGCGGCGAGCTGGGATCAGATGGTCGCGTGCGGCCAGGCGCCGCGCTCTACGCCGACACTGACGCGCTCGCCATCCCCACTTTCGGCCCCTACCTGGTGATCGCGGGTCTGGCGAACGACTGGTACAAGAAGCTGCTGGTCACAGGCACGTACGTCACTCGGCCCTACAACGCCGGCCCGGCCAATCGTCGTCCCATCGGCCTCTCGGTCGCCGACGTGGACTTCACGCCCTCCCCGGAACCGCGGGGCCTCCTGCCGACCCGGAGGCAGCCGGGCCGGGTGACGGCGGCCTTTGCCATAGCGCCCGGCGCAGCGTATCCGCTGGCGCAGCACCGTCCGGCGATCCTGCTGGTGGACGCGCTCAGGGGCGAGCCAGTCACCCTGGATTATCACGCTAACCTGGCGGCTACAGCCGATGCCGATGGCAACCTGGCCGCGGTCACGCTGACGATCCCGCCGGGCACAAGGCTGCCCAAAGAACTGACAGCCGTGGTGATTGCGGATGCGTTCCCACTGGAGCGCGGATTCATGCTTCAAGCAACGTCTGGGCGATCTCCTCGCGCATCGCCCGATGGCGCTCGCGCGTGATCGGATAGCGCCAGGCGAAGAGGATTGCCAGCACGAGCAGCGCGGCGGGAATCGGCCCGGCGAAAAGGCGGATCACCTGCACGGCGCCCGCGGGCTGAAGCGGCAGGGGGCCGCTGCCGGGCGTGATGTAGCCCGTGAGCGCCAGCGCCTGCCCCATCCCCCAGATTGCGATGCCGGTCGCCAGCTTTTGGAAGAACGAGGCGAAAGCGTAATAGGAGCCTTCGCGGCGCTGCCCGGTCTTGAGCTGGTCGTATTCGATGATGTCGGGCACCATGGCCCAGGGGATCACGAAGGCCGTGGCGATGCCCGATCCGGCCAACGCGGCCAGCAAGTAGGCTAACGTCACTTGGTTAGGCCCCAAGAACCAGAGGCCGATCAGCACCACGATCCACGAGAGGCTGCCCAGGATGAATGCACGGCGTTTGTCGAGTCGCCGCGCCACCCATACCCAGAGCGGAATAAACAAGATGGCGCAGAACTCGGCCAGGAGCACGAAGTAGTTGGCCTGGTCGGGCACGCGCAGGTAGTAGTTGGCGAAATAGACCAGCACCGCGGCCAGGATGCTGGCGGCTGTCCAACTCAACAGATAGAGTCCCATTACCATCCAGAACGGCCGGTTGGTCAGCGTGGCGACGATGGCCTGCCGAACTGGCAACGGCGCAGGCTGCTCATCGGCAGGCTTCTCGTGCGTCACACGGAAGACGACCAGCGGCGGGATCATGGCGATCAGCCCCAGCCCGATGCCGAGAATGGCGAAGAGGAGGCGCTTGTCAGCCATGTACCAGCCCAGCACCGTCGCCACGATGATCGCGAACAGCGTGCCGCTGATCGAGAAGACCATGCGGTAGCCGTTGAGCGAGCTGCGCTCGTCGTAGTCGGCTGTCATCTCCGGCGTTAGCGCATTGTAGCCGACGTGGACCATGGTGAAGACGGTGTCGAAGGCGATGAAGGTGAGCGCATAGTAGATCGTCAGCCCGAGCGGCCCGAACGGCGGCACGAACCACATCAGCATGAAGGTCAAGCCGAGCGGGATGGCGCCGAACAACAGCAGCACGCGGCGCCGGCCCCAGCGCGTTCGCAGTCGGTCGGAGATCAGGCCGAACAGCGGGTCGTTGACGGCATCCCACAGCTTGCCGATCGCCACGGCCCAGCCTGCCAGGTCGGGCCGCAGCCCGGCCACGTCGGTCAGAAAGAAGAACTGGAAGAACATCAAGATCGCCAGCGGGATGCTGGTGCTCAGGTCGCCGGTGCTAAAAAGCAGCTTGCGGCGGAGGGGGAGGCGGTCAGTTGAATTCATGGACACCTCAGAGTGACATAACCAGGCTACACGTGCCCGTAGTAATCCCGATGCACGACAACGGAGTAGGCATAATCCAACAGCGTGCCCCAACTGAAGACCGGCATCTCGATCTCGCGTTGCAGAGCGCGGGCGAAGGGCGGAAAGCCGGTACATTCTAACACGAGTGCGCCCATCTGCGGATATGCGCGGTGGAAGTCTGTGGCGACCGCCAGGAGTTCCGCCTCGGCTACCGCGTAATCGGCCGCGGGCGGGTCGGTGCGCCGGCCGCCGGTCCACAGGTGATCGAACTCGGCGCAGCGGCCGCCCTCCATCGCGCCGCCCACCACGTAGTTGCTGCCCGGTTGCACCCCCACCGACGCCAGGTGGCGCTCGGTCAGGTAGTTCGCGTTCGCCATCAGAATACCGACCACCCGATCGGGGCTGATCAACTGCTGGGCGAACGACACCTGCAGCAGGCTGGACATGAAGACCGGCACGTGGACGCTGGCCGCGACCTCGCGCTGAAAGTACGCGAAGTAGCCGCACTCGGCCGCGATGGCGCGACAGCCCATCCGCTCCAACTGCTGCGCGGCGCGGATCACCGGCGGCAGGCAGGGCGTCTTGTCCTCTTCGACCACCAGCGCGTGGATGTCCACGCCGGTCGCGATCTCGTATTGGATCGGGAAGGGGTAGGCGCTGGCGTTGCGCACGTCGCCGGGGAAGCCGGGGTAGACGTCATCCAGCAGGATGATGCCCAGGCCCATGCCGTAGCAGCGCCGGTCGAGCCGGGCGCGGATCGTGGTAATGCCGTGGTCGCGTTCCTGGTACATGATGAGCGCCTCGCTACTTGCCGCCTGATCCTCTCAGCGACTGACCGCAAACATCGGCCCGTGGCCGGGAATCACGAAGTCAGCCGCAGCCAGTACCGCCCGCCGACTGGCTGCGAGCCGGGTTTGATTCACAGCAAACAGATCTCTGGTTTCAACCGGCATTTCAGCAAAAAAGACATCGCCGCAGATGGCGATTCGCCCCTGCGCGGTCTGCACCAGCAGGGTCAGCCCGTCGTCGCTGTGGCCGGGAGTCTCGATCACCTCCGTATCGGGACTCAACTGGCCGTCGTAGGCGCACCAGGTGTCGCCTTCCCACCAGCCCCACGCATCGAGCACGCGGGCCGTGGGGAAGAGGCCCAGCGACCGACAATGATCCACGTGCGTGTGGGTCAGGAAGACCACCCCTACATCATCCACGCTCACCCCCGCTTCAGCCAGCCGGCTCGCCAGCGCCCCTGGTTCGGGCAGAGCACCCGGGTCAACGAGTATCTTCAGCGCGCCATCGCGCACCAGAACGATCGAAGCGCAGGCGCGCACCGGGGGGTCTGGGAGGTAATACCCCTGAAGTAGCACCGTCACTTCGGCCACAGGTGTCTCTTCTCCATGTTTTTCCCAGGATCACCCTGACAGCCAGTGTGTAGAGCAATTTGGCGAATTGCCCTACGTCCTGCTACGAAAACGACGGTCCTCTCTCCTGGCAGGAGAGGGGGCCGAGGGGGGAGGTCATCAGCCGTTGATCGCGCGGGCGAGGATATCCTGCACCTGCTGCCGCTTTTCCGCCTCCAGCGGCTTGGGCTTGTGATCCTTGATGATCCGCTTGACCTTCGCGTTCAGGCGCTGACCCAGGGTCGTGCTGCCCGCGGCCAGCCAATTGGGCCGAATCTTGCGGTCGAGCAGCTTGGGGAACCAGAAATCGCGGTAGTGGGCGCGGGTCTCGTCGGTGTCCAGGAATTGACCGCCCGGCCCGACCCGATCCAGCTCATCCACCAGAAGCGTCTCGTCGCTGACCCCGATGCCCTTCATGATATTCTCAGTCATCGCCACCAGCTCGTCGGTCAGCACGATCATCTCGTAGGAGGCGGTCAGCCCGCTCTCCATGTAGCCGACGTCGTGAATCAAGTTAGCGCCGGTGAACTTCGCCATCATCACCGACATCGTCGCCTCGACCGCGGCCTGCTCGTCCATCACCTTTGCGTCGGAGCAGCCGGCGTAGCCCCAGGTGGGGATGCCGTAGAAGCGGCCCAACTGAGCGACCGCGGCCTTGGTGAGCTGAAATTCGGGCGACGCGTAGCAGATCTGCATCGAACCCATGTCCATGTGGTGCAGCCCCGCGCCGAAGACGAAGGGCGCGCCCGGCCGGCGCAACTGGTGGACGACGATGCTGCTCATGATCTCGGCCAGCGACATCACCAGGCCGCCAGCCATGGTGATCGGCGCGGTGGCACCCATCTGCGGGCCGGGGGAGTGCACCACGGGCAGCCGGTAATCGGCCATCAGCAGCAGCTTGTCCACCGCGGTCTCCGATTGCTTGAGCGGCGAGCTTGGCTCGGAGTAGAGCAGGATGTGCTGTTGCTCGGTCAGCGCCTCGTAGCTGCCCGCGACGGCCGCGGCCATGTCAATCGCCCGCTGGCAGCTTGCCCGGTCGTTGGTGACGAACACGATGGGCTTGGTGGTGTGCTCCAACATCAACGCCATCTGCGCATCGTACGTCGCATGGGTCGGTACGTCGGCAGGGATACCGATGGACATCACAAAGCTGATGTTCGGCAGCGCGTCGCACAGGTGATAGCCCGCGACAATGTCGGCCTGGGTAAAGGTGCGATGCTCGCCGGTCTCGGGGTCCAACAGGTTCAGGCAGTCGGAGCCGGTGCCGAAATTAACCTTGGTGCCTTCCAGGTACATGCCCGGCGCGCAGTCGCGGTCGCACATGACGATGCGACTCGGCACGGTGCTGATGGCATCCTCGACCAGCGCGGCGGAAATCTTGACCAGGTTGCCGTCCGAGACGAACGCCCCGGCCTGGTGCAGCATCTCGATGGCGCCCTTATGAAAGAACCGGATGCCGGTGCGGCGCAACGTCTCCAGCGCGGCCAGGTTCAGGCTCTGCAACTGCGTGTCGGAAAGGACGGCGAACTGAGGCGATTGGAAAGCGATGGAATTGACGGTTTTCATGCGTGTGTTACTCCCTCATGGGTGTCGCATTCTGTCACCCTGAGCGGGTCGGTCCCGTGAAATGCGTTGCGATGAAAAGCCAGCGAAGGGTCTCGTCGCAGCAAGGAGATTCTTCGCTGGCGTCACGCCATAACGAGAGTTCAGGGATAGACCCGCTCAGAATGACAGGCGACGGGTAGCGAGTTTTGCGCTATTGCGTTTATAGCCTCGCCAACGCCTGATCGAGGTCGGCGATGATGTCTTCGGGATTCTCCAGCCCCACACTCAGGCGGATCAGGCCGTCGTCAATGCCTGCGACGTCCCGCTCCTCCTGGGTCATGTGCTCGTGGGTGATGGTGCGCGGGTGCATGCAGATGGTCCGGCTGGTGCCGAAGGTGACGGCGTGGATCACGAGCTTGAAGCTGTCCATGACGGCCGCCGCGGCCGCGATGCCGCCGGGGACGACAAACGACAGCAGGCCGCCGTGCGTCTGCATCTGGCGGCAGGCCAACGCGTGCTGAGGATGCGTAGACAGCCCGGAATAATTGACGTGCTTGACCTTCGGGTGGCCGGCCAGGAACTCGGCGACCGTCTGGGCGTTACTGCTGTGCCGCATCATGCGGAGCGGCAGCGTTTCCAGGTATTGCAGGGTCAGCCACGAATCGAACGGCTGCATGATCGCGCCGACGAACTCCGTGGTGTTCCAGCGGATGTCCTCGGTCAGCGCCTCGGGGCCGACGATCGCGCCGCCCAGCACCGTCGCGTTGCCGGCCAGGAACTTGGTGATGGAGAGCAGGACGATGTCCGCGCCGAGCGCCATCGGCTGCTGGAGCGCGGCGGTGGCGGTGGTGTTGTCCACCAGCAGCGGGACGCCGTGCGAGTGGGCCACGTCGGCCACGGCCTGGATGTCGGTGACAAACAGGCAGGGGTTGCTGGGCGTCTCCACCCAGACCAGCTTCGTACGGCCGTCAATCGCCGCGTCCCAACTGCGCAGGTCGGCCGGATCCTCGACAAAGTGAAACTGCACGCCGCAGCGCTCCGGGAAGATGGCCGCCGCCTGCTTGTAACCCTCGCCGAAGATGTTCAAGGAGGTGACGATGTTGTCACCGGGACGCGCAATCGTGAAGATCAGGTTAAACAACGCCTGCGACCCTGAACCCGCGGTGACGCACGCCTCGCCGCCTTCCAGCGCGGCCAGCCGTTCCTCCAGCACCGCAGCCGTCGGGGTCTTGGTGCGGCCGTAGACCGGGTACGGGATCTTGTCGAAGCGCTCGTAGGGAAAGGTCATCGAGGGCATGACCGGCACGGTGAAGGTGTTGAACCGCCCCGCCCCATCGAGCGGCCGGAAGCCGGCGTGGAGGGCTTTGGTGTCAAAACCCAGGTCGTCGCCGGGCTGTACGGGGCGCCGGTAGGTGGGATCGAAGCGCCAGGGTTCGCGCATAAAGAAGAGCTGTTCGTTGCTCATGGGTTCCTCTGATGGCATCAGCATAGCGGAGCAGGCATCCTTCGACCGCGGCCACAAACGACGTGGCCTGCGCTCAGGATGCTTTCGTATCAAATGGGTGTATTCAAAGGCGAAAGGGCGGGTTTTCCGTGGTTAACGCAGACCTGCCGTGTATGGCAGTAGCGCTGCGATGGCAAGCTCTCCGTTAATGCGGAGAAACCCGCCCCTACAGGTCGCTTCGAATGCATCCGTGTCAAATGATCGGTTACTTTTGCCCGTTGATCCAACGCTGTTCGCGTTCGACGATCGCCTGGATGCCGGCCTGAGCTTCGGCAGACAACGGCTGAGGCTTATGGGTCGCCAGGATTTTATCCACCATCACCGCCGCGCGTTGCTCCATTGTGGTCGCGCCCCGGTCCGCCCACTGCGAGTAGCCACCTTTGTCGGCCAGCTTGGAGTAGAACGGTTCGCGGTAATGCTTGATCGTGTGATCGTGGCCCAGGTAGCTGCCGGCTGGCCCCAACTCGTCAATCACGTCCAGGGCCAGCGTCTCATCGTCCACCACGACGCCCGCGGTGGCCGCGCGCAGGAAGCCGATGGTGTCGTTGCACATCATTTGCAGTTGCAGCGACCCTTGCAGTCCCGCGTCCATGAAGCCGACGTCATGCACGATGTTCGCGCCGTGTAGCAGTGCGGTCATCAGGCTCACGGTGGCCTCCATGCCGCACTGGTGATCGAGCACCTTAGAATCGGTCGAGCCGCCCAGCCCGAAAACCGGCAGATCGTAAAATTTGCCCATCGAGGTCGGCACGCCCTGCTCGTCGGCCAGGACGTAGTTGCCGACCATCGTCTTCAGGTTGTAGGGACCGCCGTTCCAGCCGGGGACTGCGATCGGCGCGCCGGGGCGGACGAGCTGCGAGAGGACGATGCCGAGCATGATGCCGGCGTTCATCGAGGCCATGCAGCCGGCCGTTGTGACCGGCGAGTTGACGCCGCCCGCGTTGAGCGGGATGTAGAGTTGGGGCAGCCCCTTCCCGGCCAGGTAGATGCACTTCTGCAGCGCCTCGGCGTTGGCGATCAGCCCCGACGTGACGTTGATATAGCAAGTGGCAAAAGGCCGCCGCTGAAACGCCTCGGCGCCGCCGGCCACGACTTCGCACATCTCGACCGCGGCCACGCACCCCTCGAAATCGGGCGAGACGAAGACGATCGGCTTGGTCGTGTGGTTAAGCATCACCTGCATCTGGTAGCGATCATAGATGCGCTGATCCACGTCTTCCGGCAGGAAGAGGGACATCACAAAGTCCAACTCGGGCAGGGCGTCCATCACGGTCGCCGCCTCGATCACGTCCTGCAAGACCGGCCTGCGCCGCTGGCCGGTGCGATGGTCAAGAATGTTCAGGCAATCGGAGCCGCCGCCGTAGTGGGTGTTGTAGCCGCCCGCTCGCAGCGCGACTTTGCCGTTCCGGTCGTAGAGGGTGATGCGGTTGGGCGCGGTCGCCAGCGCGCGCGTGACCATGTAGGCCGGGATGCGCACGCGGATGCCATCCGCCGCCGCGCCGCCCGCCACCAGGATCTTGAGAGCCTCCTCGTCGTGGACATCCACGCCAGTTCGTGCCAGGATTTCCAGCGTCGCCGCGTGAATCTTCCCGCATTCCTGTTGCCCCATGCGGGCGTAGTGCGCGCTTGTCGTGTTCGTACCGTGCGTCGCGATCATGTTTTCTCCTCGGTTGCTTGACCAATATCGTGAGGTATAATCCCTATTATAGGACTAATCTATTAGATGTCAACCTTAGAGATATTAGCTGTTTGACACAAACTATCAATTCTCAAAATAGACATTTCAGAGTTTGCAATCTGATACATTATGTGTTAGACTGCGGCGGCTGGAGCGAAGCGATGTCACCCTGAGAACTGCCATGCCGCGCGACGGTATCCGGCGAAGCATCGAACGCCGCGGTATCGTCATTGCGAGGAGCGGGGTTTGCGACGAAGCAATCCTTCACATGCCGCGGATTGCTTCGCTCCGTTTGGCGAAAACCGCGCCGAACTGCGCTCGCAATGACGTGTCCTCCACTTTTGCGGTATACTTGCCGCCGTTTGCAGAATGGCTTTCTCAACACCTTGCGGTATAATGTAATCCTACCGTTGTACAGATCGCCCAGAAGATGGGCAGAGAGGAGGCGCCCAGACGGTCACTGACCAGGCTCGATTATTTCAAGAGGAGAAGGCCCCACTGGATCTTGCAACCGATCCTAAACCCCACAGGAGTGTTGACCGATGGAGATTATCCGAAA
The DNA here is from genome assembly GCA_026389845.1 of Chloroflexota bacterium. Classification (GTDB taxonomy): domain Bacteria; phylum Chloroflexota; class Anaerolineae; order CG2-30-64-16; family CG2-30-64-16; genus JAPLHB01. The sequence continues at coordinate 127,803 of JAPLHB010000188.1, forward strand.
GAATCCCAGCAACGGCGTACACCCGTACGTGCCGGAACTACAGGAATCGCTGCGGAAGGGCGACATCAGCCGCCGCGAGTTCTTGCGCTATGCCACGCTGTTAGGGCTGTCTTTGGGCAGCGCATCGGCGCTGGCCGCCTGCGCGCAGCCAGCGCCCGCTCCCACCGCGGTCCCTCCCACGGCCGCGGCAGCCAAAGCGGTCGAACCAACCGCGGCTCCCAAGCCGACCGATGTGCCCAAGCCCGCCGGCCCCAAGCGCGGCGGCACGGCGACCATCGCCACGCGCGTGCAGCGCATTGACCACCCGGCTCGCCTTTCCTGGATCGAGGCCGCGAATCAGCTCCGCCAGGTCTGCGAATATCTCACCTACACCGGCTACGACAACATCACCGTGCCCTGGCTCCTGGAAAAGTGGGAAGCCGACGCCGAGGTTAAGAACTGGACGCTCACCCTGCGCAAGGGCATCAAGTTCAACAACGGCCAGGAACTCACCACCGACGACGTCATCTTCAACTTCAACCAATGGCTCGACAAGGCCATCGGCTCCTCGATGCTGGGCTTGATCGGTGGCTATCTCAAGCCGACCGGTATCGAGAAGGTGGACGCCTATACCCTCAAGCTGCACCTTGATACGCCGCAGCTCGCGGTGCCGGAGCACCTGTTCCACTATCCGGCGATGATCGTGCCCAAGACGTTCGAAGGCGACATCACGAAGCAGCCCATCGGCACCGGCCCCTTCACCCTGGAAAAGTACGTTCCAACCGAGCGCGCCGAGCTCAAGCGGCGGGACGGCTATTGGAAGATGGCTCCGGACGGCAAGGCGTTCCCCTACCTGGACAAGCTGATCTACCTTGACCTGGGCCAGGATTCCGCCGCTCAGATTGCCGCGCTGCGCGGCGGTCAGGTGGACAACATCTTCAACCCGTCTGCCGAAATCTGGCAGGCGACCAAGGATCTGCCCGGCGTGAAGGTCTATGCATCGGACACGGCGCAGACGTTCGTCATCCGCATGCGCTCGGACGTCAAGCCGTTCAACGACAACAAGGTACGCCAGGCGCTCAAGATGTGCATTGACCGCCAGAAGATGCTCGATCTGGCCTGGTTCGGCGAGGGTGTGCTGGCGCACGATGCTCACGTCGCGCCGATCCACCCCGAATACTGCAAGAAGGACATTCCCAAGTACGATCCCGAGGGCGCCAAGAAGCTGTTGGCCGAGGCGGGCTACCCGAACGGGCTGGAAATTGATCTTTCAACGCAGGAAGCGCGCGCCGAGCCGGCGATGGCTCAATCCCTCAAGGAATCGGCGGCCGCGGCCGGCTTCAAGATCAACCTCAAGATTCTGCCCTCCGCCCAGTACTGGGACGTCTGGACCGAGGTGCCGCTGGGCATCACCATCTGGGCGCATCGGCCATTGGGCACGATGGCCCTGGCGCTGGCGTACACCGCCGACGAGAAGGGCGCGCCCGGCGCCTGGAACGAGACCAAGTGGATTGACGCGGAATTCAGCGATCTGCTCAAGCAGGCCGAAAAGACGCTCGACGTTGCCAAGCGCCGCGAGATCATGTGCAAGCTGGAAGACATCCAGCAGCAACGCGGCTCGGTGGGCATCGCCTTCTTCACCAAGGTGTGGAATATCTGGAACAAGAAGTTCAAGAACGTGGGCGCGCACCCGACGAACTACGATATCTTCCACGATATGTGGTTCGATCCGGAAGCGTAAGGGGCGGCGTCATCCTGCCCTGTAAATCAGCCGCGGATGCACACGGATGAACGCGGAGTTAGAAAGAAAAACGATCCGCGTCCATCCGCGCCGATCCGCGGCCCGCTTTCATCAGCAGGGGCCGTGGTGATGGGCGCGGCATGGGCATCTGTGGATCGCCTGCTGACCGGTCGGAATCGAGGCTTCAGCTGGTTTCTGCCGTTGACCAGCGGACCGGCTAAAGGCAGTACCGCAAAACTCGCTTTTGTCACCCCTTCGTTGCACTCAGGGCAAGCTCTGAGCGGGTTGTTCCCGTGACTCTCGTTGCGGCGAAAAATCAGCGCAGGGTCTCGTCGTGGGCAACAGATTCTTCGCTGGTGTCACTGGCCCCCGGAGACGTGGCGCGACACATCCTGGGTCAATTCGCCACGGCCGAACAGGTGGCGCTTTTGCGCGAACAGATGGGCCTGAACCAGCCGTTTTACCTCCGTTATATTGACTGGCTGGCCGGCTCCGATTGGCGTCTGACCGGGCTGGTAGGCAAACCGCTCAAACAAGTCCAGCTCAGCAAAACCGACGATCCGGTCTGGTGCGCGGCCGAGCCGGATGGCACGCTCAAACAGTGGAAGCTGAAGTCGGGTGTGCTGACCGAAATCCGGTACAAGCCGGACGGCACGCGCGAAGATGCACCCTTCGACGCCTGGCAGACCGACAAGAACGGCGACAAGGTCTTTTGGGGCGTAGACACGTCCAACCACGTCGTCCTGTGGCGGCAGACCGGCGGCGCCGCAGCCGTCGGCCCATCGTCCGCAGGGCGGACGATGACGGAGAGCGGCGGCGAAAAGTATTATCCCATCCGCAAGGGCCTGCTGCGGGGCGACCCGGGTCTTTCGCAGCGCACCAACCGCCCCGTGTGGCCGACGCTGTCGCGGCGCATCGGCAACTCGCTGGTGCTGGCCGGTGTTGCTTTTATCATCATCATGCCCATTGCATTGCTCCTCGGCATATTGGCCGGACTCAAAGAAGGCCGCGCCCTGGATCGCACCATTTCCCTCCTTGGCTTGCTTACCACCTCGGTGCCCGAATTCGCCACCGGCGTCTTCCTGATCCTGCTCTTTGCCTTCATATTGAAGATTCTGCCGGGCGCCACGGTGTTTGCGAGCGATATCGCGCCCTATCAAGACCCCAAGCTGATTGTCCTGCCGGTGCTGACCTTATCGCTGGCGGAGGTGGGTTATGTTTCGCGCATGACGCGCGCCAGCATGATCGAAGTGATGAACGCGCCCTACATCCGCACCGCCTTTCTCAAGGGCCTGCCCTACTGGCGGATCGTCTTCCGGCATGCGGTGCGCAACGCGCTGATGGCCCCCATCACGGTGATCATGCTGCACGTCAATTGGCTCATCGGCGGTATCGTGGTGGTCGAGTCGCTGTTCGGCTACCCCGGCTTGGGCATGTATCTGCTGGATTCGGCCCTGTTCAAGGACGTCAACGCCATCGAAGCCGGCGCGATGTTCATGGTGGCGTTGGCCGTCGGCACGCAGTGGATTGCGGACGTTCTTTACACGTTCCTCAATCCGCGCATTCGGTATGCGTAGTGCGTAGTGCGTAGTGCGAAGTGCGTAGTGCGTGATTTGCTGATTTGCCGATTTGCTGATTCGTGAGAGGAAGTACGGCGATGACAACGATTCCAGAGACGGGCGCTCAGAAGCGCGCTCGATCATGGCGACGGACGTGGGAGAATCTTTCGGTGATCACCCGATCGCGCATCGCCATGATCGGGTTGACGATTGTCGTCTGTTGGGTGCTGATCGCCATTTTTGCGCCCCTCATTGCGCCGCACGACCCACTGGCGCAGGATTCGAAAGCGATCAACCAGGGGCCGACGGCAACTTACCCACTGGGGACAGACAAGCTGGGCCGCGACGTCCTCTCGCGCCTGGTCTTCGGCGCACGCACGATCCTGCTCCTGGCGCCGATTTCGGTCCTGGCGTCGGTTCTGGTCGGCGTGTTCCTGGGGCTGCTCGGCGGCTATTTCGGCGGGCTGATTGACGAGATCGTGATGCGCGTCCTCGACGCGATCATGGCGTTTCCGACGATCTTACTCTATCTCATCATCATCTCGGCCATCGGCCCTTCGGCGGCCAACGTGGTGTTGGCGATCACCTTCGTCGGCGCACCGGGCGTGGCGCGCCTGGTGCGCAGCTTGGCGCTCGACATCCGCACGCGCGACTACATCCGCGCCGCGGAGACGCGCGGCGAGAATCCGTTCTACATCATGTTCGTCGAAATCCTGCCCAACGCGCGCGGCCCACTCATCATTGACTCGATGCTGCGCGTCGGCTACGCCATCTTTGCGATCGGTACATTGGGCTTCCTGGGCCTGGGCCTGCCCCCGCCGACGCCCGACTGGGGCGGCATGATCAATGAGGCGCGGCGCTACATCTGGACCAATCCGCTGGGCGTCTTGTGGCCCGCGCTGGCAATTTCGAGCCTGGTCGTAGGGTTGAACCTGTTTGCGGATGGGTTGCGGGAAGAGTCCACCAGGTACCAATAAATGTCCCAATCTGCAATCCTTCGGCTACGCTCAGGACAGGTCTGCAATCCGCAATCTGCAATCAAAGCCGACTTCATCGCGGCCTTCGATGTTTGGGAAGAGGCGCGACCCTATCTCGACCTGGTGGTGGACGAGTGCGAGATGCGGCTGGTGGTGCTGATGCACGGCCAGGCGCTAACGGCTGACGAGGCCGCCGGGCTGATGGGCCTGTCGCGCGACGAGGCTGCCGCGTTTCTGACGCGCTGCTATGGACGCGGCATCGTAAACAAGCGCGTCGAGGGCGGCGACACGCGCTACGTGCCCGCGGATTTCTACGAGCGGCTGGACTACTTCGTCAAATACGAACCGGCAAGCTGGGATGATCTGCCGGCCGAGGTGCGCCGGACCCTCGACCGTCGCTACCTGACCGAATTCATCGTCCGCCAGCGGCCCAAAGTCGAGTCGGCCCTGCGGGGCGAGGCGCGAGACGAGCTGCCGAACGATGCGGTGCTGTTGTTGAGCGAAGTCGAAGAGATGATCGAGGCGGCGACCACCATCGTGGTACTGCCGTGTGATTGCCGCCGGCTCGGCCAGAATTGCGACCGTCCCGTCGAAACTTGCATGCAGTTCGACCAGGTCGCGCTGGCCGCGCTCGACCGGGGCCACGGCCGGAGATTGACCCAAGCCGAAGCCAAAGCGCTCGTGCGCCGCGCCGATCGCAAAGGTTTGATGCACACCGGCGACAGCGAATGGCGTCAGCACGAATTGCGGACGCTGTGTAATTGCTGCGCCTGCGATTGTTATCCGTTCCGCGCCGCCGCCGAGTTGGGCAGCAAAGATGTGTGGCCCAGGAGCCGCTACGTTGCCGTTCACGATGGCGAGCAGTGCAATCTGTGCGGATCGTGCGTCAAGCGCTGCCATTTCCAGGCCTTCTACCACGATGGCACGACGGCGCTCGTCGAGGACAAGGTCAGACCCAACGTTCGCTTCGACCCAGGCAAATGCTGGGGCTGTGGCCTGTGCGCCAACACGTGCCCCAGCGACGCCATCGCGATGAAGAAGTTGTGATGTAGGGAGAACGTCTATGCCAACTGACGACCGAAGGAAGTGCACCGCCAAGCGGCCTTCAACGGCTGACTATCGCCCACACGTCCCCATCCTGGACGTTCACGACCTGGCGATCTCCTATGAAACGCGCCTGGGCGACGTGCCGGCCGTGCGCGGGGTCAGTTTCGACATCCAGCGCGGGGAAACACACGGCATCGTCGGCGAGTCGGGTTGCGGCAAGAGCACGGTGGCCTTCGGCATTGTGAACTTCCTGGGCCGTAACGGCAAGATCATCAAGGGCAACATCCTGTTTCAGGGCCAAGACCTGGTGGGCCGCCCGGACAGCGATCTACGCAAGATTCGCGGCGACCGGATCGCCATGGTCTACCAGGACCCCATGCAGGCCCTCAATCCGTCCATGCGTCTCGGCGACCAGATGTCCGAAGTACTGGTCGTTCATCGCGGCATGAGGCAGCGGGCCGCGGAAGAAAAGTGCGTCCAGATGTTGGAGCGCGTCTACATGCCCGACGCCGCCAACGTCATGCGCCGTTTTCCCCACCAGATTTCGGGCGGGCAACAGCAGCGTGTGGTGATCGCGATGGCGCTGCTCAACGACCCGGCCCTGCTGATCATGGACGAGCCGACCACCGCGCTCGACGTGACGGTGGAGGCCGCGGTGCTCGACCTGATCGCGGACTTGCAGCGTGACTTCGACACCGCGATCATGTACATCAGTCACAACCTGGGCGTGGTGGCGCGCGTGGCCGACCGGGTGGCCGTGATGTACGCCGGGGAGATGGTCGAGCGCGCCACCGTCGGCGACGTTTACCTGGAGCCGCTCCACCCTTACACCCAGGGCCTCATGCGCTGCGTCCCGCGGTTGGGTCAGGATAAGACCGGCAGCTACCTCTACCCGATTCCTGGCCGGGTGCCTTCTCCGAAGGCGCTGCCGCCGGGCTGCATCTTCGAACCGCGCTGCAGTTTCGCCCGGCCGGAGTGTGCGCGCAAGCGGCCCGAGCTGCGCGAAGTGCGGGCGGGTCATTGGACGCGTTGCATCTTCGCCGAAGAGATCGCACAGCAGGAATGGAAGCCGCCGGCTGACTTCGTGCCCACCTACAGCGGGTCGGGCTCCCATGCCCGACGTTCCGGCGGCGTGGGAGCCGCCTCCGCTGTGGGAGCCGCCTCCGCTGTGGAAACGCTTGCGGCGCCACAACCGGCCGACAAGCCGATCCTGAGCGTGGAACACGCCAAGACGTACTACCAGGCGCCCTCCAAGAAACTGATCGGCGGCGGCAGGCAATACGTCAAGGCCGTGGACGACGTGAGCATCGAGGTCAGGTCGGGCAAGACCCTGGGCATCGTCGGCGAATCGGGCTGCGGCAAGAGCACGCTGGTCAAAACCATCATCGGCCTGGAAGCGCCGACCGGCGGCAAGTTCGAGTTCATGGGGCTGGACATCGCGGCGCCGGTGGCAAAACGCGACCTGGAGATCATCAAGAACCTGCAGATGGTTTTCCAGAACCCGGACTCGACACTGAATCCGTCCTTCAGCGTGGGGACGCAGATCGGCCGCTCGCTGCGCCGCTTCAAGACGGTGCCCGGCAGCCAAGTGCGGGCCGAGGTGATCCGCCTGCTGGACATGATGAAGCTGGGCGAGCGCTACTACGACCGCCTGCCGCGCCAGCTCAGCGGCGGCGAAAAACAACGCGTCGGCATCGCGCGCGCCATCGCGGGCCGACCGGAGCTGGTGTTGTGTGACGAGCCGGTGTCGGCGCTGGACGTGTCGGTGCAGGCCGCGGTGCTCAACTTGCTGCTGGATATCCAACGGGAGATGGGGACGACCCTCGTCTTCATCGCCCACGACCTGAGCGTGGTGCGCTTCTTCTGCGACACCATCGCGGTGATGTACCTGGGCCAAGTCGTCGAGGTCGGCTCGGCCGAGGCGATCTACGCGCCGCCCTATCATCCCTACACCGAGGCGCTGCTCTCGGCCGTGCCCATTCCCGACCCGCGGGTGGAACAATCGCACATCCGGCTCAGCGGCTCCGTGCCGAGCGCGCTCAACCCGCCCAGCGGCTGCCGCTTCCACACGCGCTGTCCCCGCAAGATCGGAACCATCTGCGAGACCGCAACCCCGCCCTGGCAGGATTCCGGGCGCGGGCAACGTATCTTCTGCCACCTCCCGATGGAGGAGTTGCGCGAGATGGGGTCGGTGATCACCCTGAAGGAGAAACCCGATGCTCGTTAAAGACTACATGACCAGGCATCCGCTGATGGCCGATCCGGACATGCCGGCGATGGAAGCCCAACGCTACATGGGGGAGAACAACATCCGCCGCTTGCCGGTGGTCGGCGACGGCAAGCGGCTGCTGGGCCTCGTCACCCGCCAGTCGTTGCTGGTGGACCCCGTCAAGATGGGCAGCCTGAATATGTGGGATATCGCCGGCTACCTGTCGCGGTTGACCGTCAAGGACGTGATGATCAAGGCCAGGGATGTCGTCACCATCGGCCAGGACGTGACCATCGAGGAAGCGGCGCGCGTGATGGTGGAGAAGAAGGTTGGCTCGCTGCCGGTGCTGGAGGATGGCATCGTGGTGGGCATCATCACTGAGACCGACCTGCTGGCCCAGATGATGGAGATGATGGCGACGCGTATCTGCGGGGTGCGCGCGACGGTGCGCATGGCGAACGACAAGCCCGGCGAACTGGCGAAGCTGGTCGCGGTCATTGCGGCTCAGGGGTGGGGCATCCGAGCCTTGGGTGGCAGCGTCTTCCCAAAGGACCCGGAGAAATGGGACGCTGTGATCAAAATCGAGGGCATCACCAAAGAGCAGTTGATCGCGGTGCTCAGCCGGGTAGAGGGACAAGACATCGTGGACGTGCGGGAGATATAGGCAATGGCGCAAAACCCGCTACCCGCCGTCTGTCATTCTGAGCGGGTTTGTCCCTGAACTCTCGTAACGGCGTGACACCAGCGAAGAATCCATTCGCTGCGCTCAGGACAAGTTCTCTCGGTCGAAACGAGACCCTTCGCTGGATTCTCGCCGTAACGCACTTCACGGGGCCAACCCGCTCAGAGCCTGCCCTGAGTGCAACGAAGGGGTGACAAAAGCGAGTTTTGCGGTACTGCAGATATAGTTACGATATCTTCCAGGACTTCCCCTCTTTAGTCACCACCTGGTCCAACAACGTGTCGCGCGTCTCTTTGATCTCGTCTACCATCGCCTGGCGCGCGCCGTCCAAGTCGTGGGCTCGCAACGCCTCGGTGATGCGCGCGTGGGTGTCCGGCTGCGTCTTTCCAGCGCGGCGCATCACCATAAAGCGCGCCAGCCGATCATGCACCTGCGTCAACATCTCTGAAAGCTCCTCGTTCCCCGCAGCCTCGGCCACCAGGCGATGAAAACGCCGGTTCTCATCGGTGTAACGATCATACGACTCGTCGTCATCCCCCGTGTAACCGGCGTGGACGTGCGCCAACTGATCCAACTGCTCTTCATCAATGCGCACCGCCGCCCGCTCCACCGCGGCAACCTCCAGTACTTCCCGCAGCTCCAGGATATCGCGCAACTGCTTGAGCGTCATGGATGTGACGAAGTAGCCGGAGCGCGGCTTAATGCTGACCAGCCCCTCCTGACCCAACATCTGCAGCGCGTCGCGCACCGGAGTCACGCTGCTGCCGTATCTCTCCGCCAATTCCTGCACCGCCAGCCGCGCATCGGGATCCAAATGCCCCATGATGATCGCACGACGGAGCTCTTTGTAGATTCTTTCTTTCGAAGTATTGTCGAGACCGGGTTCAGGCATGGGCAGACCTCCTCAGATTCGCTCGAACGCCTCGATCTCTGCTACCGACGCCAGCACGCCGATCTCCAGCCGATACCGCCGCGTCTCGCCTGGCTCCAGAAGCTGCAGCCGGCCCTCGGCGCGCTCCTTGGCTCGGCCTTCCACCCAGTTGGTCGCCGGTTCCAACCCGCAGACGTATGTCCCCTGGCCGATCATCTTCCACTGCACCAGTCGCGGCAACTCGGCCAGGCGGAAGCGGATGCTCACGCCCAGTCCCCGGCCGCCGCCGAACGCGCGGTTGACCAGCGCGGCCCGGCCGTACCCGTCCGCGTCGCCCCGCGGGGTGTGGTAGAAGACCTGCTCCCGGAAGCCGGGCGTCGGCGGCCCAAAACGACGATGCTCGACCAGCCCGGCCGCGGCCACGTCGTCGCGCGGTCGCGTTTCTGTTGGGCCGATCAGCAGCTCGGCGTCCGGGCTGAGCAGCGGGAAGCCGAAGTTGAGATGGTAGAGCAGCATGTGCGGGGTCGCCGCGTAGCCCTCGTTGGTCACGCTGTCTTCGACGGTCAGGCGCGACTCGCCCAAGGCCGCGCTGATGCGCCGGCGCAGTACCAGGTTCTCGCCGAAGACGGTTGCCTCTCGCACCTGGCCCGTGAGCCACAACTCGTAATCGTCGCCGCGCCACTCGCCGCCGCAACTGACGTGGGTGGCCGGCAAGTATGAAGCCCGGCCGTGCAATCCTAACGTCTGCCCTTCGTCGCTGCCCGGCGAGCCGAAGGAGGTGAGGCCGCAGGTCGTCAGCAGCCCGCCGGCAAAACCGCGCAGCCAGCCCAGCCCCTCCGGCGCGTAGAACGCGGGTGCGACCGCGGTGGTCGGCGAGCGCCAGGCCAGCGCCGCGCCGCAAAAACTGGCCGGGCCGATGTCAAGCCCGCGGTCGGCCAGGACGGTGAACTCCAACCCGCTGCCGGTGCGGAAGTCGGCCGCGCGCACGCCGCGCTCGAAACCGTCGCCCAACTCGCCGATCCGAACGCCGGCAAGCTGGCTGATGTCGCCGATGTGTTGCAGAAGCTCGGCACGGGTGTAGGTGACGCCGTAGAGAGTTGCCATTGGTTTCTTTCCTATCACAGTTTCCGGGCAGTGAGGGTAAACAAGCTCTTCTTCGGCCGGTGCTGTTGGCCCCAGGCGATCTGCTCCAGGCAGATTGCCACGTCGAAGGGATCAATGCCGTGCTCGTGCTCGAACAGCACCATGTCCTCGTAGAGCACGTCGGCGTCCGCCAGTTCGGCACACTCCAGCACCTCCAGCAGCCCGGAGCGAACGAACAGGTCGCGCCACCAGGCCGCTGTGTGCTGCTTCACGAAGTCGCCCTGGAAAACGTCTACGCCCTCGTTCGGCGGCGGCAGCTTGAAGCTGTAGACGTGCGGCGGGTTGCGCAACTGCTCCTCAGTAAATTCATGGCTGAGCACCTCCGAGCCGACGCATAGGAGGCCGTCGGCTTTCAGATGACGCAGCAGGTGAGCCAGGTATTCGATGCTGCCGCCGTAGAAGCTGAACGAGTTCATGCTGAAGATCGCGTCGAAGTATCCATCGGCGAAGGGCAGGCGGCCGGCCGCGTCCAGGTTCAGCGGGGCGATCTGGTCGCGATAGCCGGCCGCTGCGAAACGCTCGTCCAGGTACGTCGCGGAGGTCCACAGGTCCACCGCGATCACCCGCACGTCGTAGCGCCGCGCCAGAAACATCGAGGTCGCGCCGTGCCCGCAGCCCAGGTCGAGCACGAGCTGGCCGGGCTGCAAATCCATGGTGCGCGCCATGGCCGCGGCGAGATAGAGCGCGCCGCCGCCCTGGGTCTCGTCGTAAATTCGCTCGCGCGTGTAACCGGTCAGCTCGGGGTAGTCGGCCGGGTTCGGGCTGCGGAGAGTGGCCTGGGCCTCTGCGATGTTCATTTCACGTGCCAGGTTCGCGGTTGACCAGGCAGCGGACGATCTCGCCGACGTACATGCGGTGGTAGTCCCCTTTGCCATAGACCTGGGTGGGGATGGCCGGATCTACGAAGCTGCCGGGCGTCACGTCCTGGGCGTAGAGCTTGCGACACTCGAAGACGAGCCGCGCCTGGGCGAAGTAGACCGCGGCAGTAAGGCCCGCGACCGGCGTCAGCCCCGTGGCCGCGATCTTGTCCACCTCGCGGCCCGAATGGCTGCCGCAGAAATCGAGCGCCGGGCGATAGGCCTCATCGAAGAAGCTGAGGGTGAAGTGGGCTGACCGCTCCATGAAGCCGAAGGTGTGTCGCTGTGGCCGAACGAAGCAGAAACAGACGTCTCGGTTCCACAGATGGCCCCAGGCGCCCCAATTGGCCGTCATAGTGTTGAACGATGCGAGCGCGCCCGCGGTGATCAGCATCCACTGCTGGCTGATGGCCTGGAACGCGTTGTCCTGGAGCTGATCGGGCCGGATTTCGACAAGTGAGTGGGTCATCGGTGTCTCCTTGGGTTTATTGTGCGGGAGTGTAGCACAGATGACCGGATTTCACAATTGTCCGGGTAGGCGGGGGCTTGCTTTCTACGTCAAATCGGCCTCTCATGGTACAATAGAGCCTATGACCGCGATAGTAGGCCTTGCTGTTCCGGGCATCATCCGTCCCTATCGTCCCGCCGACCGGGAGGCCGTGCACCGTCTGGCCGCGGACACAGCCTTCTTCGGCGCGCCGGTGGAGACGTTTCTGCCCGATCGGCAGGCCTTCAGCGATGCGTTCGTGGCCTACTATACCGACTGCGAGCCGCAACACGCCTGGGTCGCGGAGGCAGAGGGCGTTGTGGCCGGCTACCTGACCGGCAGCGTCGGTGGCCGCGGGGCCACGTGGGGCAGACTCCGCGTGATCCTGGCCGCCGCGTGCCGGTTCGTGACCGGGCGCTATCGTTTCGGGCAACGAGGCTCGTTCTTCGTCGGGCGGCTGGCGCTGGCCGCGCTGCGCGGCGAGTCCGCGCACGCCGACCTGCGCCCCTACCCCGCCCACCTCCACGTCAACGTGGCCGAAGCCTACCGCGGCTGGGGGCTGGGGCGGCAATTACTGGCCGCCTGCCTGAGCCAGATGGCCGAGTTGCGCGTGCCGGGCATCCACCTGCATACCACCAGCTTCAACCGCGCCGCCGTGCCGCTCTATGAGAAGATGGGCTTCCGCTTGCTTGCCGTTCAACGCACGCGCGTTTGGGAGCCGTGGCTGCCGGGGGTGGAGGTGGAGAACCGGCTGTATGGGTGGCGTGCAACGTGACGGGTGCTGTGTGAAACGTGAGCCATGCGCTTGGGTTACACGCACCACGCACTACGCACCACGCCTCGGAGGTTACGATGGCACACGAAGCGATCCTTTGGGAGCGCCTGACCCCCGACGACTTGCGCGTGCGCTGCAACTTGTGCTCGCATCGCTGCGTGATCCCGCCGGGGCGGCAGGGCGCGTGCTGCGTGCGGGAGAACCGCGACGGCGTGCTCTACACGCTGGTCTATGACCGCACCATCGCCCAACACGTAGACCCCATCGAGAAGAAGCCGCTTTTCCATTTCCAGCCAGGCAGCCGGTCCTTCTCGATCGCCACGGCCGGGTGTAACTTCCGCTGCGCCTTTTGCCAGAACTGGGAGATCTCCCAGATGCCGCGGGAACAAGACCTAGTCACGGGCAGCCCAGCCACGCCCCGGCAGATCGCCCAGGCGGCCGTGCGCGCCGGTTGCGCGTCGGTATCCTACACCTACACCGAGCCGACCATCTTCGCCGAATACGCGCTGGACACTGCGCGGGAAGCGGTGATGCTGGGGCTGAAGAACGTCTTCGTCAGCAACGGCTACATGACGCCGGAGCTATTGAGCCTGATGGCCGGGCTGATCCACGGCATCAACGTGGACCTCAAGGCCGGGCGCGGCGAGTTCTACCACCGGATTTCCGGCGCGGCGCTCGAGCCGGTGCTGGCGAACCTCGAACGGATCCAGCAGCTCGGCATCTGGCTGGAGGTGACGACGCTGGTCATCCCCGGCCTGAACGACACGGAGGACGAGCTGCGCTGGATCGCGCGCTACCTGTACGACAAGCTGGGGCCGGACGCGCCGTGGCACATCAGCCGGTTCTATCCGCAGTACAAGCTGGCTGGTGTGCCGCCCACGCCGGCGGCCACCCTCGAACGCGCCTGGCGCATCGGCCGCGAGATGGGGCTGCGCTACGTCTACGTGGGCAACGTGCCCGGTCACGACACCGAGAGCACCCGCTGCCCACAGTGCGGCACGGTGGTCATCGAGCGCAACGGCTACCAGACGGCTGTGCGAGCGCTGGCCGGCGGCATGTGCGTCAAATGCGGGACGATCATCGCCGGGGTGGAGATGCCGTGAATCGGCGCATCAACGCATCGGCGCATCAGCGCAACAGCGAGGCGAGAGTTAGCGTGTGGCGACGCGTTACACAATTCTGCGCAACAAGTGTACTATCCTGCCTCTGGCTGCTGGCGGGACTGCTGCTGCTCGCGGCTGCGGCTGCGGCCGCGGTGCTGATTTTGCGCGCTGGCACGACGGTCTCTGTGACCGTGGATGGCTACACCGAGACGGTGCGCAGCACGCGGCCGGACGTGGGCCGGTTGCTGGCCGATCTGGGGCTGCAACTCCGGCCCGCAGATCGGCTGGCGCCGGCCCCCGAGACGCCGCTGACGCCCGGCCTCGCGATCACCGTCGACCGCGACCGTCCCTGCCTGGTGGCTGCGGATAGCGGCCTGCGTCTGCTCTACAGCCACGCGGCGACCGCGGGCGACCTGATAACCGAGGCAGATATCCGGCTGGCCCCAAAGGACGAAATCTGGCTGGACGGCGCCCAGGTTGCCCTGACCACGCCGCTGCCGGCTCGGGATGGCGGCAGCGCGCCGCCCAAGTACAGCCGCGGCCGGGCGTGGGCCGGCCACGAGCCGCCGGAGGTGCGCCTGACCGTCCGTCGTGCGGCGCCGCTCACCGTGGACGACGGCAGCGTGCCCTTCACCATCTACACCACGGCCCCCACCATCGGCGAGGCGCTGCTGGACGAGGGCGTGGCGCTCTACCTGGGCGACCGCGTCCAGCCGAGCCTGGGCAGCCGCGTACAAGCGGGCCTCCGCGTATTCATCCAACGCTCGAAACCCGTGCTCGTCACCGCCGACCGGCGCACCGTGCGCACCCGCACGCGCGGCAAGACGGTGGGAGATACGCTGGTAGAGCTGGGGCTGATGGTGGCGGGCAGCGACCGGGTGACTCCCGCGTTGGCCGCGGCCGTAATGGAAAACACGCAGATCGTGGTCGTGCGAGTGTTGGAGACCGTACTGGTGGACCGCGAGCCGATACCCTTCCAGGCGATCCTCATCTCCGACGACGAGCTGGAACTCGACGAGCAGCGGCTCGACCAGCGGGGCGAATATGGCGAGTACCGCCGGCGCTTCAAAGTCGAATTCGAGGACGGCATTGAGGTCTCCCGTGCGCTCACCGATGATTGGGTGGCCGCCCAACCGATCACCCAGGTCGTGGCCTATGGACGCAAAATCATCTCGCGGCCATTGGAGACACCCGCGGGAGTGTTCAGCTATTGGCGCAAGGTGCGTATGTTGGCGACCTCCTACTCCGCCAACACGGCCGGGGTTGCGCCGACTGCGTCCTACTATGGTATCACCCGGCTAGGCTGGCCCATGCGCAAAGGCATCGTGGCCGTGGATCCTACAGTCGTTGCATTGGGCAGCCGTGTCTACGTGCCTGGCTATGGCGTAGGCGATGCGGGCGACACCGGCAGCGTCATCCGCGCAAAACGCATTGACCTGGGCTACGACGACGACAACCTCGTGCTCTGGTATCGCTGGGTAGACGTCTACCTCCTCGACCCGCCGCCGCCACGCTCGGAAGTCCGCTGGGTGCTGCCTAATTGGCCGCGGGAATAGAGGAGATTCTTCGCTAGAGCCATGCCGCAACGGGAGTTTATTCGTAGACCCGCTGCTCAGAAACTTGTCATTCCTTCGCTGCACTCAGAGCCTGTCCTGAACGCAGTGAAGGAGCAAGTTCTGAGCGGGTCTGCGATAAATAGTACGTCGCGGCGTGACTCTAGCGAAGGGTCTCGCTACCACGCCAGAACTTGTCTTGAGTGAAACGAACGGAACTTGTCCTGAGCGCAGCGAATGGAACTTGTCCTGAGTGAAACGAACGGATGCTTCGCTGGAAGCTCGCCGCAACACAAGACACGGGAACGACCCGCTCAGCATGACAAGCGGTGGGGTTTCTTGCTTCACGAATGCCGCCGCGCGGCATGGCAGTTCTCAGAATGACGGTTTCGTCGTTGCCATGTTCGGAATTGCCAGAGAATGACGTGCATCTTTGGCCGGCCGTTGGAGTCGGTGTTATAATGGCGCAGCTTTGTCACCGGCGCAACCCGTCGCCGGCGCATACCGGCATCCTGCCATAAAAGGCAATACCGCAAAAGTCGCTACCGAGCGCTTCGATCGCTTGTCATTCTGAGCGGGTCTGTCCCTGAATTCGCGTTACGGCATGACACCTGCGAAGAATCCGTGGCCGCACATGGCCCGGTCTGAGCGCCGCGACCGGATTCTTCGCTGGAATCTCGCCGTTGCGAAGGTTAGGGGTTAACCCGCTCAGAATGACGATAGCGAGTTTTGCGGTATTGCCATAAAAGAGAAACGTTTGTCTGCACCCTTACACGATTCTACGAATCGAGTGAACTTTCCTGTGCCTGATGGTCTGCCTTCGTCCAGTGCGCCGACGCCGCGCCGCGCACTGCTTCAGCGTGTCCTGGAGGTGACGATCAGCCTGGCGTTCCTGGCGGTGGCCCTGCAAGGCATCCACCTCGGCGACCTGTGGGCCACGCTGCGCGGGGCCGATTACCTCTGGTTGCTGCCGGGCGTGGTGATCACCGTGGGGCTGCTCTTTCTGAAGGCCTGGCGCTGGCAACTGCTTTTCTATCCGGAGCACCGGCTGCCGTTTGCGCCGGTAATGACCGCTCTCTGCGCCGGCTACCTGGCGAGCAACGTGCTGCCGGCGCGCGCTGGCGAGCTGGCCCGGCTGGTCCTGCTGGTCAGCGAGCAGCCCGTGAGCGTCGCGCGCACCTTTTCGACGATCATCGTGGAGCGGTTGCTGGATGTCCTGACCCTGATCGTCGTACTGGTCGTTCTGTTGCCGTTCGTGAGGCTGCCCGTCGAGATGACCCGCGCGGCGCAGATCATCGGCCTGGTCGCGTTGCTTGGCGCCGGGCTGATGGCGCTCTTTTCGTTTTGGAAGGAGCGGCTGTTGCGTTGGGCGCACTTGCTGCTGGGCCGTATCCGTTTCCTGGATCGGCCACAGATCTACGATGCGCTGGGACATCTGATAGACGGCTTCGCCACGCTGCGCGGTCGCCTCGGCCTGACGCTCATCGCCATCTCGCTGTTCGCCTGGGTCGGGGTGATCGGCATGGCGTGGTCCGCAGCCCAGGTGTTCCCGCTGCACGCGCCGCTTACAGCGATGGCGTTCGCCGTCGTCGTGACGACCCTGGGCATGTTGCTGCCCTCCACGCCTGGTTACATCGGCGTCTTCCACGGCCTGGTGTGGGTGGCGCTCGCGCCGTTCGGCGTGCCCAAAGACCAGGCGTTCAGCTTCGCCCTGGTCTGGCACGGCGCGAATTACCTGACGTTGAGCCTTTCGGGCATGATCGCCCTATGGGTGCATGGCACGTCTTTGGGGCAGGTGTTCCGGCGACGAGGGGGGGCGTGACACGGTGACAGGGTGACACGGTTCGCATTCCTGCACTCGAAACGAGAAGAATCACCACCAAGACACGAAGGCACCAAGAGGAATTGGCTGAAGGGCTTGGTGTCTTTGTGTCCTCGTGATTCTTAACCTTTTTAGTATTGGCTTGTCTGATTGGGAGGTAAGAGCCATGCGGATTCTCATCACCGGCGGCGCGGGATTCATCGGCTGCAACCTGGCAGACGCGTGCATCCGCGCCGGACATCAGGTGACGCTGTTCGACAACCTGTCGCGACGCGGCAGCGAGGCTAACTTGACCTGGCTGCGGGCGTCGTTCGGCGAGCGCGGGTTTCGGTTCGTCCAGGGCGACATCCGCGACTACCCTGCCATCTTGCAGGCGGCCGGGCGCCAGGAGGCGATCTATCACCTGGCGGCTCAGACCGCGGTGACGACGTCAGTCACCGACCCGCGCAGCGACTTCGAGATCAACGCGCTGGGCACGTTCAACGTGTTGGAAGCGGCGCGGAACGCGAGGCACAATCCGGTCTTCATCTATTCCTCCACCAACAAGGTGTACGGCGGCATGGAGGACGCGCCGGCGACCGAACTGGAGACCCGCTACGTCCTGCCCGACTATCCGGGTGGCGTCTCCGAGGCGCGACCGCTGGACTTTCACTCGCCCTACGGCGCAAGTAAGGGAGCGGCAGATCAATACGTTCACGATTACGCACGTATCTATGGCTTGCGCAGCGTTGTCTTCCGTCAATCCTGCATCTACGGCCAAAGGCAAATGGGCGTGGAAGACCAGGGCTGGGTGGCGTGGTTCGTGATCGCGGCGGTGACGGGCAAGCCGATCACCATCTTCGGCAACGGCAAGCAGGTGCGCGATCTGCTCCACGTGGATGACCTGGTGCGGGCGTTCCAGGCGGCGACGGCACAGATTGACGTAACGGCCGGCCAGGTGTACAACCTGGGGGGCGGCCCGGCCAATACCCTCTCGATCTGGACCGAGTTCGGGCCGCTGTTGAGCGAGTTGGCTGGCCGGCAGATCACGCCGGCCGCCTGGACCGATTGGCGGCCGGGCGATCAGCCGGTCTTCGTGGCCGACGTGAGCAAAGCGCAGCGGGAGTTCGGCTGGGCGCCGCAAGTCGGTGTGCGCGAGGGGATTAGCCGGCTCTTCGAGTGGGTGCGCA
Organism: Chloroflexota bacterium; assembly: GCA_026389845.1. GTDB lineage: Bacteria > Chloroflexota > Anaerolineae > CG2-30-64-16 > CG2-30-64-16 > JAPLHB01. Next base: position 145,777 of record JAPLHB010000188.1, read on the forward strand.
ACAACCAGGGCCTATTTGCCTGAAGCGCTCTCTCATGATTCAGTCGGCCGCGGTCATGCTGAGCGGGTTGACGAATTGGGGTTCGCGGCGGTGAGAGTCCAGCGAAGCATCCATTCGCCGCACTCAGAGCCTGCCCCGGATGCAACGAAGGGACGAGTTCTCACGCAGTAACGAGACCCTTCGCTGGTGGCACACCATCGCGAATCTCTCGCCGTAGACTCGCTCAGGGTGACAGTTGTGGCACGGATGTAGTATCGAATGCGAATTCTCTTTATTCTCACCTATTATCGGCCCCACGTCAGCGGACTGACGATCTACGTGGAGCGGCTGGCGAAGGCGCTGGCGCAGCGGGGACATGCCGTCACGGTGTTGACCGCGCACTACGCCAGGCATCTGCCCTACGAGGAAATGCTGGACGGCGTCCGCGTCGTGCGTGCGCCGGTCGCCTTCCGCTTCAACAAGGGCGTCTTCATGCTCTCGTTCCCGGCCGTGGCGTGGCGCGAAATCCGCAGTCACGACGTGGTGAGCATCCACCTGCCGCAGGTCGAGGCGGCGGTGGCGACCCTGCTGACCCGTCTGGCCGGCCGTAAGCCGCTGTTGACCTATCACTGCGACCTGCAAATGCCGCCGGTGTGGTACGGCAAGATCGTGGATCGTCTGACTTTTTGGGATAACCTGGTCGCCGGCAAGCTGGCGGACACGATCGTGGCGTATACTTACGATTTCGCCAGCCATTCGCCTTTTCTTTCGCGATTTCTCGGCAACACAAGCGCAGGGGGGCAAGGGCGCAGGGGGGCAGGGGCGCAGGGAATCTCCCCCGCTCCTTTGCTCCCCCGCTCCCCTACCAAGGTGCGGGTAATTCTTCCTCCCGTCGTCATCCCCGACCCTACGCCAGAGGGGATGCGGGCGTTGCGGGAACGGGTGGGGCTGCGCGAGGGACAAAAAGCCATCGGCTTTGCCGCCCGCTTCGCCTACGAGAAGGGCGCCGACTACCTGATCAACGCGCTCCCATACATCCTGCACGAACTTCCTAATGTGCGCATCCTGTTCGCCGGCCCCTATGGCAAGGACGTGATCGGCGAGACGATTTGGGATGACTTGCAGCCGCTCATCAAGCGGTACGAGCCATCCCTGACCTTCCTGGGCACGCTCAGCCAGGCGCAGATGGCCGACTTCTATGCTGTGTGCGATGTGGTGACGGTGGCCTCGATCAACAACACCGAATCGTTCGGGCTGGTGCAGGTGGAAGCGTTCATGTGCGGCACGTCGGTCGTCGCCACGGATCTGCCCGGCGTGCGTCAACCAGTGACGATGACCGGCATGGGCGAGATCGTCCCCATCGCGGACGCCGTCGGGTTGGCCGGCGGCATCGTCAAGGTGCTGCAAAATCCGGTGAAGTACGTCAAGCCACGGGGCGAGATCACGCGGATGTTCGAGTTGGCGCGGACGGTGGACGAGTACGAGAAGCTGTTCGAGGAGAAACGGAGCTAGGCCGATGGACGGGCGACGCCTTCCTTATGTATGGGACTACGACATTGACGAGGCTACTTTCAGCGACTTGTTGGCCGGCCGACTGACGCTTGGCAGGCTCAATCGTGATTGGGCCGCGGTGCGTCTGTTGGAGTACGCGCCGTATCGGGAGATCGT
>JAPLHB010000040.1 GCA_026389845.1 Chloroflexota bacterium
AGTCAAGACCCATCCCTTGCCGACCGATCTGCAGAAGCTGCGCCGGCTGGCGACGAACCACGCCTTGCCCCAGGCGCATCTGGTGGGCCGCTTCCCGACCCCCGGGTTCACGGATTTCATCTGGGGCGGGTTGATCTTCTAACTCGCAACACCAATTTGCCTTCCAGGGCGCGAGTTCGGATGATTCTCTGACTGCGCCAGGCCCTGATCTGTGAGACCCTACAGCGCAAGCTGAACTGCTTGGCTCACAGCCCCCAGCACAGGGAGCTCGTAGCCGATCACTCGATAGCCGGCTCGCCGCTTGGCGTACATCCGCGCCAGGACGGGGACCTCAGAATCGACGTAATCGTAGATCATCACGTGCTGCTTGGCTGCATTCAGCCGGTGGAGCCGGCCGGCATACTGTGTCAGGGTCCCGCACCAGGCAATCGGCAGCGCCAAGAAGAGCGTGTCCAGCCGCTCATCGTCAAAGCCTTCCCCCAGGTAACGCCCGGTTGCCAGGATGAGGCGCGGCCGGTCAGCAGGAATGCTGGCGATCTGCTCCGCCAGTTGCTGGCGTTGCCTTTTGCCCATGCCCCCCTGCATCACGATCAGGTTCTCAATATGCTGGGAGAGCCGGCTGGTGAGCAATTCCAGATGCTCCCGCCGTTCAGTTAGCAGAACCGGAGAGCGTCCCGCTTGCACTGCCGCGATCACATCCTCGATGATCAGTTGGTTGCGTTGATCATCCTTGACCAGCAGCGCATACAGATCTTGGATCGCCAGCGCTGGCGCGTCCGGCAGATGCGGCGGGAGGCGAAAGTGGGTGTGCCGCACGACGACCTTGTGGTCAAAGGGCCGCGTCTCAGCCTGCTTGCGATCATTCACCCGATGCCGGATCGGGCCGCACTGCATGAAGATGATCGGCTGGTGTCCATCTTTCCGCGCGACCGTCGCCGACAATCCCATGACATACCGGGCTTTGCACTGGCCGACAACCCGCTCGAAGCTGACCGCGGAGACGTGATGGCATTCATCCACAATCACGTGGCCGTAGTTGCCGACGATGTCATTGACCACGCCGTCCTGGCTCAGGCTTTGGATCATCGCCACGTCAATCCGGCCGGTCGGCTTGTGCTTGCCGCCGCCGATTTGCCCGATCTCCTGGGGCGCAAGGCCGAGAAACTGCCCCAATGCGGCCACCCACTGATCGAGCAGTTGGCGGCGGTGGACGATCACCAGCGTGTTCACCTTGCGTTGTGCGATCAGATAGGCCCCGACGACGGTCTTGCCGAAAGCCGTCGAAGCCGCCAAGACGCCCATGTCATGCCGCAGCAGAGCGTCGGCGGCCTGTTGTTGCTCCGCCCGCAAAGCGCCCTGGAATGCGACCTCGATGGGGATTCCGGCCAGGCGCTGGTCGTCGATCTGCGCTTTGACCTGGTGCGCTTTGAGCAGGTCGAGCAGCTCGTCGAGGCAACCGCGCGGCAATCCCAGGTGTTTGGCGTAATCCTCGCAGCAACTGATGATTCGTGGCTTGCCGAACGTCGACAGGCGCATGGCCTGCGCCTGATAGAACTCAGGGTTCTGAAAGGCCGCCAGGCGAATCAACCGGTTGCGCAGAGACGATGTAAGTTCTGCCTTGGGAACATAGATCTGATTGCCAAGCACCAGGTCAAGCCGCTCAGGGAGTGGACCGATGACGGGCGGATCCTTGTGCTTACCAGAAGGGGGCAGCATCCAAGGGCGATCGTCATTCTCATCCGTCACGGGGATACGAACTCCGAGGAGATCGCCTTGCGCTTCCGCCTCGGCGACCACAGCCTCGACTTCTCGACGACTCAGGCGGCGGATCGAGGACAGAAACGCCCACTGGTCAGGATCCGGCACCGCGTGCTCATCGAGAAAGACGCTGTTGCCGCTCTCGCGCGGTTTCCTCTGCAGCGGCAAGGCGATCAGATTGCCCAGCCCGCCCCTCGGGAGTGTATCCTGACTGGGGAAGAAGCGGTCATAGGAATCAAGGCCGATCTCCGGCCGCCGTTCCATGGTTTGCGTCAGCAGGAAGGCGCCCATCTTGCGCGCCAGAGTCGCCGGAATTGGCTCGGAGAAGAAAAGCCAGCAGTGCCCGCCATTGCCCGAGCGCGATCGCTCCAAAGCGACTGGGGCCTGGCAGGACTTGCATGTCTCCAGGAACGCGCGGGCATCTTCTTGCCACGTCGCTTTGTCGAAGTCCGCCGCCAGAAACCAACACGTCTCATCAGGCAGCATGGGATAGACGCCCATGGTGAAGTCGCGGCCGATCCTGCTTTGCGGATCCGTCCCCAAAAGATGATTCCTCACCACGTCATCGGTGACCGGTAGGAACTCACGATACCCGCAATCATCGCAGCGCGTCTTCGGCTTCTCGCAGATCCCTGTGGCCCACTCGTTCCGGCACACGGGTTGATAGCCCTTCTTGCCCGTTTTGAGGCTTTCAAAGCGTTTGGGATAGACATCTTCGCGCCCCCGAAACAGGCTGCGGAAGAGCGCGATTTTCGCTTCCTGGGAGGAGCGATGGGTCACAGCGGGTGGTCGTATGGGCAGCACCAAAGTCTCCCGCGCACCAAGGACAGATGCCTTTTCCTGTTGCAAACCGGTGATCTGCGCAAGCAATTCAGCCCTACGAGCGTCCAGCCTCTGCAACTCACCTTCGATTTCCGCCAATACCTGGTTGATCTCGCCCAAGGCTCTCTACTCCCAATAGACGCGGAACCCGAAATAACTGGCTCGCCCTCACCCGACCTACTTGACCGCCTTTTCCAGCTTTTCCAGATCGGCGCGGGTGGAGATCAGGATGTCGTGTGCGCCGGCATAAGTCCGCGCCGCCGGCGTGAAACCGCTCCGGCTGATGCACCAAAGACGGGCAGCGAGGGCTTGGGCTTTGGCGGCCAGCGCGGTCAGCTCCTTTTCCCCGACGACCTTATTCTGCCATTTGAGCTCGACCGTCCAGCGTTCACCACTCGCAGTCACGGCCAGAGCATCCACTTCTACCTGTCCATCGGCCGAGCGGTAGGGCGCGACCTGGGTGAAGGTCGGCAGCGTCAAGCGGCCGCTGGCGCCGAACCAGGCGCCGTCCACCTCTTGCCCCGCAAAGGCGCGCATGGTTTCGCGTAACTGGCTTTCGCGCGCGCGACCCAATTCGGACGAAAGCCAGCAGATCCACCTCGATCCCGCGCGTCATGGCCGCAACCCAGTAGCGCAGCACCGGATCACGATAGAAGTACTCCCCGCCTTCTTCGATCAGCAGGTCCACCTCCTGCAACGCGCGCAAATAGCCGCGCGTGCCGGGCGCACCCTTGCGGATCCGGCGGGCAATCTCGCTCAGTGTCAGCCCCTCTTCTTCCGCCAGAACCTGCAGGATGGCCTTCAGGATGCCGTACCCGCGCGCCCGGCTCAGCGAGATATCATACAGATAGCGGCAGTAGTTGTAGATCCGGCCGTCGCGCGTCAGTGTTTCCAGGAGGAAGGCGCGTTCGACGTCTTCCGCGGTCACCGCGCCGGGCGCGGGGATCAGATCGCCCAGCCGCGACGCCACGGCATAGATGTAAAATGGGTGGCCGCCAGTCAACTCGTGCAGACGCCGGCTGGCGCCCGTCGCGGGGGTGGTACCCAGAATGCGCTCGGCCAGCGCCAGGGCCGCATCAGGTGGAAAACGCGCGACCTCCACCGACTCGAATTGCAGGAAAAGTGGCGATTGACCGTCCTGGACCAAGTGTTGCATGACGCTGATCGCCGAGGCTGCCACGACGTATCCCAGGCGTCCCTGCCGTTGGAGCGCCGCCCTGAACAACTGTACCGGCCGGCGCACGGCCGGATAATTGCCGAGGACCGTCAGTTCGGTGAATTCGTCCAGCAGTAAGAGGAGGTAGCAATCTAACTCAGCCGCCAGTTTCTCGGGGAAATCAAGAGCCGCGCTGACCTGCAAGGCCGGGTCGTCGCGGGCGCTCTCCAGGGTGGCCATGGTTTGGGCGACACAGCGTATGCCCGCGGCCGGCCCACCCAGCAGGCCGGCCGGCGTCAAGAAGCTCTCCCGGTCGCCCTGCCCGCCAGTCAAGGCCCAAAACGTCACCAGGCCCACATAGCGCCGGCTGAACAGCTCTGGTGACGTTACCAGTTCCTCCATATCCAGATAGGCCGGACGAACAACGCCGAGTGGCGCCTGTTCCACCAACCGCGTCAGATGCTCCATCAGCAAGAGCGTCTTGCCGATACGACGGAGGCCGAACAACGCCAGGTGCCGCGGCCGTCCTTCTGCCAGGCTGAGCGTGGCTTGTTCGAGCACGGCCAGCTCGCGCTCGCGATCGGTGAAAAGGGTGCGCAGATGCGGTGGATAGAAGGATGTGGTCATAGGCAGCGCTCCATAATATCACTTAGGGCAATTGCCTTATAAGGCAATTGCCCTAAGTCTACCATAAGAGCCGTCTCTCTGCAAGATCCCCTCCCGCTTTGCGCGGCGAGAGATTCTCGCGTGGTTCACACTCCCTTATGTCTCAGAAGCAGTGAGTACGATGACATTTTCGTTCATACACGCGAAATCCCTTCTCGATTTCCGCGATGATAGTGCATTCCTTGCTGGGTGACAAGCTGCTTCGGATGCTCCTCACACTTACAGAATTACCATCCCGAATGGCAATCTCGGAAACTACCATTCAGAGTTGTAATCTCTGCTTGCACGTAGGATCATTCAGGTGTACACTAACGTTCAGGAGGCATTACGATGTTCCTGAATCGCACACGTGAACTGGGCTACCTGAGCGAGCGTTACGACGTAGGGCGGGCGGAAATCGTCGTCCTGTACGGCCGACGGCGCGTCGGCAAGAGCGCCTTGCTCTTCGAATGGTCGGAAGGCAAGCCCTGCATCTTCTTCTTTGCCCGTCGTGCCGACAAAGCGATCCTGTTGGGGGAGTTCTCCCGCGCGATCCAGGGGTTTGTGAGTGGCAGTCCGGTGCCGGAGACGTTCACCTACTCCTCCTGGACGGCGGCCTTCGGGACGCTGGCCGAATTGGCTGCACAGCGCCGCCTGGTCGTCGTGCTCGACGAGTTCCCGTACCTGGTCGAGGCTGATCCCGAACTGCCGACGCTGCTCCAGCGTGAGTGGGATCTACGCCTGCAGCACACCCAACTCTTCCTCGTGCTCAGCGGCTCCATCCAGAGCGTGATTCAGCAGCAGGTGCTCGACCCCACTGCCCCGCTCTACCGGCGGCACACCTGGCCCTTCGAACTCAAGCCGCTGACCCTCGCCGATCTCCCAGTGTTTTTCCCGCGCTATGCGGCCGAACAATTGGTGGAGACCTACGCCGTGCTGGGTGGGATGCCCTACTACTTGATCTCAGTGGATCCCCAGGTCGGCCTGCTGACCAACATCAAGCGCCACATCCTGGCGCCCCAGGGCAGCCTGTTCGCTGAAGTCCGGCTCCAACTCCACGAGGAGTTGCGCGGCGACATCGAAGAGAGCCTGGCGATACTGCGCGCCATCGCTAGCGGCGCCCATCGCCGGGCTGACATCGCGCGCCTGGCCGGGCTGGCTGTCAGGACGACCGATCATCGCCTCGGCACATTAGCCGAACTGGGCATCCTGGAGTATCGCCGGGCGGTTGAACGGATTCGCAACGCCGACCGCTGGGGCTCCTATCACCTGCGCGACCCCTTCTTCCGCTTTTGGCACCAGTGGGTGCTGCCGAACGAAGACTATCTCGCCATCGGCCGCCGCCAGGACGAGGTGGCCGATCAGATTCGCCAGGCTCTGCCGCGCATCGTCGCCCCGATCTGGGAGGAGGTCGCCCGGCAGCACCTGCTGGTCGCCTCGGCTGACCGGACCATCCCCTTCCATTTCGAGGAGATTGGCTCCTGGTGGAGCGGCGATGCGCAGATTGATGTGGTGGGCGTCAACCGGA
>JAPLHB010000133.1 GCA_026389845.1 Chloroflexota bacterium
CGGCTGGCCCAGCCCGCCAACCCAAATGCCGTGCCTACGCCAAAGAGGGTCCACGCCTGGACGTAGAACTTGAAGACCGTGTTCATCCGGCCCAGGTCGTCCTTCTGCCGCACCACCTCCACGCCCATCGTGATCGCCAGCGCCAGCGCGATCAACAGCAGCCCCAGCCGTCGCGCGGGCGGCACATCCCGACCGAACGCCAGCACGGTCGCCAGCACCGCCAGCGGCAGCGCGATCAGCCAGACCTGCGCCTTGAGCGCCAGACCGGCGGCCAGGAGCACGACCATCGCGCCGATGATGTAGCTTAAGGACGAAGGACCAAAGACGAAGGACGAAGGGCGTTCATCGTCGGGCAATCTGGCAGATTGCGGTACAAGATCCGTCGTTCGTCGTTCGTCCTCCGTCCTTCGTCCGATTTGCGCCCCCAACTCGCTCACCAGATAAATCGCCGCCATCGCCAGGAAAAAGCCGTGGACGATCAGGTAGTCGCCGATCTTGGTCTTCGCGCCGTCCCAGAACTGGAGGCCGGCGTAGGCCGTAGCGTAGTTCTTAGTGTACGGGTAGAAGGTCAGCGTCGCCACAGCCACCAGGATCAGCACCCGCCAGACCACGGAGACAACCGCCCGGAAGATGAACGCCAGCCGGGCATCCAACGCATCGGGGAAGGGCATCTGGCTGCGCCGCGTCACTTCGAGCACGGTCAGCGCGGCCAGGCCAATCAGCAGATAGGTCGGGAAGTCCCATGTGTTCGTCGCTCGCAGCGCCCCCGCCACCAGGCCGAGCAGGAGGATCGGCAGGAGTTCCGGGAGCGTGATGCACCAGGGCGATGGTTCACTGCGGATTGCGGATTGCGGATTGCGGATTTCCGCCTCCAAATCCGAAATCCGAAATCCGAAATCCGAAATCCTGACCACCGCCACCGCACACGCCAGCCCCAACAGGGTGAGCGGCAGTGCGATCATGTGCGCGTGCAGATCGGCGTAGGTGAAGGTGAAGAACGGGAACTCGTTGATGGTGTCGGGGATAATGCGCGACGCGTTCCAGAACCACCAGTCGTTGGGAAACTGGAATGGTACTTTGCCGGACAGCACGGCGAACAGGCCACTAAGGACGCGGCCGACGGTGACGCTCGCCTGAGCGCCCGCAGATGACCGCGCGGCCAACTGATTAAGGATCAGTTGGAGGTTGCCGAAGTTGCCGATGATCGCGACGAAGAACGCGCCCGCCAGCCCGGCCAGCGCCGGGCCGATGCGCAGCCCGCGATAGGCTGGCTCCTCGCCGGGGAAGACGGTCGCCCGATCGCCGTCGGCCAGGTTGAAGGCGACCGAGAACGCACCGAGACCGGTGAGCGCGAAGAGCATCGGCACGGCCAGGTTGTAGGCCACCCACGGCACGATGCCGGTCAGCTTGATGAGCGTGCCGACGATGACGAAGCCGAAGTAATAGTAGCTCATGAACCCGCCCGCGTGCCACGGATCGTAGGGCGGGAAGGTGGTCGAGCGGATGACCGCGTTGAGGTAGGCGAACTCCATTGGTTTCTCGCCGCCGCGCGCGGGATGCCACAGGTCGGGATTGCCCACGCGGATCAAGAGGAACAGCAGGAACAGGACGAGGAACAGGCCTTCTTCGGTGAATAGCAGCGCGCTGTGGCTGCGCACGTAGGCGACGATGGCCTGCCGACGGCGCCACGCCAGCGACGCGGAGACGCCGATCAGCAGCCCCAGGCACGCGGCGATCCACCAACGCGCATACGGCACGATCTTCAGGCTCGGCCCGATCCAACTCAGCCAGGCCAGAAGCAGGATACCCAGGATTTTGGCGACGCCGTAGCCGCGATCTCGCAGGCCGCGTAGCGCCACAAAGGTGATCGGGAAGGCAACGATGCCCAGGAAGACCAGCAGCAGCCACCAGGCCACGGCCGCGGCGACCGGCGACTGGTTGAGCAGGCCATTCTCATCGAAAATCGCCGACCAGGTTCCGCCGGCCTGCTGGCGCGCTGCCTCGTCTTCGGTCATGTAGAGCGCGGTCGGCGCGGCGCTGACCTGCTTGGGCCACATGCCGATGACCTGCTCAAGGTCCACCTTGTCGAGGTAGCTGCGGACCAGCGCCTCGCTGTAGGCGGGCGTCTTCTCGAAGATGTAGACTTCAGGGTGGTCGTAGACGCTGAACGCCTCCTCGGCTCCCGAATCGTTGAACTGGACACCGAAGATCGTCGGGAACGAGGTGAAGTGCGCCGCCACACGGAAGCCGAGCTTCTCCTCGAACATCAGCTTGTAGTAGAGACTGGTCATCGGGTAGCGCATCGGCAGCCGCGGGATCGAACCCCACAGCCGATTGCTGGACATCGCGATATAGTCCGCCTCGTTCAACCATTGGTAGAGCTGCTCTCGCTTCTGCGGGGTATCCTCGTTGTAGTTCTCGATCTGGCCGCTGTTGGGCGCGCTCTTGAGCCCCTCATACATGCCGGTCGGTCGGAAGCTGCTCTTGCCATCAATACTGAACGGCAGCGCGTCGTCCCAATGCTCGTTCGCGATCACCTTGCCAGCGGGGATGTTGGCGTAGATCCACCGCGACGCGGTGATGCGCGACAACGGCCGGCGGTAGATCGCCAGGAAGCCCCACCCCCAGAGCATCGTGCCGATGACGACCGCGGCAAGAAGGGCATAAGACACGGGGCGGATGCTGGAAGCTAGATGCTGGAAGCTCGAAGCCAACCACCGCCTGCCAGCTTCCGGTTTCCAGCTTCCAGTCTCCAGATTCGAGCTTCCAGTTTCTAGTTTCCAGTTTCCAGCCTTCTCCACCACCCACCACAACCCCCACGCCGCCATCATCGCCAGCGCGGGATAAATCGGCAGCAGGTAGCGCATGGACTGGACGTATTGCAGCCCCTGCCAGAGGAACATCCCACCGATCCAGACGACGGGGAGCAGGTGTGCGCGGAAGCCGTTGCCGCCGCCGCGGCGTGTCAGGCCACGGATCACCTGCAGCAGCGCCACCAGCCAGCCGGCCCACGCGGCCAAGCCCATCGGCAGGCCCATGCCCCAGACGACCATGTTGACCCACGGGAAGACGAACGGCGTGCGGCTCGTCCACTGGTGGCCGGGCGGAGAATCGGCGTCACCGCTCATCAGTTGGCTCACCTGCCGCATATTATCCAGCCACGGCTTCGCGAGGGTGAAATCGAAGGCCGTCTTCCCGCCGAACGCATACGGCTGCGCCACGCGGAAGACGGCTATGGCGACGATCCCCATGACCAACAGCCGAAAGAGCGTCGCCTGAAGCAGGGTCGAAAGCAATTGACCATTTCCAGGCCCCTGGCGCTTGGGGGCATCTCCCCTGCCCTCTCGCTCCTCCGCTCCCCTGCCCAAGGAATGCCAGTCATCCCACGCGCGAATGCCGGCTGCCAGCAGCGCGATCCCCGCCAACGGCGCCAGGTTGATGCGGCAGGCGATGCTCGCGCCCAGGCTGGCCCCCAGCGCCACATAGGTCAGCCAGCCGCCGCCCGCGTATTGCGTGTTGCGTGTTGCGTGTTGCGTGCTGCGATCTGCAATCTGCAATCTGCAATCTGCAATTCTTTCTCCTCCCTGTGCCACCCGCACCGCGAAGTAAAACGTCAGCAGCGCGAAGAACGTGCCGAAGGTATCCACGGTGAAAAAGTGCGATTGCTGGAGCGCCAGCGGCGCGAACGCCAGCAGCAGCGCAGCCAACAGTCCGACCTTGCGGCTGTAGAGCCGCTGCCCGATGATGTAGATCAGCCACACCCCGACCAGGTCGGCCAGCCCGGAGAGCCACCGGCCGACCAGATGGACGCCGTCGTAGCCGGTCATGGTCATGGGAACGTTGGGCGCGACCGTCCACAGCTTGGCCGCCTCATTGAGCTTCTGGAGGAATTCAGCGAAGACGCGGACGATGAAGATCGGCAGCGTGCCGTAAACGAAGAACCCGAAGTTCTTGTTGTACGGGCTCATCGGCGACCTGGTGCTGTCGAAGAACTCGCCCACGCTCTTCGGCAACTGAAGCGCACTCTCCACCATCGTCAGGAACCGCTCGTCGGGGTGGATGTGCGTGCCCTGATCCCAGTTGAGATGGCTCCAGCGCAGGTATGCGGCCGCGGCCAGGATCAGGATCAGCAGCACGCGGCCGCCCGTGTCCGTGCCGAGCCAATCGCGCAGGGTCGCCCAACGGCCGCGCAAATTGCTCAAAAACTCGTTCAACGCCGCTTTACGATCTGTCATCGCGTTGCACTCCCTCGCCACCAAAACGCCAACATATCCCGCACGGTGCGGGCGATCAACCTGGGCTGCGCGCCTGTGGCCCGGCCGCTGGCGCGCAGCACGTAGTGGATGTCGGCCTCGACCAGCCGGTAGCCCAGGCGTTTTGCCTTGATGAGTATCTCGGCGTGGAAGAAAGCGCTGCGCCAGTATTCCACCCTCACGCGGCGCAACACTTCCAGCCGGTACATGCTGATGTAGTTGAACTGGCGCTGCTCCATCCCGAAGAGCAGCCGGATCAGACCGATGTTGAGCCACGAAACGACCAGCCGAAAGCCGGAATAGTCGCTCCGGTCGGAGCGGATGCCCACGACCACGTCCGCGTCCTGCGCCGCGTCCAGGTATTTGCGCAACTCGTCCAGGTCGAGCGCCAGGTCGGCGGGAATGAGGATCAGCCACTCGCCCCGCGCCTCGGCGATGCCCGTCCGCATCCCGCCGCCGATGCCCTGGTTGACTGGGTGATGGACGACGCGCACCGTCTCGTGCCGGGCGGCCAGCTCATCGGCGACCGCGGCCGTGCGGTCGCGGCTGGCGTCGTCCACGATCAGCAGCTCGGAGGGGACGGCCAGCTCGGTCAGCTTCGCCAGGATCAGCTCGACGTTGCGCGCCAGGCCTGCTTCTTCGTTGTAGGCCGGCACAAGGACGGTTAGAAAGGGCTGCGACACGTCCAAACCTGGAATCTCCCGTCGTCACCCTGAGCGGGTCGGCCCCGTGACCTGCGTTGCGGCGTCAGACTAGCGAAGGGTCTCGTTGCCACGCGAGATGCTTCGCTGAAATCACGCCGCCGCGAACCATAGCTCGCCAACCCGCTCAGCATGACAACTCAAGTTTTTGCCCCCATCATCTCAGCCCACCCATGCGCGGCCACGTGATCGCGCACGCGGAGCACCTGGCCCTGCTCGGCCGAGGCCAGCACCATCTGCACCAACGCCAGGGCGTGGAGGCCATCCAGGCCCGTCACGGCCGGCTCGGTGTGGTTGACGGTCGCCTTGATGAACGCGGCCAGCTCGGCTTCCAGCGGTTCCACTTTGTTGAGTTGGAACTTGAGGACGTTGCCCTCGCCCACCCCGCGGAAGAGGGCCATGGCATCCCACGGATTCGGCGCCTTGCTGTTTTCGTAAAAGTAGAGGTCTTGCTTCAGATAGTCCACCAGGAACATGCCGCGCTCGCCGGTGATGCGCAACTCACGCACCTTTGTGGGGGTCAGCCAGTTGATGTCCAGCACACCGACGATGCCATTTTCGAACTTGATCGTTCCCGCCAACATGTCTTCGTACAGATTGTGCAGGTTGCGCTCGGTCTCGGCGTAGATGCGCTCGGCCTCGCTGCCCAGGAGGTAACGCATGATGTCCAACTCGTGGGTTGCCAGATCCATCACCACGCCGACGTCGCGGATGTAGGCTGGGAAGGGCGACAGGCGCCGGGCGTACACCTGGAAGACGTGGCCCAACTCGCCCGCAGCCAGGCGGCGCTTCAGCTCGATCAATGCGGGGTTGAAGCGCTCCACGTGGCCGACCATCAGCGTCAGCCCCCTGGCCGCGGCCCGCTTGATCATTTCGGCGGCCTCTTCGACGGTGGCGGCGATGGGTTTCTCGACCAGCACGTTGACGCCGCGTTCGAGCGCCGCCAGCGTTACCTCGCGATGGAGCACCGTGGGCACGGCAATGGAGACCACGTCGAGAGTTTCGCGATCGAACATTTCCTCGAAGCTGGCATAAGCCGGCGTTTTGTATAGCCGCGCAAGGCCCATCCGCCGCGCTTCGTCCGGGTCGGCGATGGCGACCAACTGCACGTCGTCGAGCTGATTATAAATCCTCACGTGATGCCGGCCGATGGCGCCGACACCGATAACGCCTGCACGAATCATGTTTCCGATACCCTCCGATAAGATGACGGTATTGGAGATTGGATATTGGAGGTTGGAGAGATGCGTGGCATCTTCCCAAATATCCAATACCTGATATCCAATATCACTTGAATTTCAATTCTCTAACGTGAATATGGACTTCATTCCCCGCATTAAGCTGCAAGATCTCCAGCCGCAGCTTCTTGACGGCCGCGGGGCCGCGCTCGAAGGCCAGCTCGACGTGCGGGTCGGGCGGCAGACCGCGGAAGGTTTGCGAGTAGGCGACCGGTGCGGTCGCGCCGTCGGCGGTGAGCTGCGCCGTCAGGGTGAAGTCCATCGAGCCGAAGTCCGCGGCCAACCCCGTCATGGGCCGCGGTTGAGGGAAGGTGAACTCCAGTACCAGTGGGTTCGCCTCCAGCCCGCGCGCCAGGGTGAACGGGTCGCCGTCGAACAGGTCGCGTAGTTGGCCGGCGTCGAACTGTGAATGACTGACCTGCACCTGCTGCCCGTCCAGCACGAACTGCTCCACCACCGGCTTGCTGCGCACCGCCTTTTCGTCGGCGATGATGGCATCCAGGTTATCGGCGTAGGCCAGGCGCGCAAAGTAGAAGCCGGGGCGGCCGTCGGGATAGGGGATCACCTGCTCGACGGTTACGCTTTTGAACTTCTTGCTCGCCTTCGCCTGTTCGTATTCGTTCGGCGTCATTACCAGCAGCATGTTCGGGGTCAACGTGCGCCGGGCCGACATGAAGTAGTCCACGTTGAGCATCTGTACGCGCGGCCGTTGTTCCGGCGGCAGGAAGAAGCGGATGAAGGTGTCGGCGCCGTTGGCCCAGGTGGACGAAACCAGGACGAGCGTGTTCGGGTCGCGCTTGAGGTAGACGGGTATGGTGTCCTCGAAAAGCTGCTTGGCGCCGTACTGCATTCCGTAGAGGCCGTAGTCGTTGTACCAGAGCGGCCCGCGGGTCAGTGCGTCGTTCAACATGCCAAAGCTCGCCGCGCCGAAGACCGCGAAGGTCACGACCGCCAGGGCGGCGTGGCGTGCGCGTAGTTTTCGCTCGACGAAACCGAGGGCCGCGTCCAGTCCGATCCCCGCCAGTATGCTTGCGGGCACGATGAACGCCAGCACGCGGGTGATGCTGATGTCTACCAGCGCCGCGCCGGCCGGGGTTGCGAGCGCGGCCAGGATCACCGCCCGATGGGGCGACGACTTGACCTTCCACAGACACAGCCCCACGCCGAGCAAGAGCAACGGCAGCACCGGCAGATTCAGGTTGCCGTAGCCCTGCATGCGATGACGCGCCAGGTCATACTCGTTCGGCACGAACCAGTACTGCGGGCTGAGGCCGTAGGCGTAGGTTTGGGCGAAACGCGTCACTTTTTCCTGGAGTGGGATCGCCCGGAACCAGTAGGAGTCAATTGCACGCAGGTGTTGCGGCAGCGAGTTGGGCTGGCTGGCGCGGAAGGCGAGGAACGGCACGGCCAGAAGGGCGATCAGCGCCACCGCGAGGAGGTTCGTCCGCCAGTTCTTCAGGTGATACAGGAAATCCGAGAGGAGCAACAGCGCCCCGGCCGCGGCCATGATCATCTGGCCGTTGGAGTAGGTGTAGAAGGTCGCCGCGCCGAAGATCATCGCCGGGAAGATGCAGCGCGGGGAGCGGGTGCGGTAGAGCAGGTAGAACAGGAGGAAGCAGCCGTAGAACGACGACATCATCACGGTTTCGAAGCCGGTGCGGCTGTGCAGGAACCAGGCCGGCGCGATCGCCATCAGCAGCGCGCCGACCCACCAGTAGCGCGCTTTGAAGATGAGCTTGAGGATCAGCGCCACGGCCGCCGCGGCCAGCAGGCTGACGACCGCCGAGGTGGCCCGCGTGACCAGAACTGTTTTGCCGAAGAGCAACACCGGCAGGATGTGGACGTAGACCGACAGGAGCGGCGTCCACCGCAGGCCGGCCGCCTCGAAGTAGAGCGGCAGCAGGTGGCCCTGCGCGTCTTTCAGGCCCCTGGCGAGCAGGTCGCCGGCGAGGACGGCGTGGGTCGCTTCGTCGGCGAAGAAGTAGATGGGGAACTTGTCCAGCGCCCAGAAGCGGGTGATGGCGTAGACCAGCATTGCCAGGGCGAAGAGGACCCAGCCGAAGACGACTGTCCGTGCACGGCGTTGCGCCTGGGGTGCGCCAGGCGGCGCGGACGCCGTCCTGGCTGCCGCGGCCGCGACCCGCGGCTCGACCGTCAGCCGGACGCGCGTGCCGTCGGCCAGGTCGAGAGGCGCGTCAGGGGCCAGCACGCCGCCCGTGTAGACGCCGCCGGTTCGGATGCGCCGCCGGCGGGCGGCCCACGGCCTGGCCCACCGATCGCCGGTGAACAGGCCGGCCAGTCCCAACAAAGAGAGGATGCTTATGATCAAGCCTATCTTGAACGTAACGGGAGCGAACGAGAAGACGTAGCGATGTGCGCCGGGCTGGAGCGCCGTCGCCAGGTAGCCGCCGACGTTGACCAGCTTCGCCGGCTGGCCGTCCACGGTCACGCTCCAGCCGGGGTAGGACGTGATGCAGAGCACCAGCTTTTCGCCGGCCGCGCCGTCTGCCGCGATCTCTACCCGATTGGGCGTGGCGACGGCCGGCTGGAGCGGCGTCACGTCCTCGCGACGCAGCTCGCGTCCGCTGGCCGGGTCGGCCAGCACCTGGTCGGTGACGGCGAAGGCATAGGGCAGGCTGTGCGGCAGGCGGTAGACCGTGTGGCCGGCGAACTTCTGCACGGGCGCGCCATCGGGCTGCGGAAGCGGCTGGTCGTTGCCCTGGGCTACGTAGTTTGCGCGTGCCTGCACGGGCCGGACGTTGATCACGTCTTTGACCTGGCGAATGTCGGCAAAGTGATACCAGGCGTCAATGTAACGCAGTCCGGCCGAGAGGAGCGAGCCATGCCAGCCGTTGGTGTTGCCGACGTAGTAGACGCCCGCATCCGCGTCTCGCAGCCAGCGCATCACCTCAGACGAAGGCGGGTAGGGGTCGCGCGTGCGAACGTACTTCCGGTTGGCGATGAATACGTCGGCGACCGACCAGACCATGAAGCCGATCAGCAGGGCCACTGTCACCCGGGTCCCGATCCAGCGCGCCAGCTCGGGCACGGAGAGCTTGCGCAGCGCCGTCACGCGCCAGGTCAGCCGCCACAGCGTATCCAGCCCCAGGCCGGCCAGGGCGATCACTGCGACCGCGCCGAAGATTAACATACGGGTAGGATAGCGGAACTGGGCGAGCAGATGGTTGCCGACGAACAGGCCGCGCCACGGCAGGTCTTTGACGTCTATCCAAAGCAGGACGAAGACAAGGAGCAGACCGAAGAAGACCAGCGGCCGGCGCTCGCGCTGCCACGCGGCCAGCGGCAGCAGGAGCAGGGCGAGGAATGCGCCGACGCCGGCGTAGCCATAGAAATCCTGCGGCGGCACGGTCTGGAGCGCGTCGGCCCGCGCCGGGTCCTTCGAGAGGAGGTCGAGGAAGACCTGGCGGATCGTCTGTGAGTCGGTGAGCGCGGGGTTGGTCGGTTTGGCGATGTGAGGCCAGAACTCGGCCAGCGGGAGCAGTTGTACCGCGACCAGGGTCGTCGTGAGCACGGCAATCAACAACAAGATCAACACCGGTTCGCGGCGGAACGTCACGACCGGCCGCAGGCGAAGGAAGGATGACCGGAGAGCAGGACGCGGATGAACGCGGACGACGCGGACAGGGAAGGAGTTGGCCGCGTTTTCCGCGTCGTTCGTGTCTCTGTTTTTTCTGTTCAACCGCACGTCGAACGCCGTTACCAGCGCCAGCCCCGCGACCACGAAGACCATGTAGTAGGGATAATAGATGTTGCCGGAGAAGCAGAGCAGCGCCAGGGTGACTACGGCGATGCCGACGTAGCGCCGGCGGCGGGTCTGCACGGCCGACCACAGTGCGGCCAGCGCCCAGGGAATCCACGCGAAGCCGAGGATGAACAGGTATTGTCCCTGCATGAAGCGTGCGGCGGCCTGGCCGGTGAACGCGTACATCAGCGCGACCCACAGCCGGCCTGCGCTGCCCATGTCCAGCCGATAGCCCAACCACCACATGCCCAGGCCCGCGGCCAGGAAGCTGAGGAACAGCGCCACTTTGAAGCCGTCGAGCACTCCGAACAGGAGCACAGGGAGCGAGGCCACCGGGTTGTAGGCGTGGAGCATCGGGTCGGCGGCATAGGGCAGGCCGGTGTGCAGGTACGGATTCCAGAGGGGAAACTGACCGAAGTCGCGCACCGATCCGACGAGAACGTAGTCCAGCGCCTGGAAGACCTCCGACTCGTTGCCGGGCAGGGCGCGCTGCGTGCCCAGGTCGAGGAAGCCGGCGCAGAAGGCGAGCACTGCGACGAAGATCACGGCCCACTCGCGAGCGATGACCGGCCACGGCAGACGCGCGGGACCGGTAGCGCAGCCAGCGCCGCGGGCGTGGAAGACGGCCGGCCAGGAGACGCGGCGAGACGATGGGCGGGTCGAAGCCTCGTTGCCCTTCACGTCAGCAAGGGTAGGGCCTTTAGACAGCCCAGATCCGGCTGAAGCCTCGACTCCAGCTTCCCCCTGGAAAACACTGTCCTTCGCCTGGAAATCCGTGGATTCCGTGTCCATCTGTGTCCGATCCTCATCACATCTTGCGGCAACGCACGAACTGATACGCGCCGACTTCGGGTGGCGGTTCTTCGTAGTACGGCCGCAGCCACCGCTCGAAGAGCTTCCGCTGCCAGTCGAACAGCATCCACCGCCCCAACAATCGCTTGCTGACCAGGCACGGCACGCCCAGATAGTGGCTCAGGTCGAACCGCCGGTGCGCGGCGGCCGAGAAGTAATACGCGTGCTCCTCCACCACCAGACCGGCCGCGGTCAGCCGCTCCCGCCAGACCGCCAGCGGGTGGACGTGGAAGTGATACGAGATGCGGTTGAAGAAATCGCCATACGCCTTGCTCAGTCCCGGCAGCCCCAGCTTGCGGAAGATGGTCGCGCCGAGCAGAAAATCGGGGTAGTGCTCGCTGGGCAGCGTGGTGGCGAACGCGCCGCCCGGCCGCAGCACCCGGCTGATCTCCCGCAGCACCGCGGCATTGTCCGGGATATGCTCGATGACGCAGTTGCTCACGACAGTGTTGAAGCTGGCGTCGGCAAAGGGCAACGCGGTCGCACTGGCAAACGTGACCTTTCGGTAGACCCCCGGTCGGCTGGCTGCCTCGGGCAGGTCGCGAGCCATCACGTCAATGCCGACGTCGAGCGGCAGGTGATCGGCGTAGGCGATGGACGCAAAGTGCCCGTCCCCGCAGCCGATGTCGAGCACCGGCGGCATCAACGGCACGCGGGCCATGAACTTGCACTCGACCGCGCGAAGAATCGCGCGGTGGGGGGCCATATCCCTCAACTGCGCTGATAAATAATCAGTCAAGGGAATCACCCCCCAGGATCAGACTCTCGCCAAGTTTCTGCAAATCAGCAACAAACTGCCCCGGTCGCGGGGCCTCGATCCAACGGATGACTTCCCAATCCTCACGAGTCACCGAGCAGAGCAAACGCGCCAGGTCAGCCGGAAAGATCCCCGCAGCTTTACCTTGTGCGCCCTCGATGGCATCCGGCAAGGATAGACCCATCCGGCAACAGAATCCCCAAATGTCGGCCAAGTCCTTCGGCTCTTCACGGTCTATGAGTGCGCTGACCTTGTTCGCCAGGATATTCTCAGCGGTATCCAACCAGCCCAAAACTGGGTGCTGCCGGGTTTGTCCGACGCGCGCCGGCACATCGTTGATCAACTCGATCTTCAGCGGCAGGTCTCCGTTGGATACCGTGAGGCGCACAAATCGCTCCTGACGCAACAGAACGGAAGTAAGCCACTCACGACGCTGTGCCAGGGCCTCGATAATGCGGCCAGCCCAAAGACCGAAACGGCCATCGTCGTTCACAAAGAGATCCAGATCATCCGAAAACCGATGATGCAAGTAACCGCGCGATGCCGCCGTGCCGCCAGTCAGGTAGAAACCGGTATCCGTTTCGGTCAGGACACGCAGTACTTGATCCTGAAACGGATAGAAGATCTCGAAATAGAACGCTCTATTTGGAGGTTCCACTTAGTAACTCCGGATGATGCTCAGGCAGCCACTCCACCAAGAAGTCGAAACCACGCTTACGATCTTGGGCGCGGATGCGCGCCCGCCACCGCGGCCACCCCTCGACAAGGGCCTGGAAGCCAAGCACCCTCACGATCTCCCGATACGGCGCGTACTCCAACAGACGCACCGCGGCCCAATCACGATTGAGCCTGCCAAGCGTCAGTCGGCCGGCCAACAAGTCGCTGAAAGTAGCCTCGTCAATGTCGTAGTCCCATACATAAGGAAGGCGT
>JAPLHB010000046.1 GCA_026389845.1 Chloroflexota bacterium
TTCGACTCCGGCGGCATCTCGATCAAGCCGAGCGACGAGATGTGGAAGATGAAGGGCGACATGGCGGGCGCAGCCGCGACGATCGCGGCGCTGGGCGTGGCGGCCCGGCTGAACCTGCCGCTGCACGTCGTCGGCCTGGCGCCGTGCGCCGAGAATCTGCCCGGCGGCCGGGCGCAGAAGCCGGGCGACGTTTTCCGCGGGATGAAGGGCAAGACGATGGAGGTCATCAGCACCGACGCGGAGGGCCGCATGTTGTTGGCCGACGCGCTGGCCTATGCGGCGCGATATCAGCCCGCGGCCGTGGTAGACATCGCCACCCTCACCGGCGCGCAGGCCATCGCGCTCGGCCCGCAGGCAGCCGCGGTCTTCGCCAACAACGACGATCTGGCCGGCAAGCTGTTGGCCGCGGCCGACGCGTCGGGTGATTGGCTGTGGCGACTGCCGCTCTACAACGAGTACGCCGAGGCGATCAAGAGCCAGGTGGCCGACGTGAAGAACACCGGGGGGCGCTATTCCGGCATCGGCACCAGCGCCAAGTTCATCGAGCACTTCACCGAGGGGTATCCCTGGGCGCATGTGGACATGGCCTCGATGGGCCTGGCGGAAGAGGATAAGCCGGCCCAGCCGAAGGGCGCGACGGGGTATGGGGTGCGGCTGTTTACCGCGTTGTTGGAGGGGTGGAAGTAGGCGCAGGCGCAAAACGCAAAACGAAAAGCGCAAGAGACCTCCGAGGTCTGGCAGACCTCGGAGGTCTCTTTATTCGCAGTACCGCAAAACTCGCTTTTGTCACCCCTTCGTTGCACTCAGGGCAAGCTCTGAGCGGGTTGGTCCCGTGACTCTCGTTGCGGCGAAAAATCAGCGCAGGGTCTCGTCGTGGGCAACAGATTCTTCGCTGGTGTCACGCCGTTACGAGAGATTTGGGGCAGACCCGCTCAGAATGACAGGCAACGGATAGCGAGTTTTGCGCTATTGCCTTTATTCTCCCCGCTTTTTGGGCGTTTGTCCCAACGCGTGCGATACTGTGCCGGGAGGCGCGATGGGCGATAGACGTCTGGGCGGGGACACAACCTTTTACTCGACCATGCTCCGGCTGGCCGTGCCGATGGCGATGCAGCAGTTGGTGATGAACCTGCTCAACGCGGTGGACGTGCTGATGGTCGGCCAACTGGGCGACACAGCCGTGGCGGCCGTGGGGCTGGCGAACCAGGTCTGGTTCCTGATGTCGCTGTTCCTCTTCGGCGTGGGCAGCGGGTCGGTCATCTTCTCGGCGCAGTTCTGGGGGCGGGGCGACCTGGCGAACCTGCGCCGCATGCTCGGCCTGGCGCTGCTGCTAGGCGTGACCGGCAGCGCACTGTTCACCCTGACCGCGGTTTTGATGCCGGAGACCGTGCTGCGACTCTACTCAGCGGACCCGGCCGTGGTCGCGTTGGGCAGCCGCTACCTGCGCATCGTGGGCCTGTGTTACGTTCCGACCGCGATCACCGCCATGTACGGGATGATCCTCCGCAGCACCCGGAGCGTGAAAATACCTATGGCGGTGAGCATCGCCGCGTTGAGCGTGAAGACGGTGCTGGCCTACGGTCTGATCTTCGGGCTGGCCGGGCTGCCGGCCCTGGGCGTGATCGGGGCGGCGATCGCGACGTGCGTGGCGCGCGCCCTGGAATGCACTGCCATGCTGGCCCTGACCTACGGCCGCAACCTGCCGGCCGCGGCCCGGCCGCGGGAGATGCTGACGATCAACCGTGACTTGCTGGCGCGGTTTGCCCGTACCTCGCTGCCCGTGGTGCTGGGGGAAATCCTCTGGTCGTTCGGCATTACGACCTACTCGGCCGTGTACGCGCACATCGGCACGGGATCGGTGGCCGCGGTGAGCATTGCGAGCACCATCGAGAACGTCGCCGTCGTGCCGTTCATCGCCCTGGCCAACGCTTGCGCGATCATCCTGGGCAACCAGATGGGGGGCGGCGACACGGCCACGGCCGCCGGCTACGCGCGGCGCTTCCTGCGCCTGACGATCGGCGGCGCGCTGGCCGTCGGTCTGCTGATCTTCGCCAGCAGCGGGCCGATCTTGACGTACTACCGCATCTCGGCCGCGGCGCAGCAGGACGCCCGCGGCGTGCTCATTGTCATCTCAGCGGCGCTCTGGCTGAAGGCAGCAAACATGATGATGATCGTGGGCATCCTGCGCAGCGGCGGCGACACCCGCTTCGCTCTATTCGCCGATACCGCGCCGCTCTGGTTCATCGGCGTGCCGATGGCGCTGCTCGGCGCATTTGTCCTCCACCTGCCCGTTTACTTCGTCGTGCTGATGGTGATGGCCGATGAGGCTACGAAGTTCGCCATCTCGCTCTGGCGCGTGTTGTCGGGGCGCTGGATCAACAGCGTGGTACAGATGATTTAGGCCCAATACGGTTCAGTTAGCGGGCCGGGCTCCCACGCCCGGCGGCATGGGAGCCGCCTCTGCTGCCTTAACTGAACCGTATTGGATTTAGGCCCGGTGGCCGTTCTCCTCCACGTGCATGATCGCCGGCACGGTGAAGGCAAAAAGCCCGATGACCGCGCACACCACGCCGCCGGCCACGTACCACACGCGCACGCCCAGCGCATCCGCGAGCGGGCCGGCAACCAACAGACTCAGCGGCATCATGGCTGTGGCCGCGCTTTGGATCAACGCAAAGACGCGGCCCTGCATCTCCGGCGCGACCGCGGCCTGCGCGATCGCCATGAACGGCCCGTTGGCGATGGGGTTCATGAAGCCGCCGAAGAGCATGCCGGCCAGCGCCAGCCCGAACGCGCTCGCCGGGCTGAGGCCGATGGCGAGCGTGCCCAGCCCCATGCCGATGACCCCGATCAGCGAGGTGACGACGCGCCGGCGGAAGCCGCCCCACGCGCTGAGCGTCAGCCCCCCCGCCACCACGCCGATCCCCCACGCCGACTCCAGCCAGCCCAGCTCCAGCGCGCCGCGGCCGAAATGCTTGGTCACCAGGATCGGCATCAGCGCGAAGGCCGGGTTGATGATGAAGTTGAGCAGCATTGCCATGATCAGGATCGCCAGCAGACCGGGCCAGCCCGCCACGTAGCGCAACCCCGCGCGCAAATCCGCCAACACGGTCGGCGCGGCGTTTCCCCGTCCGTCCTGGGTGATGGCCGCGACGTCATCTCTCCGCGGCTGCGGGATGGCGACAAAGAGAAGCGACGTGATCGCCAGGCCGGCCGTAAGCACGTCAATTGCCATGATGCCATGGAGCGGCAGGACGGCGAGCAGGAGCGCGCCCATCGGCGGCGAGATGATATTCATCACGCCGTAGAGGGTCTGGTTCAGCCCGGCGATGCGCGCAAGCTGCTCCTTGGGCGCCATCAGCGAGGTAGACGCCTGCATCGCCGGCCAGTGGAAACCACCCAGCGCCGCCCGGAGGAACATGGCCGCGTAGACGTGCCACACCTGCATCGCGCCGACCACGTAGAGGCCGATCAGCCCCAGCGTGACCAGCGCGATCAGCCCGTCGGCCGCGATCATCAGGACGCGGCGGTTCCAGCGATCCACCAACGCGCCGGCGAACGGGCCGATGAAGATGCCCGGCAACACGGCCGCCAGGGTCGCGGTCGCCAGCACCGTGGCCGAGCCGGTGGTCTGGGTCAGCCACCAGACCAGGGCGAATTGGACGAGCGCAGACCCGAGGAGCGAGAACGCCTGCCCGGTCCAAATGGTGAAGAAGCGCACCTTCCAGCGGGTGGGGCGGAAATCGGCGGTTTGAGTGGTCGTGGAGCGAACGTCCTTCCTGTCAGCGCAAGCGACAATGGGCTGCGGCGGTTTGAGGACCGCGGAATGGTGGGAGTATACCCCGTTTCTCATAAATGTCAAGTCGCATGTAACGTTTATTTATATCGCGATCAATAATATCAACTTGCGATCCCCCATTGACAAGCGAGCCGATTCGTGTCACAATGGGGTCGCCATGAACAACCAGCTCATCCGCCTCTTGCTGATCGAGGACAACCCCAATGACGTCCGGCTGTTGCGGGCCTCCCTGACCCGGATCGAGCAGCCCTACTTCGACCTGGAGTGCGCTGACCACCTGGCTACCGGCCTGGCGCGTCTGGCGACGCGGGAGCACGACGTGGTCTTGTTGGATCTTACGTTGCCGGACAGCGTAGGTTTCGCCACGTTCGCCGCGATCCGCGGCCAGGCCCCGAATGTGCCCATCGTCATCCTGACCGGCCTGGATGACAAGGAGCTGGCGGTGCGGGCAGTCCACGAAGGCGCGCAGGACTACCTGCTCAAGGACGACCTGGACGGCCGGCTGCTGACCCGCGTCATTCGCTACGCCATCGAGCGCAACCAGGCGGAGTTAGCGTTGCGGGCCGCACGCGATGAATTGGAGAGACGCGTCGAGGAACGAACCGCGGCGCTGGCCGAAGCCAATCTCGCGTTGCAAGCCGAAATTGCAGAAAGAAAACAGACCGAGGAGACCCTGCGAGTGGCGCAGCAGTTAGTGGACAAGGTCTTTGCCAGCCAGAACGACGCCATCTTCGTGATAGAGCCATCCACGCGAACCATTATCGCCTGCAATCCGGCAGTGGCACGTGTCTTCGGTTACGACGTAAGCGAGGTGGTAGGCCGTAACACCGAATTTCTACACGTGAATCAGGCGACCTATGCTGACTTCGGTCAGCGGCTTTTTGTTGTCCTGGACGCCGAAGGGGTCTTCCAAACCGAGTTTCAGATGCGCCGCAAGGACGGCAGCATCTTTTTGACCGAACACACGATAACGCAAATCGTGGATGATCTTGGCCGCCGCACGAGCGTAGTGAGCATTGTCCGCGATATCACCGAGCGCAAGCGCGCGGAGCAAGCATTGCGCGTGAGCGAGGGACGCTTGGCGCTCATCGTCGAAACCGTTCCCAACGGCATTACGATTGTGGAACGTTCCGGTCAGATTACTTTCGCCAACCGCGCCGCCGAGAGAATTCTGGGCCTAACGCGCGGTGGCATTGCAGGGCGCGTCTACAACGATCCTGTATGGAAGATCACGGCGACGGACGGCGCCCCATTCCCGGAGGATGAGCTTCCGTTTGTCCGGGTCATGCGTACCGGCGAACCGGTGAGCGGGATCGAACATGCGATTGAGCACCCCGACGGCGCACGTGTCATGTTGTCTGTGAATGCGACGCCGCTCCGTGATGCCGCGGGCAACCTCATGGGCATGGTTGCCGCGTTGACCGATATCACCGAGCGCACGCATACGGAAGCGGCGTTGCGCAAGAGCGAAGAACGCTACCGTCTGCTCTTTGAACAGATGCTGGAAGGCTCAGCACACCACGAAATCATCTGCGACGAAAACGGCAAGCCGGTTGACTATCGCTTTCTGCAGGTCAACCCAGCCTTTGAGAAATTGACCGGTCTGAGGGCGCAAGACATCATCGGCAAAACCGTGCGGGAGGTCTTGCCGAACACCGAGCCGTATTGGATTGATGTGTATGGACAGGTCGCCTTGTCCGGCCGGCCGGTTCAATTTGACAATTATTCGCAGGCGGTGGGCCGTTACTACCATGTCACAGCCTTTAGCACAGAGCGCGGGCAGTTTGCTGTCACCTTTGAAGACATCACCGAGCGCAAACGGGCGGAGGAAGAAATCCAAAACCTGGCCAGGTTTCCATCCGAGAACCCTGGCCCGATCTTGCGCATCGGCCGAGATGGCACGCTACTCTACATCAACCAGGCTGGCTTGAGCCTGCTGCCGGAGTGGCATCTGCAAAGAGGCCAGGCAGCCCCTCCCCTGCTGCGCGAGGCCGCTCTCCAGGTCATAGACGACGGATCAGCGCAAGTGCTGGATCTGGGGCACCGCCAGCGGGTGTATTCGTTCTTCGTTGCGCCGGTTGTTGGTGCTGGCTACGTCAATCTATACGGTCGCGATGTTACCGAGCGCAGGCAGACCGAGGAGATGATCCGCGCTGCCAACGAACAGTTGCGCCGTCTGGCCCAGCAGGTCATCACGGCGCAGGAAGATGAACGCCGCCGGCTCTCGCGCGAGCTGCACGACGAAGCGGGCCAGGCCCTCACCGCACTCAAGATCAATCTCGAGCTGGTCAGGGCCGACCTACCGGCAGGCGCGGACGCGCTCGGCCAGCGGTTGGAGGATGCGGTGGCCCTCACCGGCGCGACGATGGAGCAGCTTCGCGGCCTGGCCCAGGATTTGCGGCCGCCGGCGTTGGACGCGGTGGGTCTCGGCCCCGCGCTGGATGACCTCTGCCGCGGCTTCGCCAGGCGCACGGGGCTGCGGGTAGCCTACGCCGGCGCCGAGCTGCCGGCCCTGCCCGACGCGGTCAACATCTCGCTCTATCGTTTTCTACAAGAGGCGCTGACGAACGTCGCCCGGCACGCGTCCGCGCGCCAGGTGGATGTGACGCTGCAAAGTGACGCCGAAACGGTAAGCCTCACCGTGGCGGACGACGGCAAGGGCTTCGAGCGGGCTGCTGCCACCTCCCCGTCTCAACCGGCGGGGCTGGGGCTATTGGGGATGCGCGAGCGGATCGAGCTGGTGGGCGGCCGGCTGCAAGTCGAATCCACCCCGGGTCGCGGCGCGCGGCTGACGGCCCATATCCCGCGGGGGGAAGAAACATGATTCGCGTCATCATCGCCGACGATCATCACCTGGTTCGGCAGGGGATTCGGGCGCTCCTGGAGAAGGCGGGCGACATGCAGGTAATCGGCGAGGCGGCCGACGGCCAGGAGGCCGTTGAGATGGCCGAGCGCCTGCAGCCCGATGTGCTGCTCCTGGACATCGCCATGCCGCGGCTTAATGGCGTCGAGGCGGCCGGTCGCGTGCGCAGTCTCGATCTGCCGGTGCAGGTCGTCATCCTTTCGATGTATTCGGACGAGACCCTGGTGCGCCAGGCGTTGCGCAGCGGAGCCAGGGGCTATCTGCTCAAAAGCTCGGTCACGGAAGAACTGCTGCTGGCCGTGCGCGCCGCGGTGCACGGGGAAACGTATCTCAGCCCGGCCATCTCTGCGTCCCTCGTGGCGGAGCTTTTGGCGCAGCCGGCCGGCCAGGATGACGTCGCGGCGTTCGGACGCCTGTCGCCGCGCGAGCGCGAGGTGTTGCAGCTCGTCACCGAGGGTCACACCAACGCCGAGATCGCGGCGCTCATGCACATCAGCGCCAAGACCGTCGAAAAGCACCGCGCCAGCGTGATGGAGAAGTTGGGCGTCCACGACCTGGCCGGGCTGATCCGGGCGGCGATCAAATATGGGGTGGTGTTTGTGGAGAGGTAGTCAGCGGATAGCAGCGGATAAACGGATGGATCATCCCGCTTGCAGAACGCCGGCCTTGCGCGCCTGCGCCGGTCGCGCTATAATCCAGATTATCGGGAACAACTGTCATTCTGAGCGGGTTAGCCCCAGACTTCTCGTTGCGGCGTGAAACCAGCGAAGAATCTCGCTCCATACCGCACGAGACCCTTCGCTAGAGGCTCGCCGCAACGCACTACACGGGGTAGACCCGCTCAGGGTGACACTCGTTCTTATTTCCGACAAAGTTTGATTCAGATATTGGGTTGAGACCACGGGAGGTGTCCGATGAGCGACGGTGTTGCGCTGACGCAGAAGCTCCAACAGCAAGTGCTGGAGTTGCCGCAGGAGAGCCTGCCTGAGCTGGAGGAATTCATCGAGTTTCTGCGCTTCAAGTTTCAGGCACGAAAACAGAAAAAGGTCGAGTCCCATCCGCCTCTGAAGATCGTGAAGCTGGGTGGCATTCTGCAAGGCTATGACTTCTCGCCGGAAATGCTCGCCGAAGCGAGACGAGAGATGTGGCATAAGTTCTACGTGGAGGAACAATGAAGCGCTACGTCTCCGATACGCAGTGCATCCTATGGCACCTGACCGGCGATCACCGGTTGCCGAAGGCGGCGCGCACGGCCTTCAACGCAGCCGAAGAGGGCCGCGCACAAATCCTTGTGCCCAGCATTACCCTGGTTGAGGCAATTTTCCTGGTGCAGCGCCAGCGAGTGTCAGCGAGCGTCCTTGCCCAACTGCTGGTGTTGTCGGATACCCCAGATGCGAACATCTACGTGGTGCCACTGGACGTAATGGTGGCGCGTGCCGTGAGTGATTTCGGCCCATCCGCCATACCCGAACTGGCCGACCGCATCATCGCGGCCACGGCGCGCGCCCTGAATCTGCCGTTGCTGACCACCGATCCTGCGATTCAAGAAAGCGGCCTGGTGAAGGTGGCGAAGTAGGGCAGCGGATGACCACGGATAAACGGATGGCAGCGGATAAACGGCTGACCACACCGAGATGCCCCAGATACGGATAGCGGCGGATAAATGGCAGTACCGCAAAACTCGCTTTTGTCACCCCTTCGTTGCACTCAGGGCAAGCTCTGAGCGGGTTGTTCCCGTGACTCTCGTTGCGGCGAAAAATCAGCGCAGGGTCTCGTCGTGGGCAACAGATTCTTCGCTGGTGTCACGCCCTCCGGTTTGTGTCACAATGATACTATGGGTATTCCGGTAAGCTTTTGGGGTAGCGGGACACCCCAGCCTGAACGCCGGGGCCTATGAGCCGTCTCAAGCTGCGACGTTTAGGTTGCAGTATCTCATCAACCCCAAATCTTTATCTGACAGACAGACTATAGATGCAGTACCGCAAAACTCGCTTTTGTCGCCCTGAGCGGGTTGTTCCCGTGACTCTCGTTGCGGCGAAAAATCAGCGCAGGGTCTCATCGTGGGCAACGGATTCTTCGCTGGTGTCACGCCGTTACGAGAGATTTGGGGCAGACCCGCTCAGAATGACAGGCAACGGATAACGAGTTTTGCGCTATTGCCTATAGATGTAGATCACCCTGACGAGGCGCACGACATGACGGACTTCACGGCCGAGCCGATTTCGGTGCTGGTGGTAGATGACAACCCCACCTTTCTGCAGGCAACGACGGCTTTCGTCCGGCGCCAACCCACACTCTCCCTGGCCGGTGTTGCCCGAGGCGGCGCTGAGGCGCTGGCCCAAACCCGGCGTCTGGCCCCCCAGGTGGTGCTGGTGGACCTGGATATGCCCGACAGGAGCGGCCTGCAGACCATCGCCCGCGTGCGCGACGCGGCGCCGGGCGTGGGGATCATCGCCCTGACCCTGTTGGATGCTCAGACCTGTCGAGAGGCGGCGCTGGCAGCCGGCGCGAACGATCTCCTTTCCAAGACTGCCCTCACGGCGAACCTGATGCCGGCCATTTGGCGCATACGGACGAGGTTAAACCCATGAGCGATCATCCGATCAGAGTACTGCTGATTGAAGATAACCCTGCTGACGCCAGGCTGTTGCGGGAGTTGTTGCGGGAGGCGTCGGCGGCGGGTTACGCGGTCACCTGGGCCGACCGGCTGGCGACCGGGCTGGCGCGGCTGGCGGCAGACGCCCCGGACGTGGTGTTTCTGGATCTCTCCTTGCCCGATAGCCAGGGCCTGGCGACCTTCAGAGCGCTGCGCGGCCAGGCCCCGGCCGCGCCGATCATCGTGCTCACCGGTCTGGATGACGATGCCCTGGCGTTGGCAGCCGTTCACGAGGGCGCGCAGGACTACCTGGTCAAGGGGCAGGTGGATAGCAATCTGCTCGGCCGCGCGATCCGCTACGCCATCGAGCGCCAACAGACCCAGGCCCGGCTGCTCGAAGAACGCAACCTGCTGCGCACGCTGATTGATAACCTGCCCGACAGCATTTTCTTCAAGGACACCGAGAGCCGCATCGTCATTGACAACGAAGCGCACCGGCGTCTGTTGGGGGCGACCACCCTGGACCAGGTGGTCGGCAAGCGCGACGCCGACTTCTTCGCACCCGAGCTGGCCGACAGCTACACCGCCGATGAACAGAGGGTCATCCGCACGGGCGAGCCGCTGGTCAACCGCGAAGAACCCACCCTGGACCCGGTTGGCACGCCGCGTTGGCTGTTGACCACCAAGGCCCCCTTGCGCGATCAGTGGGGCCGGGTGTCCGGCATCGTCGGGATCAGCCATGACATTACCGGGCGCAAACAAGCCGAAGAGGCGCTGCGCCGGTCGGCGCTGCGCCTCGAAATGTTGCACCAAGTGGATCAGGCGATCCTGACGGCGCGACCCCTGGCGGCCCTCGTCCAACTGGCTCTGGAGGGCCTGCGCCGGTTGGTATCCTGCCGGTCGGCGTCCGTCGTCCTCTTTGATCCGGCGGCCGGCGCGGACACGCTCCTGGCTGTCCAGGCCGATGATGAGACAGCGACGGCCGGGGGAACGCGCATCACGACGGAAGCGCCCCTGATCGCGATATTGCAGCGGGGCGAAGTGCGCTTGATCGAGGATCTGGACAGCCTGGCTGAACTGCCGCCGGCGTTGCGAGGCCTGTGCGCCGACGGGGTGCGCTCCCTCAGCAACGTGCCGCTGCTGGCCGATGGCGAGCTGCTCGGGATGCTCACCCTGACGTGGAAACACCGCGGCGCGTGCAGCCCCGAACAGGTCGAGATCGCGCGCGAGGTGGCCGACCAACTGGCAATCGCCATCCGCCAGGGCCGTCTGCGGGAGCAGGTGGCGCGCCACACAGCCGAGCTGGAGCAACGTGTGGCCGACCGCACGGCCGAGCTGCGGGCCGCGAACGACAAGCTCAAGGAGCTGGATCGCTTCAAGAGCAGTTTCGTCTCCGACGTCTCCCACGAGCTGCGCCAGCCGTTGACCAACATCAAAACCTATCTCTATCTGCTCGACCGCGGCAAGCCGGAGAAGCGCGCCGGCTATCTGGCGACCTTGCAACGTGAGACCGACTTATTGCAACAGTTGATCGAGGACTTGCTGCACCTCTCCCGCATTGACCTGGGCAAAGCTCAACCGGTCCTGGCGCCGCTGGACATCAACCGGCTGGTGGGCACCCTGGTCGAAGACCGCGGCCCCCTGGCGGCCGAGCACGACCTGGCGCTCCACACCGCCCTGGCCCCCGATCTGCCGGCGGTGATGGCCGACGCAAAGATGGTGACGCAAGTGCTCACCAACCTGCTTGCCAACGCCATGAACTACACCCCGCGCGGGGGCACGATCGTGGTGAGCACGGCCGCGCGGCAGGATGGCGGAGGGGCAGGGGAGCGGGGGAGCAGGGGTGACACGCAGCACGCAGCACGCAATACGCCAACGGGCTGGGTGACGTTCTCGGTGAGCGACACCGGCCCCGGCATCGCGGCCGAAGAGCAGACGCGCATCTTCGAGCGATTCTATCGCGGCGAAGCTGCGCGTGTGAGCCGCGCGCCCGGCACGGGGCTGGGGCTGGCGATCTGCCAGGAATTGATCCGGCGGCACAAGGGCAAGATCACCCTGGAGAGCCAGATAGGCCAGGGCAGCACGTTTACGGTGTGGCTGCCGGCGGCGGATGGCGAATGGCAAATAGCAAATAGCAAATAGCAAATAGCAAATGGCAAATGGCAAATGGCAAATGGCAAATGGCAAATGGCAAATGGCAAATAGCAAATAGCGCAAAACTCGCTACCCGTTGCCTGTCATTCTGAGCGGGTCTGTCCCTGAACTCTCGTTACGGCGTGACGCCAGCGAAGAATCTCCCCGCCGCGACGAGACCCTTCGCTGAATTCACGCGGCAACGCACCTCACGGGGCTGACCCGCTGCTCAGAACGTTGCCCGCCCCACTGGAGTCGAGCCTTCAGGCGGTTTGGCGCTTGCACAACGCAACCGGCTGAAGCCTCGACTCCGACGCCATCTGACGTTCCAGGCGCATCGAACGCCACGGGGGGCGTAGCGGTTCTCAGGGTGACAAAAGCGAGTTTTGCGGTACTGCCAAATAGTAAATAGTAAATAGCGGTCGTCGGTCAGCAAAAGGGGATTGCAATGAAAAAACGACTATGCAACGGTTTCGTGCTCCTGTTTCTCGTGCTCCTGGCGTCGCTATCGGGCTGCCAGCGCGCCGCGCCGGCGCTGACGCCGGTGACTGTGCAGCTTGCCTGGACGCATCAACCCCAATTCGCCGGAATGTACGCCGCCGACCTGAAGGGCTATTATGCGGCGGAAGGCTTGGCGGTTACCTTGATTCAAGGGGGCGCCAATATAGACAAGCTGGTGCCGGTGCTCGACGGCACGGCGCAATTCAGCACAGCCAGCGCGGACGAACTGATCCTCGCCCGCTCTGAAGGTAAGCCCCTGCGGGCGATCGCCACGATCTTCCGGCGCAGCCCGGCGGTTTTCGTCTCCCTCGCTGACAAGGGCATTACCCGCCCGCAAGATTTCGTCGGCAAGACGATAAGCGTCCCGGCCATCATTCTTCTGTCGCTGCGCGCCATGATGGACAAGGTTGGTATTGCCCCCGATCAGTACACTGTCGTGACTTTGCCCTCGGATCTGACCATGTTCGCCAGCGGCGACCCTCCGGTGTGGGGCGTGTTTACCATCGGATTCGTGGTTGTCATCCAGCAGGCCGGGTACAAGCTCAACATGATCTATCCGGATGACTATGGCGTTCATTTCTATGCCGACACCCTATTCACAACGGATAACCTGATTTCCACGAATCCGGACCTCGTGCGGCGCTTCCTGCGCGCCACACTCAAAGGCTGGACCTGTGCCGTGGAAAATCCGGCTGAGGTGCCGGCTATGGTGCAGAAGTACAAGCCGGAAGCCGATGCTAAGATTGAACTTGCCAGAATGACCGCCAGCCTGCCGCTGGTGAACACTGGCGAGGACCACATCGGCTGGATGAAGCCGGAGATGTGGGCGGGGATGGAAAAGACGCTGCGCGAACAGAAGGTCATCACCGCGCCGGTGGACGTGACGCAGGTGTATACGATGCAGTTCTTGCAGGAGCTTTACAAATGACGCCGAGCCACAAGGAGAAGGTAACTGAGGAACAGAGAGACCACCGGGCTCACCGTGTCACCCTGTCACTGCGTCACCTTGTCATCTTCTTCGGCTTGCTCGCGGCTGCCGCGCTCGTGCGCTTCGGGATCGCCGCGCGGCTGAACGAACTGCCGGCGAACTATGCCCGCGAGACGCATTATGCTGGTGAGGACGACCTGTGCGAGACCCCCAACGGTGCGTGGGAAAAAACCGCCACGACTCTGCGACGGGTTGATCAGACCATCGCCAGTACGAGCGAAACAGCCATCGTGCAAGGTGATCTCCACGTGTACGCCGAAAACGACGCGGTGGTATTCGAGTCCACTGGCTTGTACGGCGTGAGTCGTTTTTCCCGGCAGAATGTGCTGGGCTATGGCGATACCGAGCGTACCGGGCAGTTTCTCTTTCCACCGGATATCCAGCCGACCACCTACACGTATTGGGACCCGATGTTCATTGGCCCGCGTGTCGCCACCTTTGACCACGTGGAAACGCAAGCTGGGTTGGCCGTCTACGTCTTTCGCTTCAGCGCAACCGGCCTGGACGAGACCGCCGGCTATAGTTACCTCCCCGATGTGCCGGAGCATTACGCCGCGCGTACGGATGGTCAAGGGACGCTGTGGGTTGAGCCAGTCTCCGGGGTTGTGGTGGACTATGCAGAGCAAGGCATGAGTTACTTTGCGGACCCAACTACCGGCAGGCAGATTGCAGACTTTCATAGATGGAGTGACCGCTACACACCGGAAACACATACAGCCCAACGACAGCTCGCGACAGAAGCACGCCTCCGTGTTTTGGCGCTCCAGGTCTGGCTGCCGGTTGGGCTGATATTCGCCGGCTTGATCTGGCTCGGCGTCGGGTTGTGGAACTCCAGGAGGACAACATGAGCACACTCAGATTCTTTGCCATTTTGCTGATCTTGACCGCAGTTACATCGGCTTGCGCGTCGGCGCCAACCGCCACGCCCACGCCAGCGCTCACGCCCGTCACCTTGCAACTCAAATTCGTCCATGGGGCGCAGTTCGCGGGGTTCTACGCCGCCGCCGAGAACGGGTACTATCGCAACGAGGGATTGGACGTTGCCCTGCTGCCGGGAGCGGTGGAGATTGACGTTCTGAAGACGGTGCTGGATGGCAAGGCGCAATTCGGCGTGATTGGCGCTGTTGACTTGATTCCTGCCCGGGCCGACGGCAGACCGGTGAGCGCTATCAGCACCGTCTACCGCCGCAACCCCAACATCTTCATCTCCCTGACCAGCGCCGGCGTCACCCGGCCCCAGGACTTCGTGGGCAAGAAGATCCGCTCGGTCAGCGACATGCCCTTGATCCTGCATTCGATGATGGGACGCCTGGGCATCCGCCCGGACCAGTACACGGAAGTGAACTTGCCCACTGACCTGGCACTCTTCGCCACAGGTGAGGTGCCGGTATGGGGTGCCTATACGAACGTTCTGCTCGTGGCCGCCCGGCAGGCCGGCCTGCAGGTAAATGTCATCTACCCCGATGACTACGGGGTTCATTTCTACGCGGATACGATCTTCACAACCGACGACATGATCGCCAAGAACCCAGACCTGGTGGTCTGCTTCTTGCGCGCTACTCTCAAGGGCTGGACCTACGCGGTGGAGAACCCCGCCGCCATCGGCCCTATGGTGGTCAAGTATATGCCCACCGGAGACCCGGCGCTAGAGGCTGTCAAGATGACAGCCAGCATCCCGCTCGTCAACACCGGCGAAGATCACATCGGCTGGATGAAACCGGAGATCTGGGCAGGGATGGAAAAGACGCTCCGCGAGCAAGATGTGCTCACCAAGTTCGTGGACGTGACGCAGGTGTATACGATGCAGTTCCTGAAGGAGATCTACAAATGAAACCCATGCGCAAACCAATTTTTATCGCTCTGGCTTTTCTGGTCCTGGCTGCCTTGCTGCGCTTTTGGATCGCCCCCTTACTGGAACAGTTACCTGCTAACTACTCCAGTGAGACCCTCTATACCAATGAAAATCAAATCCGGGATTCACCCACGGGTAAGTGGATAACTGAATCGTTGATTTCCAGGCGCGTCGATCAAGCCATTTCAGCTAAAGCGAACACCCTTATCGTTGAAGGTGCTTTACATGTCTATTTTGAGGATGGGTCCGTGAACTTTGAAACCGCCGCGCTGTATGGCGTTGATCGGCGCACGCGCGAGAATGTTCCTGGTCTTGGCGACACCATCCGTGATGGGCAGTTCCTTTTTCCGCCACACGTCCAACAAGGTAGATATGTTTATTGGGATCCGATTTATATCGGCCCACGCATGGCCACCTTCGACCACATCGAGCAGATCAATGGGCTGAGGATCTATGTTTTTGGCTTCACCGCGGAAAACCTGGATGAGACCAAGGGTTATGATTATCTGCCGGATGTGCCTGAACGCTACCGGGCCGTTACTAACGGGCAAGGCATCCTTTGGATCGAACCGATTTCGGGTATTGTCGTTGATTATGAAGACCAGGGTGCTGCTTCTTTTGTCAACCCAGGAACAGGGGCTCCTGTGGCTGAGTTTTCTCGCTGGGACGAGCGCTACACACCTGAGACGCGTGCAACTCAACTCAGGCTCGCGTCGGAAGCCCGCCTGCGCAGCTTGCTGTTCGAGGTCTGGCTGCCGGGCGGATTGGCGCTCGCTGGTTTGGGGTTCCTGGCGCTGGACCTGTTCCGCAGAAAAAAAACGTCCCGCAGGTTGTTCTCCGATGATTTGGCCTGAAATCTGAGCCTTCGAGACACACGCCATATTTTGATGAGGAAGTCTGATGAATAGATTAGGAATCACCTCAAAACTTACACTGGTCTTCGTGCTCTTTGCCGGGCTGGTGCTGGTCGGATTGAGCATACCAGCCTACAATAACGGCCGCGCCGCGCTGGAAGCCGCGACCGTCTCCGAATTGCTGACAACCGCCTTGGAGAAACAAGCCGCGCTAAACACCTGGGTCGCAGACCGTCAGCATGGCATTGGCGACATTGCCAACCAGACTCATTTGCGGGAGACCGCCTCGGCGCTCATCGCTGCCGCTCCGGGTTCTTCAGATGCCGTTCTCGCCCACGCTGGTTTGGTGAAGGATTTGGGGAATTGGGCCAGTGAGGGGCATCGGTTTCTTGCCATGGAGGTGATCGAGGCAGCCACTGGCCGCGTCATCGCGGCGACGGATGCCGGTGCAGAGGGTAAATTCCGGGAAGAACAACCTTACTTCCTCGATGGGTTGCAGGCGCCTTATGTCCAGAATCCGTATTTCGACCTCTCGCGGGGACGTCCCGGCATGACGGCGGCTGCGCCGGTTCTATCACCAGAAGGGAAGATGATCGCTGTCCTGGCGGGTCCCCTGAACATGGATGAAATGAATGCGATCATCCAGCGCCGCAGCGGCCTGCATCGGACGGACGACGCTTACCTGGTCAACACCTCGAACTTGTTCGTGACGCAGCCGCGCCTCAATCCCGATCCGGCAATCCTGCAGCGCGGCGTTCACACCGAGGCTGTCAATCGCTGTCTGGCCCACAACAGCGGTGTGACCGTCGCCCCGGATTATCGTGACGTGCCGGCCTTCATCGTTTATCGCTGGCTGCCGGAACGCCAGCTTTGCCTGATCGCAAAAATTGACCAGGATGAAGCGCTGGCGCCTTCTCGTGCTCTGGCTTCGACGATGGCGCTCATCGGCGGCCTGGTATTACTGATCGGCTCGATAGTGGCGTTTGGTATGTCGCGCACCTTTACCAGGCCGGTTCACCAATTGGTGCGGGGCGCACAGGAGATCGGCAGAGGCAACCTGGAGTATCGGATCGCGGTGGGCGCCAGAGATGAGTTGGGTCAGTTGGCAAACGCGTTCAACGAAATGGCGGTCAACCTGCGCGCGTCGTTGGGGCAGACCGCGCACGGCCAACGGATGCTCGTCGCGCTCAGCCAGGCGGCGCAGGCCGTGCAGCGCGCGCAAACGCCGGAGCAGGTGTACCAAACCGTCGGGGATGAGGTGACGCGGCTGGGTTACCATGCCATGGCCTTCACCGTGGTGGACGACCGGACGCACCTCGCTCTTGCGCACCTGACCTTCAGCTCGGCGGTCATACGGGCGGTAGAAAAAGTAGCGGGACTCTCTGCGCAAGGTTTCCGCTTCCCCATCGTGCCCGGCGGCGTCCACGATCAGATCATCACCTCGGGGCGGACTGTCTTCTTTGAACAGGCCGCCACCCCTCTGGCCGAGTCCCTGGCTCAGCCGCTACGCCCACTGGCCGGGCGAATCACCAGCCTGTTCGGGGTTGAACAGGCAATCTATGCTCCGTTGACAATGAACGGCAGGACCGAGGGCTTGCTCATGGTCACCGGCGACGGCCTGGCCGAGGCCGACGCGCCGGCCATTACCGCCTTCGCCAACCAGACGGCCATTGCCCTGGAGAACGCGCGGTTGTATCAGGAGACGCGCGCGTGGGCCGCGGAATTGGAGCAGCGCGTCCAGGCGCAGACGGCGACCATCCGCGCGTCTGAGGAAAAATACCGCAATCTCTTTGAAAACGCGCAGGTTGGGATGTACCGTTCCACATTGGACGGCTCGGCGATTCTCGATGCGAACCAGAAACTCGCCGACATTTTCGGCTACTCTATCGAAGAGATGCGCGCGGAGCCAGCGACAATTCGCTGGGCAGACCCGGCGGCGCGCGCGGCAATGGTAGACCGGTTGCGCGCAAACGGGCTTTTGAACGACTATGAACTTGACATTGTAACCAAAAGCGGCGCGCTAAAGACCGTTCTCACTTCGATCAAATTGTATCCCCAGGAAGGCTATCTGGAAGGGAGCGCGATTGACATTTCCGACCGCAAACGCGCGGAACAAGAACTGCGCGTCAAAGATCATGCCATCGAATCGGCGCACAGCGCTATCGCGATCTCGGATCTTGCCGGAAATCTGACCTACGTGAATCCGGCGTTCTTGAGCATTTGGGGCTATGCCCAGCGACCAGAAGTTGTGGGCAGGTCTGCGGTCGAGTTCTGGCAGATGGGCGCCAAAGCGGCTGAGGTGATGCAGGTATTGCAGGCAGGCCAGGCATGGTCGGGTGAGCTGACCGCCCGGCGAAGGGATAGCACGCTTTTCGACGTGCTGGTTGGCGCGAGCATGATCGTGGACCAAGCCAGCCAGCCGATAGGTATGATGGCGTCATTTACCGACATCACTGAGCGCAAGCTGGCAGAAAAAATTGTCCTGGAAGAAAAAACTTTATCTGATTCCATCATCAACAGCCTGCCCGGTATCTTCTACCTGTTCGATGCACAGGGAAAATTCCTCCGTTGGAACAGGAATTTCGAGCGCGTGGGTGGCTACTCAGCAGAAGAGATGTTGGACCGTAACGTGGCTGACTTTTTTGTGGGCGAGGAGAAGACGTTGGTGCAGCAGCGCATCCAGGAGGCCTTTATCAAAGGCGCAGCGAATGTTGAGGCGCATTTCACCTCCAAGAGCGGCGCCGGCACGCCATACTACTTGACCGGTGTGCGCATTGAGCTGGACGGCCAACCCCATCTAATTGGTGTGGGAGTGGATATTACCGAGCGCAAGCGCGCTGGGGAACAACTCGCCAGAACCGCTGCAGACTTGGCGCGTTCCAACACCGAGTTGGAACGCTTCGCCTACGTCGCCTCCCACGATCTACAGGAGCCGCTACGCATGGTGACGAGCTATCTCCAGTTGATCGAGCGGCGCTATGGCGACCGGTTGGATGGCGATGCCCGCGAGTTCATGGGCTATGCGGTGGATGGCGCCAACCGGATGAAGGCGCTCATCAACGATTTGCTGGCCTACTCGCGGGTGGGGACACACGGCAAGCCCTTCGGCGCGGTAGACTGCGCAACAAGCCTGGCGCAAGCGACCGCCAACCTGCAAATCGCCATCACGGAGAG
This sequence comes from Chloroflexota bacterium, assembly GCA_026389845.1. Classification (GTDB taxonomy): domain Bacteria; phylum Chloroflexota; class Anaerolineae; order CG2-30-64-16; family CG2-30-64-16; genus JAPLHB01. Next base: position 18,761 of record JAPLHB010000046.1, read on the forward strand.
CGCCGCGGTCGTCACCCACGATCCGCTGCCCGTGGTGACAGGCGATGACGGACAACTGACGCAGCTCTTCCAAAACCTGATCGGCAACGCCATCAAGTTCCACGGCGCGGAGCCGCCGTGCATTCACGTCTCGGCGCGCGAGACCTTTGAGGTCTCGGAGACCTCAAAGGTCTTGGGGGCAAAGGTCTGGGAGTTCTCCGTCCGCGACAACGGCATCGGCATGAATCCGCAGTACTTCGACCGCATTTTCGTCATCTTCCAGCGGTTACACACGCGGGACGACTACCCCGGCACCGGCATCGGCCTGGCGATCAGCAAACGCATCGTCGAGCGCCACGGCGGCCATATCTGGGTCGAATCCACGCCGGGGCAGGGCGCGACGTTCCACTTCACAATGCCTGTGAGCAGGGGACAGTAGACGAGGTGCTGTATGAACTTCCTTGACGTGCGAACCGTGGTCTTCAGTCAATTGGTCACTGATCTCGTCTGCGCGTTGGTCATCGCGGTGCTGTGGCGGCAGAACCGGAAACGCTTTGCGGGCACGTCCTATTGGGTGGTTGACTTTGCTTTTCAGGCGGCGGCGACCTTGCTGATCAGCTTGCGCGGCAGCATTCCGGATTGGATGTCTATGGTGCTCGCCAATACCCTGGTCATTGCCGGCGCGCTCGCGGGCTATCTGGGCTTGGAACGCTTTGTCGGAAGGACAAGCTCGCAAGCCCATAATTACCTCCTGCTGGCGGCGTTTATCCTGGTTCACTCCTACTTTGCTTTTGTTCAACCCAACCTGGCTGTGCGCAACGACAATATTTCGCTGGGGTTATTGATCATTTGTTTCCAATGCACGTGGCTCATGTTGCGTCGAGTCCAGCCCGGCATGCGCCAGATGACGCGAAGTGTGGGTATCGTTTTTGGAGCCTTCTGCCTGGTCAGTCTCGTCCGGATCGCCGTGACTCTTACCAGCCCGCAACCCACCAACGACTTCTTCAAGTCCGGTACATTCGATGCACTGAGCCTGATAGCCTACCAATTACTGCTCATCCTGCTGGCTTATAGTCTGGCATTGATGGTGAATCGGCGCCTGCTTGTCGAGGTTCAAGCCCAGGAAGAGAAATTTAACAAGGCGTTTCGTTCCTCTCCCTATGCCATCACGCTGACCCGGCTGCCCGATGGCAACATTCTCGAAGTCAACGATGGCTTTGTGAGCATCACCGGCTATTCGTATGCCGAGATAATAGGAAAAACCACGCCCGAGCTGCACCTCTGGGCCAGGGACCAAGATCGCGTCGCCGTTGTTGACGTACTGTCAAAGCGCCAGCAAGTGCACGGGGCAGAATATCAATTTCGGAAAAAGTCGGGCGAATTGATGACGGGGCTTTATTCGGCCGAGATCATTACGGTCAACAACCAACCCTGCGTCCTGTCCAGCATCAGCGACATCACCGAGCGCAAGCGGGCGGAGGAGGCGCTGCGGGAGTCTAACGAATATCTTGAAAACCTGTTCAATTACGCCAACGCCCCCATTATTGTCTGGGACCCGCAGTTCAAGATCACGCGTTTCAACCATGCCTTTGAAACCATCACCGGCAGAAGCGCCGCGGAAGTGCTCGGAAAGCCCCTCGAGATCCTCTTCCCGCCGGCTCAGATCAAAGACTCGATGAAACTCATCCGGAAAACGCAAACCGGCGAGCGCTGGGAAGTCGTCGAGATCAACGTCCAGCACGTGGATGGCTCAATCCGCACCGTGCTGTGGAACTCGGCCACCCTGTTTTCCGCGGACGGGAAAATTCCGCTTGCCACCATCGCCCAGGGTCAGGACATCACCGAGCGCAAACGGATAGAAGAAGCGCTGCTTCAGCAGAATGAATACTTGATGGCATTGCAAAGAACTGCGCTCGATTTGATCTCCCAATTGGATCTGAATACACTGCTGGAAAACATTGTCAAGCGCGCCGGGCAGCTCATGGGGACATCTTCCGGGTATCTCGACCTGGTGGATCCGGCAACAGGTGAACTCAAACCGCAAGTGGGATTGGGCGCGCTGGCAGAATCGCTCCAGTTCCAGGTGCAATCGGGCGAAGGCGTGGCCGGCACAGTCTGGCAAACCGGTCAGCCGTTGATCGTAGATGACTATGACGCCTGGTCGGGCCGGATCGGAAACTTCAGTCACGGCACGATCCGCGCAATCATCGGCGTGCCGCTGACAGCAGGAGCGGAAATACTGGGCGTGTTGGGGCTGGCCTATGCTGGCACGACGGATCGCAGATTCGACCAGGAAGCCGTCGAGCTTCTGACCCAGTTTGCCCGCCTGGCGACCCTCGCCATCGAGAACGCCCGGCTCTTCGCGACGGCTCAGCAAGAGCTGGCCGAACGCAAACAAGCCGAGGGAAAGGTCAACCTGGCCCTGGCCGAGTTGTCGCGCTCAAACGCCGAGTTGGAGCAGTTCGCCTATGTCGCCTCGCACGATCTGCAGGAGCCGCTGCGGATGGTGACGAGCTATCTCCAGTTGATCGAACGCCGCTACGGCGACCGGCTCGACGGCGACGCGCGCGCGTTCGTGAGCTACGCGGTGGACGGCGCCAACCGGATGAAGGCGCTCATCAACGATCTGCTGGCCTACTCGCGCGTGGGAACGCACGGCAACCCCTTCAGCGCGGTAGACTGCGCAACAAGCCTGACACAGGCGACCGCCAACCTCCAAATCGCCGTTGAGGAAAGCGCCGCACTCATCACCCACGATCCGCTGCCGCTGGTGACGGGCGATGCCGGACAACTGACGCAGCTCTTCCAAAACCTGATCGGCAACGCCATCAAGTTCCGCGGCGCGGAGCAGCCGCGCATCCACGTCTCGGCGCAAATGGCAGATAGCAAATGGCAAATGGCAGATCGCAGTTCGCCCTCAGCCCTCAGCCCTCAGCCCTCAGCCGAATGGCTCTTCTCGGTCCGCGACAACGGCATCGGCATTGACCCGCAGTCCTTTGACCGCATCTTCGTCATCTTCCAGCGGTTACACACACGGGACGAGTATCCCGGCACCGGCATCGGTCTGGCGATCAGCAAACGCATTGTCGAACGGCATGGTGGGCGCATCTGGGTGGAATCGGAGCCGGGCCAGGGTGCGACATTCTACTTCACGATACCGGCGTGAAGCGTGAAACGTGTTGCGTGTTGCGTGTTGCGTGTTGCGTGTTGCGTGTTGCGTGTTTCGCGTACCTGAAAACAACACGCAATACGGAATACGCAGTACGGAATACGGAATACGGAATACGCAGTACGCAATACGCAGTACGCAATACGCAGTACGCATTTTCAGGAGACACTCATGTCTGAACACACACCCACCAAACCCGTAGACATCCTGCTCGTCGAGGACAACCCCGGCGACGTGCGGCTCACGCGCGAGGCATTGAAAGAAGGCAAGGTATTGAACACCCTGTCTGTGGTTACGGATGGGGTAGAGGCGCTGGCTTTTTTGCGCCGCGAGGGGCGCTATGCCGCCGCGACGCGGCCCGACATCATCTTGCTGGACTTGAACCTGCCCCGCATGGACGGCCGCGAGCTGTTGGCAGTCATCAAGGCCGACGCGGATCTCAGGCGCATCCCGGTCGTCATCTTGACCACTTCGGCGGCCGAGCAGGACATCCTGAAGTCCTACAATCTGCACGCTAATTGTTACATCACCAAACCGGTAGACCTGGAACAGTTCATCGGGGTGGTCAGGTCGGTGGAGGACTTCTGGTTCACCATCGTCCGGCTGCCGCCAAACGGCGCGAGGTAAAGTCAATGGATGAACTTCCAGCCATTCTGTTGGTGGATGATAACCCCGGCGACGTCCGCCTGGCGCAGGAGGCCTTGAAGGAAGGCAAGGTGCGCAATCGCCTCTACGTCGTGAGCGATGGCCTGGCAGCGCTGGCGTTTCTGCGGCGGACCGGCCCCTATGCCACAATGCCGCAGCCCGGCCTGATCCTGCTGGATCTGAACATGCCCCGCAAAGGCGGGCTGGAAGTCCTGGCCGAGATCAAGTCCGATCCCGCCTTGCAGCGCATCCCCGTCGTCATCTTGACCTCTTCGGAAGCCGAAGAGGACGTCGCCAGGGCGTATGACCTTCACGCCAACTGCTACGTCACCAAACCTGTGAGCCTGGAGCGTCTGTCCATCACACTCAGATCGTTGGAAGATTTCTGGTTCACGATCGTCAGTTTGCCGTCCACGGCATAGCTTTTCGCGCTCAGATTCCAGGTGAAGCCCATGGCCTACTCCCCCCTCACCATCCTGCTGATCGAAGACAACCCCGGCGATGCCCGGCTCATCCGCGAGATGCTGGCTGAAGCAACTGCCCCCGATCAGGCGCCCTCTTTTCGTCTGATTCACGCCGACCGGCTGGCCGCTGGCCTGACATTGCTCGCCCAGGGCACCGCGCGCGCCGTCCTCCTTGACCTCTCGCTGCCCGACAGCCAGGGCCTGGACACCTTCCTGCGCGTCCGTGCAGCGGCGCCCGAAATGCCGGTTGTCGTGCTGACCGGCCTGGGTGACGAAGCCACTGCGCTCAAGGCGATCCAGACCGGCGCACAGGACTACCTGGTCAAAGGCCAGGTGGATGGCAACGTGTTGGGGCAGGCGGTGCGCTATGCCATCGAGCGCCAGGGGCTGTCCCGCGCGCTGCGCAAGAGCGAAGAACAATATCGCCTCATCGTCGAAACCGCCCAGGAAGGGATCTGGCAGATTGACGCCGACAGCCAGACGACCTTCGTCAACCGCAGGATGGCCGACATGCTCGGCTATACCGTGGACGAGATGACCGGCGCATTCCTCTTCGATTTCATGGACGAGGAGGGCTGGCAGATCGCCGCGGCACATGTCGAGCGCCGCCGGCAGGGCATCGCCGAACAGCACGACTTCAAGTTTCGTCGTAAGGATGGCGCCGACCTGTGGGCCATGCTTTCCACGAATCCACTGCTGGGCGACGATGGGCGCTACCTGGGCGCGCTGGCGATGGTGGCCAACATCACCGAACGCAAGCAGGCTGAGGCGGCGCGGGCGCGGCGCGAGCGGGAGCTGGCGACGCTCTACGCTACCTCGTTGGAGCTGAACTCCCAGTCCGACTTGGTGCTCTTGCTCCCTACCATCGTCCAGCGTGCGGCCGAGTTGGCCGGCGCGACCATGGGAGGGCTGTATCTGCTGCGCGACGACGGCCAGAGCCTGGAGCTGGTGGTCAGCCACAATCTGCCGCAGAATTACGTGGGCGCGGTTTTGCAGCTCGGCGAGGGATTGTCCGGCCGGATTGCCCAGACCGGCGAACCGCTCACCATCGAAGACTACGACCGCTGGCCCGGGCGCTCGACCGTCTATGCCGGCAGCTCGTTCCACCGTGTGCTCGGCGTGCCGCTCAAGGTGCAGAATCGCGTGATCGGTGTGCTCAACGTCACCGACGACCGCCGCACCGGCGCCTTTGACCAGGATCAGATTCGCTTCGTCCACCTCTTTGCCGACCAGGCGGCCATCGCCATCGAAAATGCGCGACTCTACGAACAGGTGCAACGTCATGCGGCCGACCTGGAGGCCCGCGTGGCCGAGCGCACCGCCGAGCTCCGGATCGCCAACGAGCGCCTGATCGGCCTGGAGCGCCTCAAGAGCCAGTTTATCACCAACGCCTCCCATGAGCTGCGTACACCGGTCACCAACATCAAGACGTCTCTCTATCTGCTGGAGCGTGGCAAGCCGGAAAAACGCGAGAAGTACATGACCACCCTGAACAACGAAACGGAGTTGCTGCAAAGCCTGCTGGACGATCTGCTCGATGCCGCGTCACTCGATTTCGGCCGGACGCAGCCGGCCCTGGCTCCGGTGGACCTCGGTCTGCTCCTGGCGAGACTGGTGGAGACGCGCGTCGCTCTGGTCGCCGAACGCAATCTCCGGCTTGATCTGGTAGCTGACCCGGCGACGCCCCTGATGCTCGCCGATGCCATGATGCTGCGGCAGGCGATCAAGGCCCTGCTCCTGGATATCGCCGATCACGAAGCAACCGGCAGTCGCATCGTCCTCTATGCGCAGCCATTTACTGCGGCCGGACGCGCCTGGGGCGCACTGACCGCGGGCGGCGACGCGCCTGCGCCGACGCCGGAAGAACAAGCTCGCCTCTTCGCACTGGCAAGCGCCGAGGAGAAGACGCAGGGCAGCCGGCTGGCGGACACCAACTTGCGCCTGGCGGTCTGCCGCGAGATCATCGCGCGCCATGGCGGGTACATGGCCGTCCAACCCCGCGCCGGCCGCAGCAGCATCGTTACGCTCTGGTTGCCAGCGGCCGCCTAGACCTTTAGGGTCTGCGAGACCCTAAAGGTCTTTCGGCCTGACAGTTCGGGCTGCCGCACGTGCAACGCACCGCCGAGGTGCGTTGCACGTCGCGTTAATGGATTGACAGTCTATGCCCGCGCGTGCTAGAATCTGGTTGTACTGCCGCGCAGTTGCCGGCATGACGGTATCATCAGCTACAAGAGGTCGTATGGAGCACGATGCCAGTTACAAAAAGCTGTTTTCGTATCCGCAGATGGTAGCCGACCTCCTGCGTGGCTTTGTACACGAGCCATGGGTAGCCGAGGCCGATCTCGGCACGTTGGAAAAGGTCAGTGGCAGCTACGTCGCTGACGACCTGCGCGAGCGCGAGGATGACACCATTTGGCGCGTGCGACTGCGCGACGGCTGGCTCTACGTCTACCTGCTTCTGGAGTTCCAGTCGGCAGTAGACCCCTTCATGGCCGTGCGGGTAATGACTTACGAGGCGCTGCTGTACCAGGATCTGATCAGCCGGCGGGAGCTGACCCCTGACGGCCGGTTGCAGCCCGTGGTCCCGATCGTCCTATATCGCGGTCGGTGGCGGTGGCACGCGGCGACAGACATCGGCTCGCTGATTGCCGAAGGCCCGAGCGGGCTGGAGGTATACCGTCCCCACGCGCGGTATCTGCTGATAGATGAGGGGGTATTGCGGGAGGAAGAACTGGCCCCGTTGCGCAACCTGGCGGCGGCATTGTTCCGGCTGGAGAACAGCCGTCTGCCAGAGGACGTACGCCGGGTTGTGGAGTGTCTGATTGAATGGCTAGGCGCCCCGGAGCAGGTTGAACTGCGCCGGTCGTTCACGACCTGGATCAACCAGGTGTTGTTGCCGGCGCGCTTGCCTGGGCAAACAGTACCCGATGTGCGGGACTTACTGGAGGTGCGAAGTATGTTAGAAGAACGCGTGATCGAGTGGACAATGGATTGGAAGCAACAGGGTCGCCAAGAGGGTCGCCAAGAGGGTCGCCGGCTGGCGGTTCTTGATCTGTTGGAGATTCGCTTCGGTATGGTTCCAGAGCGAGTTCAACAGGCTGTCAACCGCCTGACCGACCTGGCCCGCTTGCGGATGCTGCACAAGCAGGCGATGCTCGTCCCCAGCCTGGAAGCATTCGAGCTTACCCTGGCTCAGTCCAGCGGCAACGGCGACTCGGCGCTGAATTGATGGCGGCCGGGAGAGACTTCTGGAGTTTCCACAGACTTCGGAAGTCTGCCCTACAAGCGGGGCATTCTATGCGAGTGAGCGTACAAGGGCTGCTGGCCGCGCTGTTCGGGCTGTTGTGGCTTGTCGGGGCAATGCCGGCCGCGGCCCAAGAGATCCCAGCGAGTTGGCAGGCGCTCGGCGGCCCGGGCGGTCGCATCACGCACCTGACAGCCGCGCCTGATGGCGCCGAGTTGTACGCGGCCACTGCCACGGTCGTACACCGTCGCGACAACCAGACCCAATGGCGTGACACCGGCGACATCTTCCGCAGCGATGCCCTCTATCGCAGCGCGGATGCCGGCGCGACCTGGCAGCCCCTCACCAACGACCTACCCCCCGGCGCCATCACGGCCCTCTATGCCGATCCGGTCACTGGCGACCTCTACGTGGCGATCCAGGGCAGCGGCGATGCCCTCACCCGCCGCCAGGGCCTCTGGCGCAGCAGCGACCGCGGCGACCATTGGGCGCCGGTGGACCTGGGCCGCGCGGATCTGAATATCTGGCGCATCGCCCGCGGGGCCGGCGGTCGCACCCTCTACCTGGGCGGCGCCGACGCCGCTGGTACAGCGGCGGTCACGTCCCCGTCCAGCCTGGTCTTGCGCAGCAACGACGACGGTCGCACCTGGACCTCTTTCACGGCCTTGCGCTACGAACAGCGGCCCGGCAGCCTGTTGACCGATCTGATTCCCCACCCGACGATCTCCAACACGCTCTTCATCACCACCCTGGGCGGTGAGTTATACGTGAGCGCCGATGCCGGGGAGACGTGGCGCCTGCCCGGCAACCCGGAGAACCCGCCGCCGCCCGGCTGGATCGGCGCAGCCCACCTGGCGATCAGCCTCGACCAGGCCGACCGGCTGCTCCTGGTGCGCCAACCCAGCGGCATCAGTCCGGCGCCGTTCGTCTTCGAGCGCAGCACCGACGGCGGGATCACCTGGACGACCATCTCGCTCCGCTCGACCGCGACGGGAGTGGACGCAGGCGGCGCGGCCCTGTCGTTGGCTGCCGCGCCCGGCGACGTCTTCCTGCTCAGCACCGGCACGGCTACCTATCGCAGCGCCGATGGCGGGGTTGCCTGGCAACATCTGGAAGGTCCGTTGAGCAGCGGTGGCGTGGCCGAGTTCCTCGTCGTGCCCGATGGCCGCGGGGCGGGCAGCGTCGTGCTCGCCGCCACCGGCTACGGGCTTTTTGCCAGCCGGGACGCGGGCGCGCTGTGGGCGCCGCTCGGCGCGGGATTGCCGTTCAACAGCGGCATCACCGGGCTGCTGACCGATGCGCGCCTGCCGGAGCGGGTCTTGGCGCTCGGCGATCACCAGGCTGCGCGGGGGTTGGTTGGACCGCCGCTCGTTCTGCGCAGCGCCGATGCCGGCCGCGCGTGGACGCCCACCGGTCGCGACCTGCCCGACGTTGACCTCCAGGCCTGGGCGGTCGCGCCCGACGATCCGAACACGCTTTACCTGGCCGCCGCCGAGCAGTTCTTCTACAGCAGCGACGGCGGGCTGAGCTGGCGCACGGCGCACCTGGCCTTTGGGATGCACAACGCCATCGCCGTCGCGGCCTCCGCGGCCGACACGATTTACGTGAGCGGCCGGCCGGCTCTGCGCGCGGCGGACCGCGGCGTCACCTGGGCCGAGATGCCGGTCGTCCTGCCCGGCCAGGAGCGCCAGGTCAACGAAGTCACCGGCCTGGTGGTTGATCCCGCCGACAGCCGACATCTCTGGGCCGCGCTCGATGGCGCAGGCGTGGCCGCAAGCGCCGACGGCGGCGTCACCTGGCAGGCGGCCGGACTGGCGGGCAGTCGCATCCGCTGGCTGATCGGCGACGCGGCGGGCAAGGATGAGGGCGCGACGCGGCGGCTCTACGCCGGCGTGCCGGAAGACGGCATCTATCGCTGGGACGGCGCGACGTGGGCCTCCGCGTCGGCCGGTCTCCCCATCAGCAGCACGATCCTGGCGCTGATCGCCGATCCCCGGACGCCCGGCGTGCTCTGGGCCGCGCGCGACGGCGGGGGCGTCTACCGCAGCACGGATTACGGGGACGCGTGGGCCAACATGGCCGCGGACGTGGGTGATAACCTGGCCCAGGCCCTCGCGATTGACTATTCTGTCCCTGGCGGATTGCTCATGGGCACCGCCACCGCCGGGGTCTGGGCGCTGCGACCGCGCGCCCTAAACGCGGGCGCGACGCCAGCCCCAGCATCGAAGATATCCGAACCGGAGCCTGCTGCGGCCAGGGACGGTCTGCGGACCGGCGTGGACGCCCGCATCGAGATCGTCTGGCCCCACGACGGTGCGAAGGTCAAAGAGGCGAAGCTGGCAAACATCGGGCTGCGCCTCTTTCAGCCGCGCAGCCTGGTGCCCACCAGTTGCGGTTGGCTGCCGAAGGTGACGATCTGGCAGGCCATGAACAATGCGCCCGCCGAGCCGCTCGGCAACGCCCGACAGCGCACGGTGGACGGCCAGCCGTTTCCGTTCTGGGAGCTGAACGATGTGGACGTGAGCCAGGCCAACGATCCGGAGCGCAAGCTCTATTTCATGGTGCGCGTGGCAGGAACCGAGACCGCCACAAGCGTCTGGTCGCACGCGGCCGATCCACGCACCTTCTTCCCGAACCAGGACGTGCCCAGCGGCACCGAAACCGGCCTCATCGAGGCCGTGGACGCGCGCATCCAGGTCGTCTGGCCGCACGATGAAGCCGGCGCCGGCAAATCGGTGACCGATGGCACGCTGGCAAATATCGCGGTGGCGTTTTTCAAGCACGGCACGCGGCTCTCCGTACCGGTAGGTTGGCAGCCGGCGGGGATAACCCTCTACGGCGCGTGGAATCAGGAGGTGGGACGGCCGTTGGCGCACGAGTCGCTGGCCCAAACCCGCCAGGCCGGCGCAATTACGTACCCGATCTGGGAGTTCAACAATATTCCGGTGGCCCGCGCAGTAAATCCCGAGAACAAACTCTACCTGTGGGCTATGGTGGACGGCGTCGAGACCTATCCCGCCCTCTGGACGCACGGCGCGGATGCTCGGACGTTCTTCCCGGTGCAGGATGAGCCGGTGCAGGGATGCGCGCCCTGAAGCGTGAGGCGTAGTGCGCGGTTCGTCAGGAGACCCCATGTCTCATCAAGACCAAATCACTCGCCTGCGCGAGATGAAATACCAAACCTGGCAATGAGTTACAAGCCCCGCGCGCCGGCGCGATCCACGAGATTCGGGTCGAGCCGCGCCAGCAAGTGACGTTGGGGCAGGTGTTGATGACGATACAGTGACGGAAAACGAAAGACGAGAACTCGCCCATCGTTCGTCCTTCGTCCTTCGTCCTTCGTCCGAAAGCCCAAGCACACACAACAATCCACTTACAAGGAGACACTCATGCTCAAAAGCGCCCATTCGGTGGAGATCAACCACAGCGAGGTTCCGATCCGGCTGTTCCAGTCGAACTTCCTGGAATTCTTCACCCACATCAGCCCAGTGACTGTGCTGGTCATCTGGCTGCCAGTAGCCATCTTCTTCCTGGTGCGAGGCATTATCCGGTTGCCGGCCGGCGCGTCCGCGCTGGTGATCCCCGCGGGGGTGCTGCTCGGCATCTTCATCTGGTCATTCACCGAGTACACCCTGCATCGCTTCCTCTTTCATTACGAGCCAAAGACGGCTGCCCAGGAAAAGGTCTTCTTCCTGTTCCACGGCGTCCATCACGCCCAGCCGCAGCTCAAGACCCGGCTGGTGATGCCGCCGGTGCTCAGCGTCCCGTTGGCGTTCGTTTTCTACGGGCTGTATACCCTGGTAGTGGACCGCCTGTTGGGCCTGCCACACTGGATCGCGCCGCTCTTTGCCGGCTTTATCCTGGGTTATCTGATTTACGACCTGGCCCATTACGCCACGCACCACTTCCCGATGCGGTCGGGCTACTTGAAATACATCAAGCGGTATCACATGATGCACCACTACAAGACGCCCAACGCGCGCTTTGGGGTCAGCTCGCCGGTGTGGGACTATGTGTTCCGAACCATGCCGGCGGCCTGACCCGCCAACGTGTCATTCTGAGCGGCTTTACTCCGAATCTCGCACGACGGCATGAAAAAGCGAAGAATCCCCTGCCCAAGACGGGCCCCCAAGAGGTTTTATGTGCGGCATCTTTGGCATCGTCGCCAACGAGGATTTTGATCTGGGCAAGGCCCTGATCGAGGCCGGTAAGCGGCTGTCGTACCGCGGTTATGACTCCGTGGGCTGCGCCACCGTCGCGGCCGATAGGACGATTGATCTGCGCAAGGACGTAGGCCAGATCAACGCGGTGAGCGAGCGGATGCGTTTCGACGAGATGCGCGGCCGGCGCGGAATCGTACAACTGCGCTGGGCTACCTTCGGCACGCCGGCCACGCGCAACGCTCAGCCCCACCTGGACTGCGACGGCGATATGGTGGGCGCTCACAACGGCAACATCGTCAACAACGTGGAGCTGCGGGAGGCCTTTATCGCCGAGGGCCACACCGTCCGCGGAGAAAACGACGGCGAGACCTGCGTTCACGCGGTCGAACGCCACTTCGACCGCTGCGGCGACATGGTGGAGGCGATCCGCCTGGCCTACGCCGACCTGAATGGCGACTACGCCTTCGTCATCACTCATCGGGATGAGAACCGGCTCTACGCCATCAAGAAAGGCTCCGGGCTGGTGGTAGGCCTCGGCGACGGCGTGACCTGTTGCTCCTCGGACCTGCCTTCGATCCTGCCGATCACCCGGCGCACCTTGCGGGTGCGGGATGGCGAAGTGGTCGTCCTCTGGCCGGAAGGGTTCGAGCTGCGCAGCGTGACCGATGGCTCTGTGATCGCCCGCGAGCCAGAGGTCTACCACGGCGGCATGGCCGCGGCCGAGAAAGGCGGCTATCCGCATTTCATGCTCAAGGAGATCCACGAGCAGCCGCAGTTGGCCGGAGAGTTGTTGCATCTGCTGGACAACTCGACCGACGCGCCGAAATTCGTAGAGATGCTACGTCAGAGCGATCCGCTCTTTTTCGTCGGCTGCGGGACGAGTTACCACGCCTGTCTCTTGGGCGCGTACTATGTCAACAAGCTGGCGGGCAAGGTGGCCGTCCCTGCTCTCCCGCAGCAGTTCACCGAGCAGTACGGCAACTGCCTGGGGAAAGCTGCGTCCGTCGTCTTCGTCAGCCAGAGCGGCGAAACGAAAGACGTGCTCAACGCGGTCAAGGTGGCGCGGGCGCGGGGCGCGACCTGCCTGGGCATGGTCAACGTCATCGGCTCCAGCCTGACCCACGTCACCGATCTGCACCTGCCGCTCGCGTGCGGCTATGAGATCAGCGTCCCCGCCACCAAGACGTTCTTGAACCAGGTCATCATGTTTCTCTACCTGGCCGACCGGTTGGGAACCATGACGGCAGGGGCTGGTCTTGTACCTGCCCAAGGCGACCATAAAGGTGCGCCCCTACACGCTTTGCCCGACCTGCTGGCCCGGACCATTGAGCTGACCGCGCCGGCGGCCGAGCGGGTGGCGGCCCGGCTCAAGGCGTGGGATGACATGTACTACCTGGGCTACGGGCTGACGCACCCCATCGCGCTCGAAGGAGCGCTGAAGCTCAAGGAGATCACCTACGCACACTGCGAAGGGATCTTCAGCTCCGAATTCAAGCACGGGCCGCTGTCCGCGGTGCGGCCGGGCTACCCTGTCACCTTCATCACCGCGCCCGACGACGTAGAGATGATGATCAACCACGTCAACGAGGTCACGTGCCGCGAGGGGTTGGCGATCGCCATCGCCGAGGAAGACGAGCGACTGCGGAAGAACGTCAACGAGTACCTGGTCCTCCCGCCGGCCGGGCAACTGCTCAACCCGATCCTGGCAACCGTGGCGGTGCAGCTCGTGGCGTATCACGCGGCCACGGCTCGCGGCATTGATCCCGACTTCCCACGTAATTTATCGAAAACACTGACGGTGGATTGAGGTGAAAAATGGAAATCGAAGCGAAGTTCGCCGTCCCTGACCGCACGGTTTACCGTCGGCTGGCGCGCCTGCGCCGGCTGGCCGGTTATCAGCTCGTTTCCGCGGGCATGGCTCAGGTGGCCGATCGCTACTTCGACACCGCCGCCGGCCGGTTGCTCGCCGCCGGTTATGCCTGCCGGTCACGCGTCGAAGGCGAGACGGTAATCGCCACCCTCAAGGGCCTGGGCGGCGTCGAGGGCGCGGTCCACCGCCGCGCCGAGCACGAAGTGCGGCTGGCTGAGTGGACGCCGGACGCAGCGGCCTGGCCCGACAGCGAGGCGCGGACGTTAGCCCTTGAGCTGACCGCCGGCGCGCTCTTCCAACCCCTCTTCGCTCTGGCCCAGACCCGTACCCGCGCGGACGCACTCGACGGCGACCGCCGCGTGGCGCAGATCAGCGTGGATGCCGTGGCTGTCCAGGTCGGCAGCCGGCCTGCGCGCTACTACGAAATCGAGGCCGAGCTAACCCCCGACGGCACGGAGGCTGACCTGGCCCGGATCGCCGCCGAGTTGCGGGATACGTGGGGCCTGACTCCGGAAAGTCGTTCCAAGTTTGCGCGCGGGTTGGAGACGTGGCGGGCCTATCGCGCGGCCCTGGCGACCCGCCTCAACGCCGACGAACGCGCCGTCCTCGCAGCGCACCTGGCCGATCCCGATCCGCTCCGCGCCCGGCGGGCCGCCGTCGTCCTCGCCTGGGCCGACGGCCTGCCAATGCGCGAGATCGCTGAGCGGAACGATCTCCCCCTCGGCCGCGTCCGCTACTGGCTGCGCGTCTTTCGGACGAAACGGCTGGGATGGTGGGGAGCGGACAAAGCAACGGATGAGGCAGCGGATAAGCGGATGGGCGCCCCGGAAGAGGAGAGAACAGGGGAGCAGGGGAGAGAGGGAGCAGGGGAAACGCCGCACGCACCACGCACCACGCCGCACGCACCACGCACCACGCACCACGCACCACGCATCACGCATCACGTATCACGTCTTCCCACCGTCGCCCAATTCGCCGCGCAGCACGGCGTAGACATGGCGCACGCGGAGTACGTGGCGGTCAACGCCCGGCTGTTTTTCGACGCGCTGCGGCCGATCCACAACCTGCCGCGCAAACGGCGACGGATGTTGAAGCAGGCGGCGCTCTTGAACACCGTGGGCGCGACGACCGATCCCGAACATCCCTACGCGGCCGGGCGCGACCTGATCCTGGCCCAGCCGCTGCGCGACGTCGGCACCGGCGACCGGCTGGCGCTGGCGTGTATCGTCGCATTCAACCGGGGCAAGGTGCGGCCTGAGCGCGAGCCGACCATGACCGCGGTGGACGAGAAGCTGCGCCCGCACGTCCTTGCGCTGGTCGCCGTCCTGCGCGTGGCCGAGGCGCTCGACTTCTCAGCCACCCAGTCCACTGAAATCCTCGGCATGGACAACGCCGACTCGCCTGTCTGCGAGATCCCGGTCGTCGGCCCGTCGGCCGAGGTGGATGCTTTGCAGGCGATTACCCAGGCCGATCTCTGGCATAGGCTTTTTAAGCAAGAGTTGATCTTTCTGCCCCCCGAACGCGAGCCGTTGCCCGCGCCCGCGGCGACGCCTGCCTCACCTACCGCGGCCGTTGCCGAGCCAGTCCAGCCGGTCCCACCTGCGATTCCGCCCATCCAACCCGATGAGCCGATGAGCGAGGCTGGCCGCAAGGTGTTATACCTGCACTTCGCCAAGATGCTGGCGAACGAGGCGGGCACGCGGCTGGGGGAGAACATCGAGGCGTTGCACGACATGCGCGTCGCCACTCGGCGGATGCGCGCCGCTTCTCAGCTTTTCGCGCCGCACTTTGACGCCGACCACCTCAGACCGCTCGAAAAGGGGCTGCGGCGCACCGGGCGCACCCTCGGCGCGGTACGCGACCTGGACGTGTTGCTCGACAAAGCGCGCGCCTACGCTGCGACGCTGCCGCCCGAACTGGCCCCCACCTTCGAGCCGCTGCTGGTCGAGTGGGAGACGCGCCGCGAGATCGCTCGCCGGCAGATGCTCGAATACCTGGACGGCCGTGCCTATCGCCAGTTCGCGACGGGCTTTCAGGCGTTCGTCGCCACGCCCGGCGCGGGCGCGTTGCCCCTCCCGCCGGGCGCGCCGGTTCCCTACCAGGTGCGGCATATCGTCCCGCGCCTGATCCTGGCGCACTATGAAGCGGTGCGGGCCTTCGAGACGGTGATCCCCGGCGCGCCGCTGCCGACCATGCACGCGCTGCGGATCGAGTGCAAGGGGCTGCGCTATGCCCTGGAGTTCTTCCGCGACGTCCTGGGGCCGGGGACACCGGACCTGATCAAGCAGGTGGTGACGTTGCAAGACCTGTTGGGCGAGCTGCAAGACGCGTGCGTCGCCGAGGGCCTGCTGGCCGAGTTCCTGGCGGGCCAGCCCAATCAGGGGCAGAAACGGGACCAGGCGATCTCGCTGGCCGGCGTGGAGGCCTATCTGGCTGCCCAACAGACCCAACAAGCCGACCTGCTCGCCCGCTTCCCCGCGCCCTGGGCCGATCTGACCGGCCCCGATTTCCGCCGTAGCCTGGCGCTAGCGCTGGCGGCGCTGTAGCGTTTGATCCGCGAAGTCACGCAGTGACCCAAGCGGAGGCATGTCGAGCGGAGCACGGCGTCGTTTGTCGTGCGTAGTTGAAGCACGCCGGAGCGCCGTCAACAAATCACCTATGCCGCTTCGGCGCGGCGCCAGAGCACATCGGCAATCGCTGCCTCCGCTGCCGCAGGCAGCAAGGGAACCTGATGTTCATCCAGGATGCGCCTGGCCCATTCGTTGGCGCGTGTCGCCATATCCTTGCTGCCCCGCTTCGTCCAGTTGTCGTAACGCATCCGGTCAATGACGCGTGGCCGCCACTGGGCCTTCTTCCAGTTTTCCAGCGTGTGGTCATCGGCAAAGAAGCCGCCGCCCGGCCGCGCCCGGTGAATCGCCTCGCGGGCCAGGGTACGCTCGCTGACTTCCACACCGTCCACGATGAAGCGCGTGTGCCGGATGATTTCATCGCAGATGACCACTTGCTCCATGGACGACGTGCTGCCGTATTCCATGTACCCCACGTCGTGCACCACGTTGCAGCGGCTCAAGAGGGCGCTCATAATCGTAGCCGTCGCCTCGAAGCCGGCCTGCGCATCCACCACCTTGCTGTCAGTAGCGCCGGCGCCGCCCCAGACCGGCAGCTTATAGAAACGAGCCATGTCGCTGATCGCCGCCATGGCTTGTGCCCAATCCGGCGCGCCATAGGCGATGATGGTGGATTGCATGTCGAGGGCGGCCACGTTCATGCCATACAGGAACGGCGTCCCCGGCCGCACCAACTGCGTGAGCAGAAGGCCGACCAGGCATTCGGCGTTGCCCAACGCCAGCGCGCCGGCCATGGTGATCGGGCCGCCGCCGCCCGTGTTGGGGGAAGGCAGATACGCGCCCGGGATCCCCTTCTCGGCGCAGAACATCAAGTTACCGACCGATTCCTGGTTAAACAACAACGGCGAGATCGGCTCAGCGTAGAGCAGCATGAAGGGCTTGGCGCGTAACTCCGCCTCACCGCCGGCAACGGCGCAGGCGATGGTGTAGATGTCCTCCATGTCCTGGCGGTTTTGGGCGGTGTAGACGTTGGGTTTCACGGAGCCCCGGATCATCTGGATGAAGCTGTGGACGTAGTGATCCATCGCCGGCACATCGCTCGGCGTGCCCATGGACATCACGAAGTCAATCTGGTCCAGCCCGTCACAAAGCCGGGCGAAGCGCCGGACATCCTCGGCCACCGAGGCGCGCCGCTCGCGGGTCTCCACATCGAGCGTGAACATGCAATCCGAGCCTGTCCCGAAGTAGACCTTGCCCTCCTCCAGCGGCATAGTCAGTTGGCCCAACCGGTTGTGCATGGGGATGCGGGACGGCGCAGTGCGCAGGGCCTGCGTCACCAGGAGTTCGGGAATCTTGATGCGGTCACCCGACTGCCAGGCGCCGGCATCGAGCAGCAGCCTGCGGGCGCCCTCGTGCCGCATTTCGATGCCGGTTCCCCATAGGATATCGAGGCTGGCGTTGTGAATCGTGCGAGTCTGCTCATCTGAAAGCATGCGCAGAGTAGGCCGGAGGGTTGGACATGCGATCTGTTGGGTCATCAGCGACTCTCCCTATGCGCTTTACCCAGCCGATGATCTCGTTCAACATGACCATGGACGCTGGACTGCCGATCGGGCCGGCGCCCATGTAGCCGACATCATGGATCAGGTTTGCGCCGTCGAGCGCGGCCATTCAGAATGACGCGTATGCTACGGGGCAAACTCCCACATCAGCGCGAGCGCGGCGATGCTAATCAGGCCGTATTCCAGCACCACGCGCCGCCTGATGCGTCCCTGCAAGGCGTTCTGCGAAAGGCCGACGATGTTGTAGAACAGGAGCAACAGCACCAGGCCGCCGGTCAGGCTGTCGAGCCGCCAGTAGTTCAGCGCCCAGGTGGCCTGACCCAGGACCAAGCCGGCGATGCCCGCATACAGGGTGATGAGCAGGGCCGGCCGCTCGCTGCCGCGCAACAATTCCAGTGCCAGCAGGCTGCTCACCAGCATCACTTCGGTGGCCGAGACGATGCTGCGTACCCGCGTGCGATAGACGACCAGGAATAGGAGCAGCGCCGCCACGTAGGTCAACGCGTTCAGGGCCAGGCGGGCGCGGCGGTAGCCTGTGGCGAACGGGTCAATGGTGTAATAGAGACCCGCCAGGCTCAACCCCAGCAGGGCGCCGGTGATGGTTAACCCCGCCAGCCAATAGAGGCGGGAAGGCGCCACCGGCAGGATCAGCAAGGCTACCGAGATCAGCGCCACCGGTAGCGCCCAGTAGACCCAATGGCTGCGCAGCTCCCCGATGAAACCGCGCGGATGGGCGCGCACGATCGCCTCGGCGCCGGTGGCGACCAACCCAGCCAGCAGCAGGCCAAGCAACGTGTTCGTGGTCAACGTGAACGTGACTGGCGAACCGAACACTGTTGCGGCAATGGAGCGTGACGGCAACACTAGCAGCCGTTGGGCCGCCAACCCGATCAACGTCACCCACACGAGCACGCTGGCCCGGTCGCGATAGTCAATGGAGAACATGGACATCCATTCTAGCCTTGCGCGGCGGCCTTGTCAATTTGCCCCATCCGGCGTATACTATCCACTGTAAATCGTGCTATGAAAAACTCAGTCGCATAGGATCTTGTGCCCGCCTTGACGTCCACGAGACGCCCACAAGGGGCTATGCTACGACCGGTCAAATTAACTCCGCAATCTACAATCTGCAATCTGCAGGGGGGCCTGTGCGCTACAACAACTACACCATCACCATCACCGAGCGTCAAGCAGGCGGCTATCCTGTTTCAGCCATGGCGGCAGATGGGGGGCGAGCCTGGTGCATGCTGCCGCCCGCCGATGCCGACCTGACGCAACTGCTGTCTCAGGTGGCGCTGCTGCCCCCCAATGCCGGGGCGGAGGCGATCCTACTAGAAGCCGGCATCGGCCTGTTCCAGTGGCTGATCGTTGGTCCGCTGGAAACGCACTTCCGAGTGGCCTGGGATCGAGCCGAACAGGCTGGCCGCGGCCTCCGCTTGCGCCTGACAATTGATGCACCGGAGATCAACGCCTGGCCGTGGGAACTGCTCCACGATCCCAGCCGCGATTATGCGTTCGGCACGTCGGTCGCCACGCCACTCATGCGCTACCTCGACCGGGTGGATCAGTTCGGGCTGCCGATGGAATTGGCGACGGAGCTGCCCCTTGACCTCCTGCTGGCTATTCCCCAAGCTGCCGATCTCGACCTGGCACGCGAGCGGGCGGTGATTGAGCAGGCCGTCGCGCCGCTGGCGGGCGTGCTCAATTTGCACGTGTTGGACGGCCTGGTGACGCGTACGGGCCTTTCCGACAAGCTGATGTCCGGCCATTACGAGATCGTCCACTTCAGCGGCCACGGCGGCTTCAGCGACGGCCGCAGCTACGTCGGTCTCAACCGGCCGGACGGCGCCACCGATTGGGCCGACAGTAGCGTCATCGTCCGGCTGTTCGGCAATCACCAGGCGCTCAAGCTCGGCGTGTTGAACGCCTGCCGCACCGGTCAGGCGAACGAGACGCAGGCGTTCGCCGGGCTGGCGATGCAACTGCTGCGTAGCGGCGCACGCGCAGTGGTGGCGATGCAATACCCCCTCACCGACGAGGCGGCTCTGACGTTTGCCCGCGAGTTCTATCGCCAGCTCTGCACCGGCGAGCACGCGGGGCTGGTAGATGTGGCCGTGGCCCACGCCCGCAACATGCTGGCTGTGCTCTATCCAGGCGATCCGTGTTGCATCGCGCCCGTGCTCTACACCCACGCGACCGACGGGGAGATCTTCACCCTGCCCCGTGAGGCGGCCATCCGGGACGTACTCGACCCCAGTAGCCAAAGCGCGCGGATGGCGATGCTGGTCAGCTCGTTGCAAGCCAGCATGGACTTCGAAGAGAACTGGGCGTTGGCCGATCGGCCCAGACTGGAGGAGTGGCGGGCAATCTTGCGACAGGCGGAGAGTTCGTACCTGGCGCACGTGAGCGACTGGCGTCAGGACGTGCGCCAGGTCGCGCAGCAGGGTCTGGCGTTGGTGCAGGCGCGGCTGGCATCACTGGAAATCGCGCTGGCAAAGGCCGTAAGCTGACAAGGTGGAGTGCGCTCGCTGAATCACCTTGTCACCCCTTCACCGTGTCACCCTGTCACCGTGTCACCCTTTCACCCCAACAATCCTGGGAACACGCTGGCAATCACCAGGATGGCGGTGAGCACAATCAAGATCACGACCATCGCCCACGCCAGAGCGTTGAAGATGCGGCCGTTGACGTATTTGCCCATCAGTCGCTTGTTGTTGATCAAGCTCAACATCGCGATCAGGATGACCGGCAGCAGCACGCCGTTGAGGGTTTGGCTGGCGAGCATCGTTTGCACCAGCGACTTGATCGGCAGCAAGATGACGGCCGCGCCCAGGACGATCAGCGCGGTGTAGATCGTGAAGAAGATGGGCGCTTCACCCAGGTTGCGGCTGACACCGGCCTCCCACCCGAACGCTTCGCACACGACGTAAGCCGTCGAAAGGGGCAGGATTGCGGCCGAGAAGACCGAGGCGTTGAGCAGCCCCAACGCAAAGAGCGTGGCCGCGTAGCGCCCGGCCAGCGGACCGAGCGCCAACGCGGCATCCTTGGCGTTCTCGATGCGCACCCCACTGGCGTTCAGCGTCGCCGCGCAGGCGATAGTGATGAACGCGGCCACGACGACGGCAAAAATCGAACCGACGATCACGTCAATTCGCTCGTAGGCATATTCGGTGATCTTCAGGCCCTTATCCACGATAGACGACTGCTGGTAGAACTGCATCCACGGCGCGATGGTTGTGCCGATGATGGTCACGAACAGGGTGACGTAGCCGGCGTCAAACTGGAAGCTCGGCGTGATCGCGGCTCGTCCCACCGCATCCCACGGCGGCCGTGCCATGATGCCCGATGCCACGTAGGCTAGGTAGAGCGCACTGGCGACCAAAAAAACGCGTTCCACCGACTTGTAATCGGCCTTGACGATCAGCACCCACACGAGGATAGCCGCCAGCGGCACCGAGATGTATTTGCTGATGCCGAAGATCTCCATGCTGGCGGCCACGCCAGCAAACTCGCTGACAGTGTTGGCGAGATTGGCAAAGACGAGGACCCCGATGATGAGCGCCGTGATTTTCACCCCCATGCGCTCGCGGATCAGATCGGCCAAGCCCTTGCCGGTGACGACGCCTAGCCGCGCGCTCATCTCCTGGATGATGATGAGCGCCAGGGCCACCAGCGGCATCATCCAGAGCAGAGTATAGCCGTAGTGCGCGCCGGCCACAGAATAGGTGGTGATGCCGCCGGCGTCGTTGTCCACGTTCGCGGTGATGATCCCCGGCCCGACGACGGCCAGCAGCAGCGCCAGGCGGATGCGCAGCGGTTTGATGCGTTGGGATAAGGTCATAGAGCAATTCCTTGATGAAAGATGAACGACGGACGACGAAGGACGAAGGGCTGTCGTCGTCCGTCGTCCGTCATCCGTCGTTGGTCGTTCGTCATCACCGGTACATCCGCGGCAGCCGTTTCTTCCACGCCGTCGGGATGATCTTGTCTAACGCGTCGTCGGCGGTGACGATGCCGTGGAGCTTCCCGGCCTCATCAACGACGGGGATCGCCAGCAAGTTGTACTTTGAAATCGCCTGAGCCACGTCATCCTGGCTGTCTTGCAAGCCGACCGTGACGACGCGCTCGTGCATGAACTGGCTGACGGGCGTCTGGGGTCGGGCCAGCACCAAGTCTTGCAGCGAGAATACACCGAGCAAACGGTCGCTCGGATCGGTCACGTAGACGTAGAAGATCGTTTCCGCCTCGTCGGCCGTTTCCCGCAGGTAGGCAATGGCCCGGTCGGCGGTCAGATCAGGCCGGATGGCGACGAACTCGGTGGTCATGATGCCGCCCGCCGACTCTTCGGGGTAGGCCAGCAGCTTACGGACGTCCGCCGCCTCGTCTTTCTCCATCAGGTTTAGGAGGTCTTTGCTGCGGCCCTCGGGCAACTCGGCCAGCAGATCGGCGGCTTCGTCGGGGGCCATCTCTTCCAGGAGATCGGCCACCCGCTCGTCGGGCATGGATTCGACCAGGCTGGCCTGGAACTCCGGCTCGACCTCTTCCAGGGCGTCGGCCACGGTCTCCACGTCCAACGTTTCAAGCAGCTTGCTGCTCTCCATCCGGCTGAGGTCGCTGATGATCTCGGCCAGGTCGGCCGGGTGCAGATCGGCAATCTTGGCGCTCGGGACCTTGAGGCGCAGCGATTGATCGCCGGGCAGCAATTCCACGGCATCCCACGAGACGATGTTGGATGTCAACCGCCGCCCCAGGCGGCCGGCTACTCGCTCGGTGGTCTTCGCCAACCCCAACCGGCGCATCAGCCCCAGCCCACCGATATCCACATTGGCGACGTAGAAGTGGCCGTTGACGCGTACTACCTCCAAGTCGTTGACGCGCACTACACGCATGCCGTCGGTGTCAATGATCTGCTTGTCCAGCACGTCCCGCACCAGGTAGAGGTCATGCTCGCCGGGACGGTAGGGAACGACGTCTTGCAGGCGCTTGTTCAGCGGGACGGCGGGCGCGATCAGCACCGCGACGTCGGCGATCGGCACCAGCAAATCGGCCCCGCCGCGCCTGACGAGGATCGCTATCACTTGCGGGTGTTGCAGGCCGGTATGAGTCTTGGCGACCACGTCCTCCAGCCGGCCGACGCGCTCGCCATTCACGTCGGCTACGACCTTGCCGGTCAGTTCGCTCAAATAGGCCATAGTCTCCCTCCTGAATCCTGACGTGCCTGGCACTTTCGAAAGTGCCAGGCACGTGCGCTCTTACGAATCAGCCGCAGAGCCAGGGCGCGGCCAGACCACGTCCACCGGAAACCGGTGACCGGGCATTGTGCCGTGGGTTCGGCGCGTGTTGAAGGTGCAAGGGCAAAACCCGCTTCACGGCTGCCTCCGCAATTATGACAGCAGAAGCGGGTCAAGGGTGCTGCCGGCTCATCCGATCAGACGCTCCGGCGGCCAAGCGGGCTAGACCCGCGCGAGGATCCGGACGGAGATGGCTGGATGGAATGAACGGCAGCCGGCTTGCCGGCCCCGGCCGTATTTAGTTTTCCGGCGGCCCGCCGGACGGGTACTACTGGGCAATTGATCGGTAGACATCGGGACTCACATAATTGCGCCGGGGAACGTATCCGGCGCTCGGCCGATACAACGTCGCGCCATCAAATTCCGACTTGTTACCGGCCGCGCAAATTCTACTCCGCTTGGGTCGAATGTCAAATCTGGGGGCTGGAAGCTGGAGATTAGAGGTTGGAGGTTGGGCCATCAACCGTCCAAGTTGGCAGGACAAAGGGGGGCGGAGAGGCCACTCCCCTCAGTGTGTCCAGCGCCCAGGCGAAGGCGTCCTGATCGCGCCAGGGATGTTCGGTGGCGCCAAAGCACATGGATTGCTCGTGGCCCTTGCCGCAGGCGATCACCACGTCGCCGGGCTGGGCCAGCCGGACGGCGTGGAGGAGCGCGGCCTGGCGATCCGCCACGCAGACGAAATCTTGGCCTTCCACCCGCCCGGCCGCGGTCAACGCGGCAGCGCTCTCGGCCATGATCGCAGCCAGGTCTTCGGTGCGCGGGTCTTCGGCGGTGATGACGGTGTAGTCGGCCCCGCGAGCGGCCTCCGCGCCCATCAGTCGGCGCTTTTCGCGATCGCGCAGCCCGGCGCTGCCGAAGACGACGATCAGCCGGCCGCCTGGCGCCACCGACGGACGAACAGCCTCCAGAGCGCGGGCGAGCGCGTTGGGCGTGTGGGCAAAATCCACGATGGCGGTAAAAGACTGACCGCGGTCAATCCGCTCCATGCGCCCCAACACGCCGGCCATGGCCCGCACGCCGGCCTGGATGGCGGCCGGCTCGATCCCCAGCGCCAGCGCGGCCCCGACTGCGGCGAGGATGTTGGAAATGTTGAAAGCGCCGACGAGCGAGGTATGTAATTGCAGATTGTGGATTGCAGATTGCAGATTGCCAGCCGCGATTTGGATGTCGAATTCGACGCCCGCGGGTGTATGGTGGATGGCCGCCGCGGTCAGCGCCAGGGCGTTTTGCGTTTTGCGTTTTGCGTTTTGCGTTTTGCTATCTGCGATTCCGTATGTAATCACCCGCTCGGCTGGAATGGCAGCCAGGAACTCGAATGAGCTGTCGTCACGGTTGAGGACGGCGGTTTTTGGCAAGCGGCCAGGGATCTTCGAGCCAGAGACCTTCGAGGTTTCCGAAACCTCGAAGGTCTGGGTGAGCGACCGAAACAGCAGCGCCTTCGCGTCGCGGTAGGCTTCGTAAGTCCCGTGAAAATCCAGGTGCTCGTGGGTGACGTTGGTGACGACGGCTACATCGAACGCGCAGCCGGTCACGCGGTGTTGAGCCAGCCCGTGCGAGGTCGCTTCTAAGACCGCGACCTCGGTCCCGGCGTCGCGCATCTGGGCCAGGTAACGCTGCACGTCGGGCGCGTCGGGCGTGGTGGTGTGCAGGCCGGTGTCGTAGGTTCGATCGCCGATCACCGCGTTGACAGTGCTGATCAACCCGGCGCGCTTGCCCGCGGCTCGCAGGATGCAATACAAAATGTTGGCGGTCGTCGTCTTGCCGTCGGTGCCGGTGATGCCCACCAGGGCCATGCTGCGGCTGGGCTGGCCGTACCAGGCTGCGCTCAACCAGGCCAGCGCCTCCCGTCCGTCGGGGACCTGGACGTAGGGCACGGGCAGGCCTGTCAACGGCTGTTCGCCGACGACGGCCACTGCGCCCCGCGCAATCGCGTCGGGGATGAAGCGGTGCAGGTCGGCGCTGATGCCGCGATAAGCGACAAACAACGCGCCAGGGGCCACCTGGCGCGAGTCGGAAGTGATGTGAGAAATCGTGATCCGGTGGGCGTCGCTGACGGCGATCACCCGCGGCAGGCCGGCGAGCAGATCATAAAGCCACATGATGGACCGACCGTTACTCGGCCGCGGGAGCGTGCCGAGTCTGTTGACCGACGCCCTCGACCCGTAACCCGTGCCAACGGCACTCCTTCCCCCCGCAACGATAGCGCCGCACCGGTACAACTAGATTGACCAGGCGATCTACCCCGTGACGGTGGGCCCGGTGGATTCGCCCTCCGCACCTGGGACAGGTCAAGATAACTAACGCAGGGGTTCGCCGCAGCCGCCAGCGGACACGCCAAAGCAGGGCAGCAAGGACAATCAAGAACAGGGGGATCGCGATCAGCTCCGATAAGCCCAAACCCGACCTGAATCTGATGAGCGCATCAATGACGCGCCCGACGATGCCCATGACCGTATCGTCAACTCCCTGGAGCCATGCGAGCAAGGTCCCACGGATGTTCATCTGCTCGAAAAAGAGAAAGATCGTCAATAGAAGCCCAGCGACGATTGCGAGCTCGACCCAATACGTCTTCAGGAGCCGTACAAACGGACTGTCCTGTCGTCGAGAGCGACGATGGCGATGAGGCTGCAATTCTTCCGACATATCCTATCCTTCCTCTTGCAATCAGCGCAAGGCAAACAACTGCACGGACTTTGTCGCCCAGGCGATCAATAGCCCCGGCGCCAGGCCCAACAGCAGAGTGAGAACGGCGGTAATCCCCAACGAGACCCGCAACGGCCATGCAACGCCAATCGGCTCGGCGTCCGCCTCGGCCGGGGTAAAGAACATGTAGCGGACGATGTTCAGGTAGTAGAACGCGGCCACCACGCTGTTCACCGCGGCGATGGCGAGTAGGCCCCACATCTGCCGCTGCACGGCCGCGCCGAAGACGAAGAACTTGCCCACGAAGCCGCCCGTCGGCGGGATGCCGGCCAGCGACAGCAGAAAGACTACCAGCAGGCCGGCCAGCCACGGCGCGCGGCGGATCAGCCCCGCGTAGTCCTTCAGCTCGACCTTGCCGGTAGCCGTCTCGACGGCTGTGACCACCGCGAACGCGCCGACGTTGGTGAAGAGGTAGGCGAACAGGTAGATCAGCACGCCGTTGATGCCCGTAAACGTAGGGGCTGGGCTTGCCCCTGCCCTCGCTCCCGTCCCCCACACCGCGGCCACGCCGATCAGCATGTAGCCGGCCTGCGCGATGGACGAATACGCCAGCAGCCGCTTGACGTTGGTCTGGCGCAGCGCGGTCAGGTTGCCCACCGTCATCGTGAGCACGGAGACCGCGATCAGCAGCGCGACCCACTGCGCCTGCAAGGGCGCGAGCGCCACCAGGAAGACGCGCATCAGGATCGCGAAGCCCGCGGCCTTCGATGCGGTCGAAAGGAACGCGGTCACGGGAGTGGGCGCGCCCTCGTAGGTGTCGGGCGCCCATTGATGAAACGGCGCCAGGCTGGCCTTGAAACCGAAGCCCGTCAGCAGCAGGATCAACGCGGGCACGCCGAGCGCAGAAGTAGAGGCGGGTCTCGCGCTTGTCGCCGCGTTGGACACAGGAATGACCAGACCCGCCCCTACCTGCGCCTTGCCGGCGAACGCCGCGGCGATGCCGGCCAGGTCGGTCGTGCCGGTGGCGCCATAGAGCAGCGACATGCCGTAGAGCATCACCGCCGAGGCGGTCGCGCCGTAGAGGAAGTATTTCAGCGCCGCCTCACCCGACTTCTTATCGTGACGCAGGAAGCCGGCTAGGATGTAACTCGTGATGCTCAGGAATTCCATGCCCAGGTAGATCATCACCAGGTTGGTCGCGCTCGTCACCAGGCAGATCGCCGCGCCGACGACCAGCAGCAGCGCATAGAACTCGCCGCGGTAGGGCGTCCGTGCCTGTAGGGGCGATCCCTTGTGGTCGCCTGTCCCGGTATCGCCGTTAAGATAGGGAACCGCGGTCAGAATGACGATGGCGACAGCCAAAATCGCCAGTAGCTTAAAGAAGACGGCGAACGGATCGGCGGCCAACATGCTCGCCACTACGTGCGGCTGTGCGCCGATGCCAGGGATCACCCCCAGCGCGGCCGCGGCCAGCCCACCGATGGCGACGTAAGGCAGCCACCCCTTCGCCTTACCCTTCGGCCCGACCATGTCCAGTACGAAAACCAGAGTCGCGGCCAGCAAGAGAATAAGCTCCGGTAGGAGATAAGTCAAATCAGTCAAGTTCAAGGCTATGCCCTCCTGAACCCGGAAACTGGAAACTGGATATGAGCCAGCTTCTAGCTTCTAGTTTCCAGCTTCACTTGCCGGCCAACCCACTCATCAGTTTCACAAACGTCCCGTTGAAGAAGCTCAAGATCGGCGCGGGGTAGACGCCGAAGACGAACATGAACGCAACCAACGGCCAGAGGGTGACTTTTTCGAAGAACGCCAAATCTTTCGGTTCGTGCAGATCGCCGCCGGTCTCCACGTCGGTCCAGTGTTCGATCTTGTGCGGGTCATACTGGCCCAGGAAGGTGTACTGGACGATCTTCCAGAGGATGTAGGCCGCGGTAAGCACGATGCCGAGCACGCCGACGACGGCCCACACCGGCACGATCTCGAACGCGCCCCGGAAGACGAACAGCTCGCTCCAGAAACCGGCCAGACCGGGCAGCCCCAACGAGGTGAAGGCCGTAACCGCAAAGAGGCCATAGTAGTAGGGCATCTTGTTGGAGAACCCGCCGAACATCTTCAGGTCGCGCAGGTGCGCCCGCTCGTAGATCACGCCGACCAGGAAGAACAAGGCGCCGGTGCTGATGCCGTGGGTGAACATTTGGAACGCCGCGCCGTTGAGCGCCATCGTGCTGGCGTCCACCCATTTCGGCGTGCCGATGGCGGTGGCCGCCGCGCCCACGCCGAGCAGTACGTAGCCCATGTGGCTCACCGACGAGTAGGCGATCAGCCGCTTGAGGTCCCACTGCGCCATCGAGACCAGCGCGCCGTAGACGATCGAGATCACGCCCAGGGCGACGACGATCAGCGCGTAGCGATGGAAGGCCTCGGGGAAGATCGGCAGGAGGATGCGCAGGATGCCGTACGCGCCGAGCTTCAGCAGGACGCCGGCCAGGATCACCGAGCCGGCCGTGGGAGCTGCGGTATGGGCGTCGGGCAGCCAGGTGTGGAAGGGCCAGCTCGGCACCTTGATGGCAAAAGCGACGAAGAAGGCCCAGAACGCCAACCCGGACAGCAGGACGTTTCCCGCAAACGGCTTGAGCTTCGCCGCCTCGACGATGTCGAACGTGCCGGTGGTGAAGTAGATCGCCAGGATCGCCAGCAACATGAAGACCGACCCGGCCAGGGTGTAGAGGAAGAACTTGATGGCCGAGTATTGCGGCCGGTCCTTCGGCTGGCCCCAGATGCCGATGAGGAAGTACATCGGTACCAGCCCCACCTCCCAGAAGACGTAGAAGAGCACCAAGTCGAGCGAGACGAAGACGCCGGTCATGCCCATTTCCAGGAGCAGGAAGAGGAAGAAGAACTCCCGCACCCGCGTCTTGATGACCCGCGCCGAATACCACAGACCGAGCACCGTCAGGAAGGTGGTCAGAAAAATCAGCGGGATGCTCAACCCGTCCACGCCCATGTGGTAGTTGATGTTGATCGCGGCGATCCAGGGCACGTTGATCTCGAACTGGAACCCGCCGGCCCCCTGGTTGTAGCCGAACCAGAGGCCGATCGCCAGCCCCAACGGCAGCAGGCTGATGGCAATGGCGCCGTTCTTGATCAGGCGTTCCTCGCGGGCCTTGTCCAGGCTCAGCCACTTGCCCCAGGGGAGCAAGGTGAGGATCGCGCCGACGAGGGGCACGAAGGTGATGATGGTAAGCAGCGAATTAGTCATGCAACTGTCCTCCGATAAGAGTCAGTGTCGGTGATTGGTAAATTGGTTACTTGGTAAACTGGTAAAGAATACCCCAGCCTTCTATCTCTTCAACACAGCCGGCAGATAGTTCCGCCACGGGCTATGAACCTCATTCGAATACCAGCTCTCACGGCCTTGCGTATCGTAGGCGGTGATGGTGACAACGATGCCGCCGCTGCCAAACCCGGACAACGTGAAGTGGGTGGCGTTGCCCACGTCAATGGGCGAATTGCCCTGGGTCGCGCCGGCGCCGTGATAGGGCGGACCGGACGCATCGGTGTCGTAGTAGACCTTGTAGCCGTAGCCGGTAGTCGTGCTGGGGATGGCGTCCCACGAAAGGCTGGCCGAACCGCCCGCAAAGGTAGCCCGCAAGTTCTGCGGCGGCGGCACCGGCGCATTGGGATCAGGGTCTTGGATGTAAGGGATGAAGAGCAACCGCCCACGGCTGGAGTTGTCATACCAGTCGTAGACGTGCGCCAGGATGTCCACCGTGGCGACGGCACCCCAATAGTTGTGCGTGCCGCTAATGTCTCCGGAGGACAGAACCACAACATCATAGTTGGAGTTGCCATAAAGGTTGTTATGGTGGAACTGCGGTGTGCCATTGATGGCCACCCCGCCAATTACGGCTGTAGGCGAGATGGCGGTGTTGCCGACAATAACGTTGTAGAGAAAGTCATCTGAGCCGTCGAAATACACCCCCGAGCCTTGACCGGTGGCAGCAGAGACCCTGTTGGCCGTGATGGTGTTACTTATCACCGTGCTGTTGTAGGCATAGATGCCGCCACCGCTGTCGTTGCGGGCCGAGTTGCCGCTGACGGTGTTGCTCGCCACCGTGCTGTTGACGACAGAGATGCCACCGCCGCCGCCCCAGTAGGTCGAGTTACCGCTGACGGTGTTACCCGTCACCGTGCTGCCGCCGGCAGAGATACCGCCGCCGCCGTAGCTGGCCGAGTTGCCGCTGACGATGTTGCCCGTCAGCGTGCTGCTGCCGGCATCGATACCGCCGCCATTGCTGGCCGAGTTACCGCTGACGGTGTTGCTCGTCACCGTGCCTTTGCTGGCATAGATACCGCCGCCCAGGTAGCTGGTCGAGTTACCGCTGACGGTGTTGCCTGCCACCGTGCTGTTGTCGGCAAAGATGCCGCCGCCGTAGTGGGGGGTCGAGTTACCGCTGACGGTGTTGCCCGTCACTGTGCTGTCGCTGGCATAGATGCCGCCGCCGTCGTGACTGGCCGAGTTGCCGCTAACAGTGTTGCCCGTCACCGTGCTACGGGAGGCATAGATGCCGCCGCCGTCGTAACTGGCCGAGTTGCCGCTAACAGTGTTGCCCGTCACTGTGCTGTTGTAGGCATAGATGCCGCCGCCGCCGAGAAAGCCGCTGGTGGCCGAGTTACCGCTGACGGTGTTGCCCGTCACCGTGCTGTTGTCGGCAGAGATGCCGCCGCCGAAGTAAGCCGAGTTGCCGCTGACAACATTGCTGGTAATGATGACATGGTGGTCCGCGGTGCCGGTGGCCTTTATCCCCCGGCTTGAGTTGTTGCGTACCATGCAATGGTCAAGGTACGGCGCTGCACTGGGCGCATGGATGACGGACTCAGCGTTCTGACCCGCGTATTCCGCCGTGCAATATTGCAGCACGCTACCGCTGATGTAGCTACCGCCGATATCGAAGGTCGCGTCCACGCTGGAGTCGGTGAAGTAGATGCTTCCCCAATCGCCCTGCCTGGGGCTGGCCTTAGCAGAGGTGAATACAATCCGTTGACTCTCCGTGCCGCGGGCGACCAGTGTGCCGTTCACCTGCAACAACTTGCCATCCTGGAACTTGATCACCACACCCGGCTGGATGGTCAGAGTCACGCCCTGCCACACCTCCACGTTCGCAACGACGATGTAGGGGCTATTCGCCAGCGTCCAGGTGGTGTCGGAAACGATCGGCCCGCCGACTTCGGTGTAGGCGGGGGCGGCGCGCACGTTCCCACTCGCTGTGGACAGCAGCGGTGTCAACAACACCGTTAGCGCAACCAGAAAGCCTATGGCTCGCTGATTGGTATGGGTGACGTTGCTGGCAAACATAGCTCACTCCTTGTCTGGCACACAGCCTAACCATGTCTCATCCAGTACAAACCGATCGTACACCGAAAACAGGAAAATTCCTGACGTGTTGCCTCACGATAAGATCTTACTTTCGGGGTATCGTTGACTCATCATATGATCTTACCGTACAGCTATGATACATCTTGGTGCGCGTGATGAACGTTAAGGTAGCTAGTCTGCTGCAAGTCGGTCACAGGAGGGGTGCGGGGAACCTGGGTTCCCCGCTGCTCCTGCATGTTACCCGGTTTCCGCCTTGAGCGCCAATTTCCAGACGGCGGCTTGCTGCGTGCGGATCTGTCGCAGCAGTGCGGCCGGGTTGAGGGTGGCGTACAACTGGCGGAGGCGGGCCTTGTCAGCCTCGGTCACATCCGGGGCCGCCAGTACGCGTTGATAGGGCGTCTGGGGCGCATCATAGCGTTTGGTGACTTTGGCGCCATCGCGCTTTTTGCTGACCAGCACCATGACCGGCTGGAAAAAGTTGTGGTACAGGTGTCGGGTAGTGTAGAGCGCATTCAGGGCGTCGCACGCCGGCTGGCCCTCGTAGCGGTCATAGCCCACGATCTGCCGCACCGCCGTCCAGTTCTTTTGTTCCACGTGGGCCTGGTCGTTCTTGCGATACGGTCGGGAGCGCGTGAAAGTGAGCTGGTGCTGCTCGCAGTAACGCAGCAAGTTGGCGTTGATGAACTCGCCTCCGTTATCGGAATCCACCCCCAAGAGCGGGAAGGGCAGCCGCTGGCGGGCCGTGTCCAGCGCAGCGGTCACGGCCGCTTGGCTGCGATTGGGCAGGGCGACTTGCTCGCTCCAGCGGGTGGTGATGTCTACGATGTCCAGGCTGTGGACAAACTCGCCCTGCGCCGAGTCGCCACCATGGGCGACCAAGTCGATCTCGGTGAAGCCTGGGCGGGCGTCATCCCAGTCGGCAAAGGTGCGCACGCGAATAGCCTGCTTGAGCAAGGTACCAGGCTTGGTGGTGCTCAACCCCTGCCGATGCCCCAGCCGGCGGCGGAGAGGCCGCAACAGCCGATCCGCCGTGGCGGGACTGATCTGCAATAGCAACTCCCGCGTCGGCTGGTCCAGGCGCAATTCACCATGCCGCTCCAACGCTGTCACCAGGGCCGGCAACGCCGCCACCAAACGCTTGCCGCAGATCTGGTCGGCCACCTGCCAAAGCTGCTCGAGCGCACCAACAACGACTTGATACTTCGCCGTCGACCGCCGGCGCTGCCGCGTCCGCCGCCGCGGCCAATGCTTCAACAAGTGGCTGGCGTATTTCCGGTGGTAACCTGTCGCCGCCACAAACTCGTCCAGCATGCGGCACTTCTCAGCACGCCCTGCCTGCTGATACCGCGGCCGCAACGCCTCGGCCAATTCTTGTTTGCTCTTTTGGCTCATCATACCTCACCTTCCCCAGGCCCCCAGACTTAACGGTCTGGATAGCCTGGGTAAGATTGTCGCATGAGGCAACGAATCGCCAAAAGTAAGATCTAGCGTGAGTCAATTCGCCTGATTGACACATTCGCCGTTTCGGTGTATAATAGAGTCCATCAATAAACCGGCTCAACCGGTTTACCCGCCCCCGATGATAAGGTAGCCAGGCGAGGCTGTCTTCCTCTCACGAGGATAGTCGGGGGTGTTTTATTCATCGAATCTCTATTGACACGCGCGTCATTTTGATGTACAATGCAGCTAACAATAAACCGGCTCGACCGGGTTGCCCGCCCCCGATGATAAGGTCGCCACTAGAGGTAATCTTCCTCTCACGAGGATAGTCGGGGGTGTTTTATTCGTTGGATCTCTATTGACACGCGCATCATTTTGATGTACAATACAGCTAATAATAAACCGGCTCGACCGGTTTACCCGCCCCCGGCGACAAGGTAGCCAAGTGTGGCTGCCTTCCTCCATGAGAGGATAGTCGGGGGTGTTTTATTGCATCACTTCGGCAACAACAAAAACGCCCCCACCAGCACCGACACCGACACCAGCCCCACCAGCAGGTAATTCTGCGCCTTTCCGGTCTGGATCACGCGCACGGCGCCGCCGAACCAGTTGGTCACAGCGCCGACGCCGTTGACCGCGGCATCCACGATGTTCGTGTCCACCCAGCGACCGATCTCCGATAGTCTGCGCCCTAGTTTGCCGACGCCGTCCACGATGGGATCAATGACCCAGAGGTCATCGAAGCGGAAGAGCCAGTTCGAGAGCCGGACGGCGTTCTTGATGAAGATGGCGTCGTAAAGTTCATCGAAGTAATATTTGTTCCGCAGAATCGTGGCCGCCCAACGGTCGCGCCAGCGGATCAACGAACTGCTCGGGTGAGGTCATCGGCTCGCCCTCGGTCACGTGACCACCGGTGGGCCGCGCCTTGCGGTAGACCAGCCAGCCCAGCGTCAAGCCGCCCAGCGCGACGACCAGCGAAGTGAGCAACGGCACAAGGTTGAAGGGCAGTTCCGCGGCTTCGATGTGCAGCGCCTCGGCCAGGCTGCCGATGAAGTGGTGGAACGGGTTGGTCGAGAGCGCGCCCAGGATCGGGAATTCCTTCGGGATGCCCACCCAGCCGCCTGCCACCGCGAAGACCGCCAGCACCATGAGCGGAATCGTCATCCACTGGAAGATGCTGTCGTGCTCGCTGGCGTGCTCGGCCGCGGCCGTCCGCGGCTTGCCGAAGAAGGTCATCACGATCTGCCGGGCGGTGTAGAACGCGGTCAGCAGCGCGGCCAGCGCCAGGGTGACGAAAACGACCGTGTGGCCGTTGATGAACGCATCGGAGAGGATCTCGTCCTTGCTCCAGAAGCCCGCGGTGATAATCGGGAATCCACTCAGCGCCAGCCCGCCGATGATGAAGGTGATCGCCGTGCGCGGCATCCGGCGGAAGAGGCCGCCCATATTGCGCATGTCTTGGGGATCGAACGATTGCGGATTGTGGATTGCGGATTGCGGATTATGCTCATCGCGATGCGAGGCTGTCAATCCGAAATCCGAAATCGGCAATCCGGAATGGTGATGTCCGTGCTCCATCCCGTGGATCACGCTGCCGGAGCCGAGGAAGAGGAGCGCCTTGAAGAAGGCGTGGGTGAGCAGGTGAAAGATGGCCGCGACGTAGGCGCCGATGCCCAGGGCCGCGAACATGTAGCCGAGCTGCGAGATGGTGGAGTAGGCCAGCACCTTCTTGACGTCGTTTTGTGCGACCGCGATGGTGGCGGCGAAGAGGGCGGTGAACGCGCCGATGAAGGCGATGAACTGCAGCGCCGGCCCATGCTCGACCGCGGCCATCAACGGGTAGGTGCGGATGGTCAAGTAGACGCCGGCCGAGACCATGGTCGCGGCGTGGATCAGCGCGGAGACGGGCGTGGGGCCTTCCATGGCATCGGGTAGCCAGACGTGGAGCGGGAACTGGGCGCTCTTGCCGATAGCGCCGCAGAAGATCAGGATGGCGATGATCGTGGCCCACGGCGTCGCCCCGAGCAACGGCAGGTTGACCGTGGCGGTCGCCAGCTCATGCAGCATCTCCGGCTTGAAGATGTCGGCGAAGGAGAGCGATTGGGTGCGGGCATAGAGCAGCAACATGCCGGCCAACATCAACGTGTCGCCGATACGGGTGGTCAGGAACGCCTTCAGCCCCGCCGCCTTGGGGGTGATCTTCTTGGGGTCATCGTACTTGCGGGCGAACCAGAAGCCGATCAGCAGATAGGAGCACAGCCCCATTATCTCCCAGAAAATCAGCAGCAGGATGAGGTTATCGGCCAGGATCAGGCCCAACATGCCGGTGGCAAACAAAGCGATGTAGGCGAAGAAACGGCTTGCCAGGCGATCCACGTGCCCCGGCTCGGCCGGCGCGCCCCGCTCGTCGTGCTCGCTCTCCGGCTTGCCCACGCCCATGTAGCCGACCGCGTAGACGAAAATCATCAGGCAGACGAACGGCACCATGATGAGCATGGCCGCGGTCAGGGGGTCTATCGCAAAGCCAAATGCCTGCCACGTCCGCCCGGTCGGCAGCCAGTCCCGAAAGATGCGGAACGGCTGCTCGCCAAACCCTTCAATGCCGAACGTGGTCAACGCGATGGCCCAGCCCAGCAGCCACGACAAGGCGATGCCGCCGATTGCCAGTCCCGCGCTCAGCTTCTTGTTCTTGTTCGCCCACAACACGATCAAAACGAACGCGGCGAACGGCAGGAACGGGATGAGGACGCTCAGGTTGAAAATTGCAGGCAACTCATGCATGGAAGACCCCTTCAAGACGTGTTGCGTATTGCGTGTTGCGTATTGCGTGCCCTACCTGACTCACGTAACACGCACCACGTAACACGGG
>JAPLHB010000069.1 GCA_026389845.1 Chloroflexota bacterium
GCCGCCACGGCCATCCTGGCGGGCGAGATGAATGCGAGTGTGGCGCAGGCGCCGTCGAACATGGGCAAGTTCAGCGTCGAGAATCTGCTCAAGCTGATCCAGGGTGGGACCATCCCCGCCAACGTTGACACCGGCACGGAACTCGTCACCAAGGACAACGCGGCCAAGTACAAATAATCGGTAGCCTGATTCCCAGGCCGCCCTGCGCGCAAGCCTGTGCGACCTGGGAATCGCATTAGTGGGTCGTTTGGCATGACCTCGGCCATTCTGGCCGGTGATTGAAATCACCGTCTGGTACGCAAAGTGCGCTGAAACGCACTGCGGCCTGTGGGTCAACCCGTTTCAACGGGTTTTGGCTATGCCAGACTACGGTTTCAACCGTAGCCGACGGGCTGAGATTGCCTGCAAGCCGTTCTCTCCGACAGGCTGCTAGAGGAAAACATGACAGACAGAGTCAACATCGCCGTCATCGGAACGGGACGCATGGGCAGCGTCCACACGCGCAACCTGGTGCGCAAAATCCCCGAAGCTAACGTCGCCGCCGTGTGCGACATCCGACTGGGGGTCGCACAGGCTCTCGCCGACGAGTTGGGCGTCCAACGGGTCGTGGCTGACTATCACGAGTTGCTGGCTGATCCAGACATACCGGCCGTGCTCATCGCGACGCCAACGGATACCCATACCAGGATCATAGAAGACGCAGCTCGAGCGGGCAAGCAGATTTTTTCCGAAAAGCCGCTTTCGCTCGATCTGCCCAGCATTGACGCGGCGTTGGCCGTGGTGGCGCAGGCTGGCGTCAAATTGCAGGTGGGCTTTAACCGCCGTTTCGATCAGAGTTTTAGGCGCCTCCGCGAAGTCGTGGCCTCGGGCCAGATTGGCCGGCCTTGCATCTTGCGCATCACCGACCGCGACCCGGAGCCGCCTCCGATTTCGTACATCAAGAATGCCGGTTGCATCTTTCTCGACCTGACCATCCACGATTTTGACATGGTACGTTACCAGATGGGTGAGGTGGAAGAGGTCTATGCAACCGGCAATGTCCTGATCAACCCGGAGATCGGTGAGGCGGATGATGTTGATACCGCTGTGGTCACGTTGCGCTTTGCCAACGGCGCGCTCGGTTTGATTGACAACAGCCGCCAGGCCGTGTATGGCTACGATCAGCGCCTCGAAGTGCTCGGCACGACCGGTATGGTCATGGCGAACAATCAGACGGTGGACACACTTGCGCAAGCCGATGCTAACGGCTTTCGCTTATCCAAGCTGCCCTACTTTTTCATGAATCGGTATGCGGAAGCGTATGTCACCGAAGTACGCGAGTTTATCGAATGTGTCAGGGGCGACAAGACGCCGCCGGTCACCGGGCGTGACGGACGACTCGCCGTGGTGATTGCCCATGCGGCAATCAAGGCCTGGAAGGAAAACCGGCCGGTGCGGTTGACGGAGATTGGGTATTAGGTATTGGGTATTAGGTATTGAGCAACCAATATCCAATATCTAATATCTGTCGTCGGAGGTATCCCATGCTCCTCGCATTTCACGGCGCCACCACCATGCCCCAAGACCTTGCCACCGACGTCGCGGTCACGGCTGCGGCGGGGTTCGGGGCGCTGGAGGTGTGGGCGGCGAAGGTAGATCGGTATCTGGCCGACCACTCGCTGGCCGATCTCAACGCGCTGTTTGTGAGCCACGGTATCCTGCCCCTGACGCTTAACTCCATCGAGTTCATCGCGTTCCGCGGCGCCGAGTATGGTGGCATCCAGGCGCGTTGCCATGAGCTGTGCCGCATCGCCCAGGCCATCGGCTGCCCGACGGTGGTCGTGGTGCCCAGCCCGACCCCCGACCGCTCGCTGCCGTGGGCTGAAGTCGCGGCCGAGTACGTGCGGGTGTTACGTGATCTGGCCGACATCGCGGCGGACTACGGCGTCCGGCTGGCCTTCGAGTTCCTGGGTTTCGGCTGGTGCAGCGTGCGCACCCCGCGCGCCGCGGCCGAGATCGTTCAGGCCGTGGGGCGGGACAACGTGGGCATGACGCTCGACGCCGCGCACTTCTACGGCGGGGGCGGGCTGCTGAACGAGATCGGCCAGCTCGACCCGGCGCGCATCTTCGCCTTCCACCTGGATGACCTGGAAGACACCCCCAAAGAGGCGATCACCGATGCCACGCGGCTCCTGCCAGGCCTGGGTGTCGTGCCGCTCGCCGACATCTGCGCGCAACTCCAGGCTATCGGCTACGACGGTCCCTGCTCGATCGAGCTATTCCGGCCGGAGTACTGGGGCTGGGACCCGTACAAGCTGGCGGTCGCAGCGCGCGAAGCGGCGCTGCGGGCGCTGTCGCCTTTCTTCTTGGTTGCATAGCCTGGCGCGGCCGCACCGGCCGGCCAATAACGCTTTCACCTTCCAGATGCAGCAGTTTTCCAAATGTGGATCGGGTGAAAACGTTATTCTGAGCGGGTTGACCCCAAAACTCTCGCGACGGCGTGAGTCCAGCGAAGAATCCTTCACTGCGTTCAGGACAAGTTCTCTTTGCCGCGACGAGACTCCTTCGACTGCGCTCGGGACAGGCTCTTCGCTGATTTCTTGCCGCAACGCACTTCACGGGATCAACCCGCTCATGGTGACATCTTCCTTTGGAATTGCTGTTCCAGATGGCAGCGGCTTGACGGTGGGGCTGTATCTGGCGTATTTGGGGGAGAAGTTCGACGCGCTGTTTGACAAGCGTCGCGTTGCCATGCTACACTAACACCAGTTGACGGTCGTTGGACGATTACCATGCGATGACCGTCGCGAACACCCTTACCACCCACACCCCGGAGATGAGTCTGTGTCAACCGCCGTTGCCGTCACTGCATCTCGTTCGCGCCGCAAGCTCGCCATTGACTGGGGCAATGTCGCGATCCGGGCCGCGCCGCTTGCCCTGGCGATGGGAGCCGCGCTGCTCATCGGAGCCGTGATGCTGCTGTTCCTGGGCGCCAACCCCTTTGCGGCTTACGCTTCCATGCTCACCGGCGTCTTCGGCAGCGTGTCGGGCTTCACTCAGTCGTTGGTGAAGGCGACGCCGCTGCTGCTGGTGGGGCTGGGCATCTGCATCGCGTTTCGCGCCAACGTGATCAACATCGGCGCGGAGGGGCAGATCGTTCTCGGCGCGCTGATGGCGACCTGGTTTTCGCTGCAATTCCGCACCTGGCCCGGCGTGCTGCTGATCCCCGCGACGCTGATTATGGGCTTCCTGGCCGGCGCGGCCTGGGGGCTTGTCCCCGGCATCCTCAAGGCGCGCATGGGGGTCAACGAGATTTTGAGCACCGTGATGATGAACGCCATCGCGCTGCAACTGATGAAC
Organism: Chloroflexota bacterium; assembly: GCA_026389845.1. GTDB lineage: Bacteria > Chloroflexota > Anaerolineae > CG2-30-64-16 > CG2-30-64-16 > JAPLHB01. The sequence goes on from JAPLHB010000069.1 coordinate 3,340, forward strand.
CTGATGCTGCGCGGCCCGCTGATGGACCGGGCCGGCGTCACGGCCGGCACCTTCCTGGCGCAGTCTGAGCGGCTCCCCGAACAGGTGTGGCTGCCGCGATTGGTGCCGCAAACCCTACTGCACGCCGGCGCGATCCTCGCGGTCATCCTGGCGATTGTCGTCTACATCTTCCTGTGGCGGACAACCATCGGCTACCGGATTCGGGCGGTGGGGCTGAATCCCGACGCCGCGCGCTATGCCGGCATCCCGGTGCCGTTCTACCAGGCGTTATCGCTGACGCTGGCCGGCGGCTTTGCGGGAGTGGCCGGGGTGTGCGAGGTGATCGGCGTGCAGCATCGGCTGTTGGAAGGCATCACCAGCGGCTACGGCTTCTCCGGCATCGTGGCCGCGCTCTTCGGCGGCCTACATCCGCTCGGCCTGATTCCGGCCTCGTGGCTCTTTGGCAGCCTGCTGGTGGGCGCAGACAAGATGCAGCGGGCGGTGCAGGTACCGTCTGCGCTGATTGACACGCTGCAAGGGCTGATCGTGCTCTTCGTGGTGGGGTCGGCGCTGCTCTCGCGACGGTGGGCGGCTCAGCGACAGGCGCAAATCGCGGCAGCAGCTCGGTCGGAGGCCGGCCAGAGCACGAAAGCGACTGGCCCGAGCGCGGGGACGGAGGTGAAGGCATGACGGACATCTTGTCCACCGCTGTGCTGGTCGGCATTCTCACGTCGGCGATTCGCCTGGCAACGCCCTACCTTTACGCCGCCATCGGCGAGGCGTTTGCGCAGACTTCGGGCGTGGTGAATCTGGGCGTGGATGGCATCATGCTGGTCGGTGGCTACGCCGCGTTCTTCGTCGTCTTGAATACGGGCAATCCGTGGCTAGGGCTGCTGGCGGCCATCGTGGTCGGGCTGTTGATGGGCCTGCTGATGTCGTTTATCAGCGTCACGCTCAAGGCCGAGCAGGGCATTAGCGGCATCGGACTTTACATCTTCGGACTGGGCCTATCGTCGCTGTTGTTCAAGGTGATGGTCGGCACGGTTAAAATGGTCGTCGGCTTCCAGGCGGTAAAGATTCCGCTGTTCGGCGACATTCCGATCCTCGGCCCGATCTTCTTCCAGCAAAGCCTGTTGGTGTACGGCGCGTTCCTGCTGGTGCCGGTGGCAACGTGGGTGCTCAGCAAGACCACCCTGGGCCTCAAGATTCGCGCCGTCGGGCAAAATGCGGCCGCGGCGGATTCGCTGGGTGTGGACGTGAACCGGGTGCGCTACTTCAGCGTATGCCTGGGTGGGGCGCTGGCCGGCATCGCGGGCGCGTCGCTCTCCATCTCGCTGCTCAACCTTTTCCAGGAAAACATGACCGCCGGCATGGGGTTCATCGCGGTCGCGCTGGTCTACTTCGGCGGGTGGAAGCCGCTGGGCATCATGGGCGGCGCCCTGCTCTTCAGCACGGTGAACTCGTTTCAGTTGTGGATGCAGGTGTTGGGGGTCAAGATTCCGTCCGATGTTGCGATCATGCTTCCCTACCTGCTGACCATCGCCGCTCTGGTCTTCGCCGTCAATCGGGCGCGCCAGCCGGCCGGTTTGAACGTGCCGTTTGAACGGGGAACGAGCTAATGCGTTTTCTGTCATTCTGAGCGGCTATGCCCCGAACCTCCCGCGACGGCGTAAGAGAGCGAAGAATCTCCCATGTCACGACGAGACCCTTCGCTGGATTCACGCCGTAGCGTAGGGCACGGGAACGACCCGCTCAGGGTGACCAAACATACAAGAAACATTCATCAAGGAGGAGTTCCATGAAAGTCCGAAGTCTGTTGTTCGTCGTCCTGTTGATCGCGCTGGTGGCCGCAGGCTGCACACCGGTCGCACAGCAAGGGGCCAGCGGCGGCAAGCCCGTCCGCATCGCCGTGGTGATGCCGAGCGCCACCACCGATATGGCGTTCAGCCAGTCTATGTTCTCGGCGCTCAAGACCGTCCAGACCGAGATGGGTGGCGAAAAGGGCATGGAGATCAAGTACTCGGAGAACATGTTCAAGGTCCCGGATGCCGCAGCCGCGATTCGCGATTACGCCAGCCAGGGCTTCGACATCGTCATCGCACACGGCTCGCAGTACGGCTCCTCGGTCCAGGAGATTGCCAAGGACTTTCCCAAGGTGACCTTCGCCTGGGGCACTGACGTCAACACCTTCGGCATGGCGAACGTCTACGCCTACACCGCGGCCGCCGAAGAAGGCGGTTACGTCAACGGCGTGCTGGCAGCCAAGCTGACCAAGGCCAAAATCATCGGCGTGACCGGCCCCGTGGAAGTCGGTGATGCCAAGACCTACATTGACGGCTTCGGCCAGGGCATCGAATCGGTGGACAAGTCCATCAAGATCTCCAAGACCTGGACCGGCTCCTTCTCGGATGTAGCGTTGATGACCGAAGCCGCCAAGACGCACATCGCAGCCGGCGCGGACATCTTGACCGGCTCGTCACAGTCGGTGGTCGGCTCCATCGGCGCGGCGAAGGAAAAGGGCACCGTGCTCTGGTTCGGCACCCAACAGGATCAGGCCTCGTTGGCCCCCAACCTGGTCGTCGCCAGCCAGCAATACGACTGGACCGGCATGATCAAGGAGATGATTTCCAAGCGCAAGAGCGGCACGCTGGGCGGCGAGAAATACGTGCTGCAACTGAAGAACAACGGCCTGAAGATCGTCTACAACTCGCAGTACAAGCTGCCCGCCGACGTGAAGGCGGCCGGCGACAAGGCGATCGAGGGGATCAAGAGCGGAACGATCAAGGTGAATCCGTAACTACTGGAAACTGGAAGCTGGAAGCTGGAAACTGGAAGCTGGAAACTGGCTTGCCTCCAGCCTCCAGCTTCTAGCATCTAGCATCTAGCTTCTAGCATCCAGCATCTAGCTTCCAACATCCAGCCGTCAAGGTGAATCCCATGCCATCTACGTCACCACCCACACTCCAACACCGCATCAACCACGTCGAGATGCGCGGCATCGTCAAGCGGTTTCCTGGCGTGCTGGCTAATGCTGGTGTGAACCTCGACGTGTATGCCGGTGAAGTGCATTCCCTGCTCGGCGAGAACGGCGCGGGCAAGAGCACGCTCATGCGCCAGTTGTACGGCATGTATCAGCCGAACGAGGGGCAGATTCTCATTGACGGCGTGCCGCAGGTCTTCCATTCACCGGCCGACGCGATCCGCGCTGGCATCGGCATGATTCACCAGCATTTCATGCTCGTGCCGACGCTGACGGTGGCGGAGAACGTGGCGCTGGGGCTGAAGTCGTCGCGCGAGCCGCAACTCGACCTTGACAAGGTCTCTGCGCGGGTGGTCGAGCTGGCGAAAGCCTATGGACTGAAAGTTGACCCGGCAGATTACGTCTGGCAGCTCTCGGTCGGCGAGCAGCAGCGCGTCGAGATCATCAAGGCGCTCTACCGCGGGGCCAGCGTGATCATCCTCGACGAGCCGACCGCCGTGCTCACGCCGCAAGAGGTGTGCGACCTGTTCGTCACCCTGAAACGAATGGTGAGCGAAGGGCACGCGCTCGTCTTCATCTCGCACAAGATGCACGAGGTCCTGGAGATCAGCGACCGGGTGACGGTGCTGCGCGACGGCCAGTTGATTGGCACACGGCCCGCGGCCGGGGTCACGCGCGATGAGTTGGTCGCGATGATGGTCGGCCGCGAGGTTAAGCCGCTGGCCCCGCAGCCGCTCCAGGCCGGGCCTACGCGCCTCAAAGTGACCGGACTGCGCGCCATCGGCGACCGCGGCACCGAAGCGCTGGCCGGCGTGGATTTGGAAGTGCGGGCGGGCGAAATCGTCGGGCTGGCGGGCGTCTCGGGCAACGGCCAGCGCGAGCTGGCGCAATGCCTGGCCGGGCTGCGGCCCGTGACCGCGGGAAGCATTACCATCAGCGGCCTGGAGATGACCCGCGCGTCGCTGCACGCCCGGATGGAAGCGGGGCAGGCCTACATCCCAGAAGAACGCATGAGGGATGGCGCGATCCGCGATTTCTCTGTGCAGGAAAATATCTTTCTGCACGAACACGCGTCGCCCAGGTTCACGCACGGCATCTTCCTGGACTTCAGCAAGATGGCGGCCCACGCGCGCAAACTGGTCAGTGAGTTCGCAGTCAAAACCCCCGGCCTCGATACGCCGATCAAAAACCTCTCGGGCGGTAACATCCAGAAGCTCATCATGGCGCGCGAGCTCTCGCGGCAGCCCAAGATCCTGATCGCGGCCCAGCCGACGCGCGGAGTAGACATCGGCGCGACCGAATACATCCACCAACGCCTGCTGGAACAGCGTGCGAGCGGCACGGCCATCCTGCTGATCTCGGAGGACCTGGACGAAATCCGCAACCTCTCGGACCGAATCGCCGTGATCTACGAGGGGCGCATCATGGGCGTGGCGCACCGCGGTCAGGCCACTGTTGAGCAGATCGGCCTGATGATGGCAGGCGAGCCGATGGGACACGCGGTGGGACGCGAACCGTGCCCGTAAACGGCGCGCAAAGATATTGGATATAGCGAACTGATTTCTCTCCCGCGAAACTCAACTTGATCTTACCTGATTCCGGTGCTATCATAATGCGTGAGATGGGTGGACGTCAGTAGTGCAAGGAGTTAGTTTTACGATGAGTACACTCGTGCTTGAACCAGAAGTCATGGAGCGCGCCTTCTACTCGCTGGCGCCTGGAGACCGCACGGAGATCTTTAGCGTCGGCGCTGCCTTCCACCGCTTGACTCTGCAAAAACGACTGGAGCGGGCCGAGCGCAAAGTGCAAGAATTGGAAGCCAGGTATCATACAACCTTGGGGCAGATCGAAATTGACGGCCTGCCCGACGATGCCGGTTATGCCATGCACGAAGACTACGTCGAATGGCATTATTGGACTCGTGTGTCAGAGCAGACCCGCCAAGCCATCGAGACCCTGTCCGCGTTCGCGCCAGCACTGGAGCCTGCCTGATGCAGTCGCGGCTGCTTGCGATCTACGCGGATTACGGCGACTACATCGCGCGCCTTGTTCCTCTGCAAGTCGAGGACGAGTACCTGAAGATCGTACTCTACTTTACTGATGGCAGCAATCTGCGCCTGACCGAGGAATGGGAAGAAGGCGAACTCGTCCGCTATAGCTACTACTGGCTGACGTCTGACAACCGCCTCAAGATTGGCTGGGACAACGCTCCGCATCACGTTGAACTGGCGACATTTCCTCATCACAGACACGTGGGGGAGCAGGCCAACCGTCAACCCTCCAGCGAGACCAGCCTGGAAGATGTGATGCGGATCATCATTCCCCAGCTCTCGTTAGCCCATCCAAATCCTTCGTGAGATTCGTGGCAGGGTCTTGACAGGAGCCAAGCAGCTATGTCCGATGAAATGCGAGTACAACCTTTTGATCTGCTTCTTCGGCGCATTCTGACCGAATACGAGCACAGCCAGTCCATCTTCGGCATCCATAAATCGCTGTTCTACACTCCACGGAAGGACGCGCCCTACGCCACACCGGACTTCTTCGGTCACGTCCTGGCGACGCCCATTGGCCCGTCCGCGGGACCGCACACGCAGCTCAGCCAGAACATCATCTCCGCGTGGCTCTGCGGCGGCCGCTTCATCGAGCTGAAGACCGTTCAGATCATGGACGAATTGGAGATTCCGCGGCCGTGCATTGACATGGAGGACGAGGGCTACAACGTCGAATGGTCGCAGGAACTCAAGTTGGAGCAGTCGGCCCAGGAGTACGTCAACGCGTGGGCCGCCATTCACGTGCTCCGACGGCTGCTCGGCTGGGAGGATGCGCCGCTCGGCACGATCTTCGATATGAGCGTGGGCTACAACCTGGAGGGGATCAAGACCCCGCGGATGACCCGCTTTATGAACCAGATGGCCGATGCCACCGCGGAGCTGGCGGAGATCCAGGCCACCCTGAAGGCCCATTTCCCCCAATTTTCCGATCTACCCATCCCCGCACGCCTCACCAACAGCGTGACCCTCTCCACCATGCACGGCTGCCCGCCCGACGAGATCGAGCGGATCGGCCGGTATCTGCTGGAGGAGCGGCATCTCCACACCGTCGTGAAAATGAACCCCACGCTGCTTGGCAAGGAGCGCGTGCTGGGCATCCTGCACGACGACTTGGGCTTCACCGAAATCCACATCCCCGGCTCGGTCTTCGAGAAGGATCTGAAGTATGAAACCGCGGTGGGGCTGATCCGCTCGCTGCAGGGCGTGGCCGCAGAGAGGAAGCTGACCTTCGGGGTCAAGCTGAGCAACACGCTGGCGATGCACAATCACAAGCCCACCTTGCCCGGCGAGGAGATGTATATGTCGGGCCGGGCGCTCTATCCGGTCACGATGAACCTCTTCGACAAGCTGGCGCACGAGTTCGATGGCAATCTGCGCGTCTCCTACTCCGCGGGCGCGGATGCGGTGAACATCGCCACCATCCTCGCGTGCGGCGCGCGACCGGTCACCGCGTGCTCCGACCTGCTCAAGCCGGGCGGCTATGCCCGCCTGGGGCAGTGGCTGGAGAGCATCGAAGCTGCGATGGGCGCCGCGGGCGCGGCAGACCTGGACGAATTCGCGCAGGACAAGTTGGCGGCCGTCGAACACGCCGCGGCCGAGGCGCTGACAAACCCGTGCTACAACAAGCACCAGGCTCGCTTCGGCCTGCCTAAGGTGAAATCGGGGCTGGGGCTGTGGGATTGCGTCGTCGCGCCCTGCATCGAGGCGTGCGCAGTGGAGCAGGATGTACCCGAATACGCCTGGCTGATTGCCCAAGGCGACTACGACCGCGCGCTCGAAGTCATCCTGGCCCGCAACCCGCTGCCCGGCGTCACCGGCTACGTCTGCACCCACCTGTGCCAGACCCGCTGCACCCGCAACGACTACGAGGAGTCGGTGGCGATTCGGGCGTTGAAGAGGATTGCGGAGGAGCGCGGAAATCAGCGAATCAGCGAATCAGCGAATCACGAATCACGAATCACGGGTCACGAATCCGCTATTCGCTATTCGCTATTCGCCAATCGTCGCGTCGCCATCATCGGCAGCGGCCCCTCCGGCCTGGCCGCCGCGGCGTTCCTGGCGGTAAGCGGCGTGCAGGCGACGATCTTCGAGGCCAAGGACGTTGTGGGCGGGATGATGCGCGCCGTGCCGCCCTTCCGGCTGCCGGGGGAGATCATCCAACGGGACGTGGATCGTATCACCGCGCTGGGCGTGGAGATCAGGCTCAACACGCCGGTCAAAACGCCACCGGAGGAGCTTCTGCGAAGTCCCGCGTCAGCGGGAAAGCAGGGCTTCGACGCGGTCTACATCGCCAGCGGGTTCCAGCGCGACACGCCGCTGCGCGTGCCGGGCGTCGAAGGGCCGGGCGTGATGCCCGCGCTGCGGCTGCTGGATCGCTCGCGCCGCGGGGAGCGGGTGGACCTGGGCCACAAGGCTGTGGTGATCGGTGGCGGCGACACGGCGATGGACGCCACGCGCACCGCGCAGCGGTTCACCGGCAACCCGGTGACCATCCTCTACCGCCGCACGCGGCACGAAATGCCCGCGGCCGAGGAGGAGCTGGAGGGCGCGCTGGAAGAAGGCAACCTCCTGGAGGAGTTGGTCGCGCCCGTACGGATTATCAGAGAAAACGTAGGACAAATTGGCAATTTGCCCTACACCCCTGGCAAGGTCGTCGGCATCGAGTGCGTGCGTAACCGCCTGGGCGAGCCTGGCCCCGATGGCCGCCGCGAGCCGGTGGTGATCGCAGGCAGCGAGTTCATCATCCCCTGCGACGCGGTGATCGTGGCCGTGGGCCAGTTGCCCGAGCTGACCTTCCTGGACGGCAGCGGCGTTGCGCGGCATAAGGGCGGCGGCGTCGTGGTAGATCCCGAAACCGGCTGCGCCGGTCCCAAGGGGGTCTACGCGGGCGGCGATGTGGTCATCAAGCCCGACAGCATCATCGCGGCCTGCGCCGACGGTCGCCGCGCGGCCGAAGCGATCTGCGCCGAGTTCTGCATCCCCTTCCAGCAGCCCGCCAGCCGTCCGGCCATCCTCTCGGAAGCGGACATCCTGGCGGTCAAGCAGGTGCGCGCTCGCAAGGTGGCCCAGGTCAAGCCCGCGGTGGCGCCGATCAGCCTGCGCGGGGACTTCCGGCTGATCGAGGAGACCTTCACCGAAGAAGAAGCTCGAATTGAGGCGCTCCGCTGCGTCCAGTGTACCACCTTCTGCGACAAGTGCGTGGAGGTCTGTCCCAACCGGGCGAATCTCACCTTCCTCATGCAGCCGGTGGCCTGGACGCTGCCGCAGCTCGCCTGCCAGAATGGCGGCCTGGCGGTGGTCGGCTCGGAGCCGTTCGAGGTCATCCAAAACCGGCAAATCCTCCACGTGGACGACTGGTGCAACGAGTGCGACGACTGCCAGACCTTCTGCGTCCACCACGGCCTGCCCTACCGCGACAAGCCGCGGCTTTTCCTCGACGAGACAGTCTTCCAGGAAGAGCAGGACAACGCCTTCCGCATCGAGGGCAACGTCATCCGGCGGCGCGAGGGCGGCCGTGAAGCGCGGCTGGTGTTGGCGAACGGCTCCCTCGTCTACGAAGATGTCCGCGTTCGCCTGACCCTCACGCCGGAGTGGCAGATCCAGGAGATGGCGTTGAAAGAGGCGTTCAAGGGGACGCTCTCGCTGCGCGACGCGGCCGAGATGGCGGTGGTGTACCAGGGGGTGAGGGATTCGTTGCCTGCGTTGTTGATCTGAGAGACTATCGTTCGGGTTGACAATTGGCAAGCAGAAGCGCCGAAAACGGTAAGCTCCCTCCTTGCCCCAACGTGCACTTCGGGGTATACTTAGACGGTCAGGTCTCGAAGACTTGACCGTCTTTACTTTTGAGAGGAAGTCAATGGACAACAATCGTAAGCCGATCCCGCCCAAAAAGCCGGATCCCGAAGAAGAAAAGAAGCGCCGCGAGGCGATGCAGCGCCAGGTCCGTTTTAGCCTCGGCTACGTCATCACCGGGCTGGTGGTGCTGTGGCTGTTTCAGGAGTTCATCTTGTCGCCGATGCTCGTCCAGCCGGCCGTTCAGTTGCCCTACAGCGATTTCCGGCAGAAGCTGGCCGAGGGGCAGATCACCAACATCTCGATCGGCGAGACCGACATCGTGGGCGAGATGAAGAACAGCGATCCGACTATCAAAGGCGCTACGGTGCGTTTCGACACGGTGACGGTGCTCGGCAGCGACCCGAAGCTGGTCGAAGACCTGCAGACGGCCGGCGTTAAGTACAAATTCGCACGTCCAACCAGCCCGGCCGGCGCGTTGATTCTGTCGTGGATACTGCCGCTGGCGTTGCTTGGCGGGTTTTGGTACTTCGCCTACCGGCGGATGAGTGGCGCGGCCGGCGGAGGTGGGCTGGGCGGCATCTTCGGCGTGGGAAAGAGCAAGGCGACCGAGGTTAAGCCCGCGGACGTCGGCGTGACCTACAAGGACGTCGGCGGCTGCGACGAGGCGATCGCCGAGCTGCAGGAGATCATCCAATTCCTCAAGACGCCAGAACAGTTCGCCAAATTGGGCGGCCGCATCCCCAAGGGCGTGCTGCTGGTGGGACCGCCCGGCACCGGCAAGACGTTGCTGGCAAAGGCGACGGCCGGTGAAGCCAGCGTGGCGTTCTTCGAGACGAGCGGTTCCGCGTTCGTGGAGATGTTCGTGGGCGTGGGCGCGGCGCGTGTGCGCGACCTCTTCGAGAATGCGCGCAAAGCGGCCCCGGCGATCATCTTCATTGACGAAATTGATGCCATCGGCCAGAGCCGCGCCAATGCCATGCGCATCGGCGGGAATGACGAGCGCGAGCAGACGTTGAACCAACTGCTGGCCGAGATTGACGGCTTCAAGACGGGCACGAGTGCGCCGGTGATCATCATGGCCGCCACCAATCGGCCCGAGGTGCTCGATCAGGCTCTGCTGCGCGCGGGCCGTTTCGACCGGCAGGTGGCAGTCGGCAACCCCGATCTGATCGGCCGCCTGCAAATCCTGAAGATTCACAGCAAGGGCATCACCCTGGCCCCTGACTTCGACCTCGACCGAGCCGCACGCATGACCCCCGGCTTCAGCGGCGCGGACCTGGCGAACGTGATGAACGAGGCCGCGCTCCTGGCTGCCCGCCGCAAGGCCGAGGCCGTGGAGATCAAGGACTTCGAGGAGGCGATCGAGCGGGTGGTGGCGGGACTGGAGAAGCGTACCCGCGTGATGAACGAGCAGGAGCGCACCGCGGTCGCCTATCACGAATCGGGCCACGCACTGGTGTCTGCGCTGACGCCGCACGGCGACCCGGTGAGCAAGATCAGCATCGTCCCGCGTACCCGCGGCGCGCTTGGCTACACCATGCAGATGCCGACGGAAGACCGTTACCTGCTCACGGCCGATGAGCTGTATGACCGGATCGCGATGATGCTTGGCGGTCGGGCAGCGGAGAAGGTGATCTTCGACAAGATCAGCACGGGCGCCTCGGACGACATCCAGCGCGCCACCGAGTTGGCCCGGCGCATGGTGACGGAGTTTGGCATGAGCGACCTGCTCGGCTCGGTGCGCTACGCCGGTCAGCAGATGCAATATCTGGGCGGGGCCATCGAGGACAGCAGCAACGTCAGCCCGAAGACGCGCGAGACGATTGACGCCGAGGTGCAGCGGATCGTCACCGGACAATACGAGCGGGCGCAGGGTCTGCTCCAAGAACACCGACCGGCGCTCGAACGCCTGACCGCGCAGTTGCTCAAGTGCGAGACGGTGGACGGCAACGCGATCAAGGCGGCCCTGGCGGGCGAAGAACGGGCGTGCTCATAGAGAGTGAGACCGATGTCCAACACAGTTGACGATCTGCCGCGCGCCGTGGCTGCGGCCGCGGCCGATGTGATGAGCATAGACGATGTGACCGAGGCCGTGCCGCCGTGGAACGCGATCCGCTTGCGCGGCCGGCTGCTGCTGCCGTCGGCCGAGGCGCATGGCCTGCTTGTTGAGCGATTTCGCCCCCTCGGCCGGACGCCGCTGCTGCGCAAGGAAAAGGGCGGCGACCGCGAGGAGGTGTTGGCTCTACCGATGACCTTCAACCGGCCCAGGCAGCGCGTAGACGTGGCGCTGGCACTGTTCGGCGTCACGGCGCTCTCGTGTCTCTTCACCGGCGCGCAGATGTGGGACTGGGTGCAGCAATCGGGACGGATCAACTGGAACCTGTTGGACGGCATCCCGTTTGCGGCCAGCCTCCTCGTTATTCTGCTGGCGCACGAGTTTGGCCACTACCTGACGGCGCGTCGGTTGGGCGCGCCTACCAGCCTGCCGTATTTCATCCCCTTGCCTTTGCTGGGCCTGTTCGGCACCATGGGCGCGTTCATTAGGATGGCGATCCCGCCCCGCAACCGCCGGCATCTGCTGGCGATCGGCGCAGCCGGGCCGATCGCCGGGCTGATCCTGGCTGTGCCGATCTTGTTGATTGGCTTGAGTCTGAGTCACGTGCAGCCGCTGCCCGCCGGTGGCTACCAGATGGAGGGCAACTCGCTGCTCTACGCGGCGCTCAAGTTCCTGGTGTTCGGCAAGTTCCTGCCGTCGGGCGGCGAGGACGTCTTCATCCATCCCATCGCGTTTGCCGGCTGGGCCGGGCTGCTGGTCACGGGGCTGAACCTCATGCCGGCCGGGCAGACGGATGGCGGGCATATCGTCTACGCGTTGCTCGGCGCCAAGGGCGCGCGGATCGTCACCTGGGTCGCGCTGGCCGCGCTGGCCGGCCTGGTGCTGTTTGTGGCGCGGGATTTGTGGCTGTGGCTGATTCTGCTGCTGGTCTTCAGCCAGTTCCAGGACCAGCCGTTGGATGAGATTACGGAGTTAACGGAGCCGCAGCGCGCGCTGGCCGCGGCGATGCTGATCGTGTTCCTGTTGGTCTTTACTCCTGCGCCGCTGACGATCGTGCCGTAACGATTTTCCCTACTGCGCCGGTCGTTCGTTCAGAACAGCGCCTTCACCGCGGCGACCACCCGCTCGGCCGACGGCACGTAGAACTGCTCCATGACCGGCGCAAAGGGGGGCGGCACGTCGGGCGCGGAGACGCGCTTGATGGGCGCGTCGAGCCACCAGAACGCTTCCTCGGCGACAATGGCTGCCAGGTCGCCCGCCCAGCCGCCGGTGAGGTTGTCTTCTTCGACGATCACCAGCCGCCCGGTCTTCTTCACTGACTCCAGGAGCAACTCCTTGTCCAGCGGCACGAGGGTGCGGGGGTCAATCACCTCGGCCTCGATGCCTTCCTTCGCCAGCTCCTCGGCTGCGGCCAGGGCTCGATACATCGTCAGCAGCTTACCGACGATGGTCACATCCTTGCCCTCGCGCCGGATGATCCCCTTGCCGATGGGAACCAGGTATTCTTCGTCCGGCACCTCGCCCACCGGGCTGAGCGCGCCGCGCTCGGTGCGCGGCCCTTTGGAGCCGTAGAGCAGCTTGTGCTCGAACACGATAACCGGATTGTCGTCGCGCACCGCGCTCTTGAGCAGCCCCTTGGCGTCGTACGCGGTGGCGGGAGCCACCACCTTCAAGCCGGGGACGTGACAGAAGAACGCCTCCATGCTCTGGGCATGTTGCGCGCCGCGGGCAGTCGCGCCCACCGGCGCGCGCATCACCAGCGGCACCTTGAGCGTCCCGCCCGACATGTAGGTCATCTTGGCGGCTTCGTTGGCGAGCTGATCCATGGCCAGGTAGAGGAAATCGGCGTATTGCACGTCGGCGATGGGGCGCATGCCGCCGATGGCTGCGCCGACCGCGATGCCGGTCAGCCCCAGCTCGGAGATGGGGGTGTCCAGGATGCGTTCGTGGCCGAACTCGTCCGACAGCCCCAGGGTGACGGTGAACGCGCCGCCGAACCCGCCGGGGATGCCGATGTCTTCACCGATGCAAAAGACGCGAGGATCGCGCTGCATTTCCTCTCGGATGGCCTGGCGCAACGCCTCGGCGATACTCATCTTTGCCATGTCTTACCTTCCGTTTCCCCATCCTCCCAAAACACATGCTTCAACGCGTCCTCCGGCAGCGGCGACGGGCTGGCCTCGGCGAAGGCGACGGCGTCGTCAATCTCGGCTGTCACCGCTTGTTCGATCTCGGCCAGCGAGTCCGCGGTCGCCAGGCCCGCGGCCACTAACTGCTCGCCCAGGCGCAGGATCGGGTCGAGCCTGGCCCACTCCGCCTCTTCATCCTTTGAGCGGTAGGTGCGCGGATCGCTGCGGGAATGGCCGCAGAGCCGGTAGGTTTTACATTCGAGCAGGGTCGGCCCGCCGCCGGTGCGGGCGCGGGCGATCGCGCGGCCGGCCGCTGCATGGACCGCCAGCACGTCGTTGCCATCGGCGATCTCGGCCGCCATGCCGTAGGCCGCGGCGCGGTCGGTGATATTCTGGATCTTGAAGGCCGTGGCGATCGGGGTCGAGGCCGCGTACAAGTTATTCTCACAGACGAAGACCGCGGGCAAGTCCCAGATGGCCGCCATGTTCAGCGCCTCGTGAAACGCCCCCTCGTTCGTCGCGCCGTCGCCGAAGAAGCTGACGGCCACACCGTCGGTGCGCTGCATCTTTGCCGCCAGCGCCAGCCCCGCGGCGATGGGAATGCCGCCGCCGACAATGGCGATGGCGGGGATCATCCCCACGCGGATGTCGCCCACGTGCATCGAGCCGCCTTTGCCGCGGCAGCAGCCAGTGTCCTTGGCGAACAGCTCGGCCATGATCGAGCGGAGGGATACCCCCTTGGCGATCGCGTGGCCGTGCGGCCGGTGCGTGCTGGTGACAGTGTCGCTCGGCCGCAAGTGCGCGCAGACCCCTGTCGCCACCGCCTCCTGCCCGATATACAGATGCAGCGTCGAAGGAATGCGCCCCTGCATAAACAGATAGTTGCACCGCTCCTCGAACCGCCGGATGGTCAGCATGGTGCGGTAGAGGGAAAGCTGAAGTTTAGGATCGCCCATTGTACTGCTGCTCCTGCCTTTTCGTGGTGCGTGGTACGTGTTGCGTGAGCCTGCATCGGAGTATCTGCCTCTCGCCGCGCGACCACGAACCACGCAACACGCACTACGCTCAAACACCCTTCTCCGCGAATTTCGGATGGAACTGCTCGCCTGAGAAGCCCCAGCGCGTCACCGGGCGTTTGCGCAGCCCCCAGGTCTTGAGCGCGGCCATCAACTCAGGCTTGTCCAGCGCCGCGTCGTCGAGCGGGATGCCGGCCATGGCTGCGTCAATGGCCTGACGGAATGCCTTTGCGCCCGCGGTATAGCCCATCGGATGCCCCAACATGCCGCCGCCGGCCATGAAGATCATGTCCGGGCCGTTCTCTTCCAGCATGGGCGGCACCGCGCCGGGGTAGATGCCCGCGCCCGGCATCGGGAAGATCGGCTTGATGTGGTAGAACGGCGCATGGAGCATCTGTGAGGTGCGCAAGCACTCCTCGGTGGATGCCACCGGAATGCTCGACCAAATGCTCGGGGTGAGCATCATGTCCGCACCGCACAGCCGGCAGATCTTCGCCAGTACCGGGAAATTCATCGTCGGCAACAGCGCCAACAGGTGCGATACGTGCAGCAGGATCGGCGCGGTGATCTTCGGGTCCTCGGCCAGCACGCGGAGAACCGACGGCCCAGCCGAATAGGCCAGCAGCAGGCCGGTCGCGCCCATCTCGCACGCCTTGCGCGCCTTCGCCTGGATACGATCCACCTCGTCGGTGATGCTGACCATGTAGAGCGTCTTGTGGCCGGTCTGCGCTTCGGCCTTCTTGAGCGCCTTCAGCACTGCCTCCAACCGCGCCTCGAAGGAGCAATTCGCCAGTTCGGTGCACATTTCATCGTCTTTGCACAGGTCCGCGCCGCCGAGCGCGCTCTGGTAGACCTGGTTGGCGGTCTCCTCCGGTGTCATGCCCATCTTGGGCTTGATGATCTGCAGCGTCAACGGCCGGTCGGGCACGCCGAGGAGCTTGCGCACGCCGGGGACGCCAAACTTGGGGCCTTGGAACTTCTGGGCCAGCTTTTCGGGGATGTAGATGTCGAGCAGCCGCATTTTCGTGGGGAAGGCAAAGCAGTTGCCCGCGATCGAGAGCAGCAACATCGGCACATTGACGTTCACGTCCCACGCGGCCGTGGGGAAGCCGAGCTGGATGATCGCCTTCTTGGTGCCCTTGGGCGCGGGGATTTCGTAGTAGCCGAGCACCTTGCTCATCAGCCGCTCGCGCACCTCCGGCGTCAGCTCCTTGACTTCCATCCAGCTCGACGTGGAACCTTCGGCCGCCAGCCGCTCGACCTGGCCCAGGTGGTCAATGAAATCCTGGCCTTCGAGGGTGTCCTCGATGTAGTACGTGCCGACGATGAAGTCGTCACTGGGGATACAGCTTTCCCACATGTAGTTGAACATGTGGGGGTCGTAGAGTTGCTTGGTCACGTTATGCTCCTTGAAGATGATTCGTTTGCGTGGTACGTGTTGCGTATTGCGTGACATCACATCTGATCGCGAACACGCACCACGCACCACGCAATACGGTTTACCCGAGTAGCGCTTCTCGCAGCATCGCGCTCGCATCCATCGCGTCGCCGCTCGCGATCACCTGGGCGATGCGGTCGCGGCCGATCTTATCGAGCAGGCCGTGAAGGCCCTGGATCCACTTGATGCTCTCGGTGGCGGCGCGGATGCCGTTTTCGCGGTAGGGGAAGATGTCGAGCGCATACCAGCCGGCGTAGCCCACGCGGTCGAGCCAGTAGAGCAGCTCCAGCATCTCGATCGTGTGCACTGAGCCGACGGTCATGTCGTCGTCCCACAGCCGCCAATTGTCGTTGAAGTGCATGTAGAAGAGCTTGTTGCCGAAGTACTGCAAAAGTGCGGCCGACTCGGCGACGTTCTCGTAGGCCAT
The DNA here is from genome assembly GCA_026389845.1 of Chloroflexota bacterium. Lineage (GTDB taxonomy): Bacteria > Chloroflexota > Anaerolineae > CG2-30-64-16 > CG2-30-64-16 > JAPLHB01. Next base: position 19,211 of record JAPLHB010000069.1, read on the forward strand.
CAGCGCGTGGCCCACATCCACCATGGCGCCGACGTTGGGGCGGTTGACCTTCTCGATCAGCAGCAGCGTCTTGCCGACGGTGGCGATGAAACAGTGGGTGCGCGGCTCCTTCGGCTTGTATTCCAGCACCAGCTTGACCTCGGGCACGTGCTCCGCACACTCGATGGTCCCGGCGATCAGCCGATCCCACGCGGCCAGGTAATCGGCCTGGAAGGGGTAGTCATAGCCATCCTGCCCGAACCAAAGGTCCACCACCACGCAGCCGAGCTGTTTGGCCCACTCCATGGATTTCTGAACCTCGTGGATGGCCGCACGGCGGATCGCGGGGTCGTTGGCCGCCAAGGAGCCCCAGCCCCATTTGCCCGAGGCCCAGATGTCGGGCGTGACGCAGGTAACAGCGAAGCCCGCGTCCCGCACCTGGCGGCCGATCTGCGCCACGTTGCCGTCGTTGACGTGCCACATGCCGACCAACTCCACGCCGGTCAGCCCCGGCACCTTCGTCGCGGCCTCGATGAGCTGATCGGTCGTCAGCCGCTCGCCGTAACCCGAAAGCACGTACCGGTCGGCGCACGCGTTGAAGGTGTTGATGTTGGCGGAGAAACGGAGGGGGGTGGACATTGTGTGCTCCTTTCTATGGAGGGCGAATGAACGAATCAGCGAATCAGCGAATCGGCGAATCAGTGAATCAACGAATGGCGCGCTGGCGTTTGAGTTCAGTGACAAGGAGCGAAATGATGTCGTCACAGAGGGCCATTCGGTGTTGGATCACTTCGGGAGAGAGCAGATAGTGTGAGCGGTAGTACCAGCCTTTGGTTTCGCGAGCCGAGCCTGCCGAATAGCGCAGGAAGTGGTCTCGATCTTTGCCAAACCCGCGGCCATATCCCTCTTCGATGTTGGCAGAGATCGAGCCACAGGCATCAATCAACTGACCAGAGACGGTTCTTCCGCGCGGGTCTTGCATCAGTTTCTCACAATCCACCCACGCCAAATCAAACAGGAACAGCGCCTTGCGATGCGCGTAAAACTGCCAAACCGGATCATTCCTGACCGTCTCCGGCACGTTCTTCTCCCAATCCTCGTAAGTCATTGCCTCCTCCCGCATACCGTTGACTCGCAGATTCGCAGATTCGTTGATTCGCAGATTCGCTATGCGGACCTTGTCAGCGTTACCTTGAAATCGTACCGGTCGCCGCGCCAGACAGCTTCGAGGTATTCGACGGCGACACCGGTGGCGGCATAGGTGATGCGTTCGGCGTACATGACGGCCGCGCCCTCGTGAACCTCTAGCAACTGGGCTTCCCGCGCGGTGGCACCGCGGGCGCGGAGCGTCTCACGGCCGGTCCACAGGCGCAGGCCGTAACGCGTTTCGAGCAATTGGTACAGGGAGCCGGTCAGGTCGTTTTCTTCGAGTCTGGGACACAACGCCACGGAGAGATAGTTCGTCTGCACGCTGGCGGGGACGCCGTCTACCACGCGCAGGCGACAGAGCGAGTAGACCGCCGTACCTTCGGCCAGCTCCAGCGCCCGCGCCACGTGCGGTACCGCGGGCATCTGCCCCAGGCTGACGATCTTGCTGACCAGCGACCAGCCGCGTTGGCGCATCACCTCCGTCGTGGAGGCCAGTTGGGTCAATTCTTGCTCTACGCGGCGGACGACCGCGAAGGAGCCAACCCCTTTCTGGCGGTAGATCCAGCCATCGCGCTCCAACTCGTCCAGCGCGTGGCGCACGGTCGCGCGGGTGATGCCGTGCTGGCCGGCCAGCTCATTCTCCGAAGGCAGTTGCACCGCCTCACCCCGCGCCTGTCTTTCGGCGATCTCGCGGCGGAGCAGATCGGCCAACTGGTCGTAGTAGGGGATGGGGCTGCTCTTGTCTATCACCGCCACAGCGCGACTCCATTAAACATTATCGGAAATAGGGTCATTCTGAGCGGGTTAGCTCCGAACCTCCTGTTGTGGCGTCAAACCAGCGAAGAATCTCTCTCATCCGGCATGGAGACCCCTTCGACTGTGCTCAGGGCAGGCTCTTCGCTGGTGGCTCGCCGTGACGCACCGCATGGGGGTAATCCGCTCAGGGTGACATTCTCACAAGGCCCGCTTATTACCGATAATGTCTATTGTCAGGGTGGAAAAAATCAGGATAGCTTGTATACTTGTGTATACAGGTTAGATCATACCAGAAGCTAGCGGCGCTGTCAAATTGATGCGGATTGACCCGCCGCCGGTTCGGGTTTATAATCGCCCTTGGTTCACGTCACTTCCGGATGCATCCCCGGATGTGCCTTTGGGTGGATGACATTGCCCCTGCGATGATGCGATACTGGGTGCGTGATCGGGCGATGCCCGGAGAAGCGGGGCATCCTATCACGCATCCAACCTGGGCGCCAACGGCACGTGCTGTCGTAACTGTTCACCGTCAGGGTAACGAATTTGTAGCATAGCCCCTCGTGGGCGTTCGGGCGGGCACAAGGCCCTATGCTACGGGGTAACGCTGAACAGTTACCGTGCTGTCTTGGCGACACACGGAATCTGGAGTCAAGTCATGATGAAGAGCAACCAGGGAACCACCGAAACCGGCGCCGAATTCGCCAAACCGCCCTTTCTCTATGAGATCCGGGTCAAGGGCCGCCTCTCCAGCGAACAGTGGACGTCCTGGTTCGACGATTTGGCCGTCTCGACCGTCAGGGGTGAAACCACGCTGCGGGGTAGAGTGCCTGACCACGCCGCATTGTACGGGTTACTCGCCCGGCTGCGTGATCTGGCGATACCCCTGGTGGCGGTCAGGGTCCTCGACGCTGATGCTCAGCTCAAGTTGTCGCGGCAGAGCCGGCGTTATGATTTGATGATCAACGGACTTCTGGTCGCGATCTATCTGGCGCTGCTCGGCGGCCTGGCCACGATCACCGTTTTTGTCGCGCCCATCATCAACACGGCGTTGGCCCTGGCGCTGCTGTTTGCCCTCCTGGGCGGACTGGCGCACGCCTTCTGGCTCTGGAGCGGGCAGGTGGCCTGGCGCTGGATCACCTACCTGACCTGGCCCGCCGCCGCCATCACCTTTGCGATCTTCATACCCATCTCCGGCGTGTTGCCGACGACGCTGGGCATTGCGCTGATGCTCTTTCTCGCCGCGGGCGGCCTGATCTACCTCGTCTACTACCTGCGGCGTCTTGCTGAGGAGGTCAAGGCCAGCCTGCCTGGCGGTGCATCCGCAAGCAGCCCCGCGGCATCCGCCAGCGCGACTCCCGCGGCTGAGGCGACCGACCACGACGCGACCCCGGTGGGTTAAGGGTCTATCCAAGAGCCCAGCGGAGGCGGCTCCCATGCCGCCGGTGGCGGGCGTGGGAGCCCGCGCTGCTGGTTCGATCAGTTTTAGGGCGAAGGGGACCGGGTTAGCTGGCTCGATGACCGTAGACACCTTGCTCGCAACCAAGCTGCTCCTTCCGACGACCAGGCCGGATCTGGTCGCGCGGCCACGCCTGGTCGCCCGACTCGAGGAAGGCTTGCGCCTCGGACGCCGCCTTACCCTGGTCTCCGCCCCACCCGGCTTTGGCAAGACGACGCTCATCCGAGAGTGGATCGGCGCCGTTGAGCGCCCCGTCGCCTGGCTCGCTTTGGACGAAGATGACAACGATGCCGTGCGCTTTTTGCGCTACCTGATCGCGGCGCTCGATCACAGAAGTTACATAGTAGCTCAGAGATCGGTGGTTGGAAACCCACCGGCTGAAACTGAAAAGGCCCCGCAGGGCCTACGACAAGTGGCTGAGGCCACTTTTCAGCTTCAGACAGGCGGTTTTCAACCCCTGGGTCTCCAGGCACCCCCGGCCGCCTCGCCCCAGGAGATGCTGATCGCGCTTATCAACGACCTGGCCCGGGCCGGCACGGACGTCCTGCTCGTCCTCGATGACTATCACGTGATCCGCGAGTTCGCCGTGCATGACCTGGTCGCCTTCCTCCTGGCGCACCAACCGCCCGGTTTCCACGTCGTCATCGGGACGCGCGAAGACCCGCCCCTGCCGCTCGCCCGCCTGCGTGCGCGTGACCAGGTCACGGAGATCCGTGAAGGCGCGCTTCGCTTCACCCCGGAGGAAGCGGCCGCCTTCCTGACCCAGACGATGCGCCTGGGTCTCTCCCCCGCCGCGATCACCTCGCTCGCCGCACGCACCGAGGGGTGGATCACCGGCCTCCAGCTTGCCGGGCTGGCGCTCCGCCAATCCACAGGAGGCCTACGGCTCCAGGCGGCGGCCGACGCATTCGTGGCCGCGTTCGCGGGTGACGACCGCTACGTGGTTGACTATCTGATGGCGGAGGTGCTGGATCGTGCGCCCGAGCCGCTGCGCGCCTTCTTGCGGCAGACGTCGGTGCTCGACCGCCTATCCGCTCCCCTGTGCGATGCCCTGACCGGGCGGGACGACTCGCAGGCGATGTTGGAGCAGCTCGAGGCCGCGAATCTCTTTCTTACGTGCCTGGACAACCGCCGCGAGTGGTATCGCTACCACGTCCTCTTTGCCGAAGTGCTCCGCTTGACCCTCACGCCGGCGGAACGCAGCGAGCTTCATAAAAAAGCGGCCAGATGGTTCCAGGCCAACGGCTGGGGCGAGCTGGCAGTGCACCACGCGCGTCTCACGGCCGAGACACCCCCTGCGACCGGCACCGCCGGGCGTCACGCGCTGTCCCAGCCCTTGGTCGAGCCGCTGAGTGAGCGCGAGATCGAGGTTCTGCGCCTCATCGCCGAGGGCTACGCCAACGCCGAGATCGCGGGGAAGCTCTACATCGCCACCGGAACCGTCAAGCGCCACATCAACAACATCTACGGCAAGCTGGACGCGGCCAGCCGGACCCAGGCCATCGCCAAAGGCCGCGCGCTGGGTCTGCTGGAATAGCGGATACGTACCCGTGCCGGAGGCGCTGCCTCCGGCGCGTTAAAGGGCTTGACAGACGCAAGCCCTGGTTGTATACTGGATTTGTCAGCGGGAGTGGCAGTAGGCCGTTGTTTGATGCTTGCTGGTTGGTGTTTGTCCGTCTAAAATGCCGAATGGGGGCATTAGATGTGGTATTCACTAAGATATTGAACACTTGACATAAGGCGCGATGCGTCATTCTGGTGGGCCCGGGGCGCATTTCCCTGTTGCTGTCTGCCGTATATAGGGAAAAACACCTCGCCGACCACTTGGAGCCAGGGCAGGGACTGTTCAAGATGTTAGTAGACAGTACAGTTTCGTAGTCGAGGTTGGCTTCCATTGCACCAAGACCTTTTGTATTATGCAGGAGGCTAACCTAGCACTATCATGGGACTCTAGTTTCGGCTAACCGGCTTCCAGGCAGCAGGCTGTCCAGAAGGTCTTGCGGGCAGCACCAAGGGCCTCGTCAACTTGGCGAGGTCCCCAGAGCGTGTTTTTGATTGTCTAGCTGCCCTGAAAAGGGCCTTACACCC
>JAPLHB010000064.1 GCA_026389845.1 Chloroflexota bacterium
CCCCCCCGCCCACCTGCGCCGGCCCCACCACACCGGTAATGCCCACTGAGTTGCCGATCCTGACGCCAATCACCCCAAAAGCTGGCCGGTAGATTTGGCGCTCCCCCTGAAAACATTGATTATGTTATGTCCGACCCTCCTACTTTGAAGCGCATAGCATCTCTCTCCTACTCTTACGCCGGCACGAGTTCGGACACTGGCAATGGTTCATAATGCAGCACCATGATCTGGTCAGGCCGCAACCCCAAAGATTCATACGTGCGCCCCTCGTTGTCGCAGAACTCGACCTCAAACGCCTTGCCGCGTGCAAGGGTCTCGACCACAGTGCCGACCTGCCCCCGCCATAGATTGTGTTCCGGTAGATCAACTGTCAATGCCACGATACTGAATAATCTGATCGTATCTGTCATGTCACCACCTCACCATCGTCACAATGGATAGCAACTGGTTAACCTGGGAAATGGCAGGTCGGGTTCAATGCTCCACGTACTGCGAACTATCGCCCGCTTGCCCCGCCATTCCATCAGAAAGTCAATGATGTACCGCTGACCGTATTCATCCTTCAACCCTACTACAGCATTGTGTTCTCTCACTGCGCTCAACAGGATGCCACGCAAGGCCTCCGCATGATCGGCAGTAATGCCGAGCGCGGCAGCGAAGATGCGGGCCTTGTGTCTGCCTGTCCCGTGGGTCGGGTTCAGGCAATACTCACGCAACTTTCTGATATCTACAACGGCCAGGTTTGCATTGGGTATCTTCATTGTGATCCCCGTTGCCCTTGTCTCCTTGTCTACCTATCCCTTGTCCACTCCCACCGCATCCACGACCTTCATCAGTGCGTCTCGATCCTTCGGGTTGTACAAATCTGGCCCCAGCATGGGCATGGGCAGCGGCTCATTGAGCTGATCTTTCTTGTACCACGGCGCGGTCCGCACTGACTGGCCCATGACCTTCTCGTGTACCTTCATCACGCCGTAGAGAATCGCCTCGGGGCTGGGCGGGCAGCCGGGCACGTAGACATCCACCGGTAGGAATTTGTCAATGCCGGAGACAACGTTGTAGCCCTCTTTGAATGGGCCGCCCGACGTGGCGCACGCGCCCACGGCCAACACGTATTTCGGCTCGGCCATCTGATTGTAGAGGCGCACGATGTTGGGGACCATCTTCTTCGTCACCGTGCCCGAGACGAACATCAGATCGGCCTGACGCGGCGAGGCGCGGATGATCTCCATGCCGAAGCGGATGAGGTCGAAGCGCGAGGCCATCATCGCCATGAACTCGATGGCGCAGCACGCCAGCCCGAACGCCATCGGCCACATGGACTTGGTCCGGCCCCAGTTGTAGATGGCGTCAATCGTCGTCAGAAAGACGTTGCGGTTGAACTCTTCCGGAACGACTGGTTCGTCAATTTTCATGGAGCTATCCTCGCTTACGTGGTGCGTATTGCGTGGTGCGTATTGCGTACTGCGTATTGCGTATCTCGAAGAGTCGAATGCCTATGAAAGACTACGGAACACGCAACACGCAACACGGGTCAATCCGTCGTCAAAAACCCCGTCCGATGCTTCTGCTTTTCTTCCATCCGCCCCAGCACGAACACCGTGGCGTCGGGCCGCTGGCCGATGTGGAGGATGCGCCAGCCATCGGCCAGCAGTTGGTTCACAGCCGCGATCTCAGCGTCGCCGCGGACGATCACCTGGCAGAGCTGGGTAAACTGGCGCTCGCCGGGCGTGACCATCGGCGTGGGTATGTCGGTCATTTCGTGATCTCCGTTGGTTGGACTCTGGACAAGAGGAAACCGCGCCGGTCGGGGCATTGACTCGCGTTCCGGCGATGTGGCAGCACTATCCGGTAGCTTCATCACGCGCGCATCCTTGCACATTCGAGAGGCGCCGATCTTCTCTGGCAGTTGAGGCGTCGGCTTCCGCCGCGTGCGTTATTCTACACTAGAAAAGAAGCTCTGGCAAAAACGCACAGCGAAAAACGAAAAACCGCAATAACGCAAAAATCACTACCCGCCGCCTGTCATTCTGAGCGGGTCTACCCCTGAACTCTCGTTACGGCGTGACACCAGCGAAGAATCCGTTCGCTGCGTTTTACGTTTTCTCCTCATACCGGCACACTTGATTCAACACGCACCCCCCACACTCTGGCCCACGCGCATGACACACCTCCCGTCCATGCCGGATCAGATTCAGATGCAGCGGGTAGTACCACTCCGGCGGAACCAGCCTTTCCCAGATGCCCTTGATCTTCTCTTCGGTGTCCTTCGACCCGGTCAGACCCAGCCGGCGGGTGACGCGGCCGACGTGGGTGTCCACGGGGAACGCGGGCTTGCCGAAGCAGAAAAGCAGCACGATGGAGGCCGTCTTGTGGCCGATACCGTCGAACGAGGTCAGCCAGCGCAGCGCCTCGTCGGTGGGCAGATCGGCCAGGAAGCCGATGGCGAACTCGCCGCGCTCGGTCTGGATGCGGCGCAGGGCGGCCTGGATGCGCGGGGCCTTCCGCTGCGCCAGCCCCCCGGAGCGGATCGTTTCGGCCAATTCCGCCACGGGCGCATCGAGCGCATCCTGCCAGGCGGGATAGCGCGCCTTGAGCGCCTGGAACGCGCGGCCGGAGTTGAGGTCGCTGGTGTTCTGGCTGAGAAAGGTCAGCACCAATTCGTCCATCGGCGCATAGGTGGGCCGCCAATCCGGTGCGCCGTAGGCGTCTTGCAGGCGGCGGTAGATTTCCTCGGCGAGGGCAGCAGGGGATTGGGTATTAGATATTGGGTATTGGAGCTTAGGCATTGCGTTCGTCATTCGTCATTCGTCATTCGTTATTCGTTATTCGTCATTCGTCATTCGTCGTTGGTCATTCGTCGTTGGTCATTCGCCATTCGTCGCCCATCATAGCCAGGTCGCCCGCGCCTGTCAAACCCTGCTTTGACACCCATCGCGCAACCGGGTACAATCCCCTTTGCGATTTGCGATTTGCGATTTGCGATTTGCGATTTGCGATTTGCGATTTGCGATTTGCGATTTGCGATTTGCGATTTGCGATTTGCGATTTGCGATTTGCGATTTGCCACCTGCGATCTATGAGTGCATCATGAACCACGTCAATCCATCGCAAGGAGAACCTCTATGCTCAAGAAAATCATCGGCATCGGCCTGTTGGCCGCGATCGTGCTCTTCGGCCTGATCCAGCTCGTCCCCTACGGCAAGGATCACACCAACCCGCCCGTCGTGGCAGAACCGAAGTGGGACTCGCCGGCCACGCGTGACCTGGCGAAGCGCGCGTGCTTCGACTGCCACAGCAGCGAGGTCGTCTGGCCCTGGTACAGCAACGTCGCGCCCGTGTCGTGGTTGGTCCAACACGATGTTGATGAGGCGCGCTACAGGGTCAATTTCTCGGAGTGGCAAACAGGCGTCATCCGACCCCAGCAGGCTGCCACTCAAGTGCAACGGGGTAACATGCCGCCCAAGCAATATCTACTGATGCACCCGACCGCCCGCCTGACCGCCGCCGAGAGCGAGCAACTGGCCCAGGGTCTGCTGAAGAGCTTGCAATAGCTGACGCCCACGTGCCAGGCACTTTCGGAAGTGCCTGGCACGTCATCAGGAGCTTTCTATGCCCCATTTACTCCGCACCAAGATCGTCTGCACGATCGGGCCGACCAGCCGCGAGCCGGAGATGCTGACCCGGCTCATGGCGGCCGGCATGGACGTCGCCCGCCTCAACTTTTCCCACGGCGACTCGGCATTCCACGGCGAGAATATCCACCGCATCCGCGAAATATCTGCCCAAATGGGCAAGCCGGTCGCCATCCTGGCCGATCTGCAAGGGCCGAAGCTGCGGGTCGGCCAGATGCAGGAGGGGGGTGTGCCGCTGGAGGCCGGCGAGACGCTGGTGCTCACCACCGAGCCGATAATCGGCGCGCGGGGCCGCGTGCCCGTCCAATACGAGCACTTGCCCGAAGCGGTCACGCCCGACGAGCGCATCCTGATTGACGACGGCCTGCTGGAGTTGGTCGTTCTCGCGGTCGAGGGCCGCGAAATCACCACGCGCGTCATCACCGGCGGGCTGCTCAATTCCAACAAGGGGCTGAACCTGCCCAACGCCGCGCTCTCGATCCCTGCCATCACCGACAAGGACCGCCAGGATTTGCGCTTTGCCCTGGACCAGGGCGTGGACTGGGCGGCGCTCTCCTTTGTTCGCACTGCCGACGAGGTGTTGGAGCTAAAGGACTTCATCCGCGAGCTGTCCGCGTTCGGCCGGCCTACGCCGCTGATCGCCAAGATCGAGAAGCCGGAGGCCATCGCCAACATAGACGCCATCATCGCGGCCTCGGATGGCATCATGGTGGCCCGCGGCGACCTGGGCATCGAGATGTCGCCCGAGGCTGTGCCGATGCTGCAAAAGACGATCATTCGCAAGTGCAATGCGGCCGGCAAGCCGGTCATCACCGCCACGCAGATGCTCGACTCGATGATCCGCAACCCGCGGCCCACCCGCGCCGAGGCGAGCGACGTCGCCAACGCGATCCTGGATGGCTCGGATGCGATCATGCTCTCCGGCGAAACGGCTTCAGGCAAGTACCCGCTGGAATCGGTGGAGACGATGGTTCGCATCGCCCAAGAGGCCGAACAGACCCAGGCTGGCGGCACATGCGGACAGATCACCGCTAGGCCGGGCCGCACCTTCGCTGAGGCGGTGGCCCATGCGTCGGTGGAGACGGCTATTGATCTCAGCGCGGCGGCCATCATCGCGCCGACGGTTTCCGGTCACACCGCCCGCACCATTTCCCGCTTCCGGCCGCCGTGCCCCATCGTGGCCGTCACTCCCAGCCCCATGGCGCAGCGCGAGTTGGTGCTCTTCTGGGGCGTCTACCCGGTACTTTCGCAGCGGGCGGCGAACACCGACGCGGTTATCATAGAGGCAGTGGAGGCGGCAAAAGCGGCCGGTTACGTGGGCGAGGGGGACATCCTGGTCATCACGGCCGGCTCGGTGGAGGCCGGCGTGGGCACGACCGATCTGATGAAGGTCCACCTGATCGAGCGGGTGCTGGCGCACGGCACGGGGCTGGGCGAACGCAAGGTCATCGGCCGCGTCCGCCGATTGGCGCCGCCGCTGGCAGACAACGTGCGCGTCGAGCCTGATGAGATCGTGGTGACGCCGGTCACCGACCGCACGTTCATTCCGATCTTGCGCCGCGCGGCGGGGCTGGTCACAGAAGCCGATGCGCCGGATGCCCACTGTCGCTTGCTGGCGTTGGAAATGGGTCTGCCCGCCGTCGTCGGCGTGCGCGAGGGGATCGGCGGACTGTCCGATGGCATGCACGTGGTCATGGACGCTAAGCGCGGGTTGGTGTATGAACGGCCGGCCGTCTTGTTGCGGCTGTCTGGGGAGTGAAGCTGGAAACTGGAAGCTGGAAACTGGAAGCTGGAAACTGCGCAACACGCAACACGCAACACGCAACACGCAACACGCAACACGCACTACGGAACACGTCTCATGTCTGATTCACCTGCCATTTTCACCGAAGACCTGGCCCGCATCTACAAGGTTCGCGGTCCAAAACGCAAAGATGATCCGAAGGAAGTGGTCGCGCTCGACGGCGTCAATCTGACCGTCGGTCGCGGCGAGCTGTTCGGGCTGCTCGGCCCCAACGGCGCCGGCAAGACCACCCTCATCAAGATTCTGACCACGTTGCTGTTGCCCAGCCGCGGCCGTGCGGCCGTCGAGGGGCTGGACGTGGCGCAGGACGCCCAGGAAATCCGCCGGCGCATCAGCATGGTCAGCGGCGGCGAGACCAGCGGCTACGGCTTGCTGACGGTCGAAGAGAACCTGTGGATGTTCGCCCGCTTCTACGGCCTGGAGACGTCCGTTGCCCGCCAACGCATCAACGAGCTACTCGAAATCGTGGGCATTGCCGACCGACGGCGGACGAAAATCTCCGACCTCTCCACCGGCCTGCGCCAGAAGATGAACTTCATCCGCGGCTTCATCAGCGACCCGGAGGTCGTCTTCCTGGACGAGCCGACCTTGGGACTGGACGTGGCCGCGGCCCGCCAGGTGCGCAGCTTCCTCCGACAATGGATGCGCGATCACCCCGGCCGCACCTTGCTGCTCACCACCCACTACATGGCCGAGGCCGACGAGTTGTGTGACCGTCTGGCGATCATTGACCGGGGCAAGCTGCTGGCGCTGGACACCCCCGCCGATCTGAAGCGTCGCCTGCGACGGGACGCGATCTTCAAGCTGAGGGTCGGGCCGCTCGGCCCGCGGCCCAGTCGCGAGGATATGCTCGAAGCAGTGCCCGGCGTGCGCCAGGTCACCGTCGTTGAGCAGGAAGGCGCCAGCGAGCTGACCCTGATCCTGGCGGCCGACGAGGCGCTGCCGGCCGTGCTGGCCCACCTCACCCGCCGCGGCTCGGCGCTGATCTCGCTGGAAAAGCGCGAGCCGACGCTGGAGGACGTGTTCATTGACCTGGTCGGCCGCGGGCTGGACGTGGATACGCGGGAGACAACGGATGGCAACGGATAAACGGATCACTAAAGCCACCGGCGTTCGGCTCTTTTGGTATACGATGTGGGCGCGGGCTTACCCGCGCATGATCGGCGCGACGCGAGAGCGGAGCTGGCTCTTCTTCGAGACACTGCTGCCGGTGCTGGGCGTGGCCGGCTACGTCTTCGTCTACCGCGCGGTTAAGGCCCCAGCCGACTACATTGGCTTCGTGGTCATTGGCGGGGCGATGACCGCGTTCTGGATGAACGTGCTCTGGAGCATGGCGAGCCAACTCTACTGGGACAAGGACGCCGGCAACCTGGAGCTGTACGTCATCTGCCCCGGGCCGATGATGGCGATCCTGCTCGGCATGGCCGTAGGCGGACTGGTGATGACCGCCACTCGCGCGGGGATCATCCTGATCGTCTGCTCGTTGCTCTTCGGCGTCGCTTATCAGACCGGCAGCCTGTTCCTGCTGGTGGCCGTCTTCCTGATCAGCATGGCTGCGCTCTACGGCATGGGGATGCTGTTTGCTTCGATCTTCCTGGTGGCCGGGCGCGAGGCGTGGCATCTCTCCAACCTGCTTCAGGAACCGATTTACCTGGCCTCCGGCTTCTACTTTCCGGTCAAGGCGATGGGCTTCTGGGTGGCGACTTTCGCCTCGCTCATCCCGCTTACCCTCGGTCTCGACGCCATGCGCCAACTGCTTTTCACAGCCGACCCAACTCTGGGTTTCCTCTCCGTGCCGGTGGAGACGGGTATCCTGATCGTGCTGGCCGCCGTCTTCATCACAGGCGCGGGCGCGGCCCTGACAAAGCTGGAAGAAGTGGGAAGACGTGAGGGCCGGCTGATCGAGAGGCGAAGGTAACATGACCCTCCCCCAACGCATCCTCGACCTCCCCGCCGTTCGCCGTCACGATAACGTGCGGACGTTCGCGGTGGCGACCTGGCTGGGCTGGCAGATCGAGTCCAACTGGGCCGATCCATTCCTGTTCGCGGTCTACTCGATCGTCCGGCCCGTGGCGAGCGTGTTGATCCTGGTGATGATGTACGGCGTCATCACTCACAGCGCGTTCGCTGAGCCGGTGTTCGCCTATATTTTCCTGGGCAACGCGCTCTACATCCTGGTCGGGCAGATCATCACCGGCGTCAGTTGGGCAATCATTGACGACCGCGAGCACTACCGGGTGGCGAAGCACCTCTACACCGCGCCGCTGGACGGCTACGCATACCTGATTGGCCGCGGCGTGGCGCGGCTGGTCATCGGCGCCATCTCGGTGCTGATCACCATCGGCTTCGGCATGGTCGCCTTCAAGCTGCCGATCCATCCGGCGACTGTGGATTGGCCGCTGCTGATCGCGAGCACGGCGCTGGGGGTGGCGACGCTGGCCGCGCTGGGTCTGATGATCGGCGCGTGGACGATGACGATGGCCCGCCACTTCTGGTCGGTGGGCGAGGCGGTGGCGGGCGCGATGTACCTCTTCACCGGTGCGATCTTCCCGCTGGATATCTTGCCCGTGTGGTTGCGACCCCTCGGCTTCGTCTTTCCCGTCACCTACTGGCTGGAAGCCGCCCGCCGCGCCCTGCTCGGCCCCGGCGCGGCCGGGTTCAAGACGTTTGCCGCTTTCTCGAATGCCATGCTGGTGGGTATTCTGGCCGCGTTCACCGTAGCGCTGGCCGTGGGATCGGCCCACTTCTATCGCTGGGCGTTTGCCACGTCGCAGGAGCGGGGACTGGTGGATATGGAGACCGGATACTGACCCAGAAGTAAGGAGTTGAACTGCGTATGGCTACCACACTTCCGCTGACGCAACGCCCGGCCTGGCAGGCGCTCGAAGCGCACTACCGGAAGACCAAGGGACTTCACCTGCGCACGCTCTTTGCCGAAGACCCACGGCGGGGTGAGCGCCTCACCTGCGAGGCCGTCGGCCTCTACCTGGACTACTCGAAGAATCGCATCACCGATGAGACGCTCAGGCTGCTGGTCAACCTGGCCAACGAATGCGGGCTTGCCGAACGCATCGCCGCGATGTTCCGCGGCGACAAGATCAACGTCACCGAGAATCGCGCGGTGCTGCACGTCGCACTGCGTGCCCCGCGTGATGCGCACATCTACGTGGACGGCGCCGATGTGATCCCGGAAGTCCACGCGGTCCTGGACAAAATGGCCGCGTTTGCCACACGCCTCCGCGCGGGCGAGTGGCTGGGCTATACCGGCCGGCGCATCCGCAGCGTGGTCAACGTCGGTATCGGCGGCTCGGATCTCGGCCCCGTCATGGCCTACGAGGCGCTGAAGAGCTACAGCGCACGCGACCTGACGTTCCGGTTCGTTTCCAACGTGGACGGCACCGATTTCGCCGAGGCCACGCGCGATCTCGATCCAGCCGAGACGCTCTTCATCGTCTCGTCGAAGACCTTCACCACGCAGGAGACGATGACCAACGCCCGCACGGCCCGCGCCTGGTGTCTGCGGGCGCTCGGCGATGAGCAGGCCATCGCCCGGCATTTCGTAGCCGTCTCGACCAACGCGGTAGAGGTGGCGAAGTTCGGCATTGACACCGCCAATATGGTCGGTTTTTGGGACTGGGTGGGCGGACGCTATTCCATGGATTCGGCCATCGGGCTTTCTACGATGATCGCGATCGGGCCGGACAATTTCCGTGCGTTGCTTGATGGGTTCCACGCCATGGACGAGCACTTCCGCACCGCGCCGTTCGAGCGCAATCTGCCGGCGCTGCTGGGGCTGCTGACCATCTGGTACAACTGCTTCTTCGGCGCACAAACGGTCGCGGTGTTGCCCTACGACCAGTATCTCAAACGTTTTCCGGCCTACCTGCAGCAGTTGACGATGGAGAGCAACGGGAAGTCCACCACCCTGGATGGCGCGGTGGTGACGTACCAGACCAGCCCGGTCTACTGGGGCGAACCAGGCACGAACGGGCAGCACTCGTTCTACCAGCTCATCCACCAGGGCACCAAGCTCATCCCGTGCGATTTCATCGGCTTCGCGCAGGCGCTCAACCCGCTGGGCCAGCATCACGACCTGCTGATGTCCAACGTCTTTGCGCAGGCCGAGGCACTGGCGTTCGGCAAGACCGCGGAGCAAGTGCGGGCCGAGGGCACGCCGGAGTGGCTGGTGCCGCATCGTACCTTCGAGGGTAATCGCCCGTCGAACGTGCTCCTGGGCGAGCGGCTGACGCCCGCGATGTTGGGCAAGCTGGTGGCGCTCTACGAGCACAGCGTCTTCACGCAGGGCGCGATCTGGAACATTGATCCGTTCGACCAGTGGGGCGTGGAGTTGGGGAAGATGTTGGCGCGGCGCATCGTTCCCGAGCTGGCAAGCACGGACCAACCAGATCTCAAGCACGACAACTCGACCAATACGCTGATTCGGCGCTATCGCACGCTGCGAAATACTGGCAGGTGATGACGGTGTCGGCGCAAGGCGAAGTTACTCACGCACCTCATCCGGGCGAACCTCCCGCCTCTCACGCGCAGAAATGTGCGCAGCCAGCGCAAACTGGAGTACCGCGCGCCCGGTCGCGCCGTCGAGGCGGGGATGCCCTCCTCTCGTCAGCACCTCGATCAGGTCGCGCGTGCAATCAATGAAGCTGTCGTGCCACTCGACGCGTTCCACAGGAATCGGCGTCGTCTTGCCGTCCTTGAAGAGCATCAGCGGCGGCAGATCCACGGTGCGCGCGGTACAGCGGTTGACGAAGATGATCCCCTTGTCCCCGATCACCTCCACCCGGTCGTCGTCCGCGTAGTAGATCGAATCCATGACCATGTTCGGCGTGTGCGCGAAGTCCAGCAGGCCGTAGCGGCGGGCCGCCTTGTACTGGAACATGATCGTGGCTGGCGCGTCTACGTAGAGGGGCAAGACCGGAATGGCTTTGCTGCGGTCAAGCCAGGCGACTACGCGCTCCACATCGCCCCCCAGGGTGTGGGCCAGGGAAAAGAGATGGTAGCCGTGGTCGAAGACCAGCGGTCCACCGCCGGCCTTTTCCTGCTGGAACCGCCAGAGCCACGCCCGCAGCGGCACCTTCCACGCGGTCTTACTCTTGCCTGTGCTGACGTGCAGCCGGATCATCTGCGGTTCGCCGATCTCGCCCGCCTCGATCATCTGTTTCGCGACCACGTGGGGCGGGTAGAAGACGAAGTTCTCGTAGACGCGCAGCACGACCTTCGCTTCCGCGGCGGCCGCGATCATCCGGTCAGCCTCGGCCACGGTGAGCGCCATCGGCTTTTGCACCGAGACGTGCTTGCCCGCCTTGCATGCCGCGACCGTCATCGCCGCGTGCAGATGGTGGGGCACCAGCAGTTCCACCAGGTCTACTTCGGGATCGTCCAACAGGCGGCTGTAGTCCGTGTAGACCTTGTTCACGCCCCAGGACTTGGCCTTCGCCTGGGCCAGGTTCTGCCTGGTGTCGCAGACGGCCACAAGACGGGCATCCTCACGGCCGCGATAGCCCAACTCGTGCAGGTCGGCGATCCGGCCGCAGCCGACGATCGCCACGCGAAGGAGTGGCATGGTACACCTCCGAACGGTTGCTGGTGCGTGGTGCGTGGTGCGTAGTGCGTGGTGCGTGCTCTGCCATGAATCACGAACCACGAACCACGAACCACGAACTACGGATCACGAATCACGAATCACGTCCCGCCAGCTTCGCCCGCATCTCCCGATGCGTCGCGCGCGTGATCGGATACCAGATCAACAGCGGCAGGCAGAGGGCGATGAGGACCGCCGGAACTGGCCCGAAGAACAGGCGGATGCCCAGGAGGGTCTGGTCGGTCTGCGCGACGTTGGGCGCGTAGCGGAAGAGCGCCAGAATCCAGCCGGTGGATGCGATCGCCAGCGCCTCCGATGCCTTGGTCGCCAGGCCCCACACGCCGAAATACATGCCGCTGCGCTGCTCGCCGGTCGTCAGGCGGTCGTGATCCACCACGTCGGGCACCATGGCCCAGGGAAAGACCCACTGCGCGCCGAAACCGATCCCCGCGACGGCTGCGACCGCGTACACCCACGGCGTCGGCCGGTGGGGCAGGAGGAAAGTGGCCGCCACCGCCAGCCCGCCGATCGCCATGCCCAGCGCGTAGGCCGGGCCTTTGTTCCACCGGTCAGCGAGCAGCTTCCATGGAAAGAGAGCCAGGACCACGCACACCAGCATCAGCCCCATCACCAGTGGAACCTGTGCCTCCATGCCGAGTTGATAGATCAGGAAGTACGCCATCAGCGTCTTGACCAGCGCAAACGCGCCGTTGAGGATCAGATACGCGACGAGCAACCGCACGAACGGCCGGTTGCGGAAGGTTTGTAGAAAAGTGCGCAGCGGCGGCGTCGTGGCCCGCATCTCGGTCATTTGTTTGCGCTCGCGCAGCCCCGCGGCCGCGATCAACAGCGCCGCGGCCGCGATGACGCCGTAGATGATGCCGATCCCGCCGTAGCCGGCGCGCTTGGTGATAAAGAGGGCGACGATGGCCGGAGTCAGCGCCGCGCCCACCAGGTACGCCGGCACCGCCAAGGTCATGCGATAGGTGGTCAGGCTGGCGCGCTCGTCGTAGTCGTCGGTTAGTTCGGCGGTCAGCGCGTAATAGGGCACGTTGGTCATCGTCCAGAGCGTGTCGAACAGGGCGAAGGTGAGCAGCACCCAGAGGAAGACGCCGATCCCCGACAGCCTGCCTGGGACGAACCAGAGCAGCATGATGCTCAGGGCCAGCGGCACGGCGCCGAAGAACATAAAGACCCGCCGCTTGCCGAAGCGCCGCGAGGTCGTCCGATCCGACACCCAGCCGAAGAGCGGATCGTTGACTGCGTCCCAGAGCTTGGCGAAAAAGAGGGCGCTGCCCACCACAGCCGCCGGCAGCAGCGCGGCGTCGGTGTAGAAGATCATCAGGAAGAACTGGATCGCCGAGTTCACGAGCGCGTTGCCGACGTCGCCCACGCCGTAGAGGAGTTTGGTTTTGACGGGGAGCTTGTCCGAAGATGGTTGGCCTGGCATATCTGTCCTCCTACCTGTTGATGGTGCTGCGTCTCACTGCCACACCGCCCCTTCGTCGGCCTGCGAGACGAGCTTGCGGTACGTGTCGAGGAAGCCACCCGTCACCCGCGGCGGCCGCGGCTGCCAGGCCGCCAGGCGACGGGCCAACTCCAGTTCTTCGACCTCAAGGTTGAGCCGACGATGGGGGATGTCAATCTCAATCAAATCACCATCCTGCACCGCGGCAATCGGGCCACCGATAGCCGCTTCGGGCGCGACATGGCCGATGCACGGGCCGCGCGTGGCACCCGAATAGCGACCGTCGGTGATCATGGCGACCGACTCGCCCAGCCCCATGCCTACCAGCATCGCGGCCGGGATGGAAAGCTCACGCATCCCCGGCCCGCCGACCGGCCCCTCGTTGCGGATCACCAGCACGTCGCCGGGGCGGATCGCGGCCATCGTGAGCGAATCCGCTAACTCCTCCTCGCACTCGAACACCCTGGCCGGGCCGGTGTGATGCCACATGGCGGGCGCGACCCCGCTCTGCTTGACGACCGCGCCCCGCGGGGCCAGATTGCCGCGCAGGATCGCCAGCCCGCCCTCCGGTGCCAGGGGCGCGGTGAGGGGCTGGAGCACGTCGGGCCGCGTCACCCGCGCCTGGGCCGCGCGCGCGCCGATCGTCTCACCGGTCACGGTGGCGGCGTCACGCTGCAGCAATGGCGCAAGGATACTCAGCACGGCCGAGACGCCGCCCGCGGCGTGAAGGTCGTTGACGGTATACCGGCTGGCCGGGCGGAACTTGCCGACCAGGGGCGTCTGCCGGCTGAGCGCATCGAAGACACCCAGGTCCAAGGCCACGCCGGCCGCGCGGGCGAGCGCGAGGAGATGCAACGTCGCGTTGGTGGAACCGCCGGTCGCCAGCACGACGCGGATCGCGTTCTCGAAGCTCGCGCGGGTCAGCAGGGCACGCGGCGTCAAGTTCGCCTGTCCCACCAAACCCACGACCTGCCGTCCGCTCTCCACGCACAGCGCCTGCCGGTCGGGATGCGTCGCGCCGAGCGTCGCGCAGCCTGGCAGGGTCAGGCCCAGCGCCTCCGTCACGCAGGCCATGGTATTGGCCGTGCCCAAAAAGCTGCACGCACCGGGACCGGGACAGGCACACGTCTCGATATCGTGAAACTCCTCATTCGAGATCAGTCCCGCGGCCACGCGACCCATCCCTTCTTTCACGTCGCTGAGGATAATCTCGCGCTCGCCCACGCGGCCGGAAGCCATCGGGCCGCCCGTGACGAAGATCGTCGGAAGGTTCAGCCGCGCCGCGGCCATGAGCATCCCAGGGATGATCTTGTCGCACGAGCAGAGCATGACCAGCGCATCGAAGCGATGGGCCAGGGTCATGAGCTCCACCGACGCCGCGATCACCTCGCGCAGCGGCAAGATCGCGTGCATCCCGCGGCCCTGGGCGATGCCGTCGCAGGGTGCGACGGTGTTGAACTCGACCGGCATCCCGCCCGCTTGGCGCACGCCTTCCTTGACCCACGCGGCCAGCTCGCGGAGGTGCAAGTGGCCGGGGGTGGTCTCGCTCCACGAGTTGACAATGCCGATCATCGGCCTGGCGAAGTCGTCGTCGCCAAAGCCCATCGGCCGGAACAACGCACGGGGGTAGGCGCCGTGGAGGCCCTGGAAGAGGTTATGGGGGGGCGTCATGTCGTCCATTCCGATCTCGCCTCACAATCCAATGTTGTGCCTGAGTGCCTGCACCGCTTCGCACCTGTTGCCCACGTTCCACCGACCGAAGACGCCCATGCCGCCCAGTTCGTCGGGACCACAGTAGACCGGGACGTGGATCAGCGTCAGGCCAGCGTGTGACCTGGCCCGGTTCAACGCCTCGTTCAGCGCTGCTGGAGACCGGCCCCCGTCCAGCGCCTGGACGCCGCGCACCGCGCGTGCCCAGGCCAGGTAGTCCACCGCCACCGCGTCGCTCGTGGCGAAGGCCACGCCATACTGCGCGGCCTGCAGACCGGAGATGGCCGCCATGCTGCGGTTGTCCAGCAGGAGGATGCAACCGCGTGCGCCATGCTCGACGCCGTCAATCAGGATTTGCGGGTTCATCGTGAACGAGCCGTCGCCGGTGATCGCCAGGCCGTAGAACGGCTGGGTCGCCACGGCGGTCGCCAGTAGCGCCGAGACCGCCCAGCCCATATAGCTGGCGCCCGTCTCCGTGAAAGTGCGGCCCGGGCGGTCGTCCTCGACGATCTGGAAGCCGTTGGCCTGCACGTCCCCCGCGTCGAAGAAGGTGCCCACGTCATGGCCGCGCGCCCAGTCGGTCGCCAGTTTGATCGCGGCCGGCTGGGTGAGTACTTGATCGCCCCAGCGCTCGTCGTGGAGTGTGGGATGTGCATAACGCGCCGCCTTGAATCCCTCCCAGGCCGCGCGCTGCGCTGCGCATTCGGCCAGCCAGGGAGAAGGCGCGCGGCCGCCGCGTGCCCGCAGGGCCTCGATCAGCCGCCGGAGCGTTGGCCCCGCGTCGCCAACCAGGGCGACCGTCTTGCCGTAATGCGTCGCGGCTTCGACATCGCTGTTGATGTTGATCACGTGTTGGACGTTCGGGTAGCCGGTACGGGAGCCATCGGACTGGCAGACGCAGCGCGTGCCGATCGCGACCAACAGGTCGGCGTGTTCCATCGCGTAGTTGCCGCAGAGCGAGCCTTTGGAGCCGCCTACGGTCATGTTGCGCGGGTGAGCATAGGGAACGATGCCCGTGGCGATGGGCGTGTGGACAGCTACGGCGTCGGTCAGTTCCAGAAACTCCAGAAGCGCTGGCCCGGCTCCTCGCGCGCCCCCGCCGATCTTGACCACGACCCGCTCGGCTGCGCGCAGCAGGTCGGCGGCCCGGCCATACGCGCCCTCGTCGCCGGCCGCCCCCATGCGTGGGATCGCGCCGTGGGGCAACTCGTCCAGGTTGAAGCCGGGCAGGCTGGCCGCCTGGGTGTTCATCGGCAGCAGCAGGTAGAACGGCCCGCCCCGGTGGGGGTGATCTACCGTGACCATCCCGCGGCGCAAGGCCATGGGCAACGCCAGCGGCGTATGGAGGCTGTACGCGCACCCCATCGTCTCGCACAGCCGCAGGAAAAGCCCCTGCTCGTGTTTGGGGATCTGCTGCATGTTGGGGCCTTCGTCCTCGGTCGTCTCGTCCCCGAACAGATACCAAACGCCGATCCCGTCGGACGCGGGGACGATGGACGCGGCCAGGGCTTGCAGCGCGCCGGGGCCGATGGAGGTGACGACCGCCGCCTTCTCGCCCGTGACCCAGCGGAGCGCGGTCGCCGCGTGCGAGGCTTCGTTTTCGTGGCGGACATTGTAGACCCGCACAAGTCCGGCCTCCTGGTAGATGCGGAGCACTTCGCCGACCTCGGTGGAGCCGTGGCCGAACACTCCGAGGTAGCGTTGGACCCCCTGGCGCAGCAACCCGAGAACGATAGCTTCGGACAGGGTGGTGTCAATGAAAAGAGGCAATGCGCCCGAGGCCAGGGCGGCCTCGATGCCGCCGGCCGCCGCAATGACCTGGGCGCGAGCGGCGCGTGCGTGGGCCAACTGGCCCTGTGCAGTGAGTGAGTGGGGAGCGGTGTCGGTCATTGGCGACCTCCTTCGCCCAATTATAGCCGCGCGTCAAGCACAGGTCAAACCGTCCGTTGCGGCGCGGATGCCTTTGTGTTCCAACTCCTTTTGACACCGTCGCCCGCCTGTGGTATTATCTAACCAGATTTATTCGCCGTCTTTCGACCTCCTGCACCGGGCCAGCCGGTGCGTCGCTGTTCCAGGCCGACGTTCGCTTGCTCCGAAGTTGAAGTAAGAGGCTCGTCATGACTTCTCTTTTCTGGTGCGATCCATTCTTGCCTTCTTAATGAGGCCGTGTCCCCCTTATCCGGGGACGCGGCCTTTTTTGTTTGCCGGAAGCTTGCGTTTTGCCATCCACCATTTCCCAGCGAAAGGAGCGTCCTATGCAAAAGTTCCGCCTCTTCTCCTTGCTGACCGTGCTGGCCTTGCTGCTCTCCACGGTCGCCCCACTGGCCGCGTCACCGTCGGCCATCAGCCAGCAGCCATCAGCCATCGGCCCGCTGCTAACGCAGGTCAACGTCGCGGGCAGCTTCGAGCACCTGCTGGGCGGCAGCGACTGGTCGAACAACGACGCGTTGACCAACCTGGCCGATGCGAACGGCGACGGCGTCTGGAAGTACGACGCAACCATCCCCACCGCGGGGACCTACGAGTACAAGATCGTCGAAGACGGCGACTGGGGCAAGGCCTATCCGGCCGATAACGTGCCGTTCACCATCTCCTCTGATGGCAAGAGCGCGAAGTGGTATTACGACCCGGCCGATCACTATGTGGCCGACAACGCCAACAAAACCATCGCCGCGGCGGTGGGTAACTTCGCTTCGAAGGTCGGCGGCGCGGACTGGGCGCCCGATAACCTGAAGACGCTGTTGAAGGGGCCGGACGCTGGGGGCAAGTACGCGTATACGGCCAAAGGCGTGCCAGCAGGCAGTTATGAGTACAAGGTCGCGCTCAACGAAGGCTGGGCTGAGGCGTATCCCGGCGCCAACAAGGCGTTCACCGTACCAGCCGGCGGCGGCGACGTCAGGTTCACCTTCGATCCGGTCACGAAGGCCGTGAGCGAAGAGGTCCTGCCGCCCTCGGGCGGGCTGATCGTCATTGATGGGACCAAGGACGCGGCCTATAGCGCGGCTGTCGCCTCTGATCCTGTGGGCGATATGAGCGAGCCGAACCTCGATCTGAAAGGTCTTTACATCGTTGACGATGCGAACAACTTCTACATCGGCCTGGACGCGTTTGCCACCAACTGGGGCATGACCTACGGCATCTACATTGATACGAACCTGGTGGCCGGTTCGGGCGCAAGCAGCGATCCGTGGGGTCGCGCGGTCAACGCGGCGGACGCACACAAGCCGGAGTTCGCGCTGTATGTCTGGCACAAGGACGACGGCACGCTGGAGAACGCGCAGCTTGCCACGTGGGACGGCACGGCGTGGCAGTTTCCCACCTTGATTAGCGTGGGCGGAGCGCAGGGTTTCAGCGCGACCGGGCACTTCTTGGAGTACGCGATCCCGAAGGCCACGCTCGGCAATCCCGCCCACATCGCGATCGAGGTCTTCACCACTGGCGGCGGCGGGCACGCGCAGGACAGCGTTCCTTCGGATGCCAATGTGAACTTCGCGGCGCCCGATTGGGGCGGCACGACCACCACCCTCTCCAATTTCGTCGTTTATCCGAAGATGGAGCTGTTGGTCACCTTCCCCGGCAACTACGTGACGGCAGCCGGCCTGGGCGGCGATTGGTCGCCCGATAACCTGAACACCAAGGGTACGGATGGCAACGGCGATCAGGTCTTCATTCTCGACACGACCGCCATCCCCGCGGGGAACTATGAGTTTAAGGCCGCGGTCGGCGGCAGTTGGGCCGAGAACTACGGCGTGGATGGCAAGTCCGGCGGCGACAACGTCAAGTTTGCGGCCCCCGGCGACGGCAGCCACGTCAAGTTCTACTATGACCGCCGCGACAACTGGGTGGCGAACAATCAGTCCAGCAAGATCGTAACGCTGGTCGGCAGCCTGGGCGAGGCGCTGGGCGGCGCGAACTGGGCGCCCGACAACCTGACCACCTGGATGAAGGACAAAGCGCACGACGGCTGGTACACCTTCACCGGCTTCCTGCTTGAGGGGAACTACGAGTACAAGATCGCGGTGGGCGAGAGCTGGGACGAGAACTACGGTCAGGGTGGCGCGCCCGGCGCCGCGAACATCCCGCTGGTGGTGCCCAAGGGCGGCCAGAACGTCACCTTCCGGTTCAACTACGATTCCAAGCAGATTCGCGACAGCATCAACAACCCGCCCACCCCCGGCCCCGACGGCGACATCTGGTGGGACGGCTTGGGGCACGACTCGCGCGACCTGCTCTACCGCACCCCGTTCGGCGCGGTGACCAAGGGCACGGACGTCCGCCTGCGCTTCCGCACCTACGCCAACGATGCGACCGGCGTCGGCGTGCGCGTGGTGGATCTGCTGGGCGGCGGCGCCAGCATCTACCGGATGACTAAAGTGGCGACCGTCCCCGGCCAGCCCTTCGGCTACGACTTCTACGAAGTCACGCTCAAGGCGCCGGACAAGCTGACCGTGCTGGCCTATACCTTCAGCGTGACCGACGGCGACAAGGTCGTCTACTACGCCGACGATGCCGCGGCCGACGGCGGCTGGGGCCAGCCCTACAGCGATGCGACCAACGCGCCCGGCTACAACGTCTACGTCTACGATCAGAGCTTCACCACGCCCGACTGGGCCAAGAACGCGGTCATCTACCAGATCTTCCCCGACCGCTTCCGCAACGGCGACGCGACCAACGACCCGACTGCCGCTGACTGGTTCTATCCGGCCGAACGCGGCCACGCCTGGCCGGTCGCGCCGTGGAACACGATCGTGCCCGACCCGGAGCCGAACGATCCTTCCAACCCGTGGTACAGCACCTACAGCAGCACCTTCTACGGCGGCGACCTGAAGGGGGTCCAGGACAAGCTGGACTACCTCCAGTCGTTCGGCGTCAACACGATCTACTTCAACCCGATCTTCCTGTCGCCCTCGAACCACCGCTACGATGGCAGCGACTATCGCACCATTGATCCGGCCCTGGGCGATCTGGTGCTCTTCCGGCAGTTGGCCGCCGATCTGCACAAGCGCGGCATGAAGCTGATCCTGGACATGGTTCCCAACCACGTTTCGTCCGACAGCATCTACTTCGACCGCTTTGGCCGCTACCCCGAAGTGGGCGCGTGTGAGTCGGTAGACAGCCCGTACCGCTCGTGGTTCTACTTCACGCCGGCCAACCCCGCGGGCACCGGCGTTTGCGCGGGCGACACCAACTACGTCGGGTGGTTCGGCGTCGTGACGTTGCCGAAGGTCAACACGACTGATAACGCGGCCGTGCGTGAGTTCTGGATGCGCAACGCCGACGCCACGGCCAAATTCTGGCTGAACAACGGCGCGGACGGCTACCGCGTCGACGTAGCCAACGAAATCGGCCCGACCTTCTTCACTGAATGGCGGCCGATCCTCAAGGCCACCAAGCCCGACGTTGTGACCTATTCCGAGACCTGGTCGGAGAGCGACGTCCGTTCGATGGTGCTGGGCGACAAGTTCGACTCGACCATGAACTACCGCTACTCGGTCGCGCTGTTGAGTTTCCTGCGCGACACGAAATTCACTGATGGCGACGGCAACCTGGACCTTAACCCGCTCAAGCCGAGCCAGTTCATCAACGCGCTGCGGGCGATGCAGGAAGACTACCCCGAAGCGGCCTGGTCGGTGGCGATGAACCTGCTGGACAGCCACGACACCAACCGCGCGGTGAACAAGCTCGACCACGACGGTATCAGCGGCAGCGGCGCCAACCGTACCCCGGTCAACAACTTCCAGGATGGTCGCGCCCGCCTGAAGACCGTGGCGATTCTCCAATACACCCTGCCCGGCGCGCCGACGATCTACTACGGCGACGAGGTGGGGCTGGCGGGCTTCGGCTCCGACGTGAACCGCGACGACCCGTACAACCGGCAGCCGTACCCGTGGGCCGACGAGCCGGGCTACAGCGATCTGCCCGCCTGGCGCCAGGCCGACGTGACCCTGCTGGCGCACTATCAGAAGATGGGGCAAATCCGCACGCAGTACAGCTTCCTGCGCACCGGCAGCTTCGACACCCTGCTGGCCGACGACACGAAACTGGCCCTGGCCTACGGCCGCAAGGACGGGACCGGCGTCGGCATCGTGGTCATCAACCGCAGCAAGGATGCCCAGACGGTTACGTTCAAGATCGGCGGCTACCTGCCGAAAAACTTGACCTTCACAGACGCGCTCAACGGCGGCAGCTACACTGCGGCGGATGGCATACTCTCAGTGCCGATCAACGGCCTTTGGGGCGCGGTCCTGGTGCACGAAGGCGCGGTGACCCCGCCCGCGGCGCCAACCGGTCTGACCGCCGTGGAGGGCGATGGCTTCGTCAGGCTGAGTTGGAACGCGGTCCCCGGCGCCACGAGCTACAAGGTCTTCCGCTCCTATCTGGCTGGGGGAAGCTACAATGAGAAGCTCGTCGAGATCCCCAACACCGTCTTTACCGATAAAAGCGTGGAAAACGGCCGGCCGTACTACTACGTGGTGCGTGCAGTGGCGAACGGCATGGACAGCGCGAACTCGGCCGAGGTGAGTGCGATCCCGCACCACGAGATCAACGGGCTGCTGCTGCAATGGCCGCCGAGCATCACGCACACCATCAAGGCGGGCCAGGCCACCGATACCATCTATGCCCGCGTGCGCGTCAAGTACGTCACCGCGCTGAAGTACGCCACCGCTGGCCTGTGGATGCAGATCGGCTACGGCCTCGCGGGCACGCTGCCGGGCACCTGGAACACCTGGCAGGACATGACCTATCACAAGGACTATCCGGCCGGAGATGAAAACCTGAAGGAATGGGAAGAGTGGATGGGCCGGCTCTACCCCGACGCGGTGGGTCAATATACCTACCTGGTGCGTGTCAGCCCCACCGGCGGCCGCGACTGGGTCTACGGCGGCTTCCGCGCCGGCACGGCCTGGGGCGGCATCCTCACCGTCGTCCCCTCGGCCGACACCACCGCGCCCGCGGCTCCGACCAACCTGAAGGTCAAGGCCACTACGCCCAGCAGCATCACCCTGGCCTGGGACGCCAACACCGAGCCTGACCTGTACGGCTACGAGTTGTACCGCATGGCCGTGATGCCGGGCGCGCTGTGGGGGAAGGTCGCCACCATCCCCGCGGGTACGATGCAGTACGCGGATCGCGAGGTGGGCACCGGTTTGAGCTATAACTACTACCTGCTGGCCGTGGACACCTCGTACAACCGATCGGCCCGCTCGAACCAGGTGACGGGCAAAGCCGAGGCGCGCATGGTGCGGATCACGTTCAACGTGACCGTGCCCGCGGCCACGCCGAGCGGCGACGTGGTCTACCTGCCTGGCGATCAACCCGATCTCGGCCCCTGGACGCCGAACAAGTGGGCGATGACCAAGGTGGACGCCACGCACTGGACGACGACGCTGCAACTGCTGGACGGTACGCCGTTGCAGTATAAGTACGCCCGCGGCAGTTGGGACGTGGTCGAGTGGTGGGCGGATATCCACGACACGATCAACCGCCAACTGGCAGTGGACTACGGCACTGACGGAAACCAGGTGGTGAACGACACCGTGCCGAACTGGCGCGATCCGCTGGTGGTGGGCACGAGTATCGCCGACGGTGCGGCTGGCGTCCCGACCGTCATGAGCCTCTCGGCTGTGTTCAGCCGCGGGGTCAAGCCCGAAGATCTGGACGCGACACGTTTCACGCTCAAGACGGCTGGCGTGGCGGTGCCCGGCGCCGTTTCGTATGACGTCGCGACCAACACGGCGACCTTCACGGCCGACGCGGCGCTGCGACCCGGCACGTTCTACACCTGGATCATTGGCCCCGGCATCCGTGGCGACGCGGATTCGCCGATGCAGAACGCGGTCACTGTGACCTTCACGACCGCGCCGTGAGCGAAAGGCGCCAGGTTTCGCGGTGAAACCTGGCGCCTGGACGAACGTGAGGAAGTCAGCGGGCCGGACTGGCGAAGTCTGGCGTGTCTTATCCGCGAATCGCGAATTGGACAAACTAAACGGTATCTGCTATACTCGCTATGGCTAGAAATAGTTAGCGTGTTGCCGCACGTCGGTCGAAATTCGCAACTCGGATCAGCGAGTCATCAAACCCAAT
The DNA here is from genome assembly GCA_026389845.1 of Chloroflexota bacterium. Classification (GTDB taxonomy): domain Bacteria; phylum Chloroflexota; class Anaerolineae; order CG2-30-64-16; family CG2-30-64-16; genus JAPLHB01. Next base: position 22,302 of record JAPLHB010000064.1, read on the forward strand.
CCCTCATCGAGTCAAGAAAGGAGACAGATCCATGCCCCGACGTCTTTCAATCGTGTTTCTCGTGGTAGTGGCCTTGATGCTGGCTACATCGGCGTTGGCCTTCGCGCAAACGACCACGGTGCCAGCCGTCATCCAAGTTCCCACGCCTGGCTCGAACGTCATTCGCGGCCAGTGGGACAGCCAATGCGCCGGCCAGACGATCACAGTGACCGATGCAGCCGGCATCGTGATCGGCACCGGTATCATTCTGCCGGACGGCAGCTTCGTGATCAACTTGACCCGACCGCTGCTGGCTGGCGAGACGGTGACGATCAACGGCGCCTGTGGCCCGAACAGCTTCACGCAGGTTCTCGGCCCCATCGCCGTCCCTGAAGCGGGCACGCTGCTGATGTTGGGCGCCGGCTTGGCAGGCGTGGCTGGCTACGTCGGCCTGCGCTGGCGGGCGCGCAAGTAAGCAGCTCGAGACGTTGCTGCTCGATAATCGAAGGTTTCGAAGACGGGGCGATCCGCGCGCGGGCGCCCCATCTTTTTAAGTTCGGCCTGGTCGCTGATGGAGATCTGGTATGAGAACGATGTTCAAAGCGTGGCTCATGGTGGGCATCTTAGCCGCCTTCTGGAGCGGACCGGGGAGCGCGTCGGCGGGAACTCCCATCTATCCGTGCGATCGCGAACGACTCGGTTTCGGCGTGCTCCGTGGCATCCAGAACTACGACGTGACGCCGCTGAATGCCGGCTGGTACGTCAATTGGGGCGCGGGGTCGCAAGCGACGCATCCCGCCGGCATGGACTTCGCGCAGATGATACGCACCAGCAACGCCGGCTATTCGCCCAGCGGCGCCGCGCTGAATGCGATCCTGGATTCTACCCCCGGCGCCTTGTGGCTCGTCGGCAACGAGCCGGACAGTCCCTACCAGGACAACACCAGCCCTGCCAACTACGCCCGTATCTATCATGATGCCTACCAGGCCATCAAGAGCCGAGATCCGCTGGCCCAGGTCGCCATTGCCGGTATCGTCCAGGCGACGCCGCTGCGGATGCAGTGGCTCGACATGGTCTGGAATGAGTACCAGGCGCGCTACGGTCAGCCGATGCCGGTAGACGTGTGGAATGTGCATGGCTTTGTGCTGCGCGAGGTGCGTCCAGGCCACGGCATGGAGTGCCGGCCCCACGGCGCCACCGAGGCCGGCGAATGGGGCGCCGGCATTCCCCCTGGCGTGACCGCTAACTGCGGCCTGTGGATCAGCGTAGACGATCTGGATCGGATGGATCTCTTCGCACAGCAGATCGTCCGCTTCCGCACCTGGATGCGCGATCACGGCCAGCAGAACAAGCCGCTGGTGGTCTCCGAGTACGGCATTCTCTTCAACGCAGAGTTGGGCTACGGTTACGAGCGCGTCCGCGACTACATGCTGGCGACCTTTGATTATTTTTTCTCGGCCAGCGACCCAGGCATCGGCTACCCGGCTGACGGCAATCGCCTGGTGCAACGCTGGGCCTGGTACAGTCTAGATGACACCAGCTTCGTGTGGGGTACCACCTACAGCGCGCTCATGGACCCGCAGACCCGTGCCATCAAGCCGTTGGGCAGCGATTTTGGCCGCTATGCCTCGCGCTTGAGCTGCCCCGCTTATGTGGACTTGCAGCCCTTCGCCTTCCGGCCGACCACCCCCGCGTCGATCGCCTATGGCGCGACCGGCACGGTGCGGCTGGCGTTGGAGGTGCGCAACCAGGGCAACGCGGCCTCCATGGCATCGCAGGTACGCTTCTGGGACGGCGACCCGGATCGGGGCGGCGTGTTGTTGGGTACGGTGGCGTTGCCGGCCGTGCCGGCGCGCTACCAGGGCACGATTACGGCGACTTTGGACTGGCCGGCGGCGGCGCAGGGCAGCCACCTCATCGCCGCCCAGGTGGACGCGCTCGATCAGGTCATCGAATCGCGCGAAGACAATAACCGCAGCACGTGGCCGGTGGATTTCGGCGCGGTCAACCTGGCGGTGGGTGCGGCCGGCTGGCAACTGGTGCACGGTCCACTGCACCCAGGCGAAGCAACGCAACTGTTGCTGAATCCGGTTACAGTCACCACGACGCAACCATCGGCGGCGACGGCCGGCTTGAACGTCACGCCGTCGGCCTTCCTGGCGACCTGGTACGATGGCGACCCGTCGGCCGGGGGCCAGGTGATTGCCAGCCACACTATTTCGGCGCCGATAGCTTTTGGCAAGACGCAGACCGTGCCGGTACAACCCTGGGCGCCGGTCATCACAGCCGCCCAGTTGACGCGGATTCCGATGCCCCTCGTTCAGGCGCAGACCGTGTCGGTGCAACCCGATACGGCCGTCCGGTCGGCATGGCTGGTAGTGGGGCTGGCGGGCGGCGCACCTGAGACGACCCTGAGCGACAACCGCGTCGGTCTGAACGTGCCGGTCGTCACCGATCTGACCTTGCCGCAGGCGCAGTACGTCGGCGGCGTGCCGCTGCTGCCTGCGGGCGGCGTGGCCGAGGTGAGGCTGCGCTTCCAGGCGCGCAACCTGGGCACGCTGCCTCCGACCGATCCGGTGGAGGTAGACATCTGGTCGGGGACTTCGTCGGCCGGACCGCCTCTGGGCCGCGTGAGGCTGGCCGCCGAGGGGGACTGGACCGTGCCCTTCACCTGGTCCGGCCTGGCCGTCGGCGCCTACCCGTTCGTCGCGGTGGTCAACCCTGATGGTGTTATCCCGGAGAGCGTGACCACGAACAACCGACTTGCCGGCGTGGCAGTGGTGGCGAAGACCAGGTACTATTTGCCGTTAAGCATCCGACGGTGACAAGAGACGGATTCATCGCAACACGTTAGGAGCAGACACACGCGGAGCATCCTGAGCGGAGACCTGCGTTTTTGTGCAGGTCGTAGTCGAAGGAATGCGAAGCGGTCATCGCACATGGCCGCATCCTTCGACTACGGCCACAAACGACGTGGCTTCCGCTCAGGATGCTGCGTCGCTCCTAAAACTGGAATGCGCCCGTAGTGACAAATGGGAGACGGCAGCGATGCGCAGACGTCTAGCGAGTTATCTCTTGGCGGTGACGGTGCTTATCGGCGCGGCGATCGTTGCACCGCGGGCCTGGGCGACCCCTGGTCAAACGCGCCCCGGTCAAACCGTGCCTACGCCGACTCCCAAAGGCCAGCCGACGCCGGTCAGCTCCTCGCCGACTGCTCGACCACCCGCGGAACCCTCTCCCACCCTCGCGCCCGGTGCGCCGTCGCCGACGCCAGATCTGACGCCGCTGGCGCCGCCCGCCGACGCGGCCGGCCTCGTCTTCACCAAAGAGGTCAGCCGCCAGCAGGTTTGGCCCGGCGCGACGGTGCGCTACACGTTGACCTTGAACAACACGGGCGCCAGCTCGGCGCGGCAGGTTGTCCTGTCCGACGCTTTGCCGCCGGAGCTTGAGCCAGGGCCGATTCTTGCCGGCGCGGCGGCGTGGGACGGCCGGACGTTGCGCGCCGAGGCGGTCATCTTGCCGCCGGGCGGTCAGTTGGTAGTGACGTTTGCGGCCACCGTGCGCGCCGACGTGACACCGGGCCGCGCGGTGGTGAACCGTGCCACCGCCACCGCGGCCGGCGACGCGTCCCTCAGCGCCGCCACCACCGTGATTCTCCCTCCCGCCGAACTGCCGCCCACCGGGGGGAAGTGCGGATTGCAGATTGCGGATTTTTGATCCTTGAACAGTCATTCCGCCATTCGCCATTCGCCATTCGCCATCCTGGAGCTTTTCTGGCCTTCCCTGGCGGCCGGGGCGCTCGCCCTGGCCCTCTACGCCCGGACGCTTGCACCTGGACTGACCTGGGCGCACTCTGGCAGCGACGGCGGCGACCTGTTGGCGGCGGCGCTGACCGGTGGCGTGCCCCATCCCCCCGGCTATCCCACCTATCAACTCCTGCTGCGCGCTGTCCTGGCTCTCGTCCCCGGCGACCCGGCCCGAACGGGCAACTGGCTGTCGGCGGTTTGCGCGGCCCTGGCAGTTGCCTTGCTGGCCGACCTGGCGCGGCGCACGCTGCCGGAGCAACCTTGGCGCGGCGTGGTCGCGATGGTCGCTGCGCTGACCTGGGCCGCGTCGCCTACCCTCTGGGGTCAGGCTGTCATCACCGAGGTTTACGCGCTCAATGCGCTGATCGTGGTGGCCCTGCTCTGGCTGGCCTGGCGCTGGCGCGCGGCGGTGCAAAGCGGACGAACGGGGACGGCCTGGTTGGTGAGCACAAGTCTGCTGCTGGGATTGGGGCTGGGCAACCATCTCTCCCTCGTCTGGATGCTGCCGGGGACGGCGGCCTGGCTGTGGTCGAACCGGGTCAGTATGGGCCGAACGCCCGTTTTGGGCTGGATCGCGGTCGGCGCCGCGGGATTGGCCGGCTTGAGCGTGTACGCATACCTGCCGTTAGTATCCGTTGGCGCTCCGCCGATCAACTGGGGCGATCCGCACACGCCGGTGCAGTTTTGGTGGCTGATTTCGGGCCGGGCCTATGGCGCCCTGCCGTTCGGCATCGAGCTGGCCTACCTGCCGGGCCGGCTGGCAGCGTGGGTGGCCGATGCCCTGCGTCAGTTCGGCGGGCCGTGGAGTGCGCTGATCGCGCTGGCCGGCCTCTGGCGGATTGACCAGCGCGATCACACTTGGTGGCGGCTGACGGGTCTGATCGCCCTGGCCTTCAGCGTCTACGCCATCGGTTATAACACGGCCGACTCCTTCGTCTACCTGATTCCCGTTTGGGCCGTCGCGGCGCTGTGGCTGGCCGCGGGAATGGATTGGGGAGTGGGGATTGCAGATGGCAGATTGCAGATGGTCGATGGCAGATGGCAGATGGCGGAACGCGAAACCAAAAACGAAAAACGAAAAACGCAAGAAGTTATCGGTGATACGCAGCACGCAGCACGCAGCACGCAACACGTAACACGCAGTACGCAGCACGCAGCACGCAGCACGCAACACGTAACACGCAGTACGCAGCACGCACTTCTTGTCCTTGCCCTTATCGTCTTGCCGGGCGTTTCCCTCATCCGTTTTTGGGGCGAGATGGATTTGAGCCGCGACCACGAGGCGCGAGACTACGTGGCAGGCGTGCTGTCCGAGGCCGCGCCCGATGCCGTGATCCTGACGGCGAGCGACGGGCCGACCTTTGCCTTGTGGTACGCGCGCTATGGTCTGGGGCAGCGGCCCGATCTGATTCCGATCAACGTGAATCTGTACGTCTTCCCGTGGTATCGAGAGACGTTGAGAAGCGCCCACCCGTCCCTGGCCGAGACCGCCGGCACGAGCGCGTTGCCGTCGCTCGATCGGCTCGTCGCCCGGTTGATGTTACAACGCCCGCTCTACCGGGGTGAACCGCTGAACGTGACGTTTGCGGACACGGTCGAGCGGCCGGCCGGCGCGTTGGTGCAGATGATGGTAAGTCAGTAGTTCTCATGAAACCTCAATCAGAGGAGGTTGGCCTTGCCAAGCCTTGACGACATTCTGCGCGACTTTCCGGGTCCCGCGCAAGCGACGATCCGGCAGCTCTGGGGCAATCTTTCGGCCGAGCGACGCCGGGAACTGGAGGATTTGCTCGCCCAATTGCCTGGTTCGACCAAGACCCTCAAGGACATCCTCGGCTATGTAGCCGACCAGTACAAGCCTGTGATCGGCGCCAAGCGGCGTATTGCCATCGTCGGGCCGGTCAACGTGGGCAAATCCACCCTCTACAACCAACTCATCGCCCGCCCCACCGACCGCGCCGCGGTCAGCCCCGTGCCCGGTACGACGCGCCGCGCTCAGCAAGCCGACGCGGGGCTGTTCACCGTGGTGGATACCCCCGGCGCGGATGCCGCGGGCGCGGTCGGCGACCGCGAGCGCCAACTCGCCTTCGGCGCGGCCAAAACGTCCGATTTCCTGGTCATCGTCTTCGAAGCGACCCACGGCGTCGGCCGGGCCGAGAAGGCGCTGTTCGATGCTCTGACCGGGCTGGGCAAGCCGTTTGTCGTCGTGGTGAACAAGATAGACCTGACGCCGAAGGCCGAGCGCGACTTGGTGATCGAAGCCGCCGCCCGTGCCCTGGGCCTGGAACGCCCGCAGATCATTGATACCGTTGCCACCGATGGCGTCAACGTCGGCCGGATCATCCTGGCGATTGCCAGGGCCGAGCCGGAGTTGCTGGGGGCCATCGGCGCGGCGCTGCCGCAATATCGCGGCCAGTTGGCGTGGAGCCGGATCATCGCGGCCGGCGGCGCAGCGGCCGTCGTGGCCTTCGTCCCGCTTCCCCTCGCCGACCTGATTCCTCTGCTCGGCATCCAGACCGGCCTGGTGCTGAGCATCAGCCGCATCTACAATTACAGGATCACGCCGGAACGGGCCAGGGAGTTGATCGTCACTTTCGGCGTCGGACTGATGGCGCGACGGCTTTTTCAGGAGCTTTCCAAGCTGGGCGGCGTGCCCGGCTGGCTCCTCAGCGCAGCCATCGCTGCTTCTACTACCGTCGCCATCGGCTATGCGGCCATCGGCTGGTTCTCCCGCGGCGAGCGACCGTCGCAAGCCGCGTTGGGCAAGCTGGTCGCCGACGTGACCACCCATCTGAAGGAGCGACTGATGGATTTGGGGCATCGGCGACCCGACAAGGGAACGCTGCAGGAGCGGGTGATGGAGGCGCTGAAGGAGGCCCCCCTCCCCCGACCCCTCCCCCCGTTGCGACAGGGGGAGGGGGGCATTCCCTCCCCCGCCACAGCGGGGGAGGGTTAGGGAGGGGGTACTCATGCGCATCCTTGAACTTCGCCGCCACACATTGCGTGCCAAACCGGGGCAGCATCTCTCGCAAGAGGGTGTGACCCTGGCCCGTCGCGTCGGCGAGACCATCGGGCCGTTCGCCCGCGTGATTACCAGCACCGTGCCGCGGGCGTTCGAGACGGCCATCGCCATGGGCTTCGCGGTGGACGAGCAGATCGAAGCGTTGAGCGAGATGGGCAAGGACGTGGACACCGCCATCGCCTGGCCCGCGAGCTTCGCGACGATTGCTCAAGCGATCTGTACCAGCGAGGCTGCGGGCAAGTTTGCGCGTGCTCAGGCCAGGCTGCTGCGTTCGATCGCCAAGATGCTGCCCGACGGCGACGCTGCGCTGGTGATCTCCCACGGCGGGATCGTGGAGGCCGCGGCCATCGGCTGCCTGCCGGAGGCTGACCACGCCGCCTGGGGGCCGCACTGCGACTGTTGCGAGGGCGTCCGCCTGGCCTTCGATGGCGAGCAGTTCACCGGCGCCGAAATCCTGCGCGTGAGCCGCGCCGCCGATCCGCCGGCGGTCTTCCGCGCATGAGTGCCAGCGCTGCTAGGCGTCTGTCATTCTGAGAACCGCCATGCCACCGGTGGCATTCGTGAAGCAAGAAACTCCGCCGCTTGTCATGCTGAGCGGGTCGTTCCCGTGTCTTGCGTTGCGGCGAGCTTCCAGCGAAGCATCCATTCGCTGCATCTTCGCTGGATGCTCGCCGTAGTGTGAAATCGTATGCTCTCAATAATCCGGGGTAGGGGCATGGCCTTGCGCCTGCCCGCCTGGGCGACCGCAAGGGTGCGCCCCTACAAATTGAGAAGATACGTGAAATCAGGGGCAGACTCGCTCAGAATGACAGCGGGTATGCGGCAATCTCCCGGCGGGCGACGCCTCCCTGGCATAACCGCCGCCTCCTGTCAGGAAAATGTCCTCTCCAAGTCCACATTGCCCCACTTGACAAATCGCCACATTGGTGATACATTTAGTTCAATGATACAATTCATTCATCGAGTTACCTATGCAAATCAGCCTTGACTTCCAGAGCAAGGCCCCGATCTACACCCAGATCGTCGAGCAGGTGAAGGGACTGGTCGCCGCAGGCGTGTTGGCGCCTGGCGATCAACTGCCGACCGTGCGCGAGGTGGCCGCCGACCTGCGGATCAACTTCAACACGGTGGCCCGCGCCTATCGCCTGCTCCACGACGAGGGGATCATCTCTACCCAGCAGGGCCGCGGCACCTACGTGCTGGCCCAGGCTCCACCCGCCGATGCTGTACGCCTCCGCCACGCGCACCTGCTGGAGATGGTCGCCGGCTGGCTGGCCGAGGCGGAGCGGCTGGGCTTTCGCGCCGACGAGGTGGCGCGGGCGTGGGCCGAGCAGTTCGCTGAATGGGCGAGGCGTGAAATGTGAAACGTGAAGGCCAACGAGAATTCGCGGGAACTGCGGGAACTGGGGGAACTCGGGGAACGCGCAATACACAATATCCAATACTCAATACCAACAAGGAGTGTAAGCTATGACAACCATCGCAACCAAGAAGCGGCAAGCCGCGGCCGGCGGGCAAACATCTGTGCGCGGCCCCAACGCCATCGCGTTGTTCCTCTTCTTCCTGATCACGGCCATCGCCGTGGGCCTGTCCATTTACCTCGACAGCCTCGACGTGAGCGATAGCGTGATTGTGCCAGTGACGATCGCCCTCCTGCTGATCGCCACCTACCTGCTCTTTGCCTTGCAGATCGCGCGTCAGTGGGAGAAGGCGGTCGTCCTCCGTATGGGCAAGTTCCGCGGCCTGCGCGGGCCAGGGCTGTTTTGGATCATCCCGCTGGTGGATTCGATCTCCAGTTGGATTGACCATCGGGTGATGGTGACGCCGTTCAACGCGGAGAAGACGCTCACCAAGGATACGGTACCGACCGACGTGGACGCGGTGCTCTTCTGGCTGGTCTGGGACGCACAGAAGGCGGCGCTGGAGGTGGAGGATTATCGCATGGCGATCGCTTGGGCCGCACAGACGGCCTTGCGTGAGGTAATCGGCCAGAAGAACCTGGCCGAAATCCTGGTGGGCCGCGCCGCCATGGACGCCGAGTTGCAGCGCATCATTGACGAACGTACGACGCCATGGGGCATCACCGTGCAATCGGTGGAAATCCGCGACGTGATGATCCCGGCCGACCTGGAGAACGCCATGAGCCGCCAGGCGCAGGCTGAGCGCGAGCGCCAGGCCCGCGTGATCCTGGGCGAATCGGAAAAGCAGATCGCGGCCAGCTTCGCCGAGGCGTCCCAAGTGTATATCGGCAACCCGACCGCCCTCCATCTGCGTGCGATGAACATGCTCTTCGAAGGCCTGAAGGAGCGCGGCGCGATGGTGATTGTCCCCAGCAGCGCGATAGACAGCATGAACCTGGGCGCGATGGGTGGGCTGACCGCGTTGGCGCAGCAGGCGGCCTTGGCGCAGGGGCAGGGAAGCTGAGCGTTGAGTAGACCTCCGAGGTCTCCAAAAAACTCGGAAGTCCCGGGTGAAGAGGGGAGGCATCCCATGCGCACGTGTAGACCAGGCATTATCATCATCGCTATCGCTGTCGTCTGGGCCGCGACGATCCTGGCCGTGTCACTCACCCTGGGAGGCACGCCCTACGCGGCGAAGGTGTTGTCGCTGATGGGCGGCGGCGCGGCGGCGACGATCGTCTTGCTGGGTGGGCTAAATCGGCAGTGGCGCAAAGACAATCAGGTGTAAGGAGGCTCGATGGGCGACCAGACCCTTTGGGAATACCGCGTGCTGACCATCGGCAGCTCGTTCGGCACGAAGGACGAGCAGATCGAGGCCACGCTGAACGAATGGGGCGAGGAGGGCTGGGAGGCGATCAACGTCTACACGCCGTCGAACAGCGGCAAAGTGACGATCGTCGCCAAGCGGCCGCTCAGCCGCTCGACGCGGCGGCAGCGGACGATGCCGGCATAGTTCCGATGACAGGATCGTCTACGTTGAGACACTACGGCCTTAAACGCCGTAGCGTGAGGCAGTGGGTTCACGGTAAGCTGCGACGTTCAGGTCGTAGTGCCCCCATGCGAGGATCCTTATACATGGGGCACGGCTGACCCACATCATGGCGCGTCGTTTCGGCCCGCGGTAGAATATCTCCAACAAGACCTCCGTGGTCTCGCGAGACCATGGAGGTCTGCATGATTGGAGGAAGCGAAGTGACCGAAACACGTCCGTTGATCCTGCTCACCAATGATGACGGGATCCGTTCGCCAGGGCTGGTGGCCGTGGCCGAGGCGGTGTGTGACCTGGGCGATCTGCTCATGGTGGCGCCCGCCACACAACAGACCGGCATGGGCCGCGGCTCGCCGCCCATCGTCGGCGGGAAGGTGATCGAAGAATACTTGCAGGTGGCCTGCCGAGACATGCCGGCCTATGGCTTCCCCGGCTCGCCGGCCCAGGCCGTGGTCTACGGTGTGCTGGTGTTGGCGCCGCGGCGGCCCAGCCTGGTGATCTCTGGCATCAACTACGGCGAAAACCCGGGCACGTGCGTCACCGCGTCGGGCACCGTGGGCGCCGCGCTCCAGGGGGCCGAGATGGGGATTCCGGCCCTGGCCGTGTCGCTGGAGACGCTGCCGGAGTACTACTACTACCATGCCGATGGGCTGGACTGGCGGGCCGCGGCGCAGATCACGCGCCAGATGGTCCAGGCCGTCTTGCAGGCACAACTTCCCTTCGATGTAGACGTATTGAAGATTGATGTGCCGGCCGACGCCACGTCCGACACACCGTGGCGGATCACGCGGCAGTCGCGGCAGTCGTACTTCAAGCTCTTTCCCGACGCCGGTCAACCCATCCCGCAGGATGGGAGCCTGGCGCCTTTGGATTACGGCATCCGCATCAACTGGCCCACGTTGGAGCCGAATTCCGATATCTACGCCCTTGTCCACGATCGCGTCATAACCGTCACGCCGCTCAGCCTGGATCTGACCGCGCGGACGGATTTCGCGACGTTGGAGAACTTGTTGCGCAAAACGTAAAACAAAAAAACGCAGTACCGCAAAACTCGCTTTTGTCACCCCTTCGTTGCACTCAGGGCAAGCTCTGAGCGGGTTGTTCCCGTGACTCTCGTTGCGGCGAAAAATCAGCGCAGGGTCTCGTCGTGGGCAACAGATTCTTCGCTGGTGTCATTGCGTTTTGCGCTCCCTCATATAGCGAGAATACAATGAAGCGATCGTTGTCGCTGGCCCTGATGGCCGGCATCATCCTGGTTATCCTGACCGGTTGCGCCGGCCCCGCCCCACAGCCCTTGACTTTCCAATCGGCGCCGTGGAGTGACGGCGAGGTGAACGCTTACGATCTCAAAGATAAGAACGGCGCCGCGGCCGGCACGGCCGCGTGGACATGGCGCCGTGGGCCCGATGCCTGGCAGTGGACGCAGGAGTACGAGCTGAAGCTCGGCGGCCGGCTGGATCGCGGCCAGGTCATCGTGGACGCCGCGCTGCGCCCCGTCAGCTCCTGGCGCGAGACGGGTGGCCTGCGTTTCGACGCGACCTACGCGACCGACACGATTGTTATCGTCACCACCGCGGCCGATGGCAAGCAGACGACCAAGACGCTCAAGCCCGTCGCCGATGGCCTGGACAACGACGAGACGCTGCAAGTCCAACGAGCCTTGCCCCTGGCGGCCGGCTATGCGACGCGCTACACCGACATCATCCCGACAAGCGGCGCTGCCGCGCCCATTATCCTCTCTGTCATCGGCGCGGAGACGATCACCGTGCCTGCAGGTACCTTTCCGTGCTGGCGCGTGGTGATGGACTTCGGGTCGGGCAAGCACGACGGCTGGTATGGTCAGGCCGCACCGTATCCGCTGGTGAAGTACGTGAACCGGACTTCCGGGGCCGCGTTCGAGTTGCGCTCGATCACCGCGAGCGGTGTAGTGCCGGCCGCCTCAGCCAGCCCGGCCGCTCCGGCGCAACCGGCCCCGAGCGGTCCGTCGCCGCTCAACGTGCCGTTCGTGCTCGCTTCGGCGCTGATCCAATACCCGTTGATGATCCTCCTGCCGATCCTGCTGGGCTGGTGGCTCCACCGGCGCTACCGCGTTGGCTGGGGCGTCTGGCTGGCCGGCGCGGGCACGTTCATCTTCTCGCAGATCGTCCACCTGCCACTGAATTACGCCCTGGGGCTGCTCGGCGGCGGTCGCGGGGTGGCCCTCTGGCCGCTGATCCCGATGGCGCTGGTGGCGGGATTGAGCTCCGGCATCTGCGAGGAGGGCGCGCGCTGGTTGGTGCTCACCTTCTTGGCGAAGAAAACGCGCAGTTGGCGTGCGGGTCTGCAATTCGGCGCGGGGCACGGCGGGGCCGAGGCGATCATCCTCGGTCTGCTGGTGCTGGTGAACTTCGTCGCCATGATCGCGCTGCGGTCGCTCGATCCGGCGCTACTGAAGCTGGTGGGCGCGACGGCCGATCAGGTGCAGGCTGCGGCGGCCCAATATTGGGCGCAGCCGTGGTACATGCCGATTGTCGCCGGGCTGGAGCGGGTGTTTGCCATCACGCTGCAAATCACAATGGCGCTGCTCGTCGTCCGGGCGGTCGCACGCAAGCAGATTGCCTACTTCCTGGCCGCGGTCGGCCTGCATACCGTGGTTGACTTCTGGGCCGTGTGGGCCGGGTCAACCCTCGGCACGGTCTGGGTGGAAGCTGGTGTGGCGATCGTCGCGGCGGCGTGCTTCTGGCTGATCCTGCGCCTGCGCGAGGAGCCGGTCACGCCCGCGGCCGAACCGGCGCCATCGCCCGCGCCTGTGCCGACGACGGCCAATCTCGCCCCGCGCATCCTCTCCGCCGAGGAACTGGCGCGGCGGGCGGAAGAGTCGAGGTACGAGTAGGCGGAGGGCTAAGGACAAGGGACCAGGAAACGGGGTAGACAAGGACGTGCACGCAGCACGCAACACGCAACACGCAGCACGCAGCACGCAACACGCAACACGCAACACGCAACACGCAGCACACAACACGCAACACGAGGCACCTATGATCCGTACTGAATCACTCTGCAAGTATTTCCCAGTTGACGGCCGCGAGGTGAAGGCCGTGGATGGCCTTGACCTGCTGGTCAACCAGGGCGAGGTGTTCGGCTTCCTTGGCCCCAACGGCGCGGGCAAGACGACCACCGTTCGCCTGCTCGCATGCCTGATCGGGCCGACGGCCGGGCGCGCCTGGGTAAACGATTTGGAGGTTGGCAAGGAAGACCTGCGCATCCGCGGTCAGATCGGCATTCTGACGGAGTCGCCCGGTCTGTACGACCGGTTGAGCGCCCGGCGCAACCTGGAGATCTTCGCCGAGTTGTATGGGGTCAAGGATGTGCGAGGGCAGGTGGAGAAGTTCCTGCGCCTGCTCGAATTGTGGGATCGCCGTGAGACCGAGGCGGGAACGTTCAGCAAGGGCATGAAGCAAAAGCTCGCGATTGCGCGGGCGCTGCTCCACGAGCCGCCGGTGGTCTTCTTGGATGAGCCGACCAGCGCGCTCGACCCTGAGGCAGCCAAGACGGTGCGCGACTTCATCGAGACGCTGCGCGGGCAGGGGCGGACGATCTTCCTCTGCACCCACAACCTGGATGAGGCCGAGCGCCTGTGCGACCGCATCGGCGTCTTCCGCCAACGCTTAATCGCGGTGGACACGCCCGACGCGCTGCGCCGGCAGCTCTTCGGCCGGCAGACGGTGATGCACTTGGCGCAGATGCACGATGGACTGGTCGCCACCGTACGTGCGCTGCCGTTCGTCAAGCACGTCGAACCCTTGCCGGGCGAGGGCGGCACGGGGAAGCTGGTTATCAGCCTGGACGACCCGGCGGCGCAGAACCCGGCCATCGTCGGCGCGCTTGTCGCTCAGGGGGCGCAAATCCAATTCGTCAACGAGTTGAAGCACTCGCTGGAGGATGTCTACCTCAGCCTGATGCACAATGGAGCGGCGAACTGACGGACGAAAGACGAACGACGGACAACCGTTGACCGTCTTTCGTCGTCCGTCGTTCGTCGTCCGTCACGCAATGGAGGTATCCCGATGAATCCAATTCGCACAATCATCACTAAAGAGTGGGAAGATGTCCGGCGTAACAAGCTGGTTTTCTCAGTCGTCATCGGCGTGCCGCTGCTGATGCTGGCGATCCCGGTAATCATGCTGGCGATCATGGGCCGTGCGTCGGTCAGCCAGAAGGACTTCGAAGAGCTGGGCCGGATGCTCGACAATCCGATCTTCGCCGGCCTGCTGCCGGCCGAGGCGATGCAGTCGGTGATGGCCAGCAACTTCATCGTGCTGTTTCTGATGATGCCGCTGATGGTGCCGGTGACGATCGCCGCCTACAGCATCGTCGGTGAAAAGGTGTCGCGCTCACTGGAGCCGCTCCTGGCGACTCCCATCACGACCACGCAATTGCTGCTGGGCAAGGGCCTGGCCGCGGCGCTGCCGGGGGTTGCCATGGCCTGGTTCAGCTACGGCCTCTTCCTGGTCTTCGCTCGCTTCTTGGCAGTGAGCGATCGTGTGTTTCATATCTTCCTTAATCCGATGTGGCTGGTGGCGATGCTGGTGCTGACCCCCTTGCTGACCATCATGGCCGTTAACGTCGGCATCATCGTCAGCAGCCGGACCAGCGATCCGCGCGCGGCCGAGCAGCTTGGCTCGCTGATCATCCTGCCGCTGATGGTCCTGCTCATCGGCCCGATGACCGGGTTCATCATGCTGAACACGACAACTTTTTGGATCGCCTCCGCCATCGCCGCGGTGGCCGATGTGGGGTTGATGTATCTGGGCGTGGCGCTGTTCCAACGGGAGACGATCTTGACGCGGTGGAAGTGAGCGGGGTATCGGGGAGTGGATCGGCTCCATCTCAGTAGATCACGATTTGACAGCAGCGTGATACGTGATACGTGATTTCACTACCGGACACTTTTTGGTAGTGCTCCGCAACGGCTACCCCTTGCGGGACATTACCCACTTTTTGATCTGCAGTTGACATTCAGGTTACAATCCTGCGACCACAAAGCACAGGAGTGTAGCCATGAGTGACCACCAACGGGTGTTTGGCTCCATCAAAAAAGCCGTGAAACAGCTCTACCCCGGTGAGCCGCCGGGGAA
>JAPLHB010000136.1 GCA_026389845.1 Chloroflexota bacterium
CAGCACTCAGCACGCAGCACGCAGCACGCAGCACGCAGCACGCAGCACGCAGCACGCAGCACGCAGCACACGCACCAGGAGCACACCATGTACCAAACGCCCAACAAATGCCCGGTCTGCGGCGAGACGTTGACCGTGACCCGGCTCACTTGCCCGGCCTGCGACACGGGGATTGAGGGCCGATTCGAATTTAGCCGCCTGGAACGGCTGGCGCCGGAGCAGCGCGCGTTCGTGGAAATGTTCGTGCGGCTCGACGGCAAGCTCAACTGGGTGGCGCACGAGATGAAGATCTCGTATCCCACCGTCCGCGCCCGGCTGGATGAGGTGATCCGGGCGATGGGTTACGAGGTGATGGAGACGCCGCCGGCCGAAGAAAAACAGCGCGCCGCCGAGCAGCGCCAGGCCATCCTCGACGCCCTGGCCGCGGGCAAGATCAATTCGGCCGAGGCGATCAAACAGTTGCAGGGAGTCTGATGATGAGCAACTACGTCACGTTTCCGGCTGAAGAAGTGAGTCATCTGATCGTCGAAGAGATGGCCCGCGATGGACAGGTGCGCGGGGCGACCGACGCGACCGTCATCCAGGCGTTCCACACGGGCGGCGAGCCGGAGTTCGTCGTCGAAGAGGGAGCTGTCCGCCTCACCGGCGCGGCCATCACCCGCATCTTCGTTCCCGCAGGGCTGGCGGTGACGGTCAAACGTGCGCCGGGCGATCTGCGCGTCGGCGGGTTGACCGGCGACGTAAACCTGGAGGCCGTCCACGGCGACCTGCGCCTGGCTGAGCTGACCGGCGTCGCCCGCATCGCGCAGGCGGCTGGCGATCTGCGCGCCGAAGGCGTGGCCGATCTGCGCCTGCTCGGCAGTTGCGAGGGCGACCTGCGCTTCGATGGCGGCGGCAATCTCGAAGCCGGGACCGTCTCGGGCGATCTGCGGGTCTACGGCGCGCAGAATGTCCGGGCCGGGCGCGTGCGCGGCGACCTGTGGGCCGAGAAGCTGGCCGGGGGACTGACCCTCACACGCGCCGATGGCGACGCCCGATTGAGCGAAATCGCCGGCCCGGTCAAGCTGCAAGCTCTCCAGGGCGACCTGCGCGCGAACGCGCTGACCGGCGGCCTGGCCGCCGCCCAGGTGACAGGCGACGTGACGCTCCACAGCCCCTTCGCCGAGGCCGAGTATACGCTGACGGCCGAGGGGGACATGAGCCTGCACCTGCCCGCCGACGCCGATCTACGCCTCACCCTCCGCGCCGGCGGGCGCATCCGCTCGGACCCACGGCTGACCCCCGCGGCCGATGGCTCACCGAACTTCACCGCGACGCTGGGGCGCGGTGCGGGGCGGATGACCCTGACCGTCAACGGCGATCTGCGGATCAGCCAGGCCGGCGCTGCTCAACGTGCCGACACCAAAGCCGGCCGCGGTGGGTTCGAGGCGCGCGTCCGCGTGGACGATCTGGGCAACCTGGGCGAACGCATCCGCCAGCAGGTGAGCGCGTCGCTGGCAGCGGCGGGCATCAACCTCGAGACGGGCGAGGTCAACCTGGGCGCGCGCGGCCCCAAGCCCCCTCGGCCGCCCGAGTCGCCGCGTCCGCCGGAGCGCCCGCGTCCGCCCAGCCCGCCGCCCGCGGAGGAACAGCTTGCCATCCTGAAAATGCTGGAAACGGGCAAGATCAGCGCGGCCGAGGCGGAGACACTGCTCAAGGCGTTAGGCGTGTAGAATTGTACGGGCGGGTTTACGCTGCTCGACGCACCTGTTCAGTGTGGGGAAACCCGCCCCTACCCTTATGGTCTTCGGGCCAATTCGTGGTATAGTATCGCCCATGGCAGCATTCTCATTGGCCCGAACTGAGACGGCCCCGACCGGGCTATGTCCCTTCGACGCACGGCGGCACATGCGCCAGGTGGCCGACCTGATCGCGGAGGCGTTCGGCAGCGATCTGGATGGCAGCGGCCAGGGCATGATCCATGACATGCGGCTGGCCGCCTGGCTCAGCCCGTTCCTCGGCAGCCTGGCGAGCCTGGCCTTCTTCGACGACGTCGTCTCCGGCTTCGTTTGGCTGGAGCGAGGCCAGGTCATCGGCAACGTCACCCTCCAGCGCGCCGACTACGGGGGGATGCGCTGGAGGATCAGCAACGTGGCGGTGGCGGCGGAACATCGCAACCACGGCATCGGCCGTGCGTTGGTGCAGGAGACCCTCCGCGAGATTGCCCGACAGAGCGGCGCGTGGGCCATCCTCCAGGTGAAGGCCGACAACCGGGGCGCCCGCCACTTGTACGAGCAGCTCGGCTTCACGGCCGTCTGCCAGGAGGGTACCTGGAAGCTGCCGAGCGCCAGGGCGATGCCGGCCCACCTGCTGGAGCACGACGCCGGCGTCGAGTTGCGTCCCGTGGCCCCGGCCGCGTGGCGGCCCAGGCTGGAATTGGCCCGCGCGGCCCGCGCCGACCTGGCCGAGTGGCTGATACCGCTGGACGAAGGCGCGTTCGAGATCACCCTGGAGCAGCGGCTCGGCGAGTGGCTGGGGCGGCTCAGCGGCATCTACACCGTCCAACGGTGGGGCGCGTGGGAGGGAGACCGGCTGTTGGGGCTGGTGGAGACCAAAGGCGGCTGGCTGAACGACTATCACCGGCTGCGGCTGATGGTACACCCGCGGGCACGCGGTCAATTGGAAGCCGCGCTGGTTGCCCGCGGTCTCCGCTCCCTGGCCGACGCCCCAATGCAGCCCGTCATCGCCGAACACGACGGCGATCACGTGGCAGGCGTGACCGCCCTGGAAGCGGTTGGCTTCCGGCCACAGCGAGTCTTACTCACCATGCGGCGGCAGGTGACGGGGAAGGATGCGAAGGGGTGACACGGTGACACGGTGACACGGTGACACGGTGACACGGTGACACGGTGACACGGTGACACGGTGACACGGAGACAGCGGAGACAGCGGAACACGCAACACGCAACACGCAACACGCAACACGCAACACCGAGGTGATCATGGCTACTAGCGAAGAACGCATGAGAATCCTGAAGATGGTCGAAGAGAAGCAGGTCACGGCCGCGGAGGCCGCGAAGCTGTTGGAGGCGCTACGGACGGCCGGCGCAGGCGCGATCCGTGAGGAGCCGGGCCGGGCGCGCTGGCTGCGTATCCGCGTCACCGACCGCGCAACCGGCAAGTTCAAGGTAAACGTCAACCTGCCGGTCGGCTTGGTTGACGTCGGCCTGAAGATGGGCGCGCGCTTTGCGCCCGACATGGCCGGCATGGACATCAACGCGATCCACGCGGCGATCAAAGAAGGTTTGCAGGGAAAGATCGTGGAGATTGACGACGAGAAGGATGATGAGCGGGTGGAGATTTTTGTCGAGTGACTGATGAAGGATGAGCCGCAACTTTTTGGAAGAGCAGGCGTAAAGGGGGTGTCAGGCGCTTCTCGAAATGCCTGGCACCTTTCATTCTTGGAGTGTGTCCATGCGTTTTCTCATTCGTCTTCTCATCAATGCAGCAGCGTTGTGGGCGGCAACGCGGTTGATCCCCGGCATCGCCTATGAGGGCGGCTGGCCTGGCCTGGTGCTCGTCGCGCTGGTGTTCGGCGTGTTGAACGCTGTCATCCGGCCGATCCTCGGCCTGCTGACCTGCCCGCTGCAAATCCTGACGTTAGGGCTGTTCACGCTCGTGCTCAACGCCGTCATGCTCCTGCTGACCAGCAGCATCTCCGGCGCGCTGGGGCTGCAATTCTCCGTGGCCGGCTTTGCTCCCGCGTTCTGGGGCGCGCTGGTGGTCAGCATCGTCAGTTTCTTGCTGACGCTGTTTGTGAAGGATGAGAAACGGCGGTAACTGGAAGCTGGATACTGGAAGCTGGAGCCACAAGGCAAGCATCAGCTTCTATAGTCTGTCAGATAAAGATTTGGGGTTGATGAGACACTGCAACCTAAACGTCGCAGCTTGAGACGGCTCATAGGCCCCGGCGTTCAGGCTGGGGTGTCCCGCTACCCCAAAAACTTACCTGAATACCTATAGTTTCCAGCCCCCAGCCTCAATCCTTCGCCAGCTTATATCTCGCCCACGTCGCGGCGCCGAGGAGACCGGCCTGATCGCCCAGTTGCGCGGGCACGATCTTTACGTCTTTGGCCCCACGCTTGTTGATGAAATTCTGGTACGCTACCCAGCGGATCGGCTCCAGGTACTGCTCGCCCAATGCCTCCACCACGCCGCCGCCGAGTACGACCAGCTCGGGGTCCACGATGTTCACCAGCGAAGCGACCGCCAGCCCCAGGTAAAACTGCGTCCGGCCGAGCACCTCCCGCACCAGCGGATCGCCCTTCTCCCACGCCTCGGCCAGCGCGCCGGAAGTCATGCGCTCGCGGTTGTCCTGGCCCATGATCTCGGGGATCAGGCTCTCGCGGCCGGCCTTGATGCCCGCCCAGATGTCCCGCTCGATGGCCGTGCGACTGGCGAGCGCTTCCAGACAGCCGCGGTTGCCGCAGCCGCACGTCGGCCCTTCGGCCAACAGGATCATGTGACCGACCTCAGCGCACGCCTTGCGCCAGCCCTGGCGCAGCGCCCCGTCGAGGATCAGCCCGCCGCCGATCCCCGTGCCCACGAAAATGCCGATCATGTCCTTCACACCCCGGCCCGCACCCAGCGCCCACTCGCCGAGCGTACCCAGGTTGACGTCATTCTCGATAAAAGCCGGGACACCCAGGCCATCGCTCAACGACTTGGCGAGCGGCACGTTCTCCCAGCCGGGCAGATTAGGAGTAAAAATCACCACCCCGCGGTCGGGGTCGAGCGGCCCAGGCGCCCCGGTGCCGAGTGCGGCGATGTCCTCCATCTCCAGACCCGCCGCCTTCACCGCGTCTTGCGCAGTCTTCACCATGCGCTCGATGACCTTCTCAGGGCCGCTGCCAGGTTTTGTGGCGCGCTTGGCCGTGCCCAGGATCTGGCCCTCGGCGCTCACCACCCCCGCCAGGATCTTCGTGCCGCCCATATCCATGCCGATGACCGGCTTTGATACATTCTTGCCCATGCGTCTGCCTCCAAGTCGTCCATCATTCCAGCGCGAAGGTCCCACACCCGAAATGTGTGTGCTGACCCACGTGCAATACCGACGCCAACTCCAGGTAGGGCAGCAGCCGCGGCGGCATCTTGGCGAAAAGCTGCGCACCGATCCAACGCCCCGGCCAATCCCGTGACGCCCGTTCGAGCATGGCCCGCTTCAGCCGGCCTTCCTCACAGTCGAGCCAGACGCCCATCTGCTCCTCGGCGTCGAGCGTTCCCCATGCCTGCTCGGCCGTCGCCCACTTGTCCACGGCGAGCGGCGCGATACGAGCCATGAGAGCATCCAGGATGCCGCGCAGGGAAGGCGCTTTTGATTGCGGATTGCGGATTGCGGATTGCGGATTATCTGCTCCGCCATCCATTCCGAAATCCCAAATCCCAAATCCGAAATCAAACGGCGTCAGCCAACTCAGCCGATGAAAACGGCGCCTGGCGTTCACCTCGAAGGCAAGCCCCTCTGCCCACTGCGTCGGCATCGGGCGATAGGCCAGGTCGAGACGGCCATCGGTCACGAACGGCTCCCAGCGCGGGCCGCGCGCCGCGTAGATCGCCTGGATGTCGAACCGGCCCCAAAGCGTACGCGACCGCCGCCACCGTTCGTCTGAGGTCGTGGCGGCGACCTCCATCGCCGGCAAGATCACTTCCAGGAACAACCCGTGGTCGGCGGCGGCGCCCAACAGCTTCAGCTCCCACAGCAGCGGCTCGCCCTGGCCGTAGGTGCGCTTGCCGGGGTAAGGCCAGATCACGGATTCGATAGGCCAGGCGGGCCACCTTTGGTCGGCGGCGGCGGGAAAGTTCACCGTATGTAATGGAGCTTCGGGCAGGGGCGACGCGTCACGCGCTTCAGCGGCGGCTGACTCGTCGGTTACTTTTCCCCACTCCGCCACCGCCTTGCGCCACGGTTTCGCCTGTTGCGTCGGCAATCGCTCGGCGATCAACGCGCCGAGCACCTGCGAAAAATCGGCCGGCAGGCAACGCGGCAGTTGAATCTGCGAGCCGTTGACCCGCCAGACGATCAGGTAGCGAATCAGGTTAACCTGGGTAAGCAAAGGCCACATAGTCCGCCAGTTCGTAAAGAAGAGTGATCTGGTACTCCGACCAACTGCGGATGCCCCAGGCAGTCAACATATCGCGCGCCTCCTGGCTCAACGTCCCCAGGAACCGTCCCCAGTAGAACTGCGCCTGGGCCGAGTCGGCCGTGTGCAGCAGTTTGTAGAGGGTCTTTTGCTCGTCGGGACGCAGAACGGCCCGGAAGACGGTCGCCAACTCCAGGGTGTTCAGGAAGTCGCTGACCTCGAACGTCAGGACCCCCTCTTTATCGTACGCGCGAGGATGGAAGATCTGCTCCAGGCTCGAAAAGAAGCGCACCCGCAGCCGGTCGGGCGGGTAGCGGGTTTCCTGGTGGATCATCCGGGCCAGCAGGTCACCCATCGGCGCTGACCGGCCGCCCGTCGTGGGGAAGATCTGCAGCAGGCCCTTCAACTCGGCGCCGTGATAGAGCACCAACTCCTGGAGCCAGGGCTTGAGGCTGTCGTGAGGCAGCATGAGCAGGAAATGACGGTCGTCCTGGACGTACATACCGAGGGGCGAACCAACCCCGCGAGCTCCTGTGCCCACCGCCGGCGGCGTGGGAGCCGCCTCTGCTGATTTGCCGAAGCCGCCGCTCCCAGGTCGTGACCTGGGCAGCCGGTTGACGAAGCCCCAGATCACCACCGACCGGAGCACGACGCCGCGCAACGGCCATGCCTGGTCGAGGATCGCCTGACAGGTGGCGCAATAGCGGCCCGTCGCGCGCGGATAGACCCAGCAGCGTTGGCACGGGCCGTTCAGCGCCGTGGGCGGCGGGCCGGGGGGCACGTCGTCGGTGGGCAGCTCCGGCGTCGCTTCCAGATAGCGCAGGGTCGCCAGCAACTCCGGCCCGGTACGGCTGCGACGCAGCCAGTCGAAACGTGTAAGCACTTACAACACCCGCGCGTCCAGCGCCTTCTGCAGCTCCGCGCGATACGCCACGACCTTCGGCTCCAACCACTCCTCGACCTTCAACGGCGTGCGCCAATCGGCCCCGCCGGCATAGCGACCCTGCACGTCCACCAGCGAGCTGCCGGGCAGCAGACGCAGGCGCAGACTGCCGAAGCCGACGTAGCGATGATGCCCCAGCTTATGCGCCAGCCCGTCCTCCAGCCCCACGCACCAGATCAGCCGCTGAAGCTCTTCCCGTTCCAGGTTCCAAAAACGTATGCCGAAGCGCGCGGTCGCGCCGGGCAAGATCGCGCGGGTATAGCTGGCCTGGACAACGTCCGGCTTGAACGCATCCAGCCGTTGGACGATCGGCGCGACCGGCGCGTGGTTGAACAGCCGCCACGTCTTGGCGATCTGGAACATCGGCACGCCCTTGGTCGTCGAGCGCCGCCAGACGCCGTTCTCGCAAATCCACCCACCGTAGGGATACGGAACCTTGAACCAGGACAGCTCCGGCGTTCCCTCGAAGGGCGCAAAGCTGAACGCCAGGCGGCCCATGAGCGCCTGGTTGGGGCCGCTGCCCACCCAGCCGAAGAGACCATCCACGGGGTTCAGGCGGCTGATGTCGGGGCTGGTCGTCTTCGAATCGCTGGCGATGGCGTAGACGTGACGCAGCATCCCCTTAAGGCTGCGGCTGGGGAGCGCGTAGAGCCGGGCGTCGCCGCGCAGCGCGGCCTCGGCGGGCGAGAAGGAGAAACAGTCCCAGCCGTTGACGTTGCCGTCGGCCAGCGTGACCTTGTGCGTCGGCTCGCCGCTCTCGCGCACGTGGAGCGGGGTCAGCGTTTCGGCCTCGACAGCCAGGGTGCCGGAGTAACCGCCGAACGAGCGGTGCGAGACGAAGCCGGCCTGGGCGCGAGGCGGTCTGACCGCGGCCTTCATCGTCGCGGCCAGCGGCGCGCTCCACTTCAAGCCATCCGCGGCGGCCGCGCCGGTCAGCGTCAACCGGTGCCACAAGCCCTCGCGCGGGAGTGGCTGATCGGGGAACAGCTTGACCGTCAGCGGGCTGGCGGGGTTAGCGGTCAGCCAGGTGATCTCGCTCACCCGCGCCTTCACCCAGCCGAAGCCCGCGGTCTTCTCGCCGCCCAACACCACGTCACCTTGTTTGAAGTCTTCCAGCAGGTGCAGCAGCACGGCCAGCGCCGGCAACTCCCGCTCGGTCAGGTCTTGCAATTCCAACTGAAGCTGGAAGTTGAGCTGATCGCCGTAGGCAAAGAGATAATCGTGCTTGGCGCTCTCTACCGGGCGGGCGGTCGCCGGATCCATCCGCACGCCGTCCATCGAGCACCAAGTCTTCTCCGGCTGCGTCGGGTCGGCCAGGTACGCATCGGAAAAGTAGACCGCGCCGCGCTGCCCTTGCCGGCCGAACAGGTAGTCAATGACCTCGGTCACGCGCGGCGACTCGCCCCAGAGCGTCTTGAGCACCTGCGACGCGCGCTTGCGGAACGCGCCCTTGACCGTGCTGCCGGGAATGTAGATCTCCCACGCGCCCTCCTGTTGGGCCGAGGGCTGCCACGTCAGCATCCGCATGAACATGGTGTCGTAAGGCTTGCCGTACTTGCGCGAAATCTCGCGGTTGAACGGCCCGCCGGCGCGGAAGTCCACGTGGTGCGGCTGCGCCAGCTCCTGGCGGGTTTTCGACCGGTAGCTCTTGAGGAAGGCGATGAAGTTACGGTCGTTAGCGATACTCTTGCGCAGGTTGACCGGGGCGACGATGTGGCTGTAGCGCACACGGCTGTGCTCTTCGAGGAAGGTGCGCCACCCCGCCGGGCTGATGCCCTCGGGCGCCTGGTTGCGGTTGCCCCACTGCGCCTCGGTGATCTTGCCTTCCAGCAGCATGATCTTGATGCGCAGGTGCACCTCGCGACTGGCGATCTCGGCGTCCACCCAGGCGTCGCTTTGCAGCAAGCTGACCTGCTGATCTATCTGCTGGTAGAGCCGCGGCAGCACCGACCGGCACGCTTCGGCCAGGGTTTTGGTCAGAGCGGTTTCGTCCGCGAGCTGGGCCGAAAGCTCGGCCTCCAGGCCCGCGTCCAACCCCAGGCTCTCGGCGGCCTCCAGCCACGCCTCGTGGTTGAGCTGCTGGCTGGCCTGCTGGCTGTGCTCCATGATCTCGACGATGCGTTTGGCCTGGTTGCCGACCCGCTCCTTGAGCTCAACCTCGGCCGCGGTTTCACTGGGGAACGGCCGGTCGCAGAGGAACTTCGCCGTGTCAATCACTTTTTGCGAGAGTGGATACTTCCCCTTGGCCAGCTTTGCCAGCGCTTTCTCGCGCAGGATCCAGACCTCGGTCTCGCCGGAAGAGCGTTCCTGGAGCCAGAGGGCCACCGTGCGGGGCAGATACTCGGCCAGCTTGCGCTTCCAGTCCTCCGGGTTGAGGATCGGCCCGCCGATGACCATTTCGAGCCGCTGGCGGACGGGATCAGGGATGTCGCGCATGGCTGCGACGAGCAAGCGGCCCTCGATGGCGGCGAACGCGGGCACCTCGGGGTCCACCTTGCCCCAGTTCCAGCCGACCAGCACCGGGTTGTCGGCGTTGAAGCGGAAGACGATCTTGAGGTGATTGGCATCGGGCCGTAGCGCGGGCGCGGCGGGCGCGGCGCCGGGCCAATCGGCCTCGAGGCGGACGCGGCCCAGGCCCTTGCTCTTGCCCGCGCCGAACCAGAAGCGACCCTCGCGCAGCTCCTGGAGGAGGTAATGCAGCCTGGCCGCGTTGTCGCCCCGCTCCAGCGCGGCGTCGTTGACGGCCATGGTGAAGTCGAACGCCGCATTGCGAAAGACGGTTTCCATCTTGTAGTTGGCGTTCGCTTCGGCTGCCCAGCGGTCTTCGTCGAGCTTGAGGCCCATGCGCAGGTCGAAGAAGTGATCCTGCGGGTAGACCGCATCCTGCAGGCGGCAGTCCACGCGCGTGATCAGACCATCGGGCAGCGGGCTGCCATAGAGACGCAGCCAGGCCCGGTTGAGCAGACCGATGTTGCGGCCATCGCGTGACTGGCCGATGAACGCGTCCATGAGGGCCTGCGCCGTGCCGGAGATCTCGCCGGCCAGCGAGACTAGCCGCTGTGCACCGTCACCGTCGCGAGTGAACAGCGTCTTGCGGGCGTTGCCCCGGTAGATCGGCGTCTCGGCAATGAGTTTACCGCGGAGTAGCATGGTGTCCTCCCGATTGTGAGATACGGCCGACCCGCGAATACCGCGAATCCGCGCGAATGATTTTTTCGGTAATAAGAAGCTGGCCGGATTATACCGGCAGATGGGGATTATGGCAAGCCTCCTGCGATTGAAATCGCAGGCTGATACCAAAAGTCGGCTGAAGCCGACTATCTGCTTATCCGTTTCTATCCGTTGCTCCGTTTCTCCGCCAACTGTGCCCGCAGCTCGGCGTGCCGCTCGCGCGTGAGGGGATAGCGCCAGGTCAGGATCATCGAAGCGACCAGCAGCAGCGCGGGCAGCGGCCCCATCATCAGCCGGATGGCCCACAGGACGCTATCGGGTTGCGCCGCGCCCGGCACGTAGCCGGTCAGGTGCAGCACTTCCTGCATGAAGGCCAGCGCTAACGCCGCGCCGCCCTTCTGCAGGAAGACCAGGAAGCCGTAGTCGGTCGCCTCCCGCCGCTGACCGGTCGCCAGTTCGTCCGCTTCGATCACGTCCGGCACGATAGACCAGGGGATCACGTGCGCCGACGCCACGCCCAGCCCCGCCAGGGCCGGCAGGATGTAGACGGCGATCCGTGCGTTCGATGGCAGAAACGCCAGCGAGAGCATCACCAGTGCCCACCAGGCCACGCCGACAAATCGCGTCACACCTTGGAGAGTTGCCGCGATGGGGCATCTGCGGGTACCTTCAACACCGGTTCGCCGGCGATTAGATTGAAGAGTTCCTTGATGATCAGCTTGAGCCACTCCCGTATGTTAGGCAACTCAAGCGCCTTGAAGAGGAGCCATTGAAGCTCGGCCTGAAGAAACTTGGGGCCCCATAGAAACAGGTCGTAGAGTATCCAAAGCAACTGATACGTCAATAGGTCATTGAGCCCTTCGCTGGGTGGATAGGCCAGAACTCGCTGGGTGATTTCTTGCGGCAGTTCGTGCTCCAGAAACCAATCTTCGATCTTCTCCGGTTCATACTGCCGGATTCGCACCAATCGCTCAATGAGCGCCTCCCGAACCCTTTGATCTTCGTAGTCAGCGATTGGCAGGAGTGCCTCAAAAGCAGCTTGGTGGAAACCGGACTCAATCATCACCGTCACTTCGTTACATACATAAGAGATTAGGTAGTCTACATCCTTGGCTGCCTTGGCGCGGTCAAGATACTTGCGAAGTTCGGGCGAGTCGACGTGTCCCCGCAGGATGTAGCTGCTCCAGGCCAGCAATCCCAGGGAGGACGCCCTTGAGTCAGAAGGGATGGGAACCGGACGGGCTTTCCTTGCTGCTTCGAGCCAGTCATTCGGATCCTCTTGGATGGCTGAAGCGACTTTTATCGCTAGATATTCGATTGTGGGATCAGGATGCTCCTGCTTGGGGCCGCGCGCCAAGCACGCCCAGACCGGTGCCCAAGCCGGTCCATATACCCAAAACCTCGGAGGGTGAGTCTGCAATGCTTTAGCTATCAACTGTTCAACCACAGGCAATGTGCCCGGGAGATCGTTAACGCTGTGGCTGAGCAATGAGAATTCCACGACGATTTGAGAGATCGCATCCCCCCATTCCTCCACAATGAGCATATCGAGAACCCTATTGTTCACCCCAGGCGTATCAGGCATGAGTAATGGGATGAGCGTGCGTAACAACTCCTTCTGATCGATGGACAGCTTGAGGAAGTGCCCCATTGTATCCAGGCTGGCCCACGCGTGACTGCTCCAACCGCTCAACATCCGCATCGTGAAACTCAATATGAAATCGACGACCTGCTCACGTACGAAGCTCGCCACAACTCGCTGCCAACGCCTAATAGCCGTACCTCGCGACCCTGGATCTCCCAAAAGCAATACTTGGCGAAGCGTCTTGCGGCCAATAGCGAGTAATCTGGACGAAGTCTCAGCATCACGCGTCTGTCCTAAGATGGCACCCGATAGGGCGAGAATGAACTCTGCCGCGCCGAGGTCGGGCAGTCTAAGTGGCCCGGCGGCGCGATTACTCAGACCATCGAGAACGAGCATGCCCTTTTCGGGATCCCGCTTCCAAAGGTAGAAAGTGTGCTGGGCG